>JBHLMP010000064.1:0-2750 GCA_048938025.1 Promethearchaeota archaeon
GGGGGTTCAGCAGGAGTTGTTGGAATTAATTTATCTCCATAGAATCTCATTAATTCCTTTAAAGACCAGACGTTCTCCTGCCAATAATCGTGCGTTCGGAAATCGAATTACGCATATTGATCGATAAGGGAATCCCATGTAAAAATACATGCATCGGTCCCTTTTAGAACAGTCTGGCGCTGGAACTTATGTCTACGTTGCCCGGCGACTGTATAAACTTGAAAGACTACATTTGAAACACGGGCGACAACCCTATCAAAGAATAGGGTCCTACCAGTAGGGTCCTGTATCTGTTGCATGTCACCACTTGCAAGTCCTTCCTTGTTGTAGACCCATTCCAATGCGGTTGTCTTTCCTCCAAGCGACGGTCCGTAAAAACATATTTTGAAGACAAGAGTCCCATCTCCTCTACGTGAGGGCATTTTTTATCATCCTCCTTGTTTTATTCTTAGACAATTCATAATGTAAAATCATCACTTTAAACACCTTCTTAATAATAGTAGTATAAAACTTATTTTATATAAAAATATCCTTTCCAAAAAAGTTTAGTTTTTTCTAATTAAATAAATAATCTAATACAGAAATATTATTTTTAAAAAAATCTTTTTCATTATAAGTCATTTTGATTAAGGAAATCCTCCAATCTTTTCTTTGTTGATTCTGATTTATAATAAAAATTATAACAATTAATACAGATCCAATGTTTAAGGAGAGGATACCATACCATATCTTTATTTAAAGTTGAAATCTCTTGAGCTAAAGGCATTAACTCCCTAGATTTGCATGTTGAACCTTCGGAACATCTCAATATTGAGTTATTTAGTGTAGTCATAATGTTTTCCTTCCTATCATAAATAGACAATTCTCTTTTCCATTGAGAGGGAGTTTATTTATGATTTATACGTCTTTGCCTATATAAATCTTCTAAATAATCTAACCGCTTAATCTCTTTTATCTACAGCCAATTTAATAAGAGTCCTTAAATTTTATCTTATTAAACGCAACCATATATCTTTTATGATAATAGGTCTCCATCTTTTTGATTTCATTATAAACTATTAAAAAATTAGTTCATTTACCATCTATTTCTTCTACCTCCACTTCCATTTCACTTAAAAGGGCATCTATTTGTTTTGCTTTTTTACTAATGTTAAGTACTGTTTTTAAATGTGCTGATTGATCCTTACCAAAATATAAAGTGATTGATCCAGCTCTTAGTAAAAGAAATTCAAAAATGTCAGGAATTTCTTTTTTAAGTCTTAAGCTTTTTACTGGATATCTAGTTGCAGTTTGAAATATTCCCTGTTTGTGATATGCTTCATTTCTTTCCAATTTCCAAAAGTTAAATCTTGTTCCTATCCATGCAATAAATAGATTTAATCCAAGTATAATTGTAACACATAAATAAAATTCTGTACTCATTGTAATTTTTGTTTCCTCTGACATTAACTCTGAGAATGGTAAATTAAAGTTGGGCATAATAGCAAATATGTATATAAGAACCAAAATAACGATAAGTAATACGAAGATAAAAAACTTTGTAGAAGAAGTGTCAAATGCAATTATAAATAAATTAATAAAAAAGAGTATCAGCCAAAAAAAGCCAAACCAAGGAACTTCCTTCCCATTAATTAACTCTAAAATCCATAACACAATTGATACTATAAACAATGGGTAAAAAAATATAACTTTTGAATAACTCCTTAAATAAATAAATTCTTTTTCCTCATGATTTGATTTAATTTGATTGTTCATTTCAATTCCCTTCTTTTAAAAAGTATCCTTATTAATGAGTTAAAATCCAAATCTATATTTAAACAAATTGCTTTTAAATTAAAGAAATAAAAGGTAAATAACCCAAATTTTCAAAAAGTTGACTCTTTTTTTTACAAAAATAAAAATGATACAATTGTTAGTTGAAGACTAAATATCTCATATACCTCATTTTTATATATCTATAGATTATTTCTTTCTTTAAATATAGCTAGAATAAAAAGCATATATAAGATAAAGAAGCATAGATAAGAAAAAGAAAATTATGATTGATAATTTTTTGTCAATTAACTAATTTTTCAAATATGTATTTAGCTCTGATATCCAAATATTATATGCTAAAGATGGCTTTTAATAAAAAGGATTATGGTATCTTTCTTGTTCTGGGTATTGTAATGTTTTTTGCCTAATTTCTTTATCAATTAAACCTTCAATATGGCATAGATATTCATACTCATCTTTTAAACATAATGTAATAGCAACTCCAAGTTTATTCATTCGGGAAGTTCGCCCAATTCTATGAACATAAACGTCTGGATATTTAGGAACATCATAATTTATTACATGTGAGATATTTTCAATATCCAAACCTCTTGCGGCAACATCTGTAGCTATGAGCATATTAATTTTATGATTTCTAAAAGAGCTTAAGATTTTTTCTCGTTGATGTTGGGATAAATTTCCTGAAATAATATCCACTTTATAATTAAAACTTCGAATTGATTTTAATCTTTTAATAAGCCAATCTGCTGTTTTTTTTGTATTAACGAATACTAAAGTGTGTCTTGGTTTTTCTCTTCTTATTACCTTTAGGAAAGTGTTGAATTTTTCTTCAAATCGATCAATCAAATAATAAAATTGTTTAGTGCTACTTACAGTTAAGTTATCTCTACTTAAATTAATGAATTGAAATTTATTTTTTGAATACTCCTTCACTAATTCTCTAATATCATTATGAAGCGTTGCAGAAAATAGCA
>JBHLMP010000064.1:2850-16892 GCA_048938025.1 Promethearchaeota archaeon
CCTCATTTCTACTACCTTCTAAGCGCTCAAAAATTGGTAGAACAAATGCTAAAGTCTTACCACTCCCCGTCTTTGCCTGAGCCATTACATTCTGACCCTTTAGAATTAAAGGAATTGCTTTTTTCTGGACAGGGGTGGGTGAGTTTATATTTAAACTTTTTAGAACGCTAATAGTTTTTTTATTAATACCTAAATCTTCAAATTTCAGTTTATTTCACAATTACATTTATCGTTTTATCACACTTTTTCAATAAAGATAATATTTCTTTAAAGAAAAAGCTTTCTAATAAAATGTTGTTGTTTATTGTATTTTTTTTTAATTTACTATTTTTTTTTATAGTTAGTAACTCTATATACATTTTCTAATGAAAAACAGCAACTTCAGTTAATTGTTCTAATTTCATTAACTTCCGATTAATAAATACTCTAACTTTTTCTGAAGTTATTTTTGGATTATTTACAACAAGGTCTTTAACAAAAGCATGACATTTTTTCCCTAATTTCGCTAATAACCTATGGTTTTCATTTGTATCATCATAGATAGGGATTGGAAACATAAACGGTCGTTTATGAATATGTCTGGAACTTTTTATTAATTTTATATATTTTGATAAATTAGGAGCATTTAATATAGCTGATAAATAATAGGCTTCATTTTCAGATTCAGTTGAATAGTAATAATTTTCTGAACCAATGATAATTCTTTGTTTATTCTTGTTTATAACAGCTGCTTTAATATTGGAACCACTCGCATTGTATATAACAATATAACTTTTACTTTTGACTTGTTTTTTTAATTTATTCCAGTAATTTAGATTTTCATATAAAGTATTTATGCTACTTGTTTCTTTTTTATGGATTTGATAAAAATTGTTCATCTCCTTATAGAAACTCATAGCTTTAGGATATTTCTGAAGATATTTTTGATCAAAATCAAAACTCTCATTGATAGGAAGAAACGCATTTTTTAATTGTTTTATGCAAAAAGGTACAAGGTCTCTATTTAAAAAGGTCCTATATCTAAAAATTTTCTCAATTTCTTTATTTTTAAAAGTAAATTTCCATCTACTTTTTGCCCTTGATAAAGTATCTAGGTCTGAAGATATTACGAGAAAGCCATTGTTTTTTTCATCTATTTGGAAAAAGACTAATGTCCGAGGGACTAAAGTAGCTCCTTGGAGAAACATATTTTTATATTTACTATTTGATAGTTCGCTAATAATTTTTAGTTCTTTTTCAGGGAGTAATAATTTTGCGCCATCATTTTCGATTCTTAAGCTTGAATAATAAGTTTCTTTTAGATTTTCTAATTTATTATTGAAAAGTTTGGTTTTAATAGGATATTTCTCTGAAAGTGAGATATTACTATTCTTACCAATATATCTTGCTTTCAAGCAGACATGATTCACATTAAAGAAATAACTTTTTGGAAAATCCCAAATTTCTAGATTGTTAAAAATTGAAAAACTTCTAAATTTAAAGCAATGGTCTCCATTTAAAACACTTTTAGTAATAACAAAAAATATTTTTCCGTTAATTTTTAAGAATTTCAAGGGAATAGCATAGAAGAATATGGCTGCTAGTTCTATATGTGTAATATATTGACTACGGGGTTTAATTCCCAGATTATTTGATAAACTCCTTATTTTATTTTGATAGGTTTTGCTATATATGTCTTTATAAGTTAACCAAGGAGGGTTGCCAATAATTAGATCAAAAGTATTATATAATTTCTTTATATCTACATTAATTTTTTTTTCATACTGTTCAGGAAATAGAGAATCTAATAAAAATATATTAATTTTAAGTAATTTATTATCTTTTAGGTCAAAATATTCTAAAAACAATAAATATAGGTTAATTTTTGCAGTTAATGTTGCTAAAGGGTTTATATCAAAGCCATAGACTTTATTGATAGCCTCAATTTTTGAGGAATCTGGATTATTTGAATTAATAATACTAATTACAATATCTATCAGAAAACTCCCTGAACCACAGGATGGATCCAATATTTTTAGACCAAATTCATAAAAATCATCGACCATTTTCTTAACAAGGTTAGGAAATGTATAGAATTCTCCTATTTTATGCCTTGTTAGCGTCAAAAAAATTTGTTGATAGAGACTTTGAAACAAATCTTCGCGAGCAAAATTAGTTTTTTCAATTATATAATAGATTTTTTCAAATATTAATCGATCAAAATTAGTCCAATTGAAATATTCAAACTCAAAAATATTTAAAGAATCTAAGTTATTGGATTTTATGAATTGGTAAATTTGTTCTGTATTCTTATTCTGTATGATATATAATTTACTCAATAGTAAAATTTTTAAGATTAGGGCAAAATAGGAATGTTTTATAAATAATTTAGAATCTGTTTCTTCTCCGTAAAAGCTCTTACAGAGTGATTCCCATACTTTTAATTTATTTTTGAATTTTTCTTCATTAATTTCTGCTTCTTTTTCAAGGAAATTCAATGAATCTTTAAAAATACTAGAATTTAATCCAAAGGCGTTTAAAATATCTTTAGAGTTAATTATTTTTTCTTCCTCTCTCAAAAATTATAAGGAAATAGCATATTAAAAAAACTTAGAATTATTTACCTCTCATAAATGAAGGGAGCATTAAACTAAAAATTTCAGCAATTTGTCTTAACTTTGATGTCTCCTTTACCATTGTAACAATTAAGATTGATCTTTCTAGTTCCTCTTTATCCAAAGACCCTCCTGCATAAATAGCTAATTCTGTATTAAATACTAATAAGTATTTCACATTTGGATTATTTATTATGTTTATTCCCGGTGTAGCTTTAAGCTCATCATAGTATTCATGATACTCTTTTGGAATTCCTCCTCTATCATTAGTTATTATTAATATAGGTATTCCTCTCTGCACAACTTTCTTTAACTCTGTAGTATAAAATTTTCCAACTTTGGGAGACACAATATTTAATTGTTCTTTTGTTTCCTGAATTAAATTAATTAGTTGATCATTTAATAGATTTTTCTTACTTAAACCCCCTGATGTTTCTAAGCTAATCATTCCTACTAATGATAAAACTTTCTCTTCCAAACTTAACACTTGGTCTTTAAGGCGTTTATTTTCAACTCGAAGTTCTATTAATCTATCTGACAATTTTAATCCACTTATTATTATTTAATGTTATAAATAAATAATCTAAATTAAATTTATATAAATATTTGTTAAAAAAACTTCAATTCTCTTAAGTTAAGATTTAAAATACTAATCTTTTCCATGGCTTTCCAAACAAGATATAACTGGATAAAGCTAAGCTACTTTCTAAATCAATATGTTTACTTCCATCATCTGCGGTCAGATCTTTAAACTGTTGTTCAACAAGTTTCATCATTTTTTCAGAGATACATTGTTGTCGTGCTGTAAGAAGTGCTATTCCTTGGCTATCCCCTTTAATTAAATAAGTGAAAAAGTTTGCAATAATCTCATTTGCCTCATCATTAAAAATGGGGTAATTACGAGAAATAATCCCCGTAATCCTATCATAATCAAATTGAGCGAGAATTTCTCCTAATTTCCTTAAAACATTTGTTAATTTTTTTCCCTCAACACTATAGATTTGAGCATTAAAAAATAAAAAAGGTTGTAAATTTGCTTTATTTTGGTTTATAAGTTTATTAATTTCATTTATTGTTATTATATTCCCATCATTCGTGATGAAAAAACTATCTTTTGGGCTCCATTTAGAATAAAATATGTTTCCAACAAAAATTATGATATGATATGCTCCATCAGACATATGCGAGAGAATTGTTTCCCGAGTTGAAGCTGCTCCAATTAAATGAGTTATTTGATTTACTTCATCTCTCTCATTAAGAAAACTTATTATAAAGTTTAGCTCATTGGCTCCAGCTGGAAATGGAAAAATCAGTTCCTTATTTTTAGTATCTTCATTCCAACTTTTTGGACCCATTGAATTTATAGCTTCAATGATTAATACATTATAAATATTTTGAGAGGGTTCGGATTCTGGCTCTTCTTGACTAATTTGTTCAAAAGCGATGCCACCTAAAGGTGTTTCGCCAATTTTATAACCTGTTGAATATTTTAACAAGAAAAAATTATTATCATATATTAAATCAAAAGGAATAGTCATATTATCCAATATAAAGTATATTTGAGGTACTAAATTCAAACTTTCAATTTTGAACGATTTAAAAAAATCTCTAACTAATTTAGGTAAAAAAATATAAAACAATTGACCATATTCTGTTAAATTAAAAAAATATTTCTTATGTTCTGATTCAGAAAACAGTTTATTAAATATTTCGAGAATTTGAGTATCATTCCAAAATTCGGTAACTATTGATCCCTCAACAATTTGATTATCTAATGATATCATCCGATATGAGATAATACCTTTAGAGTTTATTCTTATGATTATCTGTTTTATAACAAAACCTTGTAGATATACTGGATTAATTTCATCTTCAAATGAATAGATCTGATTTTTTAAAGGTTCAGATTCATTATACAATGTATTTAAATTGGTGATAAGTTTAATAAATTTTTCATCTAAATGAAGGAGAATTTTTTGAGCAAGATTATAATTTTTTTCTTCAAATAATGCACGATAGAACATCATTCTCCAGAAATCGCGTTGTTCTAAAGAAAAGAACATTGATTTAAATTTCCAAAGTAGATTACATGTATAGAAATAATGAAAAATTTGAGCACTTGTTTGAGGCGTCTTTAAATGAATATTCAATTTTTCTAAAGACTGAAGTAAATATCGCTTTTCCTTCATATCAACGAATTTTTTGCAAGCTTCGACCCAAAGCTCAATTAATATGTTATCATAAGAAAGATCTGTTTGAAATATAAATAAATCTTCCAAAAAATCATATATTTCATAAGCAATTTCAAACCGATTCCTATTTATTGAAAAATCAATATATTTTCGAATATAAGTGACAGCATCTCCAAATGATTGATATTCCTGAATTTTGTAAAATATATTTCTTATAATTATCATGACCCACAGATATTCACCAATATCGTTTAAATAATATATAAGCTCTTCGAGATCAACTAAAATAGTATTAAAGCTTCTTTCATTAATAGAGATCCTACTTATATTATTAAATTCATTTTTCAAATATCCTGGAAGGCGATTAATCAGTATCTTGTTTATAATCTTAACAAATTCAGCTGAATCCTCCATTAGTTGATATTTTAAACAAATGTTTTCTAAAAAGAAATATAAAAATAAAGGTCTTTTTGCTGGTTCTAATTTATATAAGGTACGACCTAAAATTTCCATACTTAGATGAAAATATTCCGAAGGGATAACAGATTTTCTTAAAAACATTAATAGAATTTGTAATTCTATTAATTTGAGAGACTCTTCTCTTTCTTTTAGTTTTATTGAAAAAGAATTAATAAATTTTGTAATTCCTACTTGAGATACATCTTCCAAATTAATAAATGTCTTAAGTAAGTTTGTATAGAAGCTATCAAACAAGTAAAAATCATTCAGTTTAGATAAAAATGAGAAAAATCTTTTATAAGCGTCAATATATCTTATTAAATCAATATCTACTTGTTCCTCGTCTTTCTTTATAAGTGAATTTAAGTATATCCACCATGAATTTGATATTACCATTACCAACTGATGCCTTTTTTGAATATCTAACCATTCTGTCTTTTCAATTTCAAAATATAAATCAGTTAATAAACGATCAGCCCACACATGATTCGCTGATTGAAGTAACCTGCGTCCTTGGATAATATTCTTTTGAAAATTCTCTAAAAATTCTTTTTTGACAATTAAACTTACAGACATATCTATAATTTTCAGCTTTATATTTCTAATTTGGATTTTGATTATTCTTTTCTAAATTTTGTCCTTTTAATGTTTTAAAGGTTGGATTATTCTCCCAACCCTTTTTCAATTTCCCTTGAGAATATAAAATACTCCCCCCGATCCAGCCCATATTTTCTCTACCAGAAACTGCTGTTACTTTAATCTTGTCTTTTATCTTAGTTGAAAAGTAATTTGAGAGGTCTAATTCTAATCTTTTATCTAATCCTGAAACTAGACTTCCTCCTCCAGAAAGAATGATATTTGGTACTAATTCTTCCCAATTCTCTCGATCCCATGTCTTTATGACTTTTGCTATTGTTTCTCCTAAACCATTATAATCTATATGAATTAATGTTGGATCAAATATGGGTTCAATAAGCATAAATCTTTCAAAATTGATTTCTAAATTGGAACCATCTGGTAAATTTACACTTCTATTATACATTGTCAACCCTGCTTTTACTCGTTTCATCTCTTCAATAGGATCAAGAACACATAATGATAATCTTTCTTTGATCTCTTTAGCTGTCATATAATCAAGATAAATAGCTGTTTCAGAACTCTTTTTAGTTAAAATCATGTTAAGAAGATGATTTGTTAAATCTTTGCCTGAAATTGGAAAAATGTCCCTTGCCATTACATTTGTAAATCCATGAAAAATTGTTGAAATATATGTATTTGATTCCCCCATATTTAAAACTACCCCACTTGTTTTTTGTAAGGTGGAAAGAATAGCTTGCGTTTCAGATAAAAATAAAATAGATGGAAACCCAAAAATATCGAAAAAAGTTTCCTTTAGTTTTTTTTGTGTCAATTCAGGCATAAAAAAGGGAGTAATAATAATAATTGGTTGTTTGAATCTGCATTCTTCAGATATTTCTAATTGTTGATAATAATAATAAAAGAATTTCGTAAGTATAGTAAAATTATTTTCTTTCTTAAACTCGTGAATTTTTAAAATATTTTGATACTTTAAGGCATCATTTCCGAATAAATGATTCTCGATATTTTCCTTATCAATAAAAATGTCTTCTAAACCATCAATAACATCAGATGTAAATAAATAATCATTAATATCCACATATACACTTGGAACAATAATATCGGGAAAGTCATCACCAGCCCATCCAAGACGAAATGTATTACTTCCAATATCAATAATCAATGGACGTAATTGGTCATTGCTCTTAGATGACATATTCATTTTAAATCCTAAAATATTTTATTTTATAAAAGTAACATATTTGCTAAATCAGTTGTTTTTGTTCATGTATGTAGTCATCTACGACCTTCTTTAATTGGTATTCTTTTATTTGCAATTCAAGCATTCCTAAAACTCGTTTAAATTCATTTGACATTGATTCAATATCTACTCCCGCTACTTTCTCAACCTCTTTGCGTTTTACTTTGAACTGTTCCAAATTTATCTGAATTTTTTCATACAAATTCTTGATTGATTCGACTAGATCTTCTGTATTTTTCTTTGTAATTTTACGCATTTTACGTAGTATGCCTAAAATACCAGATATTGAATTTTCCCAGCGATTATATCTGTCTGTATATCCATTTAATAAATCCTCGAAAAATTCAGTTAATCGTTCATATATATTTTCCTTTTTAATAAAAGAAGACTCTGCTTTTGTTGATGGTATAGGAGGTTGAGTTCGTTCATCTTTCATCGTTATTGGAGTTCTTGCACCTGTTTTAAATAATAGTTGTTCAGATATAGGAACATCTTCCAGTACATAAGTTTCAGCTATTCTTCTTTTACTCTCATGTGATAACTGCGGTTTAATCCTTTGTGTTTCTTTTTTCGGATATACAAATCCATCTCCTTCAGATACTCCCTTTAATAAAGTTTGTAAGGTTGTTTCCGTTTTTTTTGCTGATTGTAAAGAATTCCCTAGTGAATAACCTGCATCCTCTATATCTTGTTCGGGTATTTCTTGTATTTTTCCTTTCTTTTGTGTTTTTTTTTTCTTTTTACCCATTTACACTAACCTCAATGTTTTATATTGTCTTTATTATTTTTTTAATTTAATCTAATGGAAGAACTTCTACATTAAGTGCTTCTCCTTTTTCTATTAACTTCTCTCGTAGTTCCTCCAAAGTAATTCCTTTTGGAGTGGGACTAATCACAGTCCAAATCGCTGTTTTATCCTTCTCTACAATTGCAGACTCACCATATATTAAAGAAATCCTCATCTCTCCAAAAGTTGTAGCAATTTTAGCTAAAGCTCCTGGGATATCCTCCATAGTGATCCTGAATTTTATTGGCTTCTCTTCCTCTGAAATACCTACTGGTGTTATTTTTATCTCTTTAGTTTCTGAATCACTTACCAACATCAGTTGAGTATTAGTAGTTAATCCCAAGCTTTTACGTGTAACTAAAGGGATGACAATTCTACCACGATTGTCAATAGTAATAATTTTAACGTCTTTCATATCTTTAAGCTTACTTATTTAATTATTGTTATAAATTTAATACAATAAGTTATGGATCTAATTTTGTTATAATAATTATTAAAATTATTATTAATAATTTTAATGTAATTCTTATTCACGAGAAATCAATAAATAAGACGAAAATCAAAATAACTTAAAATATGAATTTTTAACTCTTAGGACACAATTTAGAATTAAAAAAGTCCCTAAAAATTTATAACTCTCCTTTATGAGCTTTAAGTTTAACTGTTAGATCCCTAGCTCGCTTTGAATACCATATTAACAACTCACCAGCATCTTCAGGTTTGAAATATTCACCTCCACATAAAGCAGCAGCTCGACTCATCAATTCATCATCTGGGTTACCCATACCAACAAGATATACAACAATATTTGGGTTGTCTGCCAATTTCTTAATTTCATTGAAAAAAGCATCGCCATCCGTTGGTACGCCGTCTGTAAGGAAGACTATCATCGTTGGTTGATCTGGACTTAATCTATCAAATTCTGCTAATACCTGCTGTGCTGAAAGCATTGCAGGGCCCATATTAGTAGCTTGTCCATAGGCATTACCAATCCTATCAACAATTAACCTTGCAGCCTCTTCAAGAACTCCTTTTTTACCACTTGCAGAATCCATATAGAAGGAATTTCCGAAAGGGAGTATTTGTGCTTCATCGGCGAAGCGGATTACAGAGACTTTTTCCCCAAAGCCTCTTCCAACCTTTTCACTTAAGAAAAGGACTGCTGCAAATGCTGCAGATATCCTACGAGGTATGTAAATACCATCTTTGAAGTGTTTTAAAAATTCTTGAATTTCTCTAGATTCCATAGCTGCTTTTATCCCCTCAATAGCGGGAGCAATATTGGTAACAAAGACATCGCGTGCCATCATTGACCGGCTGATATCAATTATCAAAATAGCGTTAAAGGGGATCAATCCAGTTGGACTTAAACTCAATGCTGTATTTTCTGTTACCTTAGCAAAAATATCTCCAGTTAGATCAGGAACAGTTTTTAGAATTGAACAAGCAATATTTACTGCAGACCATCTGAGTTTAATACCCTTGAAAATAATATAATTAGAGATCCAGCCTTTTAAGGATGCTACATTTTGTCGAGCGGTACTTATAATTTCCCACATATTTTCACCAGAAATCGGGGAAATTCCAAGCGAAATATTTTGTAAAGGGATAATAGCTCTTTGATTCTTTGAAACTTTAACCTCAAAACTCCCGATACCCGATGCTTCGAGAATTTCGCTATCGATAATAATTGTATTATCTGCCACTGATTCTAAGATTTCAACTTTACCAGCTCCGATCGCTCCTGTTAACTCATCTTCAAATGCTAAAATATCATTTTGCATTATTGAAAGTGTATATTGAGTTCTCGGGCTAATTAGCGCATGTCCCATCAAATTAGGTTGTGATTGAACCTCTAGCATTATTTCTGAAGCTTTTTGTATTGGAGGTTCCGTAGAATAGACAACAATTTGTTGTGAGTGTACATTTGTATCTTCTTTAGTATCATTACTCATTTTAATTTGAGTATCTAAAATGTTTGCGGCATCTATTCTTGCTGAGCCCATAGCTCGTGTTAACGGATCTTCCCATGCTATAAGCATTCCTTGTCCTAGACCTAATCGTTGAACAATGGAATGACTTAGTTGTATTCTTCCTCCTTCTATAGAATTATCAATAACTGGCGTTAAAATTATTCCATTTTTCTGACTTTGTAACATATTTACATCTATTCTATTTGGATATGGTTCTGCTGGAGCTGCGGGTTCTACTGACGGCTGTCCTATAGTTGGTTGAGTGAATTGATTAGGAGTTGGTTGAGGAGGAGGAGTTGGCAATGGGGATAATGATGGTTGAGGGGTGGGTGTAGGTAGAGGAGTTGGTTTAAAATCAGATATTGGTGCTGGTTGTGGAGTTGATATGGGTTGGGGAACAGGAGCAGGTGTAGGTTGAGGGGATGGAGCTACACTAGGTGGTGGCGTAGGTAATGGAGATAAAGTAGATGGTTGGGAAGGTTGAGGTCTTGGAATTGGTTTTGGTGCTGGAACTTTTGGAATTTTTAACATAGGAGTAAGAGATGCTGCTGCACTTACTGGGCGAATCGCTAATTCAACTCCGCTAAATTGTAATTCATCAAGTACATTTTTGGCAACTTGCCCTGCAAAATCTAAAACCATATCAGATATCTCTATAGTTGCAGTTTTCTTTAAGTTATTATCAGGATTTACAACTTCTATTGACCCCCCATTTTTAACTCCTAATTTATCGGCATTTGATTGACAGACTACAACTTTATTTGTAATTTCTTCATTAACATCGACAAAAATTTTAATTTCTGGCATGATAAAATCTCAAATTTATTTTTACATTATCTATAAATTAATATATTTATCTTTTTTAAAATAAGTGTTTTTATAATAACACAATAATGGGGATTTAACTTGAAAATCATAATTAATTCTAAAATTTTAATTCCTAACAGATATTCTACTAAAATTTTTTTTAATGATCTTTTTAATAAAGGTTAAAAAATTATGACATTGGATATCGTTTAGCGATCTCTCCTGCATAATACCTGAATACCGTTACAACTTTCCCCAAATCGGCAGTTTGTCTTGAAGCACCCATGAGAAAGAATCTTCCGGCAGCTGAGAGAATTATAAATCCATTTTCTCCTCTCAATACTACTTCAAGCATGTGAGTGTATCCAAGAGAATTAACTGCGTCATAGCCGGATTGCATAACTACAGCACTAAGGCTTGAAAATAAATCAGGATCTATGTTATACCCCGAAACACATGAAAATGCTAAGCGTAAACCTTCACGAGTCACCAAAGCTAGGGCTTCTAACTCTGTGTATTCAGTTATACTACCTAAAAACTTACTTAAACTTTGAGCTTCTTGGGGTGATAAATCGGACAATTTTGGCTGCAACAGTTATTTTTAATTCAATTAATAAATATAAAGTGTTTTAGGTTTAAAAATTTATATCTCAAATTTTAAATCCTAGTTATATTTTAAAGTTTAGTTGCGGTTTTCTCAATTTAGTTGAAGTATCAATTAAAAGAAAGTGAGTTTAGGATTTTGCTTTTTATAATTAGTTATTTTAAAAAGATTTAATAAGAAAATAGAAGCTGGAAAGGATAATGTTTCTACTTTCCACCAAGTTGTTCTTTAATTTGTTCTTTTAAAAGTTCTCTTTTATCCTTTGATTGTACTGGTTTTATTAGTGTGCCAGCGCGTTTTAAAAATTCAATAGCAATTATTTTTCCGTTTTCTGACAAAATGCGAGGTGAATAGTCCTCAGCAAAAAAGATACCTTCTGGAATAGACCCTACTTTTGATATCTCTTTTGTAACTTCTTTCTTACCTAAAAATTGTTGAACCCTTTCTACAACTGAATATGCTTGATTTCCAATAATAATAAGTTCTCTTTCAAAACCAGCAGGTATCTGAATTTCTTCTAGTCTTTTCATAACACCTTGAAAATCTACTTGGCTTTCATCTCGCATAAGAGCTACCATGGAACCTTCTCCAGTATAGAGAGGTCCTCTATTTATAGCAGCACGCTCTTTGCTTCCTGCTATATTCATCCCTTCAGCTGGTCTTGGAGTACCAAAAATATTTTTTTCCCTTAAAGGATGCACCACAGGAGCGGATGCTTGCGTGACTGGTTCAGCTTTAATCTCTTTTGCATGACCTGCTACTGTCTTTCCACCAATCAATCGTATAAATTCTGGTTCTTCTTCACCCTCATCAAGCGGAACTACAGCATAATGTAACCCTACTTGTCCTCTGATTTCTTGGCTTCGTTTAGCTCCAATGAATTTAGATCTAACGCTACTACTTATTCCTTTCCAGAGATATACTTTTCTTACTTCATCAGCAACTATAACATAGCATTCACTAGTTTCTAAAACGTCTTTTATCGGTTCTTCAGAAATAATTTCAGTAGTTGTACCATCGGGTCTGATTAAAAACACTTGAAGTCCAACCAATCTTACCTCAACTCAAAGATTCATTATGGTTAATTAAATATATAATAATATTAGGATTTAATAAACTTTTATTTTAATAAAAATTCACTTCCTAACAATCTTATATTTTTTTTAATTATTTTTAATTCTTTTCAAAAATGTTAAGAACTGATTATGCTATCGATTGCATCATTAATGTTAGCTATCATATCTGTTGTTGTAAAGCGATCTCCTAAATTTTTTTTGCAATATTCCCCTATATAACCATTAAGAAATGCTGCTGAACATGCTGATTCAAAAGGATCGTTATTTGTTGCTAGAAAGGAGGCACATAATCCTGCTAAAACATCGCCAGTTCCTCCAATTGACATTTCAGGGCAACCTGTTTTATTAATTTTTAGTTTTTTATTATTTGTGATATAATCATATGGACCTTTTACTAAAAAAGTAGTATTAAGCTTTTTTGCCAGAGCAAAAATCATATTTGCTCTTTCTTCTATTTTATCATAAGATGGTAAATCCAAATTAGCCATTATTTTTAATTCCCCTTGATGAGGTGTTAAGATAGCTCTCTCACCTTTAATCAAATCAAGATGATTCTTAACTAATTTTAATGCATCGGCATCAAGAACATAAGATTTTTGTTTCTCTTTTAAATACCCTAGTAGTTTTACTAATAATTCTTCTGTTTCTTTTTCTATGCCTAAACCTGGACCAATTACTATTGTATTAGACCAATCTATTAGCTCTTTTATCTCTTCTAAGGCTTTTATGTTTAACCAATTTCCTGGATTAGTTCTAACAATCATATTTGGTGAATAACTTCTAATAACATTACCGATAACTTCTGGTACATAGGTTATTACTAAATCACATCCAAAATGAATTGCTGTTAGAGAAGCATAAGCTGGTGCTCCAGAATAATTTTTTGAACCGCCTATTATTAGGATTTTTCCAAATTGGCCTTTATAAGCATCTATCTTTCTTACTTTTAAGGTAGGGATTAGATCACCTCTTCCAACAAATAGTTTAGCTTCTTGGGGAATGCCTATTGATTTTTCTAGTATCTCTTTCATATATTCATTAGTTCTAGACATTCCGATTTTAGAACTATGGAAGGTTATAACTAAATCTGCCTTTACAGCCTTATCAGTAACTTTTCCGGTACTTGGATCTAAGCCAGAAGGAACATCAATCGAAACAACTTTAAGTCTTTCCGGATCTTCTTTTTTAAGATCATTAATTAAATCTATTGTAGATGCAATAGGTTCCCTAATTTTTCCCTTAATCCCCGTTCCTAATAATCCATCTACTAATAAACTATACTCTTTATCTTTTTTAATAGTATTATAAATTTTGTTTAAATCTTTAGAATCCCTAATAATTTCTATATCTATTGAATACGTAAGATTATTAAAAATAATATTCCAATTTATTTGTGCCTCGTTAGTTCTTATATTATCAGGAGCTCCTATTAGAATTACTAAAGATCTATTACCGTAGGAAGATAAATGTCTGGCTATACCAAAACCGTCACCTCCATTATTACCAGTTCCGCAAAAAATAGCTGCTTTCGAACTAGATCTTAAATAACCTCTGTTCATGACTTCACTTGCAAAAGCATAACCTGCACATTCCATTAAATAACTCTTTGGAATGCCTAACCATTCAGAGTTATTATCTAAAATTGCCATCTCTTCAGAAGTGATTTTTTCAGAATTAAATGGTTTCATAACAATTTAATTTAAGATTTTG
>JBHLMP010000065.1:0-16780 GCA_048938025.1 Promethearchaeota archaeon
TCAGATCCAAACAGATCTACTAACATTTTGGCTAATTTAGCAATATTAAGTACTTTGGTTTCTTTTACTAAAGTCTCAGCTTTTAGTGATATTTCAGCAATTTTCATTTTTTCACTTTGGTTTATATCTAGCACCTTAGATTTATACAAGAATATTATTGATCAGATGATATTTTTAATATTATCTAATATATCTTCAATGTGAATTATATTAGTTAGATTCGTTAATAAATTTAAAGCTTATACTAAAAAGAGGTAAATCTCTTAGAATAAAATGTAAAAAATTGGGATATTATTGGGATTTTTTTCCTTAAATTCTTAAAGATAAGGTTTATAAGAATTTTATTTTTTTCTTATTTGTATCTATTTTATCCAAAAATAAAATAAACTGATACATTTAATAAGTCAATTGATTAAACGCTAATTAAAAATAAAAAATGGTTAAAAGTTATGGGAAAAACTTTAACTGAGAAAATCTTAGAACAACATTTAGTAGATGGAAAATTGGAAAAGGGTACTGATATTGCAATTAGAATTGACCAAACACTCACTCAAGATGCCACAGGAACAATGGCTTATCTTCAATTTGAAGCAATGGGTGTTCCTAGGATTCAAACAGAGCTATCAGTTAGTTATGTTGATCATAACACTTTGCAAACTGATTTTAAAAATCCTGACGATCATAGATATCTTCAAAGTATTGCGGCTAAATATGGTTTATATTTTTCTCGCCCGGGTAATGGAATATGTCATCAACTTCACTTAGAAAGATTTGCGCGACCTGGGAAAACTTTGTTAGGTTCTGATAGTCATACTCCTACAGGAGGTGGTGTAGGTATGATAGCTATCGGAGCTGGAGGTTTAGATGTTGCAGCAGCTATTGCAGGAGAGCCATTCTATTTAAAAATGCCTAAGATAGTAAATGTTTATCTGACTGGAAAACTTCCCGATTTTGTATCTGCAAAAGATGTTATTTTAGAGATTTTAAGAAGAATCGGGGTAAAAGGAGGGGTTAATAAAGTTTTAGAGTACACAGGTCCAGGTATTAAAACATTATCCGTACCAGAACGAGGAACAATAACAAATATGGGAACTGAAACTGGAGCAACTACTTCAGTGTTCCCGTCAGATGGCATTACTAAGGAATTTTTAGAAGCTCAAGAAAGGGGAGATCAATGGATTCTATTAGAATCAGATAAAGATGCTGAATATGACGAAAAAATTGAGATTAATCTAAGTGAACTTGAACCTCTTATTGCACTTCCTCATAGCCCTGGAAACGTAAAAACAGTAAAAGAAATTGAAGGTTTAAACGTTGATCAGGTTTGTATTGGAAGTTGTACAAACTCATCTTTAAGAGATCTTAAAATAGTAGCAAATATTTTGAAAGGAAAGACTATAAATGAGCATACCGTGCTTACAATTTCACCTGGTTCAAGGCAAGTGGTAGATCATATGGTTAAATCTGGAGAAATGGCTTACTTAGTAGAAGCAGGTGCCAGGATCCTAGAAAATGCATGCGGACCGTGTATAGGTATGGGACTTGCTCCCAAAAGTGACGCTATTACTTTAAGAACGTTTAATAGAAATTTTCTTGGTAGATCAGGCACAAAAAGTGCTCAAGCTTATCTTGTAAGTCCAGAAACAGCAGCAGTATCTGCAATTGAAGGGAAGATTACTGATCCTAGATCATTTGGAAAATTACCAAAAATTGAGATGCCAAAGAAATTCCTAGTTAATGACAATATGATTATACCACCATTACCACCAGAGAAAGCGAAAGATATTGAAATTATAAGAGGGCCAAATATTAAACCATTACCTGAATTTCCTCCTTTAGCAGAGAAAATAGAAGGAGAAGTACTTCTTAAACTTGAAGATGATGTTACAACAGATCATATAATGCCTGCTGGTGCTAAAATATTACCACTCCGGTCAAATATTCCAGAAATTAGCAAATATGTATTTAATGTTGTTGATGAAAACTTTCATAATAGATCCTTAGAAAAAGGTGGTGGTTTTCTAGTTGGAGGAGAAAACTATGGTCAAGGTTCTAGTCGAGAACACGCTGCAATTGCACCAAAATATTTGGGTGTTAAAGCAGTTATCGTAAAGAGTTTTGCTCGAATTCACTTAGCTAATTTAGTCAATTTTGGGATAGTTCCTCTAACATTTGTTAATAAAGAAGATTATAATAAAATTGATCAAGGAGATCTATTCGAGCTAGACATGAGAACTATAGAAACGGGAAAGGTCATATTAAAGAATCTATCTAAGAATTTAGAAGTAGAATTGACTCACACTTTAAGTGAAAAAGATTTAGAGGAATTAAAAGCAGGCGGAAAATTAACCCTCATAAAGCAAAAACATACAAAAATATAAATAAGTATTCTTTATTCCTTTTTTTTAATCTTTTCTTGAAGATTGTTAAAAATTAGAAAGACCAAAGAAGAGAAAATTATGTTTGAGAAAAAATATCTTCAAGATCCAAAAAAACGATTTTCATCAAGAGTTAAGGATTATATAAAATACAGACCAGGATATCCACAAGCAATTATAGATTTTTTAAAAGAAGAAAATATTCTTAGGGATAACTCTGTTGTTGCAGATATTGGTTCTGGTACAGGGATATTAAGTAAACTTTTCTTAAAAAACGGTAATAAAGTTTATGGTATAGAACCTAATCATGATATGAGAAAAGCTGCTGAAAGATTAATCAGTAAATACGATAATTTTATAAGTATTAATGGCTCGGCTGAAAAAACAGGGTTAAAGGAAAAAACTATTGATCTAATTACTGCTGGTCAGGCATTTCATTGGTTTGATATCGAGAAAACAAAAAGGGAATTTAAAAAGATAATAAATCCTAACGGTTATATTGTTTTAATATGGAATAATCGTAAAAAATTAGGAGATAGTTTTTCTAATGATTATGAAAACCTTGTATTAAAATATGGTACTGATTATAAAGAAGTGCGAAAAAATGAAAAAAAAGTTGATGAATTTTATAAGTATCATAAAAAAATATTCTATAATTATCAAGATTTAGATTATGATGGATTTAAGGGAAGATTACTTTCAACCTCGTATATTCCTTTAGAAGATAATCCGCGATTTTTTAATATGTTAAAAGATTTAAAAAAAATCTTTTTGAAATATCAAAAAAATGGAATTGTAAGACTAGAATACAATACAGAAGTTTACTATGGTAGATTATAATGAAGTTCTTTAATCATATTTGCATTCTTTGACTAATTTTCCTCTCTCGGTAAGGTTCATTACCACAACTTTAGGTCTACTCATCGCCTCAATAGAATATTTAATTCCTTGAGTGCCTAAACCTGAGGATTTAGTACCTAGGAAGGGAAAATGATCAGGTCCACGAGCACTTTTTCCGTTAATCTGTACTGTACCTACTTCTAATTCCTGTGCAATATTAAAAGCAAGATCGATATTTTCTGTAAAAATCATACCTTGTAAGCCATATTCTGATTGATTTGAAATTTGTATTGCTTCCTCAGCACTATTTATTCGGATAAAAGGGAGCACCGGTCCAAATGGTTCTTCCCAAGCAACTCTCATCTTTGTGGTAACCTTATCCAAAACTGTAGGCCAGATAATATTCCCTTCTCTCTTATTTCCACATTTTAATTCAGCACCTTTTTCAAGGGCATCATCAATTAATCCTTGAACATAGTCACATTGCTTTGAACTTATAAGTGGACCTATAGTTTTATTTTCTGCTGGGTCTCCAATACTTAATTTAAGCGTTTCAGCAGTAACTCTCTCAATCAATTTATCAGCGATTCCAAACATAGGTAATACTCTTTTAACAGCAGTACAGCGTTGACCACTGAAGGAAAAAGCTCCTGAAATTATGGCGTTTACGGTTAGCTCTAAATCAGCATCATCAAGAACTAGTGCAGCATCTTTTCCTCCCAATTCTAATAAAAGAGGTTTCATTCCAGCCTCTTTTGCTAGATGTTTACCGGTGTCTGAGGATCCGGTAAAAGCAATCATATCAATTGAAGTGTGGCTAGTTAAATAATCTCCTATTTCTGAGCCTCTTCCTGTTATAATATTAACAACCCCTGGGGGAACGCCTGCTTTTTCTAGAATTATTCCAAAATGCAGTGGTGTAATTGCACCTTGGGTAGGAGGTTTAATTACGATTGTATTTCCTGCCATGAGAGCAGGTGCAATTTTTGAGCCAGTAAGGTTAAATGGATAATTAAATGGACCTATACATAATACAACTCCTAGAGGTACTCTATAACTCATTGAAATTTTTTCACGAGTAAAACCCTCAAAGGCATCACCCATAATTGTTTCACCCTCTAGTTGAGATCCAGCATCAGCAGTACCATTGAATATATCTGCTGTTCTGGCAATTTCGGATATAGCACTTTTAATTGGTTTTCCAATCTCTTGCATTAAAATATGACCTAGTGATTCCGCCCATTCTGTCATTATATCTGCAGCTTTTCTTAAAATTCGAGCCCTTTCTCTAATCGGAGTATCTATCCAACAATCCAAATTATCTCTAGCACTTTGAATAATCTGATCTGCCTCATCTTTAGTACAAGCTTGAATATTGCCTACTAACTTGTTATTATAGGGATTATTTACAGGAATCGTTTTTTCAGAGGTAGATATTTTCCATTTACCATCTGAAAAATATTTATAATTGTTTCCCTCCTTCATTTCTAAAAAGTCTTCAATTTCATTCATTGAAATCACATTATATAAGAAAAATTATATTTTATAACCTATAATTGACAACTAAAATTAAAAGATTATTCATAATAAAATATAAATAAAATGAGCATAAATTAGGCAAATCCTTATTTTCTGTTAAATTTTATTATGAAATTATACCATTCTTTTTGGATCTAATAAATCATCTAATTGTTTATCATCAATATCTAAACCCATTTCTTTTATAACTTCTCTACATGTTTTTCCTTCTTTATATGCTCTTTGTACAATTTCAGAACATTTATCATATCCTATTAAAGGGGTTAGATTGGTTATTATCATTAGCATTCTTTCTAATTGAGAATTTATTTGAGTCTTATTTGCTTTCAGATCAATTAAGCAATGATCTATAAAAGATTTAATTCCACCATAAAGTATTTTAATAGATTCAAGCAAACTGATTATCATTATTGGTTTACACACGTTTAAATCTAAAACGCTTCCATAACCTTCTCCAAATGAAATAATGGAGTCGTTCCCGAGGACTTGCAAACATACTTGGATTAATGCTTCAGATTGGGTAGGATTTATTTTTCCAGGCATAATAGAAGATCCTGGTTCATTTTGGGGTAATAATAGTTCTGAAAAACCTGCTCTTGGGCCGCTACCCATCAACCTGATATCATTTGCCATTTTTAATAATGATAAGGCTAATTGCTTTAGAACTCCACTGGCATTTACTATTGTATTATGAGAAGCTATGCCCTCTGCTTTTATCGGGTTAAGTTTAAAAGGTAATTTAGTAATCTCGGAAAGGTGGGATATAGCTAGGTTTGGGAATTCTTTATGAGAATTTATTCCAGTTCCTAATGCTGTACCTCCAATTGGAATATAGTATAATTCTTCAATTATATTTTTTAACCGTTCCACATTCATTTCAATTTGCCTTTTATAAACCTCAAATTCTAAAGATAATGGGATTGGTACTGCATCCTGTAAATGAGTTCTTCCCACTTTGATAATATCTTTAAATTCTTCAATCTTTTTTGTTAAATGCTCTTTTAATCGTTTTAATATTGGTAAAAGTTTTTTATTCATTTCACGTATAGCTGATATATGCATTGTGCTTGGAATAACATCGTTAGAAGATTGTCCTTTATTCACATGATCATTTGGATGCACTGGGTGTTTTTTACCCATGGGAAATCCTAAGATTTCATTCGCTCGATTAGCTAATACCTCATTCATGTTCATATTAGTTTGAGTTCCAGAGCCTGTTTGATATACGTCTATTGGAAATTGATCTAAATATTTATGTTCATCTATAATTTCATTTACAGCTTTAAGAATAGCATTACTCTTTTCCTTATCAATTAGATCTAATGTTATGTTTGCCAATAGACAGGCTTTTTTTAATTGGGCTAATGATATAATGAATATCTGCGGAAAGGTTTTTCCACTTATTTGAAAATTTTGAATTGCTCTTTGAGTATTTATTCCCCAATATACATTGCTAGGAATCTCAATTTCACCTAATACATCCTTTTCTATACGAAAACTCAATTTTTGCTCATTATATATAGTATTTTTTATTAATGTAATTAGGGAAAGAACTATAAAAAAAGTTTATATTTAGGTCATATTAGGAAGTATTAATTTATAATCCCATTTCCTGTAATTTCTTCATAATTTCTTGTTTTTTCATTCCTTTCATATCATACCATTTATAAAAGATTAAAGCTCCTATAAGGCAAAAAATAAAGGGAAAAAGTCCTTGGATCATACGAAGCCCTAATAAAGCTTCTTTACTGTTTGTAGGATCATTTGGTTTATAAATTGTAATTGTATGAATAATTGCTATAATAAAGCTTTGGATTGTTAGTGAAATTCTAATGAAAAAGTTGCGAATACCTACTAACGTCGTTTCATGGTGCTTTTTAGTCTTTACTGTGATTTCATCATAGGAATCAGCAAAAATTGGTGATAGCATTATTAAATACATCGCAAAAGCTATACCATTAAAAATACTTACTAAATAAAATCCAATTACATCTACAATAAATAAATATAATAAATAACTAAATCCCATAAATATAAGCCCTATTGTAAATGCACGAGAGTGACCGATTTTTTTAGCAACCCAAATCCATAGGGGCATCGTTAAAAAGGAAGAGAAAAGCGAAAAAATAGAGCTGATTGTTCTGATATCTTGTTCCTCTTTTAACACATCATCAACGAAATATACAGCATTCATACTTGTTATACCTAATGCAGTCATGAAAGAGAGATATGTTATGAGAGCTAACATAAAATTTTTTTGTTTTACAGCCATTTTCAAAGTGTTGAAAAATGACATTTTTTCTGTTGTTTCATACCCTAAAATAAATCGTTCTTTAATTTCATCAGATTCTTTAGTTCCTGGTATGAAAATAATTAAAGAAAAAACCAAGCATATTGTACTTATAAGGGCAGCTATAGTGAATGATGTTTTATCACCAGGCACTATAATTTGAGACCATATCATAATTGCAAAAAAGTTTGCTGAAAATGTAAATATTTGAGTTATAACCCCTGCTTTTCTTCGTGCTAAATCTCCCCGAAAGTGAGCAGGAAAAGCTCCAAAAGAATGTATTTGGAAAAGAGAATAAGAAGTATCATATAAACAAGAAATTACTAAATAATATATCAGTATGGGTAATATACTTTCAATTCCCATTACGATTGGCGGTGTAAAGAGTAAAAAAAATAAAATAATAGTTGGAATACCACCAATAACAATCCAAGGAGAATGAAATCCTCTTTTTCTTGTCCATTTCAATGGTTTATTAGTAAGATAACCTATTAAAGGATTAGTGACCATGCTCCAAATCGTAAATATTACATTTGCAATTGCTAAATAGATTGGCCATAAAGCGGTAATATCTATTAATCCTAGTTCACCTTCATAATAAGTCCAGACATAATTATTGAAGGCTACAATCATAAAAGCATTGAAAAAGTACCCTAAAGAGAACATTATCATTTTTTTTGTATTTGTATCTTCATCATTTAAAGGATTCGAACCATTTTCTAATGAGTTCATGGTTGATTCTCTACAGCTTTTTTTTGATATTAATTTATCCATTTTACTATTTATTAATGTAATCTATTTTAAAATGGTCTAAATTATAGATTTTTAGAGAAATAAAAGCAATAAAAAATGCTAGAATCTACATTGCAGATATTCTTTGGGATGTTCCTCGAATAATTAAAGAAAATTTATAAAGAAAACTATATTTCTTTTAAAATGATTAGTAAATTTTATCCATCTTCTTTATATCTTTTTCTTAGATTTACTAAATCTAATCCTATTAGAAAAAGAATACTAGATTGCGGGGCAGGTGGACCGGATCCAAAACTTGCATTGTTTTATGAAAATGGTTTTGAAACATATGGGATTGATATTTCTGATGAAGAGATCACTGAAGCAGAAAAATATTGTAAACAACATAACATTAATTTGAATATTATTAAAGGAGACATGAGGAGTATACCTTTTGACTCTAATTTTTTTGGTTACGTTTATTCTTATCTCGCAATGGTTCATTTGAGTAAAGATGATTCTGCCATCGCGGTTAATGAAATGTATCGTGTTTTAATGAAGGGAGGATTATGTTATCTGAACTTCCTTTCTAAAGATGATGTTAATTTCACTGAAAAAGAAGAAACGAAACCTGGTGAAATCATTCATAAACATGGAAAAGAAGAATTTGTTCATAGTTATTACGAAGATGGAGAACCAGATGGATTTTTCAATAAATTTCATATCATTTATAAGGAAAAAAGACATATTCTAAAGGGTAAATATTTTAATACTGGTCGTACCTGTATTTTAGATTATATTGCAAAGAAGTAGTAATAAAAGTTTCCCATATTTTTTATGTAAGAAAAATTTATTAGAAAAAACATTCTAACTAAATTATACTTTATTATCAGATTTTTATAATTTACATATTGAGTTAGAGAATTTTGGCACAGAAAAATATTTATGAATATGATGCTAAAAAGCTTTTAGCAGAACAATTACCTAGATATTTTCCTCAGTTTAATTATCATAATAAACTAGCAATAATAGATAATGATACGGATTTAGATAAATTAGTTGAGGAAAATCCTTGGATTAAAACAGATAAAGTAGTTGTTAAACCTGATCAACTCTTTGGGAAGAGAGGTAAAGCAAAATTAATTTTACTAGATGCTGATCTTAACCAAGTAAAAAAATTTTGTAAAGATAATTTAAATAAAGAGTTTATAATCGGAAGTGTAAAAGGAGAACTAAACCGTTTACTTGTAGAACCATTTGTTCCCCATGAAAAAGAATATTATGTTTCTATTACTTCTGACAGAGATAATGATATTATCCATTTTAGTTTTGAAGGGGGTATTTTTATCGAGGAAAATTGGGATAAGGTCACTCATATTAAAATTCCAATAGGGACAGATATAAAAACTTTTGATTTAGAGAATAAATTACCTAATTTAGGTGATTTAAAGTCATTATTAATTTCATTTATAAAAGGATTATATCAAGTCTACGCAGATCAAGACTTTACATTTCTTGAAATAAACCCATTTGCAATTACTAAAGATAAAAAAATTGTTCCATTAGATGTAAAAGCTCGATTAGATGATACTGCAGCATTCCTGCATGCTGACACCTGGGGTAATCCAAAGAATCCAATTGAATTCCCAGCTGGGTTTGGTCAAAAAATGAGTTCTGAAGAAAATAAAATCAAACAACTTGATGAAAAAACAGGGGCTTCACTTAAATTGACTATTTTAAATCGAGAAGGTCGTGTATGGACTATGGTGGCTGGTGGTGGAGCAAGTGTTATCTATACTGATACGATTGCAGATCTTGGTTTTTCTGAAGAATTAGGTAATTATGGAGAATATTCAGGAAATCCTTCACAAGAACATACTGAAATTTATGCTCAAACTTTAATTGATATTATTACTGAAAAACCAGATCCAAAAGGAAGGGAAAAATATTTAATTATTGGAGGAGGAATTGCGAATTTTACAGATGTTAAAGCAACTTTTGGAGGCATTGTTAGTGCTATAAAGAAATCTGTTGACAAATTGAAAAAAGCAAATGTAAAAATCTTAGTTCGGAGAGGAGGTCCTAACGAAAAGCAGGGATTGGAGTTAATGAGACGAGTTGGAGAAGAAACTGGGATACCTGTTGATATTTATGATCGATATAGTAGTATGACGCGTCCTGTATCGCGAATGATTGAAAAAATGAGAGGTGAATAATAAATGGAAAATTATGAGTTATTTAATGAGGATACACAAGCGATTATTTATGGACTTCAAGCCGCTCCTGTACAAAGAATGCTGGATTTTGATTATGTATGTAGACGAAAAAGACCTTCTGTTGCAGCTATGATTCAACCTACACAAGAAGCAGCTGTAGCTTACCACAAAGCATTCTGGGGCAGTAAAGAAGTAGTTATTCCTGTATATAAAACATTTAATATGGCAATTAAAAAGCATCCTAATGCTGATGTAATGATCAATTTTTCCTCATTTCGTTCCTCGTATGAAACCAGTAAAGAAGCACTTGAATCAAATACTATTCGAATTGTTGCAATAATTGCAGAAGGTGTACCAGAAAGACAAAGTCAATTATTAAATAAAATTGCTAGAGAAAAAAGTAAAGTTATTATTGGTCCTGCTACTGTAGGTGGAATCAAGGCTGGAGCATTTAAAATTGGCAATACTGCTGGAACTCTAGAAAACATCATTTTATCAAAGTTATATCGTCCTGGTTCTGTTGGGTTTGTGTCCAAATCTGGTGGTTTAAGTAATGAAATGAATTTTATGATTGCTGAAACTACGGATGGTGTTTATGAATCTATTGCAATTGGGGGAGATCGATATCCTGGTTCCCAATTAATTGACCATCTGTTACGTTATGAAACAAATCCGAAAATCAAAATGCTCGTTTGTTTAGGAGAAATTGGTGGAACAGAAGAATACGAAATCGTTGATGCTTTGAAAAGTGGAAAGATTAAAAAACCACTTGTTATATGGGTTACCGGTACAGCAGCTAAAATTTTACCCCAAGGTTTACAATTCGGCCATGCTGGTGCTATGGCTGGCTCTGCAAAAGAGACTGCAGAAGCTAAAAATCAAGCTCTTAAGGAAGCAGGAGCACTTGTTCCTGAATCCTATGAAGATTTTGATAAATTGATTAAAAAAACTTATGAAAAACTACTACAAGAAGGAAAAATAAAACCTGGTAAAGAAGAGGAACCTCCTAAGATTCCTACTGATTTCAACGAAGCTATAAGATTAGGTTTAGTTAGAAGACCATCTGATGTTGTCGTGACTATTAGCGATGACAGAGGAGATGTTCCAACCTTTGCGGGAATTGGACTTGATGAAATTATTAGAGAGAATAAATCAATAGGGTATGTTATAGGACTTTTATGGTTTAAACGTGAATTACCAAGCTTTGCCCAACAATTTATAGAAATAGTAATTAAATTAACAGCAGATCATGGTCCTGCCGTGAGTGGAGCGCATAATGCTATAATAACTGCACGAGCTGGGAAAGATCTCATGTCTGCTCTTGCTAGTGGCATTTTAACCATTGGACCGCGATTTGGGGGTGCAATATCTGATGCAGCAAAATATGTAAGGGAAGCTTTGCAAAAGAAAATGACGCCACCAGAGTTCGTTAAATATATGAAGGATGTTGTAAAAAGTAATATTCCCGGTATTGGTCATAGAATTAAATCAGTTCAAAATCCAGATGTAAGAGTTCAATTACTTAAAGAATTTGTTTTTAATAACTTTGAAAAGCATCCACACCTTGATTTTACACTAGAAGTAGAGAAACTTACCACCGCTAAAAGAAATAACTTAATTTTAAACGTAGATGGATGTATTGGTATAACATTCTTGGATTTACTTGAAAATCTGGATTTTACACCAGAAGAAATTGAGGATGTAATTTACAGTGAAGCTTTAAATGGTTTATTTGTCCTTGGACGCTCAATAGGAATGATGGGGCATGTTTTTGATCAAAAACGCCAACGAGCTGGTTTATATAGACAACCATGGGATGAGATACTCTTTTCTAGTTAACGCAATATAAGTAATTATTAAATTTTTTATAAGACTTTAAATAAAATAATGAATTTTAAAAAAAGCTAACAACTTAAAATAAAATTAAATTAAAAAAAGCAATTTGAAGGAATAAAAAATGGAAGAAATCATTCAAAAAGCAAAGGAGCACTTTGAAAAACTTATAAAAGAACAATTGAATAGAATTGATAATTTGAAAGCAGGTGCTGATTGGGTAGATTATTCAACATTAAAACCAATTATTATTGGTGTTGCTGGTGGAGATGGAATTGGTCCTGAAATCACTAGACATGCTGTAACAATCCTAAAATTTCTTTTAAAGGATAGGATTCAGAATGGAAAGGTTGAATTTAGAGATATTGAAGGACTCACTATTGAAAACAGAGCAAAACTAATGAAGGCTATTCCTGACGATGTTTTAGAACAATTGAAGAAATGCCATGTTATTTTAAAAGGTCCTACTCACACTCCAAGTTCAGCTGATTTGGCTTCTGGGAAATGGCCAAATCTCGAAAGTGCGAATGTATCTATGAGAAGGGAGCTAGATTTATTCGCAAATGTTCGTCCTGTAAAAGTTCCTGAACAAGGAATTGATTGGATATTTTTCAGAGAGAACACTGAAGGAGCTTATGTATTAGGTTCGAAAGGAATTCGAGTTACTGATGACTTAGCATTTGATTTTTGCGTACACACTAAACAGGGAACAGATCGCATCTTAAGATTAGCTTTTGATTATGCGAAAAAGACAGGAGTTAATAGAGTTTCATTAGTGACTAAAGCTAATGTAGTTAAAACTACAGACGGAATGTATTTAAATATGGCAAAAGAACTTGCTAAAAATGAATATCCGGAAATTAAATTTGATGATTGGTACATTGATATAATGGCTGCAAAATTAATTGACGCAGAAAGACAATCAGAGTTTAAAGTATTTGTAGCACCGAATCTTTATGGAGATATTATCACTGATGAAGCTGCTCAGATTCAGGGTTCAGTAGGTACTGCAGGTAGTGCTAATATTGGGAAAAGGTATGCAATGTTTGAAGCAATTCATGGTACTGCTCCAAGAATGGTTGAAACTGGAAGAACTAAATTTGCAGATCCTACAAGTATAATAAAGGCTTCAGCAATGCTTCTTAATCATATTGGTTTTGTAGAAAAAGCTAAGAAACTTGAAATGGCTTTGGATATATGTGCCATTTATGAAAAGGAAATTAAAGTGACTGGCAGAGATACAGGAGCTACTGGAGAACAATTCGCAAAATATATTATGGAGACGCTGCAAGATCCTAATCTTGAGGATAGATGGAATAATTTTCAGAAATAAGAGATTAATTATTGTTTATATATTTGCTTAATAAAATTTTTTTTAAATTTCTTCTTTCTCTTTATATTATTTAAAAGAAATAGACATGTGATAATCAGATATAAGCGTTAATATTAAGAAAAACCTTATTCGAAATATTTAAATTTCCAGATCTAATCAAAATTATTTCAATGTTAGAAAAAATATCCTCTAAAGTGTTTATCCCCTTATGTATGTATTCTTATCAATACAAAAATGTATTAATAATCATATTCATTAATAATTTCGTAATGCTGTGAGAATTTATCGTGTTTTAAAAGAACTTCTCGTGCAATTTGAGGAACATAGGATTTTTCATACTCATCCCCTGCAAATTCTTTTACAGCATTCATGTTATCGAATATCATTATTGTAACAAATTCAACTTCATTTTCTAATTTTCGTCTTAAAAGACTTATTTTTCTATATCCTTTTATGTTTCTATTTTCAATGGATGGAAAAATTTCATTTCTAAGTAAGTCTTCATAGGTATTAGCATTCTTAAATGAGGTCCAACCATGCCAGATTCTTGCTATCATTTCTTGGTTCAATTTAATAATTAAATTTTAATAAGAATATGTCTAAAAACATGCTTTAAAAATATTAAACCTTTTTTTTCCCATCTAATTTTTATGCTCAAATTTAATAGTAGGTTATTGCTCCCTTTATAGAATTAATAATTTTAAAAATAAGTCCCAAATTAATTATGATGATTGGAATTGCTGTCTATTATCTTAAACTTAAAAGAAAATATAGGAAATAATTTAGTAAAAAAAATTAATTTAAAATCCCGATTTTTGCTGAAACCGGAATTTTTTAATGATTATTATAGCAGCAACACTAAGAATTATGAATAATAAGTAATAGTGTCCAAGTGGAATAGCTTTTTCTGAAGGATGAGCTTTTATTAAAACAATTACAGCATCAGGAATTCCGTATTGATTCAATTCATCATAATATTCAATCCTATAACTAAAGAATCCTAATTCTGTTCGATTAAGGGGAATATCTAAAGGAATATTATGATCCCACGAAGTCCAATCTAACCAAACATAGGTATTACCAGCTGTATCATTAGCTATAACACGATATTTTCCGCCAGTAGTATCATCAAATAAAATCCAATTTATTATTTCTGAACCATCGCTATATGTTTCAAAATCTTCTGGATGATTTGAATAGGGTATATCATCTACACGTGAAGCATAAATATCTACCGAAGTACCCCTATCATCATCCCATGTAATAATTGCTCCCCCAAGGTCATCACTACAAAGTTGGGGCGCAAACAATGTGCTAGTTAAATTACATATTGCCCTGCCATTCAAACCCCATTTCATAGATCCATTAGCCTGAATTTTCTGGGCATAAGCATCTCTATTATTATTTCTATCATCATACCATACTATAATCGCCCCTCCTTCTCCATCACTACAAATTTGATGTCCTCCTTGCTCTCGACCTGCATCACATATAGTTCTATCATAAGTCCAATGTGATGTTCCTGACGAGTTCACTCTCTGAGCAAAGATATTATAATATTGAGGTCCTCCTCCTGGTTGATCTATCCAGGCGATAATTGCCCCCCCAGCTCCATCACTACAAAGTTGAGGATCTGCATGATCAGCATAAGTTATAATACTATCTACTTTAATACCATCAGGATCCCATAGCCCAGTTGCATTAGAATTAATTTTTTGTGCGTAGATGTTAGCATCTCCATTCCTATAATCCTCCCATGTGATAATAGTGTCTCCATATCCAGCATTACAAAGTTGAGGATTAGTTTGTCCACTAGCCTCTGCACAAATTGCCGAACCATTCGCATCCCATTGTATTATTCCACTAGCATTAATCTTCTGAGCATAAATGTCGCCACTAGCCCATGTGATAATCGCTCCTCCTTCATCATCTCTCATTATTTGGTTGTATCTATTATTACCTACTCTTGTACATATTGCTGTCCCATTAGCTATCCATTGTATATCTCCTGTTGCATTAATTCTTTGGGCATAAATATTACAATCTACCCCATTTCTTTCATCGTCCCATGATATAATTCCCCCTCCCATTCCGTCACTGCAAACTTTAGGTCTTAGTTGATTTCCAGTTGTTGTACATACTGCTGTACCATTGGGAGCCCATTGAGTGATTCCATCTGCATTCACTTTCTGAGCATAAATATTATATTCTGTCCCAACTAGATATTCTCTCCAAACAATTATAGCACCACCAAATCCATCACTGCATATATCAATATCTCTAACGATAGTTCCATCTAATATACTTATCATTGTTCCATTTGGTGCCCATAAAAGGTTTCCATTTGCATCAATTCGCTGTGCATAAAGATCTTCCTTCAAATTCCTAAGATCCCACCATACTATGATCGCCCCTCCTTCTCCATCACTACAAATTTGAGGAGAAGATTGAGAAAGTTCATAATCGCAAACTAGAGTCCCGTTAGGCACCCATTCTGTTTCTGCAGATAACTTGGGTAAATTAAATATTGATATTGGTCTTTCTTCTTGACTATTTTTAATCATAAGATTAAATGTGATTGGAAAAATTGTAAGAATCAAAATTGATATCAATATTGTAAATTTTAATTTTTCAGATTTCATTTTTTCTCATAGAATTTTTTAAATAATTTTATGAATAATTATTAATAATCTAATTGTATTATTAAATTCTTATTACCAAAAATGTAAAAAGCTGGAATATTTTTCGAAATGCTCTATTTAATAGAGTTGAAATCTATATTCGTAGGTTATCATACATAAGATTTCTTATACTCTTCTCCTGCAAATTTTTTTTATAGCACTCAAGTTATCAAATATCATTATTGTAATAAATTCAACTTCGTTTTGCAAGGAACGCTTTAAAAGACTTATTTTTTGATATCCTATTATATTTCTATTTTCAATGGATGGAAAAATTTCGTTTATCAGCAAGTTTTCATAAATATTCGCATTTTCAAATGAAGTCCAACCATGCCAGATTCTTGCTATCATTTTTTTCTATTAATATGTCTGAAAATCTACTTTAAAAATATTAAAGCTATTTTTTTTTCTAATTTGTAATACTCAAATTTATTGGTGGTGACTTGAATACCCTTAGCATCTAATAAGCTATATCTACTAGGATAATAATACTCTTTTTATTTCCATTTTGTTAAGATCTCTTCACGTTGGAATATAGCTCGACTGGCAAAAAACAAGCAAATATCAATTATGGCAATGATTCCTGCAATGATAAGCAAGGTATTAGTATCAAGTGTAAATATCTTAGTTTCAGTCAGTATGTATATAGCAAAAAATGGAATAATTGCGAGTATAGATAATTGTTGAGCGGTTCTGACATCATTTACACGAGAAGAAATAATGATACATAATTCTACAGTCATAATGGCTGCGAACGGAGCGATTAAAAGAATTTTGATCGTAAATTCCCAGTTTGGGAAATACAAATAACCGACTTTGTCTGCTGTAAAAAAGTCCATAAGAAACATGAAGATAGTTGCACTAATGAATAGTATACACAATGTGGGCAAAAAAGCAGCCAAACTCTTGCCGAGTAAAATTTCGCTATCAGTAGTTGG
>JBHLMP010000066.1:0-16136 GCA_048938025.1 Promethearchaeota archaeon
ACTTCCGACTAATGCGATTGTAGCAAGCCCAATTGATATTCCTCCAGCGATACTCATCCCAATTTCAATTGTATTACCATATGTTGTTGAGTCCATTGGCAGGTTCATATCCTCTTGTGCGAGATATGGCATTACATGATCTCTAAACTTTGGTAACCAAGTTAGAATCATAGTGAACGCTCCTTCCTCCAGAGAATTAGCATTTTTTAATTCATTAGCTATTGTTGAGTTAGGATTTGCTACTGCGGAGTACCATTTCTTAACACCTCTTTTGGTTACTAATGAACTTTCACTCGTTAAATTCCAGAGAGCCTTAGCCGATGCAAGAGACATATTAGTTGGGATTACTGGTTCTGTTTGGCTTTGATATCCAATCTCAAAGCCATAGACTGTCCGTGCTTTTAGAGACAGTGGAAAACCATAAGGATATAAGATCATCCCATTTACCGTGCCATTAACCCATTGTTCTAACAGGAGTTCTTTTGCAAGTTCTGTAATATTCTTACCTATCCCAACCGGAGGAGGGAGTTTCATAAGTTCAGGAACAATGTTTTCTTGGAATGATTCTTCAAATAACCAATAGAGGATCATATCCATTTGAGTCTGTGTCAAATTAAATTCATTTATTAAATTAATCTTAACTGTATCATTTGTATATGCGGAAATCCACTGTTCAATTCCAGCATCGTTAGTTAGGGCATTCGTGTAATTAATTTCATTAAAAAGTGCATAAGAAACTTTTCGAGTTATGTTTGATGGATTTATACGTCCAACTTCGAATCCTATTAGAGTTTCATTTAAACCTTCAATTATTTCGCTGAAATCAATACCTCCTGGATATAATATCTCTCCCAGAATAGTCCCATTAGCCCATTGTTCCATAAGAAGAGCTTTTGCTATAGCATCCACCGAAAGGAGTCCTGTTAGTGCGGGCATATACTCTGCATGAAGGTTCAGGGAGATTACAAGGGGGATTGCCCAACCGATCATAAAATCTGTTATATATTCTTCAAGCTTGGAAAGTTGATTCCATGTACAATTATAATTTTCTTGCATTGTTATATTTAAATCAAGGGTGCTACTTGAATTAGCAGCGGAATATTGATTTAAAAATGTAGTAACACCTGCACCTGATGAAGTATCATTAAGTAAGCCTTGAATACCGGGAATATACCCTAATACTGTCGTACTGTTTCCAAATAATATCCTATGTTGGGCATCTTCTGTAAAACTAAGGTTTTCCCCATGATAATTTGAAACACTAGAAAATAGATAAAACCAAGCAGCCCCAGGATCATTAAAGAAGGTTTCCATGCCCAAAGCGGGAGCCGGGTTACCTGAAACATTACCACCAGTTATAGCCATTGTTTCAATTAGCACGGCTACAAAAGTAGCTTCCACCATCTCTTCCAAGACGACAATTCCCTGATCTCTAATTCCTCGTAAAGTTTGTGGAATTCCCATTTCTTTTATCATTGGCTCAATTAACGGAATTGCTTTCTCTTCTATTCCCAGTAGTCCTTCATCTACAGAATTGGATACTTTTTCTCTTATATAATAATTGATAAACATACCGCTAGGTATTAATCCAATACCAATTACCATACAAATAATCCCGATTATAATAACTTTTTTTGATATTTTAGTCGCCTAATTAATTATTAATGATCAATAGTATTGATCACATGTAATGTATATATCATTTGATACATTACTATATAAATCTTTCTTTTGAAAGTAAGTAATAATCATAATAGACGATCAAGATTTTGATCTCATAATCGACGAATCCTTCATAAATATAACACAAAACCTTATTCATAGAAGGATATAATTAATAATTTGAAAAATAAGCTTTTCAGTAACAACGAGGTCTAAAAAAAATTAATTAATCCCATGTAGCTTTCTTTACTGACTCGTCATCGTCTTCGCTATGAATCCGTTTCAGATTAATGTCTTGATATCCAGGGAGAACACCTAACATCCTTCTCATTGCAAATTCAACATCTTTCGCGCTGGCTATAAATCTGCCAACTATAAGAATATCTGCTCCTTGTTCTAAGGCAAATGCTGCAGTATTAGGTTCGATGCCGCCAGCAACAGCGACTAAAACTCTATCCCTTCCCGAAGCTTTCTTTTGACCAGTATATAACTCTTTAATTTTTGGAACTAACCCCCATCTAGCTTTTTGAGCTGCGTCAGGAGATTTATCTCCCTCTATGGATTGCTCAACATCAATTGCTCTATGAATTATTACAACATCTGGGGTTTGCATTAACGAACTTAATTTCTCAATGGGATTTGTAACTTCCATTGTATCAACAAATGCATGAATTCCAAGTCGTTGGGCCTCCATAATAAATTTATCGAGTGAAGCAGTAGAAGCTAAACCACTTGCCACAACTCCATCAGCAGTTGCATCAAATGCAAAATCAACCTCTAATTTTCCAACATCTAAAGTTTTTAAATCAGCAACAATAAATTTGTCTTTCGCAAGCTCACGAATTTTCTTAATTGATTCAACTCCATATTTCTTGAGAAATGGGGTACCAACTTCAAGTAAAATTCTATCACTTTTAGGTAATTCTTTAACAACTTTCATTTGCTTTTCCAAGACAGGATGGTCTAAAGCTACCTGAATATAAGGTGGACGCCATAGCCTTGGAACTCTAATTCCTGCAACAGGGTGTTTAGCTCGATCTTTATCATAAAATATCTTTTCAATTGGAGGATATCCTCTTAAGGCTCTCTGAATTGCTAATTTTGTAGCGCCATAATTATACTGATAGATTTTTCTATAATCCGTAGCTTCAGGATGTATATATACGGTTGCGATTATCAACCAATCATCTATTTTATTCATTGGAATAATTCCTTCTTCAACGGCATCAGCTATCCCTTTAGAAACAGCTGCTTGAGCAGGTCCAAAGATTTTGCTTGCGTCCTCCATTTTCGCAACAGTAACTTTAGGAACAATAATTGCATATGGTCGAGTCAAGAGATTTGGCCTAATTCCAGCCAATAACCCACCATGCCCTTTTGAAGGTGTTCCAATCGCATTCGCGAATGAGATACCTATAGGTCCATTCTTAGAACCTATTACTAAATCAATGTGTGCTAAATTTTCCCCTTCTCCAACTAATGCTTCACCTACATAGTACTCAATAGCTTTAGGCATAAATATCACAATATTTAATTTTTTTTTGTATATCTTGTAGATATTTTTTATTTATAATGGTGTATTTTATAGGTAATATAAAAAAATATTTACTTACATGAAATTAGAGTTAATACACCATATATTAAAATTTTCATATGATTGATATATTAAAGATTCTATTTTTAAAGAGTTAATTTTAAGAAATCCTTTTTTTAAACGTTTTTTCAGTATTTTTAGCGATTAGATAAAATTTATTTAATGTAATTTTGTTTAATTCTTCAGTTTCGAATATGATATGATTACAATCATATTTTGAAAAATTTTCTTCTATTATTTTTATATTAAACCTTTTATCTTCCCATAAACGTGAGCCAGGATATGGGGTAGCGACAAAATAGTTTATAGTATCATTTTTATCCAATGGTAAGGTTTTTATGAATTTAATTGTTTTATAAAAGCTTTTTTCTGTTTCCCCTGGTAAGCCTAAGACAAAATATGCTTGAATAGGGATTCCAACTTCTTTTAAATTAGAAACTCCTTGATATACTTCAACAGGATCTTGAAATTTGAAATTTTTTCTCAGAACTGTTTTACTTGCTGATTCTATGCCAGTAGCTACAAGTTGGCATCCAGCTTTTTTTAATAATTTGGCATCTGTTTTAGAAATATTATCTACTCTTAACTCGCAACCCCATGGTATATTTATTTTATTATCCATAAACATTTTACAAAAATCTTTAAAAAATACTTTATCAATGTTAATGTTGTCATAAAAATTTATGTAATTATATGTTTGCATTGAAATTATGTCCCTAATTTCAGAAAGAATAGAATTAATACTTCTAATTCTTACATTCTTAAACAATTTTGTTCTTGAACAAAAAGAACATTGATTTGGGCATCCTCTATTTATTATTACATTTGCCACGGTGTAATAGTAGTTATGTTGATTTAACTTATAGCGAGCAGGTAAAGGTAGAGATTCAACATCAATAAGTTTATCCAAGGTACCAGTAAAAATGAACTTTCCTTTTGAGTTTATGTAAGAAATTCTTTTAATAGAATTCAGATCTTCTTCAAAATCTTCTATTTTTATATTTTTTTCTAATTTAATTCTTAAATGATTAATCAACTCTAAGAAAGACGTCTCTGATTCTCCTACACATATGAAATCAATTAATTTTTCATTTTTGTAATCCTTTTCTAAAATCTCCTTATAAAGAAAAGAAACATGAGGACCCCCCAAAATTACATAACTACTTTTATCTTGTTCCTTTATGATTCTTGCTATATCAAGAGCTATATGGAATGTATTTGTAAGAGAGGTTATTCCAAAAATCTTATAATTTACGATAATATCACTAATTATTTTTTTTAACTCTACTTTACTTAAATCAATATATTGTTCAAGATCCAATATATCAACAGGAATATTATACCTCTCCAATACAGCAGCTAAATATAAAATTCCTAAATTAGGTTCTCTGAAAAAATCCTTGTGAATTTCAGAAGGTTTAGTAGTTTTAGGATTTATTAACAGAATCATTTTGAGGCGGATTTTCTTTTTCTTCTTCTTCTTTGTCTTGAGATGTTTGTTTTGGAAGCTGAAAAGCTTTAATTAAATCTTTTAATTTGCCAGGTTTACTGAATTTTTCTTCATAAATTACGGGAACTTTTAATTTTAAGGAAGGGGCTTTATCTTTTTCATCTATATATAATTCAATACCTTGAATTTTACGCTCTTTTATAGTTAATCGTGTTGAATAATTATGATCTTCAAAGAAACTAAAACCATTATTTAACCTTCCCAATTTTTCGGGTCGAATAATTGTTTTTTTTTCTGTAATAAGAGATTCCGTAATTTCTTCATCTGTATAGATTGTTCCTCCAATTATTAGAAATCTTCTTATAAGATTTCGAGGTTGGGGGATTTCTTTAAGATATTCCATTGCTTGATTCAACTTTGGATTTTCTACTAACATAAATGTAGATTGAGTTTCTTGTGGTTTACGAAAATCTTGTTTTTCAATTGATCTTGCTCTACCACCAGCAAGTGGTTTATTTAATACTTCTTGGAATTCTTGATCATCTTTATGATAGAAATTCAAAGGGTAAATTCTATAAAACAATCTTAATTGTTGCCGTAATAGTCCAGCTAAAATTCCTCCGTAAATTTGAATTTTAAAAGGACTTTTAAGTGCATTATATATCCAAATTCTTTTTGTGTCGTGATCTATCAGTAATAAGACTTTTTCATTAGTATTTTCGTTAACAATATCTCGAACTATAGTTCCCTCAATAACTTCACGAGTTGCCATATAAGGAAATTCTGGTAACTCAATAACTTCAAATACTTGCATCGAGAAAGAATTCTTTAATTCTTTATATAATTTAATAGGATTTTTCACTTAAAATAAATTTCATCATTTTTTTATTATTAAGAAACAAATCTAAATAATTGCATTTCATAAAATTTTTATGAAAATAAACATTTTTCATCTCAATTTAGCTCTTTTAAGTTCTATATGATGTATCTTGTCTTCTGAGAAATTAGTATATAAATTAAACATAAGTGGTGGAAATAAAGCTCCAGGTTCTGGATTATCTAAATTAATTGAGATAGATGAGAAAAAGTTCGGACCATTTGAAGGAAAGAAGATTGGTGATATTGTAAAAGGTGGACTCATAGGTTTTGCAAATTACGAATTTGAAATTACAGGAGGTTCTGATTCTTCGGGCTTTCCAATGAGAAAGGATGTACATGGGCCTGTAAAGAAACGAATACTGGTTTCAAAGAGAGCAATAGGGTATAAGCCACAAAGAAAAGGTGAAAAAAGGCGTAAAACTGTACGTGGTAATGAAATAACTTCTAATATGACATTGATAAATTTAAAAGTTGTCAAGTATGGAGAATCAGAATTATTTAAGAAAGTGGAGTAATAGAGATGGTAAAAGTAAAAAAATGTAGTTTCTGTGGTTTTTCAATACCGATAGGTAGGGGCGTTATGTTCATTAGAAGAGATGGCTCAATATTGAATTTCTGTACACCTAAGTGTAAGAAAGCTATGTTAAAATATAAAAAAAATCCTCGAAAAACACGATGGACTGCATTTTATGGAAAACAGTAGGATTTAAAGATGTTAGTGTTCTGTTTTTAAAGTTATAATTTAAAATCAATTAATATTATTAAAAATAAATAGAGATCTATTAACTCTGTTATTATTGCAGTCTTGAGAATTTAAGAAGATCATCTATTAAGTCAACATGACTAACAATCATTCTTTTGCAACAGAATCTTTCAATACCTAATTTTTTAAACGCATCTTCAGAATTCTCTCCTTTTTCCAACATTTCTAAATAAGGTTTATAGATATGAGCAATGAGCTTACCACAGGAGAAGCATCTTATAGGAATAATCATTATAAGAAAATAAAAGAACCATGTTAAAAAAATTTTATCATTAAAATAATCTCTTTATAGTTTCTAATTTTCTTTTTAAATCAAAAATTTTATTTACAATCCTTTACTATTGTTCTCATTGTAAATCGATGATTTATGATAATATATCAAAAATATTATATATTTGAAGGAGATGATTTATAATTTCATATGTAAAGTTTAAAGTCCCTGACGAACTTAAAAATCAAATTAAGAATGCTGTAAGTACCATTTCCGAAACACGAGATTCTAAGATTAGAAAAGGAATGAATGAAGTAACAAAATCAATCGAAAGAGCCCAAGCTAAATTCGTTGTTATGGCAGAAGACGTAACTCCTCCTGAAATTCTCTTCCACGTACCTCTATTATGTGAAGAAAAAGGAATCCCTTATGGATATATCTCTACTAAAAAAGAGCTTGGAAACGCTTCGAGAATCAATATAGGATCCAGTGCGATTGCCATCGAGTCTGTTGGCACAGGAAATCAAAGTGTGTTGGATGATGTTTTAAAAAAGCTTGAAAGTTTAAAAAAATAATTGGTGAAGGTTTTGGTAAAATTAGATAAAAGCGTTCAGCAACAGGATAACTCAATTCCCGCTCAAGTAATCCAAATTGTTGGTCGTACTGGGCTTACAGGAGAGATTTCACAAATAAAAGTGCGAATACTAGAAGGTCCTGATAAGAATAGAATTCTCACGCGAAATGTGAAGGGTCCAATTAGAATCGATGATATAGTAATATTAAGAGAAGTCGAGCGTGAAGCACGAAAGATTCGAGGACGTCGATAGAAACGCTGGTTTCAATAAATTCTTGGAGTTTGATAAAACTTTTTTTAATAAAATGAATTTTAAAATCTTTTAAAATCTTAAAATTATATTTATTTATTTCTTTAAGATTTCTAATTATTATTTTATTTATTCTATATCAAAAAATATCAATTTTTATTTTTTTTTTTTTTCAAATTTCTTTATTAAGAAACATCAATTTACTACTATAATATGTCTTTGAAGGATATTGAAGAAGCTTATCACAGAATAAGAAGTGTTATTAATAGAACTCCAGTCATGACCTCGCGGATGCTTTGGCAGATTACTAAAGCATCCGTATACTTAAAATGTGAGAATTTCCAGCGAGCAGGATCATTCAAATTCAGGGGAGCTTTTAATACAATTTGTCAACTTTCATCTAAGCAGAAAAAAAGAGGAATAATTACCCATTCAAGTGGAAATCATGCTCAAGCAGTTGCATTAGCAGCTTCAATATTAGATATTCCAGCAACTATCGTCATGCCAAAAGATGCACCTATTATAAAAGTTAATGCCACTAAAGAGTATGGTGCTAATGTTGTATTTTGTGACAATTCATTAGAAAGTCGAGTTTCTACCACTAAAAAATTAATGACTGAAAAAAATTTGGTATTAATTCATCCATATGATAATGAAAGTGTTATTTATGGTCAAGGAACTGCAGTATATGAATTAATTAAAGAAGTAGGGGATTTAGATATGGTTATTGCTCCACTTGGTGGAGGAGGGTTATTAAGTGGAACTGCAATTGCAACTAAAGGGTTATGTTCAAAAGCGAAGGTTTACGGAGTTGAACCCTCTATAGCAGATGATGCTTATCGATCTATTCGAGCAGGCTATATTATTCCAAGTATATATCCGGAAACCATTGCAGATGGATTACGTACATCTCTATGCGAAAGAACTTTTAAGATAATTCAAAAATATGTTGATAAGATTGTTACAGTATCAGAACTTGAAATTATAAATGGTATGAGATTTATTTGGGAAAGGATGAAACTTGTTGTTGAACCTTCTGGTTCAGTCCCTCTAGCAGCACTTTTATCAGAAAAGATTGAAGTAACTGACAAAAAAGTAGGTCTTATAATAAGCGGTGGAAATATTGATATCAATCCTTTTTTAAATTTTTTAAAAAAAAAAATTAAATCATTTTAAAAAGAACACTAATCCTCGATTTTTGGAATATCTTTAATTACCTCATAATTTCCATTTGTAACTTGTATAAGCATTTCTACAACGTTATCCCATATTTTATCCATCATCAGACTTATTTTTTTAAAACTTTCTTTATTTTCAAACTTTAAATCAATAAATTGATTTTTATTGTTTATGTTAATTTCGATAGGAATATCTTCTCTTAATCCACCAAACATTTTCAACATTATTATAATTTCTTCAGGTTTTGCTAAATTTCCTTTGACTTCACTTTTAACAATAAGAGAAATTAAAAGATCTGATTCATATTTTTTAATTTCAATGGAATTTTTTAACATATCTTTTAATAGGGGAAATATTTCTTCCATTTTATTTAATCACCTTGTATTTTTTTATTATTTACCTCTTTGGAAAATAGGTAGATCGATATGAGAAGAAAACTTATTATTTCTCGATACGTTTATTACTGGTCTACCATCCTTAGGGTATCTAGAGAAAGTGTCTTTATCTCCTCCAGCAATAGCTATTTTTATTCTATGACCTTTTCGAATAAGCATAGAAGTTGTATGTAATCCAAATTTTATCTCTGCATTCTCTCCTGGAATTAATGGCATCGAATCTCCTTTTTTATAAGTATGGTAAGGTAATAATGTTTTGTAAGATGGTGTCTCTTCTGATATTTTTCTATGTATTACTCGAAACTCACCATCTGTAATATAAGTAATATTACCATTTTCGTCTACATCCTCAAGATATACGAAAATAGCTCCATCTTCATGAGTAGAAGTTAAATGAAGAGACATTATTGCTTGACCAGTTATCTCAGTATCTTCTTTGAATGGTTCACTAGTATAAGATAATAATTTTTCATCCATCTTTTCTCGATTATCATAAAGAATAGGTAACGATAGTAAAGCCCACCAGCGATTGTTTTTTCCTGTTGTGGCTCGAAAGTTGATTTTATATTCATCCTCACCATCTTCTTTATAGGGTTTTTCTCTTGTTAATGAATAATTTTCGAACAAATACAATCTTAGATTCTTAATCCCTTTAGGTGGCCATAGTGTCGTCTTCTTCCATTGTTCTTCAACCATTGTGTAATAATAAAGCGTCTTGCCTTGAAATTTATTACCATAAATACATTTATCGAAAAAATTCATCCATGCATTTATTCTTTCTCTTGGAGTAGGATTCACTTTATTTCTCTCAGGAAAAAATTGATTTGCCGATAAATGAGCTCCATGATTCCAGTCTCCTAAAATAGCGATCATTGGATTTTCTAAATTTAGAAATCGATGAATAATAGCATCCACATAACCGGAATCAAGCCAAGAACACCAAGCTAAAATAGGAACTTTAGATTTTTCAATTTTCTCTTTTTTTTTATAGATACTTAGATCTGAAAATGTAGTTCCTTCCGGAAGCATCTCATCTTGAAAATCTCTTTCTAAAGTATGCTCATAAACATATTGATTAGATTGGTGCAAGTTCATTACTTCTTTAAGATTTTTAAGTTCTAAATCATTATCAACAGGTTTAACTCCTTTTACAAATAACCATACTTCAGGCATAATTTGTCTAAACACTTTAGGATTATTAATATCCAAATTTTTTCCTAAAAATGACCATAATTGCATAAATGCATGATCATATACTCCTCCTGGAAATGCAACATCAACGTAAGGATCCCAAAATGCATGTCCAGGTATTACTGCTTTTATGGCAGGATGTTCATTTACCGGAATTAATTCAGCAGTAGTACCACTATATGAAATTCCTTTTGATACTATATTACCATCTGACCATGGTTGAGAAATAATCCATTCTATAATATCGTTACCATCTTTTACTTCTTCATCGGAAAAGGGGACAATCCTAGTCCCATAGGACGCACCAGTTCCCCTTGCATCAGTTTTTATATAAGCATAACCACGGCTTGTAATAACTTCTGGATTTGGTATATCTGAAACCATCTCATCAAGAATCCATCTAAAAGGAATCCTTAACTCCATTGCTCTCCAATATCTCGTTTGATTTAATACTGATGGAATTCTATCACTTGACTTAAGTCCTTTTGGAAGACAAATATTTGCGGCTATTTTAATACCATCTCGCACTGGAATATAAACTGATTGAATCGAATAACCATCCTTATATTTCATTTTTGGAATTTTTCCCAATTCCTTAAAAGGATTGTTTTTAATTGCTTTTGGATCCGTCATTTTTGTTCTTTTAATTTAAATAGGTTTTTAAATAATTGATAGTACTATCATTGTCAAGTTTTTATATAAACTTTTTATATTTCAACCTTTATTAAGCAAAGATTTACACTTCTATGGATAAAGTCTTATTAGCTATTTTGTTAACAAATTAAAAAGACGAAAAAAATCAAAAAAATTAAGAAAGAAACTATTAGGAAAAGAAGATATTTTATTTTTTTATAAATTATCTTCAAAATAGTCTAACAACTTCAAATTATCATACTCTTTATGTAAAAACTCTCTAAGGGCGGTTCTAATTGCCTCTGACCGAGATGGCATTAGATTCATTTTAATTAATCTTTGTATATTTTTATCATAGATATCTGGGATATTTATAGTAATATTGACCATTTTAGGTTTTTTTTTCTTTTTCTTGTCCTCTGTCATGCAGCTTACACAAACTTATTTAACTTGAAGAAAATTATAAAAAGTGGAGTACTAATTAGACAAAAATCACTCTGCCCTTAACAAAACTCCATTTTTGGCTATATTATAGTAAGTAAAACTTATTTATATACTTATGTTGTTTATAAATGAACGCTAAATCGAATATAAATATTTTTTATATCTTTATTATATATTTGAACGATTATAACAATCACTTTTAATCCAATTGAACATATTTTATTTTTACCTCAAACCATACTTTAAAGAAGAGTTACCATTTAAATAAGAAAATGATAGGGTTCAAAATTTACACTTCATTTTTTCTATTAGTTTTATTTAGTTAGGAAAAGAATTCGAAATGGAAAAAAAAAATAGTATCTTAAATATAATTAAGTCCAGAAGAAGCACACGCAGATTCAAAACAGATATGATACCTGATGAAGATTTATATGCAGTACTAGAAGCAGCTAGATGGGCACCTTCCGGGGACAATAAGCAACCGTGGAAATTTATTGTGATAAAAAATAGGGAGATTATGATGAAAATCGTTGAAATATCACCTTTAAAAGGATTCCACGCATTTCTTAGGAATGGACCGGTATTAATCGCAATTTTAGTAAATTCTAAGGTATCAAAATGGGTGATTTTAGATGGAGCTATTTGCACTCAAAATTTAATGTTAGAAGCTTGGGCTCGGGGATTAGGTACATGCTTTTCATCATGGTACCCGACAATGCCTTCTTCAATTGTAAAAGAAGTTAAAAAATTATTAGACATTCCAGATAATTGGATTATTATTACATTTACGCCATTAGGTTATCCTGTTGACGATCCTGAGCGAGCATATATACTCCCCGCTAAAAGAAAACCATTAGAAAGAGTGGTATGTTATGAAAAATTTGAAGGATAAGTTAATCTTTATTACAATCTTTCTTCCGATTTTACGTATCTGCCACGTGTTTCAATGGCATTAATATTCTGTATTATCATATTATATACATTTAAGTCTTCTCTATCATATTCTGACTTATATCCTTCGAGAAAAGCTTTAAAACAAAATTCGTAATCTTTTCCATGAGATGAAATCAAAACTCTCTTAAAAAGGTGGAGATCAACACTTTTATCTTCTATTGTGTCGGAATATTCATGTAAACCAAAATCTATTAAAAAAATGTCTTCATTTTGAGTTATTATAATGTTGCTAGTGGTAATATCACCATGGATATGACCATTTTTATGAAGTGATGCAATATCACGACCAATCTTCTTAAAATATTCTTGTTTTTTAGTATCATTTAAAGAATTCAAAATATCTTTCAATTTTTCTCCTTTTATATATTTCATCACAATTGTAGAATTTTTAGTATCAATCTCATAGACTTGTGGGACATTTAATCCAAAATTTTTCACAGTAATCAAAGCACGAGATTCAATCATTGTTCTCATAGTTCTAATCTTCTTATCTAATTCTTCTAATCGATACTTTTTAGGAATTCGATACTTAAAGATCACTTCTTTATTAAACCAATGTCCATAGTAGAGGCTTGCCTCAGCTCCCTTGTGTATAAGTTTTTCTTTTATAATTTCTGAATTTGACATTATTTAAATCCTCCACGGAACAGTTATTTGATCCATACGTTCTTTCGGATTAATAGTGGTTTCGGAAATATCCTGACCTCCTATTGAATTATACCTTAAAATTCCTGTCCACCCTATCATTGCACCATTATCTCCTGCATATTTTAAGGGCACTACTTCAAATCTCGCACTATGTTCTTTACTGATATATTCAATCATTTGTTGGAGTCTTTTATTAGCAGCAACTCCCCCAGTTAATAGAACTTCTGTCTTCTCTGTATGGGCTAAAGCTCTTTCAGTAACTTCAGTTAACATTGCAAAAGCAGTTTCTTGTAATGAATTTGCAACGTCGTTTAAGTTATATTTTTTATTAAAATCTTCAGATTCAATTAATCTTTTTGCAGCTGTATAAATGCCAGAAAAAGATAGATCCATTCCTTTTACTACATAAGGTAATGGTAGATATTTATTTGACTTCTGAGCTAATTCTTCTATCTTAGGTCCTCCTGGATGAGATAATCCGGCATCTCGGGCAAATGAATCAATCATATTCCCAATCGCTAAATCTAATGTTTCTCCAAAAATCTGATATCTACTAGATTCAAATGCACTTACTATAGTATTTCCTCCAGAAACATATAAAGTTAGTGGATCTTTAATATTACACATCAAACGCCCTATTTCTATGTGAGCAATACAATGGTTTACACCAACAATTGGGATTTTTAAAATTTGACTTAACATCCGAGTAATCAATGCACCAATTTTTAATACTGGTCCTAATCCAGGGCTTTGACTAAATGCAATCAAATTAATATCCTTAATTGAGATCCTTGCTTCAGTAAGAGCTTTTATTATTGTATTCATAAAATTGTTAAGGTGGTGTTCTCTTACTAAAATGGGATGAAGTCCCCCTTTTTCAGGTATATATATATCATTTACAAGACTATGAACTTTCCCCTCAAAATCAACGATCCCCACACTGAATGTGTGAGCTGTAGATTCAATTCCGAGAACTAACTCCCGAATTTGACACACCTCTAACCTAATTATTTAAAAAGAAAGAATTATATGAACCTTATAGAAACTAGTTTTGTTATTTTTAAAAGTCCAATTTAACTATCCATTGATTTAACACGCTTTCGAGGGGTTCTTCTTGCTACTTTTGCTTTTCCTTTAGTTCCTGCGGCTGCTTTTTTCCCTTTTCTCTTAAAAACTGTATAAGCACAATTACCGCATACCCATCTATCATAATGATCTGCTAGGAAATAACTTGGACCACATTTTGGACATGATCTATGAGTTCTAACTAACTTATCTCCTTCAATTTTATAAAATTTTGATACATCTGTCATTTTTTTAATCATTATATTAATTATTTATATTCAAAAAGATGTTTGTATGGTTCTTTTCTCTTTTTTAATTTATATATTTCTGTTCTTTTCTCTTTGTCAAGATTGCGAACTTGAATATGAAAAGGTTCAAAAAATTGAAGCTCTTTTGCATTTTCATATATATTTACTTTTCCTATAGCGTACGATGCCCCAAAATGTGTCTTTAATTCTTTTATTATCGTAAGATTTTCATTTGATTTCTTCATGGTAGCAATCTTCTTCTTTACATCTAATCTATTTGGCGTACCAGCTGCAAAATGATCTACTCGAAATTTGATTTCAACTCTGTCTATTAAGGGATTTTTCTTTTCTTCCAATATTTCTATGGTATATGGCATTTTGAACCTCTTATTTTTCGGAAAATTTAGAGATTAATCTATAGTTATAAAAATTAAAAGATAAGATAAAAAATAAAATTTTTGTTTTATTCCCTAAAACTTTTCCATTAATTTAATTGTGTCTTTCACTTGATTTTGAATTTTCTCATCCACATCCACAATTACAATGCCCTCTGGAATTGTAAATTCTGAATCTGTTATTGGAGGTTGCCCGTAAAAAACAAAATTTTTAACTTGCTCTTTTATCGGAAGTCCTAATACAAGTGGTAAAACTAATAAATCTTCTTCTCCTTCTATTATTTTAATTAAAGTTCTTTTATCAGAAACAATAATTGATTTAAAAAGATCCCAACTTTCTTTCTGGATTGTTCCTTTAGGATTTTGAAATTCAATGATTTCTTCAAAGAATCCTTTAAAATTTATCTCAATCTGATTTCTCTGAGTTTTTTCATCGATAATACAAACTTTTATGAAAGATTTTAAAAATTTATTAGCAAAAAAATCCTTTGCTACAATATCTCCTACTATATAAAAATTAGGATTTTCATTGGTTTTTAGAAACTCTCTAAAAATGTCTTCTACCTGAATAATTGTTTCATCCCGTGTTCCTGCAATTAAAATATCTAAAGGTTCAGCAAACTTAAATCTTAAATTTTCAGGTACTTTTAAATTATAATCCATTTAAATCAATATCATTAATAATATTTTTATTAAAATCTTTACTAAGAAATTAAAGTCTATACCAACCATAACTATGAAATAGTTATAGAAAAAATTATCTAACCCTTAATGCGTATTTCCCTGGAAACTGTATCTTGAGGTTTTGTGCAAATTTTGATTCCTTAGGATTTATTATTATGACCTCTCCAGTGAAATCTTCACTTAGAGTATGCGTCTTGCATTTAGGGCATATGTTTTCATTTTTAGTTATTAAATGACAATTTTTACATGCCTTCTCTTTCATGATTCACACTTGATTGATAATACTTATTATTCTTTATTTTCTTCTTTAATACTTTCTTTTGTTTTTTTTGCTTCTTTTTCTGCAATTTCTTCTTCTATATCATTCTGGATCCATTCTTCTTTTCCTAAGAACTTTTGTCGCATTGTTAATCCAAGTTTTCCGCTTCTACCTGTACCAAGAGACACAGCAATAATTCTTGCGCGAACAATATCATTAACTTCAAGGATTTTTCCCGTTTCTTTGCCAATAAATCGATTTCCAACTTGCTCATAAGAAATATAATCATCACAGATTTGGGAGACATGAACTAATCCATCTAAGGGACCAAGACGGCAAAAACTCCCAAAATCAACTACTTCTACTATTATTCCCTCAACAACTTCACCAACAGTAGGTTTAAATGTTAAGATTGTGAATTCAACTTCATGAAATGTGTTAGCATTTCCAGGTATTATTAACCCCTGTGAAACAGAAAGTATATCCACAACTGCTATAATAAACCCAAAATCCCTTGTAATGATCCCTTCATAATCTTCACTCAAAATAATTCGTGCACTTGTTTCTTTAGGTTGATCAAACAGAAATGGTGGAATCTCAACTTTACTTTGAATTGTATATAGTTTGAACATATCAATGGACCTGAAAAGTAGATAAC
>JBHLMP010000067.1:0-15368 GCA_048938025.1 Promethearchaeota archaeon
GTTGATGTGAGAGTAGTTTCAGAGATGACAATATACTTTAATAACAAGTTTGCTAATCCATCTTCTTTACATTGCGATGGGGATGATGCAACTGATGCTTTAGTTGAATCTCGCCAAAAAATTGCTGATTTTATTAATGCTCCAAATGCATCAGATATAATCTTTACTTCAAGTGCTACTGAATCAAACAATCTAGCACTTATTGGTTCAGCAATGAGAAATAAAAAGAAGGGTAACCATATAATTATTTCTGAAATAGAACACATTTCTATATTAAATATCGCTAAATATTTGGAACGTGAAGGTTTCAAGGTTAGTAGAGTTCCTGTAGATCAATTTGGAATTATTAAGTTTGACAAGTTGGAGAAATTAATAACTGATCAAACAATTTTAATTTCAATCTCAACTGCGAGCAATGAGGTTGGATCTCTTCAGCCAATAAAAGAAATTAGTGAAATTGCGACAAAAAAGAATATTTTATTACATACTGATGCTGTGGCTAGTGAAAGTGTTATTCCGATAGATGTACAAAAAATACCAATAGATATGATTACCTTATCTTCGAATGATATTTATGGACCTAGGGGCGTCGGAGCACTTTATTTAAAAAAGGGTGTCCGTGTAAACCCTATAATAATAGGTGGTGGTCAAGAACGAGGATTAAGATCTGGTTCAGAGAATGTTCCCGGTATCGTAGGTTTTGCTAAGGCAGCTGAAATTATGAGATCAGAAATTAAAACAGAAGCAATGCGGCTAAAAAGTATGCGAGATAAACTGATTCAACAAGTATTAAGTAAAGTTCCAAATTCATATTTAAATGGACATCCTGAAAAACGTCTTCCTAATAATGCACATTTTAGATTTGATTATATTGAAGGAGAATCATTAATATTATCTTTAAAGGATCAAAAAGTAGCAGCAGCAACTGGTTCTGCATGCTCATCAAAGACCTTAGAACCATCTCATACTTTAATTTCAATGGGTTTATTACATGAAGAGGCTCATGGAAGTTTATTATTCACATTGGGCAGATTTACGAAAGAGACTGATGTTGATAAAGCAATAGAAGTTCTACCTGATATTGTTAAACGATTACGATTATTATCCCCTTTAACGCCTCCTGATTTAATAAAAAAATATAATGAGGTGAATGAATAGAATGAAATCTACACAGTATTCTGAAAAAGTATTAGATCATTTTAGAAATCCAAGAAATGTTGGTGAGATCGAAGATGCAGACGGAATCGGGAAAGTTGGTAATCCTGTTTGTGGTGATTTAATGTGGATTTACATTAAAGTCGGTAAAAATGAAAAAAACGAAGAAATAATTGAAGACATAAAATTCAAGACTTTTGGATGTGGTTCTGCAGTAGCAACATCTTCAATGATAACAGAAATGACTAAGGGAATGACTCTTGATAAAGCGTATAAAGTAACGAGAGCGGATGTAGCAGAGGAACTTGAAGGTTTGCCACCAATTAAAATGCATTGTTCCAACTTGGCTGCAGATGCTTTAAAAGCAGCAATTGATAATTATCGTTATGGTGCAAAACCAGATGTTGAAGTTGCTACTTCATGTCAGTTAGAAGTAAAAATAATTCTTGGTGCTGATGAGTTTTTAGACAAAGGAGTATATAAAGAAATTAAGGATTTAGAGAATCTTAAAGATAAAAGAACTTTGATATTAGATACAGGAGATAATGCGTTAGAACTCGCTTTGAAATTAACAGAATACACAGGAAGAGTAATAGTTGTTACTTCAAGCAAATCAATACCAGGTTCTATAGAGATCCAAAAGAAGTTAAAACTTTCAGATGTAAAAATATTATTCCAATCAGAACTTCTAGAAATCAAAGGTACTGATGATGTTGAGAAAGTTACTTTACAGGATTTCGAAGAAAATGAGACATATGAACTTTACGTTGATGCGGTCGTTATTTTAGATAAGAGATATTTTTTAAAATGATTTTTATTGTTTAAAATTAATCTCTTTATTTTTTATTATTTATTGGACTATTGTCCTTTTGTATTAAGTTAATTAAGTAATATTTAATGTTTAATAAAAATTCATAGGTATGATTTATAATTTCCTTGAATAAAAGTTAATAAAAAAATTAGATTTTTACGTAGGAGAAAATTTAATGAAGAAAGTGGTAATAGTTGGAGGTGTAGCAGGAGGAGCTTCTGCTGCTGCACGATTAAGACGTCTAAAAGAAGATTACGAAATTATTATGGTTGATAAGGGTCCATATGTATCATTTGCCAACTGCGGACTTCCATATTATGTGGGAAATGTAATCAAGGATCGCGAGTCTTTAGAATTGGTCACACCAGAGAGATTCCTAGAAAGGTTTAATATTGATGTTAGAGTTAATAGTGAAGTAATTTCAATAGATAAAGAGAAAAAGCAGGTAAAAGTTAGAGACTTAAAAAAATTGAAAGAATATTTCTTAGATTACGATAATTTGATCTTAGCAACAGGCTCAGCTCCTATTGTACCGTCTTTTAATGGTCTTGAGGAGGTACCTTACTTTACAGTCTGGACAATACCAGATGCAGTAAAAATCAGAGATTATGTTGAAAAAAATAATATAAAGAATGCTATTATCGTTGGTGGAGGTTTTATTGGATTAGAAATGGCTGAAAACTTAGTTGAGAAGGGAGTGAAAGTGAAAATAGTGGAAATGATAGATCAGGTAATGCCACCAATAGATAAGGAAATAGCGCAATTTATTCATCAAGAATTAATATTAAATGGAGTTTGTCTTGTTTTAGAAGATCCAGTAGATTCCTTTGGAAGAACTGAAGCTGATAAACCTTTTGTTAAAACCAAAAGTGGTCGGGTTATAGAGACAGATCTGATAATTTTATCAATAGGCGTTAGACCAGAAAGCAAGTTAGCTAAAGAAACAGATTTAGTATTAACAGAGAAAGGTTACATAAAGGTTAATCGTGGAATGCGAACATCAGATCCAAATATTTATGCTGTAGGAGATGCTATTCAAGTTCAACATTATCAAACGAATCAACCAATATCTATAGCTTTGGCAGGTCCAGCAAATAAACAGGGAAGAATTGCCGCAGAGAATATTACTGGAAGAAATTCAGAATACAAAGGAATTTTGGGAGCATCTGTTGTTAAAATTTTTGATGTCACCGTTGCGTCTGTAGGATTAACAGAAAAACAACTCAAAAATACCACCATTAAATATGACAAAATATATGTACATCCAAATAATCATGCTGGTTATTATCCAGGAGCTATACCAATAACAATTAAATTAATTTTCGAAGTACCTAGTGGTAAAGTTCTTGGAGCTCAAGCTGTTGGGGGTCCAGGCACAGATAAAAGAATTGATGTCATCTCAACTACAATTAAGTTTGGTGGGACAGTTTTCGATTTGGAAGAATTAGAGTTAACTTATGCTCCTCCATATGGTTCTGCAAAAGATCCAATAAATATGGCTGGATTTGTTGCTGCAAATTATCTTAGAGAAGATATGCCTATTTGGCATTGGCATGACATTGATGAAGTTAAATTTAATGGAGGAATTTTATTAGATGTTAGAACACCAGAAGAGAATACTGCTAGGGCAATCGAGGGTTCAATGAACATACCGATTGAAGAATTAAGAAAACGATTAGATGAAATACCTGATAATGGACCAATCTATGTTTATTGTGAAGTAGGATATAGAAGTTATTTAGCTACTAGGATTCTTTTGCAAAGCGGATTTAAAGAAGTCTATGAACTGACTGGAGGATTAAAAATTTTTGAAATGGCAAATGCAACCACAGAAGAAATTATGGCAGCTTGTGGAGGATCTGAAAACGTTATTGAAGAATTTGTAAAAGAAAAAGCTACTGAAACAGATGATTATATAGAGGTTGATGCTTGCGGGTTATCCTGTCCAGGGCCTCTCAATGCATTAATCAAATCACTTGATTCATTACCTGAAAATAAAAAATTAAAAATCTATGCTACTGACCCTGGATTTAAATCTAGTGTTGAAGCATATTCTAAATTAAATGAAAATGTAAAATTATTAGGACTTGGGAAGGCAGAAGGGAAGTTGATAGCCACTTTAGAAAAAATTCAACCTACTATAGAAGTCGTACCTCCTGTTAAAAAGAAAACTAGAAAAGAATTAAGACCTCCTGATGCTCCTCCAATCTCAAATATTAGCGTTGATGAGCTATATGAACGCCTTGATACTGAAGATGCGCCTCCACTTTTAATCGATGTTCGAACATCACAGGAGTTTTATGGTGCAGGAGGGCATATCAAAAATTCCAGACTAATTCCTTTAGGAGAATTATTAAATAATACAGATATCATAAAAGATTACAAGAATGAAGAAATAGTGGTGATTTGTCATTCTGGGTCTCGCTCTATGATGGCAGCACAAATATTAGCTCAAGCAGGATTCAAAGATGTTAGAAATCTCGTAGGTGGGATAATGATGTGGCACCGAAATGGTTATCCCGTAAAGTTAGAAGAAGAAAGAATGACAGAAACATTTTATTGATCCAAATCTAACTTTTAGATTTTTTATGAAAAATAAGTGAAAAAGTTATAATTAACGTCAAATAATTTAAATCAAAAATATTAATTTATTACGAAATTTCCAAATTACCATTAGGAGGTAAAAATTATGAAAGAAACAGCTAAAAAATTATATACCGCATACGTAGGAGAATCGCAAGCAAGAAATAGATATAATTACTTTTCTAAAATTGCTAAAAAAGAAGGATACGTATTAGTATCTAAAATTTTCGACGAAACATCAGATCAGGAAAAGGAACATGGCTCTTGGTTTTACAAGATGCTCCAGGGCTTCAAGAAGGAAGAGCCTTTCGATGAAATGAAAGTTCTCCCAGACGCAGAGTTTCCAACAACCCATGGAACCACAATAGAAAATTTAAAATCAGCGATCGCAGGTGAAAATATGGAATGGCAAATCTTATACCCAGATATAGTTGAGACTGCTGAAAAAGAGGGGTATCCCGCCATTGCTCAAAGAGTACGTGCAATTATAAAAGCAGAAAAACATCACTCTGAGAGGTATGGCAAACTTCTTAAACTGGTTGGTGATGATGCCTTCTTTAAACGCGGTAAGAAAGTTGTCTGGGTTTGTATGGAATGCGGCTATGAGGTAGAAATGGATGAGTTACCTAAAGACTTCAAATGTCCATCATGTGATCATGATAGATCATATTATAGGAAAAAATGTGAAGATTTTTAGAAAAAAATTCGACCATTTTTAATTTAAAATGAAAACTATTAAATAGAAAAATGTATGTCTTAAAGCATAAAATATTTAAATCTAAAATTGGTAAACAAAAATGAAACGAAAAGATATCGTGAAATGTGAGGTTTGTGGAAAAGTAATTGAGATTCTTAATCCAGCAGCACCCGAGACAATCTGTTGCGGTAAAACAATGAAATTAATGGACCCTAAAACTACTGATTGGACAAAAGAGAAGCATGTTCCTAAGATTACAGTTGAAGGTAATAAAGTGACTGTTGATGTTGGAATCTCAATGGGAACTCCTCATCCAATGACAATGGAGCATTGGATTATGTGGATTGAGATAATGTGCAAAGATAGTTGCTATGAACGAAGGTTTTTAAATCCTGGAGATGAGCCTAAAGCAACTTTTACTGTTGCAAATCCTGAGGAGCTCATAGCAAGGGAATATTGCAATATCCATGGATTATGGATATCTGAGTAAGTGAACCAGTAAATTAACTTTTTCTTTTTTTTTATTAATTAAAAATTAAATATTTAAAGTCTAGATTTAATTAAGAAATTTATAATTATTTAATGAAATAATCTTTATGTTAATCATTTTACAATTTTTTGTAATCTTTTGTTTTTCTATTGTTATAATTGCTCTCTTTCGTGAGAAAACAGATTTTTTAACTTATAGTATTGCAGCTATGCTAGCAGCAGCTACTGCAACATATCTTTTCTCACCAGAATCCTTCTCTATTGATGATTTTATACTTGCAATAGATTGGCCCGTTATTTTCTTCTTAATCTCCTCATTTACAATTGTTGTTATATTAGAAGATCAATTAATTTTTCAAGAATTAGCTTTAAGAATTACTAAAAAATTTAGTACAAACACTCGAAAGTTCTTTTGGGTTATATGCTTAATCTCAACCTTGAGTGCTGCGTTTATTGAAGATATTTCTGTAGCTGTAATTTTTATTCCCATGATTATAAGTACCAGCGAAAAAATGAGAATAAATCCTACGCCTATACTTTTGGGAATGACTATTTGCATTAATCTTGCCGCAACTTTAACTCCATTTGGTTCGGCACAGAGTATATTAATAGCAAACAAATTTACATTATCAACGGGCTGGTTTTTTGCTAATTTAGCAATATATTTTATTTTTGGTACATTAATGACTCTCTTTTTTTTAGATTATTTTATTCTTAGGAAACATTTAAAAGAGATATGGATTCCACATTGTGTGGAATATGAAGAACCTTTAAAAACTGAGTATATAGAAGAACATGAATTAGTTATTATGGAAGAGCCAATCAATCCTAGAATTTTTTATCGCAATTTAATTACTTTATTCATTTTTTTCATAATGTTAATTGTTATTCCAGACATTTTATTTGTAGGGTTATTTGGGATGTTATTATTTGTATTTATTAACCCACGAAGAGGAGAGGGTGGTAGAAAGAAACCAGACATTTCTTATTATTTTAGTAAAGTAGATTTCAAATTACCGTTCTTTTTTATAACTTTATTTGTATTAGTGTTCTGTTTTGATAAAGTAGGGCTTATTGACATTATTGAAGACATTGTAGTAGCAATTTCTCCGAGCAATCTCTTCCTGTTATCTATCTTCATCTTAATTATAACGTCTATTCTTTCAGGATTTTTAGATAATGTTCCTGTTACAGTACTTTTTATCCCAATTGTAGAAGTTTTAATAAATTCTGGTTTTTCATCAATCCCATTATTAATAGCTTTTATTTTAGGGATAAACTTAGGAGGAAATTTTCTACCTCAAGGTTCAGCAGCAGATATGATGACACTTGATCTATCTACAAAATATTGTGTAGATGGGATGAATTATAAAAAGCTGCTAAAGATAGGAGGTACATTTGCTTTATTTCATATAATTCTTGGTATAGGGTATTTAGCATTAATTATTTTTATCTTCTATTAAAAAAGTGAGGTTATATATTACCAAATGAGGAAAAATAAAGCAATCTTCTTAGATAGAGATGGTACAATAATTGAGGATAAAAATTATGCCTATAAAGTTGAAGATTTAGAACTTTTACCTGGAGTAATCGAAGGTTTAAAATTATTACAAAAGGACTTCACTTTTTTCATAATAACAAATCAATCCGGGATTGGAAGAAATTATTATACTGTGGCGGATTTTCATAAATTTAACAATCATTTAATTAAGCAATTAAAAAAAAATAGCATTAAAATAGAAAAAACCTACTTTTGCCCGCATTTAAAGGAGGATAACTGTGAATGTAGAAAACCAAAAACAAAATTCATTGATACGATAGTATCTGAATATAATATAGACATTAAAAATTCGTGGATGATTGGTGATCACCTTTCAGATGTTCTCTGTGGTATTAATGCAGGGTGCAGAACAGTTTTTCTTTTAACAGGTCATGGTCAAGAACACATTCATGACTTAGAAAAGAATGGAATTTCTCCAAATATTATAACGAACAGTTTTTATGAAGCAGCAGAAGAAATAATTAAAGAATTTAAATAGAGAATACTTTTCCAACAAGACTAAAAAAAAAATTAAAAATAAATGACTTATGAGATAAATTTATCCTCTCTTTTTTCCAAGATAAGGCATTGCGTGTTCATATCTTTTCATCGCAAATCTAGAAATAATTATCCTCTGTATTTCTGATGTTCCTTCATAAATTTGGTATAACTTTGCATCCCTAAATAATTTCTCAACCGGATATGTCCTCAGATATCCATATCCACCAAAAATTTGTATAGCTTCGGTAGTTACATTCATAACAATATCAGAAGCAAAAGCTTTAGCAATTGAAGAACTCAAATTATTGTCCATTCCTTGATCCGCTTCCCATGCCGCTTTGTAAGTTAATAGTCGTGCAGCCTCAATATCCTTATACATATTAGCGATTTTTTCTTGAATTACTTGATAATTTCCAATCGGACGACCAAAAGCTTCTCTCTTTTGAGCATAATCAATAGAATATTCCATTGCTGAACGAGCACAACCTATTGCAAAAGCACCTATTGCTGGACGAGTATGTGCAAAGGTTTGCATAGCTAAAACAAAACCTCTTCCTGGTTTAGCAAGTATATTTTCTTTTGGAATTCTAACATCTTTCAAACCTACTGAAACAGTATTTGATGCTCTTTGACCAAGTTTAGGGATATGTTTCCCTAATCTTACCCCTTCGCTTTTTGTATCTACAATAAAAGCAGCAATTCCCTTGTGTTTTTTCTCTGGATCAATTGTGGCAAATACAGTAATATAATCTGCGTATCCTCCATTTGTTATCCAAAATTTATTTCCATTTAAAATATATTCATCTCCGTCTTTTTCGGCAAGACATTTCATACCAGCAACATCAGAACCCATAGCTGGTTCAGAAGTGGCAAATGCTATTAACTTAAATTCATTTATTAACTCAGTTAATATTCTTTGTTTTTGTTCTTCATTTCCTCCAATAACAATAGGTTCTGCTCCTAAATTATTATCAAAAATCGAAGTAGCAATACCAGGGCAAGCAGAAGATATCTCTTCAACAACAATACAAGATTCTAACAAACCATAATCAGGTCCACCATATTGTTTAGGGATCCCTAAATTTAATAATTTCTCTTCCCATGCCTTTTTGATAACATCTAAGGGGAATTCTTCTGACTCATCATATTTTGGAGCAACTGGTAATACTTCTCTTATAGCGAATTCTCTTGCTTTTTTCTGTAAAGCTTTTTGTTCTTCGTTTAAAACGAAATCCATATTTTTAACCTCTTATTAATCCATCTTTTCAATTAATTTATCTACAATTTCTTTGAAATCCAAATCTTCTGGTTTTGGGACAAATTTGATTTCAATTGTCTCATCCATAACGTCTATTTTAGTAGCTTTCATAAGTTCAACAATTTCTTTTACAGCACCTCCACCCCAACCATAGGATCCAAAAGCTAAGCCAATCTTATTCATTGGTTTTAAACCTTTTTGATATGTAAGATATTCTGCAACGGTAGGATATAATCCATTATTTAAGGTTGGACTTCCTATTAAAATTGCCCTAGCCTTCATAGCTTCTGTTATTACATCAGAGTAATCTGCATTAGTTAATCTATATCTTTTTACTGAAATTCCTCTATGACTAATCTCTTTAAATAATGCTTTGGCAATTTTACTTGTGCTTTCCCACATTGTATCGTAAACAATTAAAACACTCTTTTTATCAATTTCCCCTTTAGACCATTTAGTATATTTCTCAATTATTTCTGGAATATGACTTCGCCAACATACTCCATGTGAAGTGCAAATAATATCAATTGGTAAGGCTCCTACCTTTGGTAATGCCTTTGCGATAAGGCCTGATAAATGGAGTAAAATATTTGCATAATATTTTTCTGCTTCTTCCATAACCTCACATAAGTCATTTTCATCATCCCAATGTTTGGATGTAGCATAATGTTGGCCAAAAGCGTCATTGGAAAAAAGTACATTTTTACCATTCTCATCAGACATAAAAGAAACCATTGAATCAGGCCAATGTATCATTGGAATTGGTACGAACGTAAACTTTTTACCATTCCCTATATCTAAAGTATCACCTTCCTTGACAGCTCTTATTTTGTTAAATAGATCTTCTTCAATCTCTTCATGAAAATGTGCCTTTAATGCCTCAACTCCTCTCTGAGATGCGATCAATTCTGCATTTGGTAAATATTTAATTATTAGTGGAAATGATCCAGAATGGTCCATTTCAACATGGTTTGTAATGTAATAATCAATTTCTGTTGGATTACATACAGCTTTTATACTTTTTAAGAAAGATTCAAAATATGGGCGCTTTACGGCATCAATTAATACAGTTTTTTCACCTTTAACAATATAAGCGTTATAAGAACTCCCCCGATGAGTAGAATATCCATGAAAGCTCCTTACTTCCCAATCTATATAACCAACATAATAGATATCTTTCATTAATTCTAAATGTGTCATTTTTCTTTCACTTTTATTATTTTAGGATTTAGTTGATATTTATTATATTTTAAATCAAGTTAAAAAGTTACTTTCTATCAATTATAAAATTTTATAGAAACCAAGTAAATAAAAAAAAATATTATTATAAAAAAAATTATTAGGTTTTATTCGATTTTTTCAAACATATCTTTTCCAACACCACATACAGGACATGTCCAATCATCTGGTAAATCTTCAAATTTGGTACCTTCAGCCTCTTCATCATATACGTATCCGCAGGCTTGACATTCCCATTTTCCCATTAGAATCTCCTTAATTATTTTAATTTTAAAAATATTTATGGATTTAAATTTGAGTATTGTTAAAAATATTAATCTAATATTTTATAAAAATATTTAAGATACTTTTTCGAACAACCTTTTAGACGTTTTACATCTAGGGCATTTAAACTTAGACTCTTCAATTTCTTCAAATGCTTTTTCATGTTGTTCATCAATATAAAGGTACTTACACTTTTTACACCGATAGGTTGGAATGTGTATTCACCTCTTTATTTGCGTTTGTTAACCTTTTTTAGACTTTAAATTTAAGGTATTTAATATAATATACAAATTTTTAAAATGCAGTTAAATCTTTATTTTTAACTATTTTTATATTTTGAACTTTATATTATTTTAGAAATATAAAGCCAATCTAAGATTCAAAATGTTAATCTTTTATTTTGAATTCATCTTTTGGAGCCCCACATTCAGGACATTTGAAATTATTAGGTAAATCTTTGAAAAGAACATCCATTTTAGCTTCATCATATAACATTCCACAATTTGAACATTCATATATGTTTACTTCTAAAAGTTTTCTAAGTTCATGTTTGTCTACATCTTCTTCCATTTTATTATATATATAAGAAATTGCTTTATTATCACCAAATAGAATAGCTCCTTTAAGCTTATTATCTTTTAAAACTATTTTTTGATAACAACAATCTTTTTTATCAGCTTTTTTTAAAATATCCCATCCACCGCCCTCATCTTTGGTGGGATCGATGATTCCAATCGATGTTAAATCTATTCCAACGATTTTTAGAGTATTTTTTGGTGTAGTTCCTTCATATTCAACATTTTTTGCACCAATAATAGAAGCGGCGACTATTTTAGATTGTTCCATACATGCAGGAATAATTCCCCAAATTTGGTTTTTATACTCAATACAATCTCCAACCGCAAAAATATCTTTTTCACTTGTTTCTAAAAACTCATTAACAATAATTCCTCTATTCGTTTGAATTTTTGCTTCTTTAGCAATATCGATCGTAGCTACAATTCCTGCTTGAATTAAGATAATATCCGCAGCAAATACTCTTCCATCTTTTAATCTAATACCTGTTATCTTGTCATTTCCTAAAATCTCTTCGGTTGTAGCATTTAAAATGACTTTGATTCCACGATCTTCAATTTCTTGCTGTAACATATCGCCACATTCCTTATCTAATTGTTTTGGTAGTAATTGAGGGAAAAATTCTACAACTGTTGTTTCTAACACAATATCTTTTATTTGATTCGCTAATTCTAATCCAAGTAGACCCCCTCCAATAACAATTGCTTTTTTAGCCCGATTAATTTCAATATAATTTTTGATCTCTAAAGCATCATCAATGCTTCTTAATGTAAATACTCCTTTTTTTTGTTGATTCATAGCTACTGCATTTTTTATTGGGGGAATATTGGGAGTACTTCCCAATGCTAATAGTAACCTATCATATGAAATTGGGTTTACTTCCCCTTCAATAAATATTCTTTTATTAGCCGGATCAATTTTTTCAACTTTTTTCTTTAAATTTAACTTTAAATTTATATTTTCATACCAATCTTCCTTAAAAACAATCAAATCCTCAATTTTTACCTTACCTGAGATCAATTCAGGTAATTTAATTCTTGTATAGTAAGGATAATTTTCTTGTGTGAATATCTCAATCTCTATTTCATTATTAAGATATTTGATATTCTGCGCTGTAAATGTCCCGGCAACATTGTTTCCTATAATTACAACTTTCATAAATGTTATAGTCTTACCATTTTATTTTAAAGTTTTTATTATAAAATGTTAATCCTAGTGTAATTCGAGTTTGAATGAACATGTTCGAAATGAAAAATATATTCGAATCTCCATACTAAATAATTATGACAGAAGCAAAACCAAAAATGATCAATAGGAAAATTATTAAAATTGACGATGATCTTTGTACTGGTTGTGGAAATTGTGTAGTCGCCTGTGCAGTGGCATAAGACTTCCCGTATGTAGCATAAAAGGCGCACTACAAATCATCGATGGAAAAGCTAAAGTAGTAAATGAAATTTTCTGTGATGGATTAGGAGCATGTTTAGGAGAATGTCCTGTAGGAGCTCTTGAAATTATAGAAAGAGAGGCACTAGAATTTGATGAGGAAGCTGTTGAAAACCATTTAGAATCATTGAAATATAAGAAAAAAGTGATGAATGTTCATGAAGAACATACTGTAAAAGAAGAGACACTTCCCTGTGGTTGTCCCTCTTCAAAAACAATGGTATTTAGTGATCTTAAGGAAGAAACAGAGGTTGCTGGAAAAATCTCTTCAGCATTACGACAATGGCCTATTCAAATGCATTTAATCTCTCCAACAGCGCCATATTACCATGGGGCGGATGTTGTCCTTTCAGCAGATTGTGTTGCTTACTCGTATGGAGATTTTCATAGGGATTTTCTAAAGAATAAATCTATTGCTATTGCTTGTCCTAAACTGGATCAAGGTCGAGATATTTATATCGAAAAAATTAAAGTCTTGATAGATGACGCGAAAATTAACACTCTAACTGTTGCGATGATGGAGGTTCCTTGTTGTTCGGGATTGTTAGCGTTAACCCAAGAAGCAGTTAAGAGAGCAAATCGAAAAGTTCCAATAAAATTTATTATCGTTGGCATACAAGGAGATATTTTAAAAGAAGAATGGATCTAATTTTTTTTTATTTTTTTAGAGTTCAAACATTACCTTTTTCTTAATTATCTTTCTCAGCATAACCGATAAGGCAGATTTAGATTTCCCTAGTTTATTAGCTAATTCTTCTAAGGATATATTTCTAGGGATCTCAAAAAAGCCTAAAGAAATTGCCTTATCAAGAACATTAGATTCATTATAAGTTAACTTATGTTTTTCATCCTCCAGGAGATAAGGAGATTTTCCAATCCTTAACAGTTCAAAATCAATATTTCTTTGCTCGAAAAGCGTCAATAATTGATCAATACTTTTTCTACTAGATATTAGACGCCAATAAGCATAACCATCTTTAACCCTCACTGGAAAATTTATAAGAACTCCACATTTAATTACGGCGTACAATAGATATGGGTCCTTGGTTTTAATGTTAAACTTAACTTTTTTATCTTCTTGCTCCAGAATGCTTAATTCAAATACAGATGGATGGTTTCTGATTTCCTGAATGATCGAATCTATTTTATAATGCATTATCTCAATTATTGAGTTTCCTATTGACTTTTCCAGATCATAAGGAAGAAAATATGAAATCTCCATTTTCATATCAGGAAAATTTTTAAAGAGATCTGAAATCCATAACTTATCTGGAAATTTTATCTTGATTCTAGCCAAGCTAGATTTACTTGAATCCATCCTTAGATATTAGTGTATAAGAATTTAAAACTTTTTTTTAGATATTAACAATATATAATTATATCATTAGCAAATTTGTATTAAAATGGTTGAAAATCAGAATTTGTTATTAGGGATATGTGGAAGCCCAAGGAAACAAGGAACTGAGTATGCAGTCCAGTATGCTTTAAACCATGCTGCTGAAAAGTTTGGCTTTGAAACAGAATATTGGACTGTACGAAATAAAGATATCAAGTTTTGTATTCATTGTGATTATTGTATTAGAGAGAAAAAAGGCTGTGTTCATGAAGATGATCTGCTAGAACTTTATCCAAAAATAGAGATGGCTAAATTTTTACTCTTTGGAACACCTGTATTCCAAGGAAACTTATCTGGACAACTAAAAACGGTAATGGATCGATGTCGTGCATTAGTAGCAAAAAGTCCAAATGTATTAGAAGGTAAAGTTGGAGTGGCTTTAGCAGTTGGTGGAGATCGAAGTGGAGGGCAAGAAATTGCTATTAGAAGTATATTAGATTTTTATCAACAAAACCATATTCACTCAGTCTCAGGTGGAGCTTTTGGAGCAAATTTAGGAGCAAGTCTGTGGAGTAGGGATATTGGTAAACAAGGTATCGAGCAAGATGAAGAAGGTTTGAGGACAATTAGAAAAGTAATAAAAAAGTTATCAGAATTTAAAAAATAAACAAAAAAGTTTAAAAAAAATTATTTTACTCCAAATAATTTCTTAGCCTCTTTTTCTCTGAGGCCAGAAATACCCCATAGCTCTTTAAACCAATATTTTCCTTTATGTATTACTACGGGGGTATTCACAATACATCCATCAGCATCACAAAACGTTGTTAGAAAATTATCATCGTGTAATAAGTTATGTACAAATTCTTCATCATTTATATCTCGTTCAACGTATTTAACATCACGCTCATTCAGCCATTCTTTTAATTCCTTACAATGATGACAGTCTTCTTTTGTGATGATTATCGGTGTTTTTGCTTCCATATTTATAAAATAAGTAAAGATAGTAAAAAATCTTTATCTTCTAAATTATAAATATAGCAAACGTAAAAACAAGGTATCAATAGATTTAGAGAAGAAAGTCTTATAAATCATATAAAAATGTCAAAATTTAATATTTTAAAAAATAAAAGGATAAAATCAATTTCTCTTAACATTCTTTTTCATTTTCAGAATTTCTTAATAATTTATTATGATCAGATTCTTATTTTTCAAGTTGCTTTTCTTGATTAAGATGGATCAAAAAACTCAAAATGAAGCCTTAAATAAATACATAAAACAGTTATTTGAGGGTTCCAGTTGGAAAGAAAGGGCAATAGCCGCTCAAAGTATTGGTAATTTAAGAGAAGCTAGAGCAACAAATTTGCTTGCGAGAGCTTTGCAATCTGAAAATGATCCTGTTGTTATCAACCGAATTATTGAAGCAATGGGAGAGATTAGGGACGCGAAAGCAACTATGCTAATTATTAATTTCTT
>JBHLMP010000016.1:0-3327 GCA_048938025.1 Promethearchaeota archaeon
CCGTAAAGACTGTTGGAACTCAGGTATATTTTAATAAATACTGGGTTTTCTAAATTTTTTTTATTATTATATTAAACAAATCAAGAAAAATTGAGGGAAAAAAAATGGATAAAAAAGTAGCAATGAAGGTTTTGATGCTTCCTTCCTATTGTTCTCGTGTACCAAGGGAGTATATCCAGATTAATGATCTAAAAGAAGAGAAAGGAATGAAAAATAATGAAGAATGTAGCGGAGAGATGCAATCCCGCAAATATTTATTAAGAAATGATATTTTTTAATGAAAATTTATGAAAAAAGCAAAAAAGAGGTAAAAAAAAGATGAATAGAAAAAGGATAGAAAGAAGGGAATTAATAATTATTAGAAATATAGTAGATGGCAATCTTAGAAATTTTTAATTAAATTTTTTTTAATTTTTTAAAATAATGCTTATTTTTATATCAACCATTTCCATACGGATTCACTAAGAAAGGGGTTCATAGGGGGCTCCTTTCTTTGTGGATCAATTTTATGCTTACTAAATAATGAATAACTGTACAAATTTTTCGACAAAAATATAAATAGATAAATTATATTTCTAATCACAGGCTAAAATATTTTTTAGATAAAATGCAAATAATATTACTAATGAATTTAAAATTGGTGATTTCAGATAAGTAGTAGTACCGAAAGTAAGGAAAATAGAAATTTTATCGATTTAATATTTGCAGTTGCTCATTTAATTTTTGGGTTAATAGTAATTATCATAAATTTTCCAATGAATTCTTATACAGGATTAGCTATAGGGTTCCTTTCGGTTTTATTCATAGGTACATTTTTCACTTATTTTATTAAGAATCCATTCTATCAATTTTTTTGTGTTGGGCTTTTAATTTGTGGGGGAGTTCTCATTATGCCAATTTTATTATTGCTAGTACTCGATATACTTAATGGATTCTCTGCAAATATACTCTTTTTAATTCCTTTAATTGTTGAATTATGGTATATTTATAATTTAGTTAAAGGAACAGGTATGAGTTCAGTCGCAAAAAAAGTATTTATAGGAAAATATGGAGGATTTATGGCTTTTGGAGGGAAAAAAGTAAATAAGTTTTGGCATGATGAGGACCCTGAGATAAGAAGTAAAGAGATTCTTGAAGCAAAGAAGGCTCAAAGACAACTCGAAAAAAAAAGTAAAATGCTTTGGTTTATATTAATTAACTTCATTTGCGTAATTGGGTTTTTTACAGCATTAATGATGTCTGCCACCTATTAAACTCATTTTTTTTTACTTTTTTACTATTTTAGTCTTTCCTATGACTTCTCAGTATAGGATTACTAACCCCATCGAATTTAATAAATGGGCAAAAAAAAGCAATTATAAGACATTCATTATTCAATTTAAGCTAGATGGCATAAGTATAGAAGTACAGTATGAGAATGGAGGCTTTCAATATGCCATTACTTGTGGTGATGGGAAGATTGGAGATGATGAACAGCCCCAACTCCATACATTAAAGTTTTATAAGGATATTTTTTAGCTATTGGTTAATACTCGATATAGACCGGATATAAGTCTATTCTCTCAATGGCATTGGGAACCCAGCCTTTAACATAATTCTGATAGACATCATAATTCTTGTCTGTCGCGATCCAAACATGGAAGTAGAGTTCTTCCACTAATTTCCTTTGTATATCGTTATAAATTGCTTGTCTTGCAATAGGATCGACGGTTAGTTCACCTTGTAACATCCAAGTTTCTAATTCATAATCATAGGTATTTACCCAAGTTGTTGAGGTGTTACTGTATAACGGGGTAATACAATTTTCTGGATCGAGATAATCAGGAGTCCGTCCGTGAATATACATTGGAATCAAGTCTCTTCTCAAGGCTCCAGCATCATGTTCCATGCAGCTGATTATATCCCAGAAGGAGATCTGTACTACAGGAGCATCAATGCCTAGATATCTCAAGTTATTAGAGACATAATACCCAATATCTCTTCTTCTAGGACCTTCCGTTTGGGCTGTAATATTCCAATGTTCGGTTCCTGGCCAACCTCCAGCGGCTGCTACATCAAGCCACTCAGCATCAGTAGTAAAGGAAGTTCCAAATCCCATTGATTGCATTACTAATTGGGCATACACACGGTCAAATACAGGATAATTAAATGAATAGTTTGACATTATTATACCTTCGGGAATTGGAGATTTCAGTCTATAGGCCTCATCTAGCAAAACTACATCGATTATATATGAGTAATTAATTGCATATGAGATTGCTTCCCTGAAGGTTCTATTCACCATATAACCATTGAATCCCATATAGTGAGTAATTAAAGCAGGTCCGGCTTCTAAGAGAGTTATATCTAAATCACAACACAAAGAGCTCCTGAATGTTGCTGGGTTTGGTTCATCATATAAGTCAATATCACCAGCAAATATCATGGTATTCAATGCAATATCATCCTCAATAATCAAAAAAGTTAATTCTTCAATTTTTGGAAGGCAGTTTGGAGGTGTCTGCCAATAATCAAGATTAGCAGAAAATTTCACTTCAACATCTGTAGTATAATAATCGAGTATAAAGGGACCTGTCCCAATTAATTTATCATCATTAGCATATGTGAGATAGTCAAGTTCTTTACCTTGTTGTTTTGCAGAAGTAGGTGAATGAAAAAAACAGGAATGAGAACATAATAAATTAATAAATGATGCCTTAGGCATATTCATCTTAATTCTCACAATGTAAGTGTCGTCTACTATTGTTTCATTAATAACAGGAATGCCTTCTACTGTAAATAGGACATATACTTTGGTTATATTTATCGTTGAGGGAAGTGGGACATTAAATGGAGCAGGTAAATATTGGTTACCTGAATAATTCAAGTAGTAATTCAATCTGTCGAAATTCCATTTAACAGCTGCCGCATTAAATGGAGTACCATCCGTAAATGTAACACCCTGTCTAAGGGGGATTATTAATTCAGGATTTTCTGCCGTACCTTGAACATCCAGAAGGTCTGTTGCAAGTACCGGAAGCAATGGATATGAAGGATCTGTTACATCGAATTTATATAAACCTTCACAAATTTGGGAAATAATGTCTCTTCCAGTCTTATCCTTGCATAAATGCGGGTCCATATCTGTAGGACTTGCTGTGGTACCAAAAACAAGTGTAGTTTTTTCTTCTGGTTTTTCAAGAACACCAGCCATAATGCCAAGTATAACATTACCAACTCCAGATGCAGCCAAAACTATAGCTAGAATTATAATTGCTAAATTTTTCTTTTCCATTTCCATATTGAATTTGCTTAATGATTTTTAATTTTCTTTAAAAATTTTTTTTA
>JBHLMP010000016.1:3427-59329 GCA_048938025.1 Promethearchaeota archaeon
AATTGCTAAATTTTTCTTTTCCATTTCCATATTGAATTTGCTTAATGATTTTTAATTTTCTTTAAAAATTTTTTTTAAAAATTTTTTTTAGATTTACGGATAAATATCTTTTTAAATGTGTACACTTATTATTTTTCACATCTAAATTTAAAGAAATTCATTTCAGGTTTGATATGTCGGTAAATTTTGACATTTTTTAAATCAATGTATCTTCCTGATGCAAAACTAATCTGGTTATTAAATTAAAAATTTTGAAATTTTATAAGCCATATATATAAATTATTTTTGATAAAATTACTACATAACAAGAAATTATAATGTTTTTAAATCATTTCAAAAAAGGTTAATAGGTCCATTTCCAAGTAAAATTGAAAAAAATAGAAAAGGTATTATAGCTATCCACGCTTTTGTTAAAGCGAATAAAAAATTCCACGTTTTTCTTATATATGAATCTTTATTATCATTCAGTTCTTAACGTATTTCAATTATAAAAAAAGAATTGCACCAATTTTTAATAAGAAATTATAATTTATTCATTTATTTATTATGACCAATAACTAGAAGTGAATAAATTAACTCTAGATGTAAACCAGGCTATTATTGAATTTTTGAAAGATAAAAAGTAATATTGAAAGTGAAAATATTAATAATATTTTTCTAATTTAATAATTAATATCGAGTTGAACAGAATGTCTGATGATGCTTACATAAAATTGAGAGAATTTTTGGATCAATTTCCTTTAGGATACCCAAAAACCTCATCGGGCATTGAATTAAGGATTTTAAAAAGACTTTTTTCAGAGGAGGAAGCCAAAATTGCTGTGTATCTGACTCCAATCCCAGAGGAAGTTGCCAAAATTGCTAGTAAAATAGGGATGGACTTAACAAAACTAGAAAAAATCCTAGAATCGATGGCTAGAAAAGGTTTAATTTTTCGAACTCGACGAGATAACAAAACTACCTTTAATTCCGTGCCATTTATGATTGGATTATATGAATATTCTGTAAAGAAAATAGATAAAGAGCTTGCTAAATATTATAAGGAATATTATGATACCGCCTATCAAAAAGAAATGGGTCTAAGCAATGTTCCTGGGTTTAAAGTAATTCCAATTGAAGAAACTATTGAAACAGATACAATCCTATATCCATATCAGAAGTTAAAGGAAAGTATCAAAAGTGCTAGGGTAATTGCGGTATATGATTGTATTTGTCGTAAAGAAGCCAGATTAAATGGAGAAGGATGTGATTATCCAATTGAGACGTGTTTAAGCTTTGGAGTAGCCGCAGAATATTATATTGAAAATGGTTTTGGACGGGAAATATCTGCTGATGAAGCGATAAGAATCATTGAGGAAGCGGACAAAGCTGGTTTAGTACATGCAGGAGCTAATTCTAAACATCTATCAAACATATGTAATTGTTGTCCCTGCTGTTGTGCATCAATGAAGGGGATTACAAAAAAGGGACTTGATAAACATAAATTTATGAATGCGATATTTGAATCTATTATTGATGAAGAAATTTGTATTGGATGTGGAACTTGTATTGATCGATGCCCAGTTGGAGCTATAACTTTAGAGGATTTTGCTACGGTATCAAGAGATAAATGTTTAGGATGTGGATTATGTGCTAGTGTATGTCCTGAGGATGCTATAATTCTACATTTAAGAGAAGATCGTGAAGAACCTTTTAATAAAGTAGGTGAAATGTTAATGGCGGTATTAGAAGGGAAAAGAAAAAGTTTGGAATGATAATTATACTGAATTGATGCTATTTCATAAATCCAAATGTTCTTGTATGAAATTCCAAATTAGATTGTTGACTCTTTCAGCATCCTCAATTAAGATGCTTCCATGTCCGAATCCTTCGAGGATGACTAATTTTGAGTTAGGAATTTTTTTATCCATAAGATGAGCGTCTTCTACAGGTATAAATTTATCCTCTGTACCATGTATTATTAACGTAGGTTGGGTAATTTTTTGTAAACTGTCGCGGGTATCATGCTTTTGTAGCGCAGCTCCCCGATTTTCTAGATTTTGCCAGGTTGCATTACTCGCGCTTTTTATCATCAAGGTATCGAAAAGCGCATTACGAAGCACTTCCTCCTCATTTACCCTTTGAATAAACGATTCTGAAAACATTAAATCAAGTTTTCTTTTGAATCCTTCTTCTAAATCTAGATCCTGCATTATTGTCCTGTATTCCTCGTTTATGGGCTGAACAAATTCTTCTCTTAAATACGGGGTAGTAGCGAGTAAAATTAAGGTTTTAACCCTATCAGGGTATTTTAAAACAAAATTTTGAGCAATCATTCCTCCCATGCTGATACCGCATAGATGAATCTTTTGCTGGATACCTAGAGAGTCAATTAATGCTTTAGTTTCATCCACAAACATATCCATCTTGTAAGGATAATTTGGTCTTGAACTTCCTCCGATTCCTCTATTATCCAATGCTATAACCATCATATCTTTCCTAAAAAATGGGATTTGAAATGCCCATCCATCGAGAGTAGTTGCCCAGCCTTGAATTAATACAAGTGGCTCCCCTTTACCTTTCTTCACATAATTGATTTCGATATCATCATAATTGAAAATTGGGATTTATATCACCTTTGTTATAGAATCTTCCATCACTTAATAATAAAATAATAATTATAACTAAATATCATTAGGAAGTATAAAAATTTTGGTAAAGCTTTTACATAAGGTATTTGAGATGTCCACTTTTTTTAATTATTATTTTAGTTAAATAAAGAGAAAGTTAATCGGATTAGAGTTTTGTAGAATTTAAAATATTAATATCAAATTATGATAAGGATCAGCCAAGATACTAATCAAAAGTAAGGAAAATAATATGTGAAAGAGGCAGAAAACTATTTATAGAAGGTTAAATTTACCATTAAAAAATCAATTATTTCTAAACCAATTAGGAGTGTAAAAAAAAAATGAAACTAAAATGGTCTTTAAGTTGTTATGCTGGTATATTAGTAATAGTTCTCTATTGTGTGTTTACATTTACAGCCCTAGCGTTATTTCCACCTCCTTTTAATGCTTTTGATAATTGGTTAAGCGATCTTGGAAATTCGAGCTACAATCCGAATGGAGCAGTTTTTTATAATTTAGGCTGTATCTTAACTGGAATAATGTTATTCCCCTTCTTTATTGGCTTGTCTAAATGGTATAAGGATGATATGTGGCATAAAGTACTTATAATAATAACTCAGATTATTGGATGTTTCTCTGGATTTGCATTAATAATGATTGGTGTTTATTCTGAAGACTTTCCATCACCACATGTATTTTGGTCGGAGGTATTTTTTAACGTTAATCTCATGGTTTTGATCTTAGCATCAATAGCATTATTCTTTCATCCTGATTTCATTAAATGGATTACCTTGTATGGAATTGTAGTGGCAGTAATTAATTTATTATTTGTGTTCTTTTTAGGTACTCCAATTTTAGAGTGGTTTACAGTATTTACAGCACTTGGTTATGTAGGACTAATTGTATATAATATGTATCAAAAATTTCAACAATGAGTAGAAGCAAATTTTTCGATATCCTATTTCTTTAAACAATAACAAATTTTTTCATGAGTTTAAATCTACGCTTATGTGATACCCAATTTCTTTCTATTTTCTTCAGTATCTTCATAAATATGCCATTCAGTGACAAGATCGTCCTCAATTATAGCCGTCCAGATTGCATGATCCTCTTCTGAAGAGTTTTTAGACCATCTGGCATAGCCAATTAGTATTACTAAATTATCTCTTGATTCAACTCTAGTAAAATAATTTTTATAAGTTGGGAAATTATTGAAAAATTCCTTCCACCCATTCACCATATCTCCATAGCAACCTCCTTTACGATCAATAAAAATGTGATCTTCAGTCATTAGATTAGAAAGTCCGTTAATATCTTGATTATTTATGTATTCATTAAATTGTAGAGCAATCAATTTTGGATCCTTTAAATTCATAATAAAACACTCGTAAGTTATTAAACTCTATTGAATTAAAATATTTTGTTTGTTCTATTTAACTCGTTTTTAATTATTAAAGTCTTAAAATATTCGAAAAGTTTATTTTAATAAATGCCTACTAATATGAATACTTATTATTTTAAAGAAAACAAACCCTATGGGTTTTTGTCGGATTGCAACATTAATTACTAAAAATTAACACACTCTATTATCTTTATAGAAATATTTGGTTTTTTGGTTTATGCTTAAAGTTCAGGAAAAATTTAAATATACATTAAAGTTTTAGAAAGAATTGCCTTTGAAAAATGCCTTCTAATGGAATTGTTATATGACATCTAATAGTGAATATCAAGGATATAATAATGTCATTGAAAAAAGATTAGCTGAAATTGCATATCGCACAAACAATTTCAATAATATACCACCAATTATTGGAATTATTGTCTCAGATCAATATGGAAATACGATAATGGTTCTTGATTATGATTCTAAAGATAAATCTCATTATGGTCCAATTAAGTCTTATCTCATAGAAAATGATGAGAAACTTTTGGAAATTGATTTGATTTCAATGTACTTTAGTTCATTTAGAACATTTGCAGAGCAAACAAATATAAAAAACTTATCTCATCTTGAAATTCATGGATCCAATATAAAGGTCCAGATATATTTTGTACATGAAAAATACATGATTATAATCTTTCTTAATACTAATACTGGTTTAAATTCAAAAGAGAAAACTGAGATTATCCAATATTTTGAGGACTTATTAGCTAAGTATGAATATGAATTCACTAATTTTAATACTACAGATTCTAGAAGAACTATTACGATATTGGAAAATAAGGGAAAAAACTGGCTCAAAATGTTTAATAGATTTTATCTTAAAACTTATAAAGAAATTTATCTAAAGAAACATGAAATCGTTGAGGTATTAATGAAAAAAATAGGTCCTTTAATTCAAAACGAGTTACATGAATATTTGGAACATGTGCCAGAAGATATTTTGAGTAATATAGCTAAAGAAATAAAGAATAAAATTCAAGATAAACTATTTGAATTTAATTTAAACTTATCTGAGGAGTAAACTAGTATTTTCTAATATCTATTAATCTAACTCCCTCTTTAGCTCGTTTTTCTTCTTCCTCTAAGTGTTTTTCAAAACCAATCTCTTTTACACGATAATAATGACCGATAACAAAGGGGTATCTATCTCTTTGATATTCTGTTCTTGGACAATTTAAGAATTCTTCACATAATAGACAGCTTTTCAATTTTTTATGAATTATTTTTTCACACTTTCTTACTTCACACCAAGGATTAGAAATTTTGAGGCAGGTTGGGCATTCTTGTTTACTAAACCATTCTAAACCTTTTAAGAAGTTAGAATAATCAAATTCTTCGACTAGATTATCAACCCAATCATAATCACCAATGATAAGTCTTTTTAAATCTTTAGCTAACGTATTAACTTTTTCCTTAGTGTGGCACTGACCACAATAGACGCCACAAATGCCATAAAGTTTATTATCATCATTCATTATAACAATCCTCTTTCTATAATTCTTAAATTTATGTTAATAATGTTGAATACCGTTTACACAAATATTATTTTCTATTTAAATTATATTTCTTCTTAGTTTTTTTTTGGGATACAAGAAAGTAAGGTTTAAAGTGTAAGTTAACCCATTTATATAATATGCCAATATATATACTAGCAACTAAACTTCAAAATCCTGATCTTGTGGAAAAAAGGAAAGAGCAGGGTGAAAAGTTTTTAAAGTTAGTTAGAGAGAAAGTTTCAGGTATTAAATGGATTGCACATTATGCCATACTAGGTCCTTATGATTTTCTTGATATTTTCGAGGCAAAAAATGAACAAGAAGCTGCTAAAGTTTCATTACTATCTCGTTCTTTTGGAGCTAACTTTGCGGAGAGTTGGACAGCTATTCCATATGCTGAATTTCTTGAATTAATTGGGGACCTTAAATAAATCAACTAATTTAAAATAGTACTGATCAAATAAGAAATAGAAAGAGAAGATTAAGTCAAAATCATACATAAAGTTATCATATTCAAAGTTTGCTTATTTTTTCAGATGCTTCTATATTATCATTAATTTCTTGGACGAGCTTTTTAAACATTTCTTTGTAATATTCTTTAGGACTCAAATTTTGCATTTTTTCATTTATTTCCAACCATCTTCTTCTTCTAATTATATTAATTTGACATGACCTCCTTTCGTAAGAAAAATGTATGTACATTTTTTTATAATTATCCTTGTTTGATTATATTCATTGTTATTATATAAAGGAAATGGTAAATTTCAATAAGAATCTATTCTATAAGATAATATAATAATTAAAAAATCAAAATCCTTCAGGTAAAGACATTATCTCCTTATCCTTGATTTTTAACTTAATTGGTCTTTTCAAATACCCTTTACCTAAAAGTGAGATTATCTTTTTGCACACTCTTCTACATTCTAAGTATACAAATCCTAGATTAATATCAAGAGATGTAGAAACAGCAAAAACAGTATTTATATCTATCGAAAACACTAATAAGTTGCCTTGCGTTCCTTTAATATAAATATAGTCGAACTCTCCTTTATTTATTTTAGAGTATGATATCTTAGCTACAGACCATAGGGCAGCCATCATTGCTGAAATTTTTTCTTCATCTTTATCATTAGGTAGAGCGGTTGATATTGGTCCACCCTCTATTGAAGCAAGAATCGCACCATTGATTTCTTTAGGTAATTCGATCACTGTCAATGACTTTATCGACCTCAATTTTACTTTATGCTAATTAAATATATATAGATTTTCTAAATCTCATTTTTTTATTCGTTGAAATTTTGTTTCTCCAAAGATTAATACTTTCAAAATTTTTTTCACTTTAGTGCGTCAGTTCAAACTTAGTTTAAACTTCATCTGAACTTCTATCTAATGAACTATTTATGGTATTATGAGTATCACTAAATAAAATAAATTGGAGAAAAAGCAGATGGATGACATAACCAATAAAAAAACGTTTAGGCATTATTTATATTTTTTATTTGGTCAGCAATTTTCATTATTAGGCTCGATGATAGTTGGCTTTGTCATAACATGGTGGCTTACAATAGAAACAGGAAGTGTGATAATTCTTTCAACATCTGTGTTTTTGATGGTTATACCACAAATAATAATTACTCCCATTTCTGGAGTAATTTCAGATCGTTGGAGTCGAAAAGCTATAATAGCAATTTCAGATTCTCTTCAAGCTGTTGTAACGTTTATTTTGTTTTGTTTTTTTCTTTTAGATATCCCAAATGTTTGGTTTGTTTTAGGCATAAATACACTTCGCGCCGCACTTTTTGCATTTCAATTACCTGCCGTATCTGCTCTTATTCCTGCCATGGTTCCAAAAGAAAAATTAAGCAGGATTAATGGCGTTAATTTCTTGTTTTCAAGTTTAGTTTTTAGTATAGGTCCAATGGTAGCTGCAGTTCTATACGAATTTTTCCTAATAGAAGAAATAATGCTACTTGATATATCTACCTTCATAATTGCCCTAATACCACTTTTATTGATAAAAATTCCATCAATAAAAAGTATTAGAGAAGAGCATACAAAAAGTTCATTTACAAAAGATTTCAAAGAAGGTTTATCGATAATTAAAGCTATTCCTGGATTATTTGCGATGATTGCATTTGCGATGATTTTTAATTTCATAAATAGGCCTTTCAATGTTTTATTGCCCTACTTTGTAAAATTTATACACGATGGAACTGCTTTTAATCTTGCGATTTTAATATTTTCATTTCAAATTGCATCCATGATTGGTGCTTTAATTACTTCAATTAAAAAAGAGTGGAAACACAAAATTAAAATCAATATAATCGGGGCAACATTGTATTTTGCGGGGTATTTCGCATTTATTTTTGCGCCAAAGGGGAATTTCTTATTTATGATTATTGGTAATTTTTTTGGTGCTATAGTTCTTCCCATAACAGTAGCACTTTATTTAGAAATTTTACAAACAAAGGTCTCCAAAGATAAAATTGGAAGAATTATGTCAATAGATCATATGATATCAATGGCGATTGCTCCAATTGGAGCACTAATTGCGGGACCATTAGCAGAACTTCTTGGAGTTGTATATTTATTCTATATTTGCGCTTTAATAGGAGTAATTTTCCCATCATTGACATGGCTTCTTTCAAAAATTCGATATCTTGAGTATGAGAAAGATAGAGAAGAAGTAAAAGAAGTTGAGGAATTAATAAAACTATCTGAAATTCCAGAGATAGTAGAAACAATAGAATAATTTTTCTTTTATTTTTTTATCTTTAGTTATTTGTAAAATTCATTCATTTAGAACATATAAATAACTTTAAATGGAATATCTTTAAGTATTTCTTCAAGTAATTTTTTAAATTTATCTGAAACGGGTTTAAAACCATCAAGAGTATAATTACTAATAGAATAATAATCTGGCATAACTTCTAATAAGAATTCCCTTAAATCTTCTATATTTTTTATATTATCATTAATACCGCTCAAAAACATAGTGTAGATCCCTAATTTTCCTTTGAATTTGTGACTAAATTCTTTAATTCCCTCTAAGACCTCTTTAGATTTTGTAGATTCAGGACATTTATTAATTTTTGAAAAATTCAAAGGATCAATACTATTCAGATTAATTGCTACTAAATCACATCCGTAGAAATTTTCTCTGACAATTATATCTTGAAAGATCGCACAATTTAAATAAACACCAATTTTTTGATATGGATAAGACTCCTTAATCATTTCGATAATTTGTTTAGACTTCGAATATTTTGTAGAATCCCCTATCCCTTTAAACCATATTAAATCAGGAATTCCTTGATTTTTAACACTATCCTTAATTTCATTAATTATCTCTTCATTAATATTATACAAGTTAGATTCTTCACAACATGAGCTGAAATCAACTGCTATTAATGTTCCAAAATTAAAATTAAATTCAAGTGTTTTTATAAATCTGTAATCCATCAAGACCACATTTTATAATTCACTTTTTTATTTCTCTTTTGACTGTTCCATTAGTGATTTAATTTCTGAAAGGTATTTATCAACATCATATTCGTAACATTTTGTATCTGTAGGATACAATTTCTCTGCCATTTTTTTCGCTTTTTCATAAATTTCAAGTGCTTTATCATAATTTCCGAGTTCTTGATAACATTTTCCCATTTTTATATATGACCAATATGCAAACCATCCTGTTGGTTGAACTTCTATAGCCTTTTTATATTTCTTTATCGCATCTTCGTATTCTTTAAAAGTCATCATAATTTCACCATAAGTATCATAAGAATTTCCTAATTTTGGGTTAAGACTTAAAAGATATTCAGCAGTTTCTATCGCTTCCTCTTTTCTATTTAGATAAGCTAAAGTAATAGCTTTATTATTTACAAAACCAATATCATCAGGGTAAAGTTCAGTTAATTCTTCTGAAATCCTATAAGCCTCTTGGTATTGTTTTTCTTCGAAATAAATATATGTTTTTACTAATAGTAATCTCTTCTTTAATAGTGGATCCTTATCTATGCATTCATCAATTGCTTCTAATGCTTCGAATAGTTTTTTAGCACCTATCAGAAACATCACCTTTATAAGGTAATAGTTATATTGATTAGGGATTATGTTAATAGCACGATCGATAGCTTCGATAGCATCATCATATTGCCCAATTCCCTGTAAAACATATGCTTGTAATAAACGAAATTTTGTTTTATTATAATTTATTTCTTCAAGTGCAATTGCACGTTCAATTAACCCAATAAAAGTATCAACATTTGGCTCATGTAGCTTAAATTTATAAATCAAATTATAACCTAATACTAATGCTTTGGTGAGATATGAGATTGGATGATTCGGATATTGATCCATAATATTTTTTACAATTCCTAAAGCTTTTTCAAACTTTCCGCGAGCAATGTAGGAATATGTCAAAACGAATAAACCAGCGGTGTCAATTCTAGGATTCTTTTTGATGTAATTAAAAATAATTTCATCTGTTAGAACTCTTTTTGCTTCTTTGTAATTATGAATGATACAATAGTAAATACTTTTTAAAATTATAAGTTCCTTATCTTTTGGTTTCAGTTTTATAGCAGAATTGATAATTTCTAGGGGATCTTCAGAAGTTCTTTCAAGAATCATACAATCTTTTAGATAAACTATAAATTTTATCTGTAATAATGGAATACTGTTAGGATAATTAGAAATTATCTCATCGATAATCTTTAAAGCTTTCTCAGCCACATTTGTCTTAATTAATAATTGAGCTTTTTGAACCTCTAGTAGAAAACATGGAGCTTTTTCTAAACCTTCTTCAATAATATCAAGGGCTTCTTCATACTTACCAATAAGAAAGTAAGTTATTGATTGCAACAAATATCCGATATACTTTTCAGGAAATTTTTTAATAATTTCTGTTGTTGTTTTAATTGAATCATCAAAATTATTATTAGTAGTGAGTACTAAATCTTTTAAAATAAGAGCCTCAATTTTATTAAAGTTGATATTACTACTCTCTAATGTCTTTTTAGCATCTATAATTTTCCCTTTATATAAGGAATTTTCAATTTTATCGAAAATATCTAATTTATTAAGATTAAAACCTTCCTTAAACTCACTTGTATTAATTAATTTCAATTTAGTGATATAGAAGATATCTAATACATCAAATATCTTGTCATCCAAAGTATAATAAGTTTGTATATCTTCACCATCTCCCACTTGTCTACTAACAGGTTCAAATGTTTGAAACTCTTCAAAAATATTCTGCCATACAAAACCCTCCAATTTTGCTTCACTGTCAACTAAGCTTTTCTCAGTTCCGATTTTATAAGCTAAATATTTAATATACTCCGGTAAAAACGCCTTTAATGCCGGTTTTAAATTATTATTGAATAAATTATCACAAACATCACTCAGGATATTCTCTAACAACAATTCTAAATCTATTACATGATCAGTTTGTAGAGCACTTTCTTTGAACTTATTAAGATAAGTGATTTTTGTGATATATTTCTCAATGGTTGCATTCAAAATTTTCTCAGTTGCCTCATTTTTCTGGAAGTAATACAACCCTCCCTGCTCATCCTTTAACGTGAAAAATTTTATTTGAAATAATTGATTATCTACAATTTCTTGGATATAATAGTTTAGTGTCGTAAGATCAATACCGTATTTTAAAGAAAACTCATCAGGTGATAAGTAATCAGGATACTGATTTGGATGATTTATCGAGAGAAATAATAGAATTTTGTTAAAATCCTCTTCACTTTTTAACATATTTTCGACTTTTGAGTAATTAAGCTTTAGAACATGATTAAGAAACCGATATTTTAATTCATCATCCTCAATCTTATATTTATCAAAAAATTTACTTGTCTTTTCTGTAATCTCTTCGATTCTCTTACTTTCTTCTTCTAAAATCGATTGACGATCCAAATCATATAATTTCAAAATCCTAAGATATTCCACCTTTCCCAGAGGGCTAATAATATATTCTTTATTATCTCTTGATACAAAACCATTATCTATTAATGAATTCAAATTATTAGATAAAGATGATTGATTAATTGAAAGTGGTTCGTGCTTAAAATCAGACCATTTACAAGAATAATTATTACTTAACATCCATAAAATCCAATGATCATAATTTCTCCTCTTCATGATCACTTTTGGGGGATATTTCAATCTTCTTTTTCCTGACTTTTTATCGTAAGATAATTCGCTAATTCTTTCTCTTCCTGCAGATGTAATTTGATATTTACCTTTTTCTGGTTTTTCAATGTAACCTTTATTCTTTAGTTTCTTTAAATGCCCCGATAAAGTTGATTCTCTTATTTCTGCTGTAAAATCTGACCATTCACATAGATCATTGTTATTTAACATCCATAAAATGACATATTCGTAATCTCTTTTTCCCATTATTGGATTTAAAATTTCACTAGGTGGATATATTATTTCTTCTGATCTACTCATAAAAAAACACAATCTTTTACTATTATATATAGATAATTCGTTTAATTATATAAACTTTTCACTTCGGAGTAAAGTGTGAACTTCATTTGAAGTGCGAAGTGTGAATCTATATATGGAAGTCAGACTTACTAAAAATTAAGAAAAAAAAAAAAAAGGTTAAAAAAAAATGGTTCAAATATTAGAAAAGCAGGAATTAGAGAAGCTAATTATAATAATTCCTGCGAAAGAGGAAAAAGTTGAGAAGAAAGCAGAGGTTAAGCAAGTAAAGAAGAAAGGACTACTTATGAGACATGCTAAGCAGCATGAGGAGCTAATTAATATCCAGAAACTCAAGAATAAGGCTTATGGAAACATATTTGGGATGAAAAGCTTAATTTATTAAATTAAATTTTTTTTAATTAATATTGCTTAAAAACAAAAATTAAAGAAGAGGTAACGAGATTGAGCAAACCGAAGTTAAGATGTATGAAGTGTGGTAAAGAAATCAAGTTAGATTTTTCAAGTGCGGTTGCAATTTGTAGAAAATGTCGGAGAAATTCCCCTAAGGTTCACATATATCGCGAGGGAATTGTATAAAGACTAAAAACTAAAAATTAAGAATTTTTTTACACTTATTTTTCCATTTCCATATTAATTCACAGAGAAAGGAGCTTTTATTGAATGCTCCTTTTTTATGGATTATTTATATTGGATCTATATTTACCATTTTTTAAAGTCGATAAATCACTTCGCACTTTCTCTCTCGATAAATTTAAAAACCGAGAGTATTATTAATACTTAGGAAGATGGAAAATCAGCACCTAAAAGAGTTTGTAATATATAAAGGACAGAAAATTTTTGTAGAAGAGACTGGAGGAAAATTTTATTTAGATCTAAGATGTCGAAATATAGAAGATATTACTGAAATAGAAGGTCTAGCAGAACTAGAATATCTCGAAATTGTTTATTTAGACGGTAATAACATCACTGAAATAAAAGGGCTTAGTTCCCTTGTAAATTTGAAAGAATTAAATCTTGAAGGTAATCAAATTTCTGAAGTAAAGGGGCTTGATAAACTTCAAAATTTAAGAAGGTTAATGTTTGGGGGTAACCAAATCTCAGTAATCAAGGGTCTTGAAAAGTTAAAAAATTTGGAATATTTATTCTTTGCTATACCGACTGAGTCATTTGGTAATCAAATTATTGATATTAAAGGATTAGATTACTTAAAGAATTTAAAGTTCTTAAATATAAGTAACAATAAGATCTCAGAAATCAAGGGTTTTGGCAATCTTACCAATCTAGAAACATTATACCTCCATTGTAATGAAATTTTTAAGATTCAAAATCTTGATAACCTCAAAAATTTAAAATATTTGTATCTTAGCAATAATAACATTGAAAAAATAGAAAACTTGCATGGATTAACTAATTTAAGAGTTTTAGATCTATCAAATAATAAAATTTCTGAGATCTCTGGACTTGAAAATCTCTCTAATCTTAGAAGTTTAGTCCTTGACAGCAACCAAATCAAAAATATAAAGGGGCTTCAAAATTTGCCAAATTTAGAGTATTTGTTTTTAAGATATAATCAGATTTCCAAATTAGGAAAAATTGAGATACTAAAAAAATTAAATAGTGTCAGATTAGATGGCAATCCTATACTTGGAGAAGAATTGGTTAAATTAGGAGGGAAATGAGACAGAAAAATTAACAATATAAAAAATATTAACAATATAAAAAAATAAAAAAAATAGAGATTTCTTCATTATCAAAAACCAAATGTCTTAAATTTTAAAACCAAGCTTAATGGTGCTTCCAGCTCTTTTAATAGTTCATCTAGGGATTTTCCTTTCATTTGAGAAGTAGCAACCCGCGTTAAGATAATAATCGGTCTAATGAGTTGATTTTAAGAAAGCTACAAAAAGCTTAATAAGACAAATATCATTATTGCCACGATACTGCCAAAGCTTACAATTATTATCCAGAAAGGAAATTGCCTTTGAGATTCTTCTGATTCGATCGATTTAATGCGTATATCTTTATAAAAGACACCTGATCCATGTGTCTTCTTTAAAGTTACACTTTTAGGTTGTAACATAGAAGTACACATATGTTCTTCAGGTATTCTGTGTTCTTCGCAATATATTAAATTGCAGAACTTACATTTAAAGGGTATAGTCTCAATAATTCGACCACAGTATTCACACTTTGTCATATGATTTCAAATATAATTTTAATAATATAATTTTTAAAGATTACTTTTTTAGTATTTTTTTATATAACTAATAAAGATAAGGAATTTGGTTGAAGTGAATAACGCGAGATTTATAATTCATTAAATTATTTTATATTCACACACTTATTTTTCCATTTCGGTATTTGTCGACTTATCAAGTATAAGGGGGAAGATTTTAATACTCACCCCTTTTTTAATAATGATAAGACCTTTTGACGGATTTGAAGAGGATAAATTAAACAAAAAATAGAGAGAAATAAGAAAAATGAATAAACAAAAGATAAAATGTTTGAGATGTGGTAAGGAATTCAAGTTAGATTTTATTGATTGTATAGCGCTATGTAAGAAGTGTCGTTTGAGGGGTACAAGGGAGCGGTATATTAAAAGGTCAGAATTATTTGAAAATTAATTAATAATAACAATTCTTTAGTTAATAACATTTTATTCTCATCTATCTATATTTTTAATTTTAGATTTTATTAAAGATTTCAACAAGAATGTAAGATTATACCAACATAATTAAATTTTATAGAGATAAGAATACTCTTATATTAATTCATCTTTTCTCGATTTGATTACTTTTTAGGACATTAATTCACCCATTATATAGATACAAATTATCAATAAGAAGAGGTACCGAAAATTAAGTTATTTAAAACATTTTTGCATATAAATTGCTAAAATATAATTTTGTTATCATAGAACAAATTCCAGAAAACTACAAAATCTTAATAATATTGAGTCTATCTTTAAAATAAAAAAAAATTTTTGGCATTTATGGTATATTTTCAAGTTAGTCATCTAGGATTTAATTGTGGGAAAGAAAAAGATACTTGTTCTTTTTATCCAGATCGTTGTAAAGAATGCGTTACAAAGTATTTTGCCCAAATGGGGTTTGATGTCAATCAAAATATAAAAGTATCCATGATAGAATCCGAAGAAAAACGAATCCAGATGCAACAGACCATAATTTGGCATAAATTTTTGGATGTTTTAAATATCAAGCATATAATATTAATAACTAAAGATACCGGGCTTCTTCTACTGAATTATCCTATTTCAAGAGGAGGAACCAATGTTGAACTCTTAATTGGCTTCATACAAGCAAATCTCATGTTTTCAGCATCAGGAAAAGATTTCGATAATAAAGTGGGCATCATAAAAGAAAGTGGGCATAAATTTTATGAATTACAATATGAAACATTTAATATATTGGTAAAAAATGGCAATTTCCTTAGAGTTTGCTTATTATTGGATCAAAAAGCTTCAGAAAGTCTAAAACATCGTATTTCAGAATTTTTAAACGAATATGAGCGTCTCTATTCCAAAAAAATCGAACGACTATTAAAGACCGGTATACTTGATTTTGACGATACTATCAATTTCATTATAGAAGCATTTGATATTAAACTTGTATTTCCGATGGTCCTCACTCACGCCTTATTACCAAACGATTTGGAAGTGATTAATAAAAATCTCATCCAAAAAGCAGTAATTGATTTTGCAAATGAGTTTCTAGCATCAAAAAAATTCTTTTTTATTAATGCTCTACTTAACAAAGTACAGAAAATAGTCAATTTATCTCCACATGTTATTCTTTATGAAATTTATCAACTTTTAGAGAAAAATATAATCATTCCTTCGAATATTGAGGCAGTAGAAGATGAGGTTAGAAAATTCCAAGAAAATCGCGCAATGAGAATAGCTGATAATGAATTAATATCCCCCATAATTGCTAATGATGATGCTGTGAATGAGTTAAAAGAAAAAGCTCGAAATATGAATATTGAGGAAGCTAAAAAATTAATTGAATATTATTTGAAAAAGGGAGAAACTGCCGAAAAAGCGTTAGTCTACAAAGAGGCTCAAAGAGAATACGAAAAAGCTCTTTATTTAGCAACTGGTTTTAACTTTAAGTTAGCTATTGGACGAATCTCATTCATGGTTTTAGAACTGGATAAGAAAATTAAGAACATTGAAATTGATTTTTGTCAAGAAGCCGGAGAAAAAGCAGAAAAGAGAAAAGATTATATTAATGCAATACAGTATTTTCAACAAGCAATTACTCTTTTAAGCGATGCATCCATTTTTAAAGGAGATGAGAGCGAATCGAGAATTAAGAAATTAAAGAAAAAAGTGTCCAATCTTCAAAAACTGGTATAAAATGGAAGAGATAGATATTAAAAATAAATGATTATCTTATGGGCTTATTATCTTAATTTCATCCAGTGTGAAATTTCACACTAAAGTAAACCAACTTTAAAAGACATGTTTAATTTAACTAACCAAATAATTTTAGTTTTATATTCGTATTTACTAATAAAAAGTGTCCTAAACAGATGAAAGTAGAAAAATCTAGTCAAGATCTCGAAAATGAAGTAATCTACTCCGGTCTTTGTATTCATTGTGGTAGTTGTAATGCTTTCTGCCCTCATATGGATTTCAACCAAGAGACTGGAGAGGCATATGTGGTTGATGAATGTTCTGAAACAGTAGGTCTCTGTTATAACGCTTGTCCTAGAACTTTCCTACCAATTTCAGAAATTGAACAGGCATTATTTGGTCAAACCCGCGTTGATATAGGTGTTGGTGTTTATAAAGATATTATTCAAGTAAAATCCGGTAATAAAGATGAAATTTTATATAATCTGACTTTAGCTGCTTTTAAAGCAGGTGTTATTAAACATATGGTTTTAGGTGAGCCAAAAACTAAGAAACCACCTTTAGCTTTCCCTGTTGTAGTTGATAATGCTAAAGACGCTAAAAAATATATACCTAAAGGCTCTATGGATAATGCAGGTCCATTAATTACTGGTATTGGAAGAGCATATTTAGACAAAAAAAGAGATATTGGAATAATTGCGAATCCGTGCCATTTACAAGGACTAGCTAAGATATTATCATCGGATTTCAACACAGGAGCAGAAAGAACATCATTACGCATCGCATATGCATGTTCTTCTGGGGGAATGAGCGGTTGTAAATATTGTACTGATTTTTCTGGTGAATTTTCTGATATTTCTTATTCGCCTTGGGGTGCTCCAAAAGGTTCAGGTGAAGCTTTCTTAATAATAAGAACGAACATTGGGCAAAAAGTTGTAGATTATGCAATAAAGAATAAATTAATTGAAGTGACAAATGCAAAACCAGATCTTAGCGAGATGAAAAGGTTCTTAAATAAAAAACGAAAGAAAAACTTCTTGAATCTTATAGGCAGAGAATTAATTACCGCAAAATATTTAAAATTAAATATAGATGAATTAAAAGATATAATGGAATAAACTTAAAACCATCTTTTTAATTTCCTTTTTTTCTTTATTTTTAAATTATTAATACGAAAAAATTTATAATGAAGATTTCCCTCTTCTTTTTTCAATTATCGCTTTAGTCAAGGTTTCAAAAATAATATTATTATTTAATCCTGATTTTGATGACGTTTCAAATACATAAGCAATATTATACTTGTTTTTAAATTCTATTGCTTCAACAAATTCAACAGATCTTCTTTGATCAGCTAAATCATGTTTTCCTCCAACTAAAATAAAAACTGGATCAGTAGCATTATTTTTTACAATATCATACCATTCTGTTAAATGATCAAAGCTTGTATGTCTTGTTATATCATAACACAGTAAACAGCCACTAGCACCTTGAGCATAATTTGGAAGGAAAAATCTAAAGCGTTTTTCTCCTGCAAAGTCCCATATCTGGAGCATAACAGTAGTGTTTTCATCTATTTTAAAGTCACAAGTTGCTAGATCTGTTCCTATAGTGATCTTTTGCTCAAGATAAAGTCCTGTTAATAACCGCTGAACCATAGTAGATTTACCGATACCCCCATCCCCCACTATAACTACTTTATATAAAAGGTGTTGAGTTTTAGTGTTTTTTTGAAGCATTTTACTAGTATTTAAAAGATTTTTAATATAATATAGATTCAAGTTTAATAAATTTTTATTCAATTTTTAATTGGTCTTTTATTTTATTACTTACTGCTTTTAGGTTTTCAATAATTTTAATTTGAATACTATTTGGTAATGGTTTAAGAATTTCGTTTAATTTGTCTGTATTGATATAATTAATATTCCTATAAGTAAAAACCAAAAATATAGCACTTAATGTTGGTGAAACAATAAGAATTATGTAGGTGATAAAAGAAATAGTAATTGGTTCAGAACCCTCTGAACCTGTTCCCGGCAAGTGGTAGTCTATACCGGGAATAAGGTTATTTTGTATGAGTGTTATGGATAATAAGTTTATTATATTTAAAATTAATAAATTTAAAATATTAATTAAGGAAATAAACTTAACAATTCTGATTTTGAGATAAGATAATAAATTATTTAGATTACTTGGTTGGGTTGTATCTTTATTATGAAGATTATTAAGTTTTATATCAATTTCTATCTTAGAAAACTTCCATAAATCAGTAAAAATCCAAAAAAATCCAAAAGAATAAACAAAGATAAAGAAAATATTGAAATAAATAAAATAATCATCAACTATATGAGGATTATATAGGGATTCCGCGCCTAACCAATACAAAAGAATTAATTGAATGAATGTAGAGAATGCTAAACGATTAGCATGTCTTTTTTCTAATCCGAGAGGATTATAAATAACTGGTTCATTTCTAAACTCGATACGCCATTTATTTGTATTAATAGTTCGAAAGAATAATGAGAATGTGAAGGTAACTATTGGAAATAATAGTAGCAAGATATTATCCCACAATTGGGCAACTACTAGAATGAAGAGAAGACAAAATATAGATAAGTCCCGTAATAAGGGCTCATTAATTATGTCTTTTATTGATAAAAAATAATCCTCAGAATTATTATCACTCATTTTTAATTAAAAATTAGTTAGTAAATTAAACTTTTTTGGTTGTCTTATTAATTATTACTACTTTGTAATTAAAATATTAAATACTATTTACTATTTTTCCAAATCCTTATTTACTCCATGTAATTATAAAGATGGGGAAAAAATTGGTATATGGCTTAAACCCTAAAAATTTAAATTAATCATACTATTTTATTCCACAATATAAATCTAATATATTAATAGTACTAAAATGGTGTAGAGTTATGAGCGAGGAGATTGTTAATGTTAAGAAAACACCACTTTATGAAACACACGTGAAACATGGTGCACGAATGGTTGATTTCGCAGGATGGAAAATGCCAGTTCGATATAAGAGTGAAATTAAGGAGCATGAAGCAGTTCGCTCAACTTCAGGTGTTTTTGACATATCTCATATGGGTGAATTTCTTCTTGAGGGTAGAGATGTGATTAATTTTCTACAATACGTTATGATAAATGATTTGAATTTGCTTGAACCTTCTAAAGGGCAATATTCTATAATGTGTTATGAAAATGGAACTGTTGTTGATGACCTTGTATATTATGAAGAAAATCCTGAGCGATTTAGAATGATTGTTAATGCTGGTAATGTTGAAAAAGACTTTCAATGGCTAAATGATCATATAGGGAATCAAGATGTTAAAATAACAAACCTATCAACATTAAGAACTCGTTTAGCATTTCAAGGTCCAAAATCAGATGAATATCTTCAACCATTAGTAGACATCGATCTTTCCAAAGTTAACAGGTTTTATTTTGCACACTGCAACTTAAATAACAAACCCATATTCTTGGCTAGAACTGGGTATACTGGGGAGAAAGGAGTTGAGATCTCTTTTAAAAATATGTATGCTAAAGAAATTTGGAACAATTTGATAAATACTGGAGCAAGTCCTGCAGGTTTGGCAGCAAGAGATTCTTTAAGATTAGAGTCATGTTATTCTTTATATGGACATGAGATTTCTGATTCAATAACACCTTTAGAAGCAGGACTTAATTGGCTTGCCAAACCAAAAGAAGGAATTGATTATATTGGAAAAGAAGTAATTATGAAGCAAAAATCTGAAGGAACTGAAAGGATATTAGTTGGTTTAAATTTAATAGATAAGGGGATTATTAGGCAGAACTATAAAATTTTTAAGGATGGAAATGAAATAGGATATGTAACTTCGGGGGGATATTCACCAACGCTTCAAAAGACTATTGGTTTAGGTCTTATAAAACCTCAATATAGTGAGATTGGTACAGAATTAGAAATTGAAATTAGAAATAAACTCTTAAAGGGAAAAGTAGTTACTACACCATTTTATCGTAATGTGTAAAAAATTAATATTTTAAAATATGAGTGAAAATTATGGACTACAGGTTTCCTAATGATTTAAAATATACTTCCACGCATGAATGGGTAAAAGTTGAAGATTCAGAGACTACAGTCGGGATCACTGACTATGCTCAATACCAATTAGGAGATATTGTTTTTGTAGAACTCCCAGATACAGGATTGGTATTTGAAAAGGGAAGTAATGCTGGGGAAATTGAGTCAGTGAAAGCAGTGGGTGATTTTATAATGCCTTTATCTGGAGAAATTATTGAAATTAATATCAATCTTGCTGATAACCCAGGACTGGTAAATTCCTCCCCTTATGGAGAAGGTTGGATGATAAAAATTAAAATTAATCATGATGATGAATTTAAGGATCTTCTATCCGTCGAACAATATAAAAAATTGGTCGAAGAAGAGGATCATTAATATTTTTTTCCTTATTTTTTAAAGTAAATTATCTCTATTTGCATATATTAGGTGTTAAATATGGATTTTATACCCCTTGATGATAAAAACATTCGTGAAATGTTAAAAGTAATCGGTATCGAAAAATTAGAAGATTTATTTAAAGATATTCCCAAAGATCTGCATTTGGATAAACTAAACTTGCCTTCAGGTTTATCTGAACCAGATCTTTTGCAGGTGCTTAAAAATATAGCAACTAAAAATAACCTATACTCAAGCTCTTTCCTAGGAGCAGGTTGCTATTATCACTACATTCCTTCATTAGTCGATTTTATAATAAGTCGATCAGAATTTTATACTTCATACACACCATATCAAGCAGAAGCTAGTCAAGGATACTTACAAGCTATTTATGAATATCAAACAATTATTTCTCGACTCACTCAGATGGATATAGCAAATGCAAGTATGTATGATGGATCAACAGCCCTTGCTGAAGCTGCTATTATGGCAACCATTATTTCAGGGAAAAATTCAATAATTTTACTAGAAGGCATTCATCCTGAATACATAGAAGTTATTAAAACATATTGTTGGGGTCAAAATATAGACTTTAAAGTAGTATCAGAAGATCTTCTTGAAAATGAACTAAATGAAAATACATCTGCAGTTTTATTTCAAAGTCCAAATTTTTTTGGTGATATTGAAGATACTACAAAATTAGCTAAAATTGTTAAAAATAAGATACCAGAATGTTTAATGATTCAAGCAATGACAGATCCTACTTGCTTAGGGATTTTGATTCCACCTGGGTTAACAGATATAGATATATTTGTAGCAGAAGGACAATCGTTTGGAATAAATCCTTCATTTGGTGGACCAGGTTTAGGGATCTTTACTGCCAAGCAGAAATATTTAAGAAAAATGCCAGGTCGATTGGTTGGAAAGACAAAAGAAATAAATGGAGACGGGATCGGATTTATATTAACATTACAAGCACGGGAACAGCACATTCGAAGAGAAAAGGCAAGTTCTAACATTTGTACTAATCAGGCATTATGTTCTTTATCAGCATTAGTATATCTTCTATCTTTAGGAAAAACAGGGTTAAAGGAAATCGCTTTACAAAACTTTCAAAAGGCTCATTTTGTTAAAAAAAAATTGAGTTTAATCTCAGGTTATAAAATATTAAACAAAAAACCAACCTATAATGAATTCCTGGTGAGATGTCCTAATATTGATGATTTTATTAAAAAATGCAAGGAAAACGATATATTACCTCCTCTGCGTGTTTCAAAATACTATCCTAATATGAAAGATGTTGCACTTGTATGTGTTACCGAAATGAATAAAAAATCATCAATCGATAAATTTATTCAAATTGCTCAATCAACTTCAGAACTACAAACGGAGGGAATTTAATAATGCAATCTAATAATACATTAATATTTAATAAAGGTAGTGGTAATGCTCAAAGAAATTTTATTCCAAAAATGGATATTGAAGAAGTAGAACTAAAAGAGATAATTCCAAAATCATTGCAAAGGATTGATTTACCACTTCCAGATATACTGGAAGTTGAGATTGTTCGCCATTATATAGATTTGAGTAAAAAGAATTATGGAGTTGATGATGGATTTTATCCCTTAGGCTCATGCACAATGAAATATAATCCTAAAATTAATGAAATTGTAGCTCGTATTCCTAAATTTTCACAAATTCACCCTCTTCAAGATGAAAATCAAGGTTGTCTTGAATTAATGTATAATTTTTCAAAAGCATTAGAAGAAATCACTGGTATGGACGGATTTACATTTCAACCCGCTGCTGGTGCTCATGGTGAATTAACAGGATTGCTAATCATTAAGAAATTTTTTGAAAGTAAAAACATGAAAAAGAATAAAATATTAGTTCCTGATTCTGCACATGGAACAAATCCTGCTTCTGCCAAAATGGCAGGTTTCTCAATAGTTGAATTACAATCAAATACAGATGGTGAAGTACCACTTGATCATTTAAAATTTGCTATGCAAGAGGGTGATGTAGCAGGTATAATGTTAACAAATCCAAATACTCTGGGTGTTTTTGACCGACAAATTAAAGATATTACTCGAATTGTACATGAAAATGGAGGATTATGCTATTATGATGGTGCTAATTTAAATCCAATGTTAGGAATCTGCCGTCCTAGAGATATGGGGTTTGATATAGTTCATTTAAATTTACACAAGACTTTTTCTACTCCACATGGAGGTGGTGGACCAGGTTCTGGTCCAATCGGTGTGATAGAAAGACTTATCCCTTATCTTCCAAAACCATATATAATTTCTCCTGAAAAGGTAGTTAATTATAGAGAAAATAATGATAATTCAATTGGTAGAATTAAAGCGTTTTGGGGGAATTTTGGGGTCATAATTCGAGCTTATGCTTATATCTTAGCGTTAGGTGCTGAAGGTTTAAAGCGAGTTGGTCAAATGGCAGTTCTAAACGCAAACTACTTGAGAATTTTACTAAAAGAGAAATATAATCTACCATATGATAGAATTTGTCAACATGAATTTGTTCTATCAGATAAAAACTTACCAAATGATATTACTACGGAGGATATTGCTAAACGTATTCTAGACTATGGATTATATGCTCCCACTATTTATTTTCCACTCATAGTCAGTGGGGCGATAATGATCGAACCTACAGAAACCGAGTCAAAAACCTCACTCGATTACTTTGTTGAAATAATGGAGAAAGTTTATCAAGAAGCTCAAAATAGCCCCGATCTTTTAAAAAATGCCCCAAGTAGTACGCCTATAAAACGCCTTGATGCTGTCCTTGCTGCTAGAAAACCGAAATTACGTGATTGAGCTAAACTTATACTTTAATAAATAAATTTTTATACCCTATACTAATATAAACTTTTAAAAAAATAGTTTTTTAAGTTATTTTTTATCCCACTTTTGGTGTATAAACATAGATTATCAAACTTTTTTTCCTTACAGACAATTTAGAGAAGATCAAGAAAAAATTATTAAAGAAATCGAATTAAATTCAAAATCTAAAAAAAACATTTTATTAGTTGCTCCCAATGGTACAGGTAAAACCATAATTGCTTTAAGTGGACTTCTTCCTTTAGCCTATGAGAAAAACTTAAAGATAATTTATACTTGTAGAACACACTCTCAAAATACAAGAATAATAAAAGAACTGAATAAGATCTCTCAATTTCTAACAAAAAATAATACAAAAGTAAAATTAAATGGTCTCTCCATTAGAGGAAGAAACGAGATGTGCTTAAATAAAACCTTGTTATCTTTAAAATTAAATCCAAGGGAATCTATGTCAGTATGTAATGATTTAAGAAAAAATGCTAATTGTCTTTATTTTTTAAATTTACTAAAAAAAAAGGATAGAGTGGATAACTCTTTATTATTAGCCCCAGATTTGTTCAATAAACCTGTTGATGCAGAAGATCTCATAAAATTCTGCAAGGATGAGAAGCTTTGTCCTTATTTTCTTAGTAAATTCCTCCTTAAAGAAATGAAAATTATCATATGCAATTATCAGTGGATTTTTAGCCCTTTTATTCAAGAATCTTTCTTAAAATTTATTGATCAAGAACTTCATAACTTTATTTTAGTCATTGATGAATGTCATAATTTAATTAACACAGCTACAGAGGTAAATTCAGAAAAAATCTCACCTTATTCCTTAAGATTATGCTTAAAAGATTTAGAAATGTATAGATCACCCATTCTTATGCAAAGTTTTGTTAAAATTTTAATGGATCTATTAAAAATTAAAAAAGAATACTTTAAGGGTGAAGAAGAAGAAGTAAAACCAGATATTCTCTTAGAAGTAATATATAAAAAATTAGGATTTTGTGATTTAGTTGAATTTAAAAATTTTATAAAAGATCTTTATGAGTTCAGTATTTCGATTCATGAAGAGAAAATAGCAAACGGTGACATTTCAAGAGACTTTGTTGGATCTTTGGCAGAATTTTGGCTAAAGTGGTTAAAAACCTATCTCTTAGATAGTTATTTTTTTTGTTATAATTTAAAGGAGAAGAAGGGTAAAAGATCAATATCGCTTGAAATTGTGGCGTTAGATCCAAGAGAGATTACTATACCAATCCTAAAAAATGTATATACTTGTTTAAACCTATCTGGGACAGCTAACCCTTATGTGTATAACTATTTAATCGGGTTAAATGAGAGCGGAAAAAGTTATAAAGGAATCATAGCAGATTCCCCTTTTAAAAAAGAAAATATTAAAGCATTTATCATAGAAGGGGTTAATACTAAAAATAATAATAGAAATCCAGCTATGTTTAAGAAGTTGAATGAAAAAATAGATGAGGTTCTATATTGCACTCCAGCAAATTCAGGGATTTTTTGTGCTTCCTACAAAATTTTAAAAGGTTTAGTTTCAAATGGATTAGAATTAATAGTAAAAAAGAACAATAAAAAGCTATTTTTAGAAGAATCAGGTTTATCTGCATCAGAAAATGCTAGTATGGTTGAAGATTTTAAATCTATGTCCCAACCACCTAATAATGGTGCTGTATTAGTAGGTGTTTGTGGTGGTAGAAATTCTGAAGGAGAAGATTATCCTGGAGATTTTATGAATTCTGTTGTAATCGCAGGATTCCCTTATCACTTGCCAACTCCACGGGTAGAAGCGAAAATTGGATACTATGATAAAGTCTTTAATAAACAAGGATGGAATTTTGCTTACCTCTATCCTGCGATTCAAAGGGCTAATCAAGCTTCAGGACGTCCAATAAGAAGACTATCTGATAAAGGAAGCTTAATTTTTATGGATAACAGATTTAAAAGCAAATATCAATGGATCTCTGAATGGGTAAAGAAAGAATTAGAATTAGTTCCAGATAAAAAAAATGCAATCATTCAGAGATTATATCCTTTTTGGAATTCATAGAGTTAATTTTAGTTGGTTTAAATTTCACAAAAATGATAAGAGAAGAAATTACTGGAAATATTATCATAAAATACATAGCGATATAATAATCTGAATTAAATGAAAATAATAATAAACTGAATAAAATTCCTCCTGCAAAGCTTCCTGAAAAAACACTAGTATTCGCATATCCTATATATCTACCTTTATTTTTAGGTATAGTATTTTGAGCTATATACGTTATAGTCGCTGCCCAATGCAAGGAATAACTGAAAGAAACTAAAAATTGGAAAAATAAATAACTCAAAAAGTTGGTTGATATAATGTATCCAAAAACCGTAATGGCGCTTAACAAATAACCAATAATCATGAAGGATTTAATATTTTTATTGGAAATTAACTTCCCTATTAACAACATCTGAGGAATTTGCAGTAAAAAATTAATTCCTATTAGAAATCCAATCTCTATACCAGAACTTAAATGAAAACTCATAATAATGAAAAGAATTGGCATGAGCGGCTTGATACTAAAGTTTCTAAAAAATAAACCATAATAGACTGAGTGAAAAATTGGATTTTGTTCTTCAGTAATAATTAAAATTGAGTCATTAGTGCTATTATCTATTCTATTTCTATACCTTTCTAATATCAAAGACCTATTTTCCCTTATAAAAACAACGAAAATTATAGTGGGTAAAGAAACTAATAATGTAAATAATATTATCTTCTCTATTCCATAAATATGAATAAAAATACCACCAGATTGAGCTCCAACGAACCAACCCGCTACTATTGTAGCGTTAAAATAAGAAAGGAGTTTTTTATCATCTTCTACCAACTCAGCAAACAGTGTCATAAATAAATTTGATGATGCCATAAAAAAACCAAAAAAAATTAGCACAATTACTATTAATATTAAATCTTGAGTTAAGAATAAGAAGAAATAACTAAAAGTAGTACCAATCGTTCCGAATACTATAAATACAAATCTATTCTGACTTTTATCTGAGAGATATCCATATAATGGAGGGAAAAGAAAAGCAGTTAGAGGAAAAATTGTGATTATAAGTTGCGTTATTGGTATTTCTGCGCCCAAATACACTAAATATCTGGGTGCATAAGTATAAACTATGATAGATGCCGTATTAATAAAAAAAACAGAGATTAAAATAAGAATTGTTGATCTTCTTGAAATTATCACTTAAATACACCTTTTATTTAGTGTATTGTATGTGGGTTTTTTATTCTTTCATAAAGCCCCACTAATTTCTTAGATACAATTTCCCATCTAAAATTATTTTTTACTCTTTTATAACAATTCTCTCTAATTTTATTATAATAATTAGCATCTAGTAAGACTCGAGATTTAATTACTTCATCAGGAATCTGATTTACAATTTTAAAGGTCTCTGTTTCATAAATTGATCCTATGTTTTTAATTTTCTCTGAAATTTCGGCTAATTTAAGGAGAGAAATTAAAGCATTTGAAAATTGAGAAATTTTTTCTTTTTCAATTAAAATGCCCGTGCCGATTTCTGGGTATTTCCTCATATCGATAATTGTTTCTTGAAATCCTCCTACTTGAGTAGCAATTATTGGGACTTTTAATGCCATCGCTTCTAAGGCGTTAATACCAAATGGCTCCCATCGAGATAAAGCACAATATACATCTGAAGCGATATGAGCTAAATAATATATTTCTGGAGCTACACCAAATATTATTCTTATATTATTGGGATATTGCTTTACAAATTTAGCATATTGTATTATTTCATTTAAACTATAATCAGTAGGTAAAATAAGGAATAAAAACTTAATATTTGGAATAACTTTAAGGACTTCTGGAATTGCTTCAAATATAGTTTCAAACCCTTTCTGAGGAGAAATTCTGCCTGTTGTGATTACTAGAGGTCCTGATTCAAAAAAGGGTTTAATTGTACCATTCTTTATAAAAGGATTTCCATTGGAAATTTTATTGATTGCAGAGAGTACTTTAGTTGAATTTATTAATGGACTCTGACTTAAATGCCCAATTTTATACTTTAATAAATATTCCTTTAAATCAGTATGGGATATTTCATTTTGTAGCGGAATATTTAATAAATCTTTGATTTCTTTTCCGAAAGATTGAATTACGTTTCGATAGATCTCATAATATTCCCAATCACATCCGTCCCAAATAAAATCAGACTTAAAATCTATTAAGTCCTTACCACAATAAGGTATAATATCTGACTTTAAATAGGATTGACTAACTGTAGTAACGAGATCACATATAACAGCACCAACTTTTTCAACCGAGGGGGGTTGTTGCAAACTTGAATCTGAACAAAGAGAAAATATTTCATCTATTGTAAAGGATTTAAACCCTTCTTTTAGAAGTATCTTAATTGGGATTTTACTGATACCACAAGCTCTATAAAAATCAATAGGATACCTTGGCCATGTTAATAAATGTATAGTCATTAATGATGGTACATCTAATCCATTTATAACTAATCTTTGCTTAACTCCTATAAATGGAAACACTACATGATAATCATGTAAGTGAATAACATCTGGTAAATCATCTTTTCTATTTTCAATTAAAAAGTCAATTAAACAGCGGATTCCAAGGCTAAAAAGGCAAATTTTTACGTTTATAGTATCAGGATTATAAATATCCTTATCGTCTAAAAATCTTTTTGTAAATGAGTTTTCACCTGTTAATAAAAACACACTGATATTGTTAATTATTAACTTATAAAATGAAATATTATACTTCCCTGTAGGTTCATTAATTCCTAAAATCTGGGGATCTATTTTTCCAGTACATTTAAATGGTAATTTCTCCCAGGTATTTTCCATTTTTAAACGATCAATTTGACCATGAGAGGGAATAAAAACAGTAATATCATATTTATCCTTTAAGTGCTTAGCTTGGTTTGCGGGTACTTCTCCAAGACCCCCCATCTTTGCAATTCCTGAATATTCAAAAGTAAATATCCAAATTCTATTTTTTTTTTCGATCAAAGCAACTCAATACTTCTCTAGCACGCAGTTAATAGTCAAAAATTAATTTTAAAATTAGTCATTTAAAAATAACTAGGTTTAAGTCTTTAATATAATGTTTTTATTAAAACTTAATTAAAAATACATTTGTATGATACAATTGCGACAAAAAAATTTGATGGAGTAGAGTTATACTATTTTCTCATATAAGTGGAATTAAAATTATTTTTTCTTAATTTTCTCATTAAAACTTAACTATAATTTTGATTTTTACTTATATTAATTACTAAATTTAAATATAAGCAATTTAAGGTTGTAAATAAGATGGTAGATATTAAGATAATTGACACAGGAGCTCCAAAAGCAGGTCCTTATAGTCTTGGTCTAAAAGCAGGTAATCTAATCTTCATATCGGGGCAAGTACCTGATCAAAAGGCCAAGAACATAAAAGAACAGACTTTCAGTGCTCTTGAAAAAATTAAAAAAGTTCTAGAAGCTGCAAAGGCAAATGTTAGAAACATAGTTAAAATTGGAGTATATCTAAAAAGCATGGATGATTTTAAGGAAATGAATGAAGCTTATAAAGATTTTTTTGAACAGAATGGAGTATCAGAAAAATTCCCTACACGAAGCACTATAGAAGCAGTTTGTCCACTACCAACAGCACTAATTGAAATTGATGCCATAGCAGTAATAGAACCTAAGTAATTTTCTTTATAAACTTTTCTTTATATCTTCAGAAGATACTTTAAATAGATAATTACATTTTCACTTTTATTAAGAATCATAAAATAACTCGTGAAAATAATGGATAATATGGAAAAAGCTATTATAGAAAAAATAGATGAGATGAGAGCTGAGATAATCCGATTTCTTCAAGAATTAATTCAGATTCCTTCCGAAGTACCTCCCGGGAAGTATAAAGAAATATCGAAATTTGTTGAATCTAAAATGAACGAATTTAAAATAAATACAAAAGTTAAAAAAAAGAATCTTATTGGAGAAATAGGAAATGAAAATGGACCATCTTTAATTTTTAATGCTCATCTTGATACAGTTGCCACGTATGATGGTTGGACGAAAGAACCGCATGGAGGAGAGATTATTGGAAAAAAAGTATATGGACGTGGAGCTGCTGATGATAAGGCATGTGTAGCAGCAGAAATTTTCGCTACTAAAGCCTTATTAGATCTAGGAATAATTCTAAATGGAAAATTAATAATAACTGCGGTAATTAACGAGGAAATCGGCGGTATATTGGGTTCTGAATATCTTGTAAAGGATGAAGTTATAACTGGAGATGCTTGTTTATTAGGTGATGTTTGTTGTGATTATCCAATTGCTTATCTAGGTGGAACCATGCAAATTAGTTTTATTATTAAAGGAATACGTCGCCAAGCACAAGCCTATCCAGATTTACCTCCACCTAATCGCAATAAATATTCAGGAGTAAATACTATTAACAAAATGGTGAAAATTATGAATTTCCTAATAGGTTTACAAGAAGAAATAATACAAAAGGAAACTAAATATCCAATCCCTCCTGAACTTCCATCGAAAGTAAGTTCTGTAAATTTTACAATGATAAATGGAGGAAATTCAGCCCTCACAATTCCAGATAAATGTGTTTTGCAATGCTTAATTAGTGTCATTCCAGAAATGGATCTAGAGAGTATTAAGGTAAGAATCTTTAATTTTGTAGAATCTCTTGAAAAAGAAGATGCAGACTTAAATATTACTGCTCAAATAGGAGCTTATATAAAACCACATATAACAGATACAAACTCTATTTTTGCACTCGCAGTGAAAAAAGCATTCAAAACTGTATTCGAAGAAGATAGAGATTTTAAGACGTCTATACCAACTACTGATGCTCAAATATTTCGAGAAAAAGGCATAGAAACTATTTTAATTGGACCTCTTAGGGGAGAGAATAATTATCACGCTCAAGATGAGTTTGTCTACATAGACGATTTAATAAACGTAACCAAAATCTATGCATTAACCGCATTGAATTATCTTAAATAATTAGAAAAAATATTTCTTTTTACTAACTAAAATTTTTTAAAATGAGAAATAATGTGTGACACTCTCGTTGCTTTAGGGAATTCGACAAAAGATGGTAATGTTATCTTTGGAAAAAACTCAGATCGCCCTTCCAATGAAGTTCAATTAATAACTTATGCCCCAAGCACTAAACACTCAATGGGAGAAGAAGTAAAATGTACATATATTTCGATTCCTCAAGTTTCTGAGACTATAGCAGTTTTATTAAGTCAACCGTGGTGGATGTGGGGGGCAGAAATGGGCACTAATAAGTATGATGTCGTAATTGGAAATGAAGCCGTTTATACATATGAACGCTTGAGGAACACTGGATTATTAGGGATGGATTTACTGAGGTTAGGTCTTGAAAGAGGAAAAAATGCAAAAGAAGCCTTGGATATAATTACTAACTTATTAGAAGAATTTGGACAAGGTGGAGGTTGTTCATATGATGATCCAAGTTGGATGTATCATAATTCTTTTTTAATTGCGGATCCAGAAGAAGCTTATGTTTTGGAGACTGCTGATGAATGGTGGATTGCTGAAAATGTAAAAAGTGTAAGATCTATATCAAATGAACTCTCTATTAGAGGAAAGGGTGATATCAGGAGAAGAGGCATAATTCAGCATGCTATTGAAAAAGGATATTGTAAAGATGATGATGATTTTGATTTTGCTATAACTTTCTGCGGTTCACCTCCATCAATAGTACAATATTCAAGAGGAGGAAAGGCAACATATTTACTTAATAATAGTAAGGGAAAAATCACTTCTAAGATGATGATGGAATTTTTAAGAGATCATCAGGCAGGAATTTGTATGCATGGAGGTTTTGAATCGACAGGTTCTCAAGTATCCCATTTAAAAAAAGAAAAAAAATCAATTCATTGGTTTACAGGCACAACACTCCCTTGCTTGAGTACTTATAAGCCTTATACATTTCCAATTGGTAAAAAAAAATCTTATAAGCCTGGACCTTATATAAAAGTTAATTCTGACTGGGTATGGTATAAAAACGCATCCAATAAACTATTTAGTAAGAAAAATGAGTTATTAAATATAGAAAATGAGATTATTTTAGAAGTAAATGAATTAGTTGCTCAAGAAGGCAAATTGTCCAAAGAAGATTTTGATAATGAAATGGAATTAATAAATCAAAAAGCATGGGAAAAGTTTTATTAAAAACTGCATTTTAATTGAAAAAACTTAATAGTTTTGGAATATTTTGCAAAAAATAGATAATAAAAGCTTATCAATGGGTTTTATTAAATGGCATCAAATAAAATAGAATTATTGGGATTGGAAGGAGTTATCTCCAATTATAGGAGAGGACGCCATACAGTTCATCCTAAACAATGTATTTTAGTATTTCCAAATATTAAAACTAGAAAAGAAGCAAATAAGTTGATAGGAAGAATAGTAATCTGGACGAGTCCTACTGGTAAAGATTTAAGGGGCTTAATAACACGAGCTCATGGAAATAGTGGTGCTGTAAGAGCCCATTTTAAAAAAGCAGGTGTTCCTGGACAAGCACTTGGTACTAAAGTCAGAATTCTTAAATAAAGTTGTTAAAACACTATTTAAAATAATATCATTTAACTTGTTTTCAAAATTAAAATAGTCAAACTTACCTTCTTAATTAATTATTCTTGACTTTGCATAGGTATTACATCAATATTATACTTATTTTTGATAATAAGATAATATTTCTTTTTTGATAATAGTTTATTTAAGATTTTTTTATATTATTAGGCTGGGTTTTGTAATAAAAATGTCAGAACAAATGTGCCGATTTTGTCATAATTATGTTAAAGTAGCTTATTATTGCCAAGACTGTGGTACATCTAGTTGTTCTGATTGCTTACATGAGAATAAATTCGAGTTTTTTATCTGTCAAGATTGTAAGTCTAGAAATATTGAAACTTTAGATTCTGAAAAAAAGAAAGTGTGCAGAGATTGTGGTAAAGAAAATATTGTCAAAGTAAATCAAGTTTTAAAATCTTGCCCAAAATGTAATTCACATCAAATAATAAATATTTATGAAAAAAAAGAAGAATTAGAGAAGAAATTTTTAGAAACAATTAAAGATGTACGTTTATTCATTAACCCTATTAATGAAATACTGAAAAAATTATATAAGCTTCGCCAAGAAGTCTATAGAGCCAGAGATCCCCCTATTAAATGCTATCATTTCCCTAAAATGGAATCAGATTTATTAGCTCTTTTTAAATTATTTACCTATATAAAAAATACTTTATATGAAAAAACAAATCACCATTTCCACCAATTAGATCAGAATAAAGAGTACTTTTTTGATATCTATTCTCAACCTAATTCTAATTTAACTATAATTGAAGGGATTTTAGAAAATCTATTGAGAAATTATAATTCAATCAATGAGTTCATTAATACTAATGTTAAAACTTTCAATGAAAGTATGGTTCCTTTTGAAAAGAATCTGAACTTCATTGACAGGATCAGCTTCTATTTTTCAACTTATAAGAAATTTCTAAGTTTAGCAGAAAATGAGAAACCAGTCTATGCAATTTATGCAAAATTGATTAATGGATTAAATACTCAAGATAAATTCAAGAAAAATAAGGGTATTTTATTTATATCCAATTTAGATCTCTCATTTGTTCATAAGTATGGAGTAGGAAAAAAAAAGGAAGAGTTAACTTTTAAAGCACCAGTTCGTGATTTAACTCGGATTAGAGAAAAAGGTAAAGTATTCAAAAAATTATATTTAGAATTTGAATATGGAAAATATGAATTTAATCTTCCTCCTAATGCTATTTCAAGAGTAATTGAATATATACTTTTAGCAAGAACCTTTGATGAGTCTACTATTATAGATAACAAATCAACTACACAACTTCAAAACATTGATATTGAGTTAAATGATTTGATAAATTTTATTGAAGAAAGTATCAACTCTTTCTTTAGCTTAAAATGTCAATACAATAAAGGATTTGAAAGTATAAGTAATTATAATAAAGGAATAGCTCAACGCATTAACTACCAAGACAGTCTAATAAATTATCATTCTAATCAAAATCTTCCTCAATATCCATATCATCAAAACCAAAATTTACAGCAATTGTGGCCTAAAAAACAATTTTTAACTAATTTAAATAGCAACTTTTTTCCAGAAAATTTAAAAATTTATCCAGGTTTTACTTATCCGTCTTATGTGAGAAACCCAGCTACTCAATTACCCGAAGATCTAAATTATTATTCAAACCCTTTACATCAGTATTTAGCATCTAACCAAGATAAAAACGAATATTTTATTCAGGATCTTCATAATCCTAATAGATTTCAAAACTATCGCCCTCAAAGGGTAAACTTATATAATGATGAGTTTTCTGATTTTGGACATAAAAATCTTTTGATGAGAAAATTAGGGCAAGCACAAAAATTTAATCTCCCAACTCCAGATCACCCGAATTTCATAAATCCTGAATTCTATAAATCAGCATATACAAATGGTTATTCAGATCCTATATTTGATTATACAGATTATAATAGAAATCATTTATCTGATTTATTTAATCCAGAAAATCTTCCAACAGAAAATACTTATAAAGGCAATAGGAAAATATTTAAACTTAATAAAGAAAAACGTGAAAAGTTGTTTGAATTAAATAAAGATAAATATAGTCTAAATGAAACATTAAAAACACTCGATGCGAAATTTGATCAAGGAATTATTTCAGAGATTGATTATTTTAGAACTTTTAAGAATCTACAAAAAGAAATATATTTAATTGAAAAAAAAATTGAATCTATAAAAGAAGAATTAGAAGAAATCGAGGCGATAAAGAAAAATAATAGAAGTTTTGATACAAAAAGATACTTCACTTGAATTTTATTATAACCCAGCTAAATAATAATATAATAAGTTTCAAATCGATTATTGTACTAAAAGAATTTTAAATAAAATTATTTCAGATTTAATTAATTTTATAAGAAAGCTTTGTTTAAAATTACTGACTTAGCTTTGTAATTCTTTGCGTAGTTTATCGATCTCATCCTTAAGCTTTTCTTTTGATTTCATTTCTTCTTCTTCAAGTTCTTCGTATTCAGGAATATATTGTAAATCATCTGCGGGAACTTTTGGCATAGTACCTCCTTGATCAAGGAGCATTTCCGTTTCCAATTGATTTAATTCTTCTGTAACATCAATTGCAAGATCTATCTCAGGATCTCCTGCTAAAATATCTGCTGCTTCTTCAATTTCTGATACATATGCTTCAGAATCTTCTGCAATTTCAGCAACTTTAGCGGGGGAAGCTTTAGTGGCAATATATTCCAACTCATCTCTTATCCCTCCAAATATATCACCAGTTTGCGATATTAAAACACCCTCTTCTATTGCTTGAATTTGTCTTTCGATTTTTGCTCTAATATTATTGGATCTATCAACCTTGGTTTGATAAGCCTTGTATTGAATAAGATAATTCTTCGCACGATCTTTCTCTCCTCGCTTCAATGCAATTTTGGCATTTTTACGACTAATCTCAGCACGTCGGCTATAATTTTTATTCATTACATTCAATCTGTGAATATGACCTTTTGCTTTAGAGACTAAATCATCTTTTTCTTTACTTTTCCGGGGGAATAATTTTTTCTTGAGTCCTATAAGCGTCTCATCTCCATTTAAAAGTTTATTTTAATGTTATCTATTTTATGAAATATATGATTTTTCTAGCTTAAAAATTTAATATTATTTAATATATTATAATAAAAGAATTCTCATCAAAAAAGTTTTCATAGACCGATTTTGAAAAATTATGAAAAAAATTATAATAAATTTTGAAACAAGAAACAGCAATTTCAAAGAATTAGTTCAAGAAGCATTCAATAAAGATTTTCTAAATTTTTTTGTTACACAATCTACTTTTTCTGAATTCGAGGGAATCAAACGTATCAATTTATTTACAAAAGATCTTACAATACCCGTAAAATATACGATCTATGAAAATAAAGGAGAATTAGAAAAGAAATTAGTAGAAAAAGGAATTCCTGAAGAAAATATAGGTTATTATAAACAATTGAAATCAAAGGAAGATGAGCAGGAAGTAGTAGAACTCTCGAAAACAGGAAGAATTGATCTGATTATTATTTCTGCAAAGAATTGGAAAATTATCCCAATTGAAAATCTTATTGCAGAAATGCATTCAAATGAAATAGAGCTGATTGCTGAAGTGGAAAATGTTGAAGAAGCTGAATTAATGTTAAAAACACTTGAAATTGGGGTTGATGGAGTTTTGATTAAACCTAATACACCAAATGATTTGGTTGATTTAAAAAAGTTATTATTTACTTCATTCAAAATTGATTTGACAAGAGCGAGAGTTATTAATATTAATAATATTCCAGAAAGCGATAGAGTATGTGTTGACACAACTTCAATCCTTAATTTAGGAGAGGGTTTTCTTGTGGGCTCAACCGCAACTGGCTTCTGCTTAATTCATTCAGAAACTATTGAATCTCAATTTGTAGCAATTAGACCCTTTCGAGTGAATGCAGGTGATGTATCTGCGTACATTTTAGTACCTAATGATGATCCCGAGAAGATATATCGTACTAAATATCTGAGTGAATTGAAAGGTGGGGATAGAGTATTAGCAGTTAGCAGTAATGGTGATGTTAGAATTGTATCAGTAGGAAGAGTAAAAATTGAAACCCGCCCAATGTTGAGGTTTGAATTGGAGGCTTTTGAAGGGAATAAAAAAATAGTCCTTAGTTGTATATGTCAAAATGCTGAAACTATACGATTAGTCGATGTTAACGGGAAAGCTAAATCCGTTGTTGATATGAAAATAGGAGATGAAGTTTTAGTTCATATTGGACCTAAAGCAACGCATTTCGGTACACCTATAAAAGAAAAAATTATTGAAAAATAAAAATCTTAAAAGATTTTTAATAATAAGAAAATTAAATTCTTATATTTTTATTGTCTGAAATAAAACCTGGTGAAATTTCTGAGGAAGAAGTAACATTTTTCCGGGAGCAAAAAATTTGCTTAGTTTGCAAGGGGGTAGTTAAAGGATTTAATTATATTTGTTCTGAATGTGATGCTTTATATTGTGAAAATTGTGCTAGAACATTAACTGATTTAGAAAATGCATGTTGGGTTTGTAATGCTCCATTTGATAATACCAAACCTACAAAACCTTTTACCAAGAATAGAGAGCGTGGAGATATTAAAAAACCAAATGACTTCAAAAAATAAATTATGGAAACCTTTTAATTGTATTTTTTTATTTAATAATATTAATATTCAAGTTGTAATTAGAAATAACCAGATGTGATTGATTTGACTACCTATTGGGCACCATTACTTCACATTTATCAACCTCCCACTCAAGATCTTAATGTTTTAAAAAAAATAGATAAGGAATGCTATAAACCGCTGTTCTCCATAATTGATGAACATGAAAATGCCAAATTTTGCTTAAATCTTAATGGAGTTCTTATTGAATTGCTTTATGAATATGGATTAGGTGATACTATGGATTTAATAAAGAATTTAGTTGCAGAAAATAAAATAGAAATTCTTGGAACAGCAAAATTTCACCCTATCCTTCCTTTAATACCAAGAAAGGAAGCTCAACATCAGATACAAATGAATGAAGAAATTAATAGAAAAGAATTCGGTCGTTGGGAAAGAAAAGGTTTTTTTCCGCCAGAACTAGCAATCTCAGGAGGGGTTGCTAAATTCATACGAGATTTAGGTTATAAATGGGTGATTGTAAGTGGAATTGCTTGTCCTATTGAGTGGCCATATGATAGGATATATAAATCTCCAAATGGGTTACAGCTTTTTTTTAGAGATGAAATTTTGAGTAACAAAATCGCTTTTAAGTCTATTAGTACTAAGGAATTCGTTAAGGATTTAAATATTATGTATAAAGATAAAAAACAGGATTCTGAAAATAATACTTATATAATTACGGCTATGGATGGTGAAACCTTTGGATATCATATAAAAAATTACGAGAAGACTTTTTTAGGTAAAATTCTAGACATAATTAGTAAGAATAATGATATTGAATCAGTGTTTATTTCTGATTTGGATAAATACTTTCCTATTGCAGAGAAAAGAATTGTCCCAAAGGAGTCAAGTTGGAGTACTACTATTGAAGATATAAAATTAGGTATTCCGTATCCTTTATGGAACCATCCCGATAACAACATTCATAAATATTATTGGAAAATCATGCGAAGTATGAATAACCTTATTGATTTAGTAGATGATCTCGATATAACTCAAAATTGGGAAATTGAACATTATTATACAACAGCTCGGTGGTTCTATGATAGATGTCTTTATTCTTGTCCTACTTGGTGGGCAAATCCAGAAAAAGGGATGTGGAGTCCTAATTTAATATATAAAGGCGTAGAACTTATAATGAAGGCGGCGCTTAATGCTCAAATTGCTTTAGTTTATGCCGGCAAGTCTGATTTAGGAGAGGGTTATTTTGACTCAATCACATATTATCAGGGATTATTGTTAATGGAATTATATAAGATAACTAAAAATAAATTGAAAATACATACTGAGAAAAAGAATAATGAATAATTGGAATCTTATTTATTGATTAGTTGATTTAATATTTCATTCCAATGATCTAAATTGCGTACATACCAAGCAGCTGAATCAACTTCATTATTCTCATTCTTGAATATTACTTTTAAAAGTGGTTTAAACACAGATCTATGCATGTGTGATTTTGAGTTTGTAATTTCAATGATAGATTTAATAGGAATCAATAGCTCTTTTTTTGGTTTCCACATTTCAAAAAATAACTCTTCTTCTGTGAGAATTAAAACCCCATTTCCACGTACTTTCAATACTCCTAAGGATTCTTGTCCAAAAAAATTAGACATTTCATCAATGATTAGAACATTTTTATCATTATATTTCTCTGATATTTCATGAATTCGTTTTTCAAAAATTTTTTTTAACATATTTCTTCCCTTCTTTCCTTATTCTACTCCTTTTAGTTATTTAATATATAAACATAAATTATATAATTCTTAGTTTATATATTTTACAAAATAAAATAAAGAAAAAATATTTTTATTAGATTTTATTGTTGATTTAATCTTTCTGAATACAGTAAATAATGTCTGAAGATAACGAGAAGAAAGTAAAATATTGTGTCTTTTGCGGTGCCAGTATAGAAGAAGAAAGAATTTATTGCCCTAATTGTGGTAAGTTAGTTGTGAAAATAAAACCTGAAAAAAAACAAGTTAAACAGCATATTGTAGGAGCACCTGTTATTCGTGAGAAAATACAAATTACTCGTAAATGTTCTGGTTGTGGTTCTATAATTACATCTAGTGTTTTAGATCAATGTCCAATATGTAATACTATGTTAGAGAAGATACCTGAGCAAAAAAAATTAATGATTCAAAAGAAACCTGGTTTAGTTTTTACTAATAAAAAATTTGAAATTGAACAAAAATTCATATTAAAGAAAGATAAATGGAATTTGAAAGAAGGTATTAACCTTTTTGGAAATTGCTTATATATTTTAATCATCGTTTATTTTCTAATTTATACAATTATAGCGTTTCAAGTAGAATCTACTGATATAGAGCTCAATATGAGCATTATTCTATTAAGTCAAATTCCTGAATTATTATTTGGTATATATCCTTTATGGTATATCTATTCCAAAAAACATAGTTATAAAAAATTAGGCTTAATTTCAGAATCTAAAAAATTTCTATTTGCACTGTTAATTGGTGTTTTAGGTGGATTATGTTTATTCCTAATTAATTATTTTTCAGGTTATTTAATTAAGATTATATCTGATGCGGGTCTAGATTTTTTTAAAATAAAAGAAAAAATTGATGAACAAAATTCAATTATACAAAATGCTGATTTTCTATTAATTGCATTACTTACAATTCTTTTAAGCTTAGGTGGTTTTTCAACTGAAATTGTATTTAGAGGAGTTCTACATAACACCCTAAAAGAGAGATTTAGGAATGAGTTTAAAGTTATTCTTTTTGTTGCATTGATATATTCTGTTGTAATGTTATTATTTTCTTTTCCTATAGGATTAGGGTATTTTTTCGTAAATTTTATAATCTTCACGATTTTAGGATTATTATATGAAATAAACAATAATTTATACAATACAATTATAGCAAGTGTTTTTTACAATCTTCTAATGGTAATTTTTCTAGTCCTTTAAAAGAAGTATTCATTATCCCTTAAATATAAAATTTTAATAATAAAAAAATTAATAAACTCTAGTGTTATTATTTAAGACCATAACTATACCTATTAGGATATAATCTTCGCAGTTTGGAGTAAAAAAGATTGAGCAAAAGAATTTATAGAAATAAAACCAGTAAAGACAATATTATTATCTCTATTGCAGGAGCACATGGAGTTGGTAAAACCTCTATATTTAATCTTCTTAAAAAAAAAGTTTTAGATGATAATAAATTTAAATTTTTCCCAGAAAGATATGTAAAAAATCCTCCTTTTCCCTTTGGTTCTTCAGATAAGCAAATTGGATTTAGAAGTGAACTTCATTTTCTTCAACAATTAATTAGAAGAAATCAAAGTATCGTGAATTATGATAATCGATATAATGGTAGAGTAATATTTTTAGACAGAACACCTCTGTGTGTATTAATATACTCTAAAAGTTTAAATTTAAAAGAAAAAGACTATAAGCTTATTTTAGATACCTATAACTCTATCAAATGGAAAGAGGATTATATAATTTATTTATATGCTAATCCAAATACAATTTTACGACGTATAATTCAAAGAGGATCAATTGAAGCTATTAGATTAGAATGGAATGAAGCTGATAAAGAATACCTTATCAAAATTCTTTCTTATTATAATCAATTTTTATCAAAAAAACAAAATGTTTTCAAAATAGACACAGAAAACTTAACTGTTGAGGATGTAATCGACAAAATAAAGATAATTATAACGGATTTATCAGGGTATTCTTTTGATAAGCTAGAAAAATCTGTAACAACTCAAATGAATTTAAATAAGTTTTTAAAATGAAATAGTGATAAAATATATTAAAATAAACTTGCTATTAATACATAAAATCATAAAAAATAATACTTTTCAATAGGAAGTTAACTTAGTGAAGGTAAAAATGTCATCAATCGCGGAAGATCTCAGAAAAAAAATGATGTTTGTTTTAAAAGAAGAAGAAGAGAAAACAGATTTAGAAAATCTTGCCGTTTTATCTAGAGTAGGAATGAAGGTTGCAAGTGCTATCTCATCAGAATTAGATGCTGATGCAACTTCTGCCTCTAGTACTGCACTTATTGATTTAGGATTACGATTAAATCAAGCTACTGTTCATGGGGCATTAACAGAAATTATATTACACAATAAAGCGGGATATAGTATCTTGATGGCAATTAATGATGAATACATTGTATTTGGGGGATTAAGAAAAAGTTATAGAATTGGATTTTATCTAGGATATTTACGCGAATTAGCTAGAAAATTAAATAGATTACTATCTGGAGATAAAGAAACTGAAATGACACTTTCCTTAGAAAAACCGGAAGTTGAGAAAATAAAGCCTGAAAAAGTTGAAGCAGAACCAGAAATTCTAAAAATTCCTTCAGTTGAACAAGACAAGGAAGCTTTAAGTGATTTATTAGGATTTTTGGATGATTGGGAAAAAGAAGGAGAAGAATTCGAGGAACTAGAAGCAGAAAGTGTCGATCATATAGTAACAATTCCAAAATCAGTTGGGTTAGATTTTGACAAAGAAGTTAAGCACATATCCGAAGAAATGCCCACTGATACTTTAATATCAAAAGATCAAACTCAATTTAAAGTGTATAATGATGAAATACCTCCAGTTCCACTTGAGGATTATACTCCAATGGAAATTGAAGAAGAACCGGTATTAAAAGAAAGAGCAATTACAGAAGAAATGCCTCCTCTCGATAAATTACCTTCATTTGAAGATTTGGCCCCTCCTGATTTTGACTCGGGGTATGAGGCCACTGAATATGACACGGAATTTATTTTAGAAGAAGAATCTGGAGCGATAGATTCTATATTAAAAGATCTCGGTTGGGATGAAGAAGAGGACTAAAAGAGTTTTTTAAAACTTCAATTACTATTTCGTATTTTGTTAAGTTCTCGCTTATATACTTATTTTTGATAAACTTTTATATTAATTCATTGTTAATCTATATTTAAATAAAATTTATCTAAAACGTATTAAATACTTAATTCGTGAATTAGAATGAGCGAATCAGATGAGATAGTGAGGGAAAGAACTAGTAATTTTAGAAAAATTCTCTTTGGATCACCAAGATTAGGGACATCAATTGTACTTGGTATCGAAGGATGGGCTTTATTTACTCTCTATACTTCCGGCTATAGATTACCTCCATTTCAAGCTGGTTTCATAATTTGTATGGGCTATTTGACTATTGCCCTGTCCCAGTTTTTATTTGGATGGCTAAGTGATGCTAAATATACACGTTGGGGGCGTAGAAAACCATTTATCATAATATTTGCCCCAATCTTAGGATTGTCCACCATTTTCTTATTGTTACCTGGTGCTATGATTGACCTTAATGATAAAAAAATCCTATTTATATGGATGTTAGTATGGGAGATTCTATTTAGGTTTTCTTACTCTGTTACTACCCCTTACCAGGCGTGGATGGCAGAAGAATTTCCAGTAGAAGAAAGACCTAAAGTTTCTCAATTTCAAAACACTTTCAATTACATAGGAAATGGAATTATGGCTCTTTTTTCATTACTTATACTAACAAGTTATGTAGATGATTTAAAAGAAGCTTATATATCAACTTTGAACCTAAATATCGATATTCCATTAGATCTAAGTATTCCAATAATAATTTTCGGAATTTTGACAATTGTATTATTTTACATTATTGCTTTTAAAATGCCAACAGAGCCACATTACAAAATAGAATCAAATCTTATTGAAAATCTAAAAACTATTGTTAAAAACAGGAATTTTATGTTCATTGTTCTTATGGTAGGAATCAGTGGATTAGGTTGGTCAATGATAACAACCGCTATGTTAAAATATCTTGTTGATGCTTTAAATTTGAGTGATACTGATTATATCATTGCAGCAGTTTCCTTGTTACTAACAATTTTCATATTTTTATATCTCTGGAGAAGAACCATTCAAAAAATTGGTAAAAAACAAGCTCTGTTATACGTTTTTCTTCTTGCTATAATATTTCTTCCTATTACCCTTTTCGGATTTTTAGAAATGGAGAGTTATTTAATTTTGGGAATTATATTCATTGTAGGGATTGGTGCTATCTTGGGAGGGTGGTATTTGTTCCCATATATTGTCTATGCTGATGTTGCTGAAGATGATGAAAAATTAACTGGGGAATTAAAAGCAGGAATATATTCAGGATTTCCTTCTATCATTCTTAACCTTTTTCAAGCATGTGGTGCATTTTTCATTGGAGCTATATTATCTTTACCTGAATTAACAAGAGATGGAGCAGAACCATATGAATTCTCAATTGGGCTACTCATATTCGGACCAATTGTTTCAGTTATATTGCTTATTTCTTATTTCTATACGAGGAAATATGTCCGACTAGATTTTGAATGGGAAAAAAAATAAATTAGGATCTAATTTTTAAACTTTTTTTTTAAATTTTTTTTAGAAGTTAAAAATAAAAAATAAAGATGGCACTTTAAAACTTAATATCTTCTGTCTTTACTTGTTACTCTTACATTAAGTGCTTCAGGACCTTTGCCTTCTTTTGATTCGTTTATTTCAAACTCTACCTCGTCTCCTTGTTCTAGTTTACGAAATCCGTCCATATTTATGTTCGAGAAATGCACAAATACGTCCTCTTGTTCATCTTCACTATCCATTGTAATAAAACCATAGCCTTTTTTATTGGAAAACCATTTAACGTATCCTTTTACCAAATGAAATCACATTATCAATAATACTATAGGAAACTAAATAATGAAATTAAATAGAAAAATAAATTTTTAATTTTAAAGTTTTTTTAATGAATTTTCTTTACTTGAATAAAATCAATAAGCAGTGGATTATTAATTTTAATAATGATGATCTTCCATAAAGTTCTTGAAATTTATTCGAAGTACTACATTTGTCTTCATTGTGTAGGGCGTATGTTTTCTTTACTAGGTACAAGTACAACGAATAAAAAAAGAGGATATTCTTTATTACTTTCATTAACTATGGAAAACCATCATAAATATTTATCCAATAATGATGATCAACAAGAAGAAGCATTGAAGCATTTAAAAATCCTAGCTGAAAACGCTCATTTTCTACCCGCTCAAAAAGTTCTGGAAAATGAAGGACTTGAGTTTTCAGAGAAACACCAATATCAAGCTTGCCACTTGTGTCATGATATATTTTCCAATATTGATAATTATGTAAATGAAGCGAAAGATAAACTTAAAGGGATTGAATTTAATAATTTCTTGGTCGGGTCAAGTCCAGATTCACAGATAATTAATAACGAAGATAAATTTAAGACTGAATTTAACCTCTTAGAAGCAGAAGCTTTTAAAAGTCATTTCAATCGTGTTATTGGAAAAAAATTAATGGTTATGCTAAAAAAGCCTCCCGAATTTAATAACCCGGATGTTTTAATTATATATTCTTTGAGTTTTGATTCTTTTAAAATAGATATAATAATTAAATCGCTTTTTATTTACGGGACATATAATAAATTGATAAGAGGAGTCCCACAAACTCATTGGTTCTGCAAAAATTGTCTGGGAAAAGGATGTGAACAATGTAATTTCACTGGAAAGCAATATTTAACTAGTGTAGAGGAATTAATTAGTCCTGAATTTGTCAAGGAATCGGAAGCTACTGATTCTAAATTTCATGGAGCTGGAAGAGAAGATATTGATGTAAAAATGCTAGGTACTGGAAGGCCATTCATTCTTGAATTAAGAAATCCAAAAGTTAGGAACTTAAATTTAGGAGATATAGAAAAAATAATTAATAAATCTCTTAAAAAAAAAGTAAAAGTTTCTAATTTAAAATATAGTAATAAAAGAGAAGTTATTAAACTTAAAGCTGAATCAAAAAATACAAAAAAAACATATAAGGCAGTAGTCCAAGTGCAAAATAGGATTACTAAAGAATTTTTTGAAGAAAAACTAAGAAAATTGAAAACGATCTTTGAAAATCAAAAAATACATCAAAGAACACCAATTAGAGTTTCTCATCGTCGTGCTGATAAGGTTAGAAAAAAAATTATCTATAAAATAACGGGAAAATATATTAAATCAAATTTATTTGAATTTACTATTGAAACACAAGGGGGTACATATATTAAAGAGCTTATTAATGGTGATCAAGGGCGAACATCTCCATCTTTTTCAGAAGTTTTTGAGCTTTCTTTAGTTTGTAAAGAGTTAGATGTATTTAACATCTCACTTTAGAACTCCTTTTACAATAACTAATACATTTAAAATAAAAAAATAAATAAACAATTATTCATAATTCTACTAAATTAATTGAGTAATTTTAACAATAATTATAAAGGTGAACCCTAATCACAAAACACCATGGATATCGAAAAAAGTCTAGACACAAACATAAGAAAAATGTTCGAAACAGAGGATTAGGATCAGTTGAAAAATACTTAATTGATTATAAGATTAACGATAAAGTTGATATAATAACTGATCCATCTGTTCATCGCCGTGGAATGCCACATTCCAGATTCCATGGACGTACTGGCACAATAACAGGACAAAGAGGGCGTTGTTATTTAGTCGAAGTAAAATTAGGGAAATCCTTGAAAACATTAATAATTGGAAGAGAACACTTAAGGTTAAATAGCGTTTCTATTAAAGCAAAAGAATAAGGATGAAGATGAAATAATGTCTGGACGAAAAGTTGATGAAAAAATAGTTTCTATATCTGAAGTAAAAGATATTATGGAATATGTAAAAGAAAAGATATTAGAAGTTGATTCCGAAGAGGGGATGTCACATTTTCAAGAAATAACTTATAATTACGTAAATAAATTTTCTAAAATACCAACAAAAATTGCGAATAAAATTATAAAATTTTTAGTAGATAAATATGATATTGAAGAAATTTACGCTATAAACGTTATAAATATTGATCCTAAATCTGTTCCAGAATTGCGGATGATTTTTGAAAAGTCTTATAACGGAAAAACTTTAAATGATGATCAATTACAAGAGATTCTTTACCAGATCGAAGATATCAAAACATCATAACTAAAATCTTCACAAATATGAAATTTTTACACTAAGTTTTGAAATCCGAAGAATTTATAAATCTATGTTGTTTTAAATTTTAATGAATACTCTCTCAATATTAAGTACTTGTCAAAAAAATTTTTAGTATGATAAACGGAAAAGCAAAAATTAAAACAAAAAGTTATTATGGAAAGAAGAGACCAATACAGAAGGACAGCTCGAAGAAAACCCTATCGAGGTCCAAGACAGAAAAAGCAATTCATAAAGAGATTTCGAGATGTAGTAATCCTAGATTTATTACTACATGGTCATCCAGAGGAAGATAGGCCAAGTTGGGCAAAAACTCCGTTAGCTCAAGTACTTACATTTCCTGATTTTGTACTATATGAAGTTAAAGTTAATAAAAATTCTGATATAAAGGTACAAGAACAGAAAACTTATGAAGATTTCCTGAGGGAAGAAAAGTTAAAAGATGTTTTAAAAAAAATTGATTATAATGATTTAACTAATACCTCAAAAGCTTTAATTCTACCAATTCTAGAAAAGGAGGTATTAAAATATGAGGAAGAATTTATAAATTTCTTCAATAATTCTACTTCAATTACTCCTAGAATGCACGCTTTAAAATTGTTACCTGGTATAGGACAGAAACATATGTGGGAAATTCTAGAGGCAAGAGAAAAACAAAAATTCACAAAATTTCAAGATATTGCAGATAGAACTAGTATATCAAATCCTGCTAAATTGATTGCCCAAAGAATTATTAAAGAACTTCAAAGGGATGCAAAATACTATCTTTTCAGCAAAACTCAAAAATATGAATAAATATTATGAATTTAAAAGAGATAAGACTTATCCTTAAGGAGTTAAACTTAAAACCTAAAAAACATCTAGGGCAAAACTTTCTAGTTGATGATAACATCTTAAACAAGGTTATTTCAGAGTCGCATATTACAAAGGATGATATAATATTAGAGATCGGCCCAGGGTTAGGAGCTTTAACAGAGAAATTAATAGAAAAAGCGAAAAAAGTATATGCTATTGAAATTGATCCTATTCTTTATAAATATATTTCAGAAAAATTCTCAAATCATAGAAATATTGAGATCACAAATGGAGATATCTTAAAAGTGAACATTCCTTTTCATAATAAAGTTGTTTCTAATATTCCTTACAAAATAACTGGTCCAATTTTTGAAAGAATTTTTTTTAAAGAAAAACCTCCTCAAGGAATCCTAATAATAGAAAAAAATATTGTTGATAGAATATTTTTCGAAGGAGATTATAAAAAATATTCTAGAATTACGATTAGTTTTAATTCTTTTATGAAACCAATTTCAAAATTCACAATTCCTCGGAATTCTTTTTATCCAGTTCCAAAAATCGATCTTGCTTTGATAAATATAACACCTAAAGCCCAAATAAACCAATTTTTATTAAAAAATGATGGAAAGGAATTCTACTTAAAGTTTTTAGCCGGAATTATGCCTTACAAGAATAAAAATATTGTAAATGCAATTGAATTATTTTTAAGACAAAAAGGAATAAGTAAATTGGAAAAAAAAGAAATTTTACAGATTTTTAAAAAAAAAAAAATTAATAATTACAAACTTTTTAGCTTTAAAATAGAAGAATTAATAGAATTAAGTAAAACAGTTTTCAATTTCTATAACTTAAAAAAAAATAGTGATTAAGATCAATTCTGTCCCTGATCCAATAATAGAATATGATTTTGAGAATGTATATCCTCCATCTGATGATACTTATCTCTTAATTGATTATTTCAAAGAATCTGTAAATGAAAAATACTTTGACGGAATAAACATTAAATATGTTAAAAACATATTAGATTTAGGGACTGGAACAGGTATTATAGCAATATTTTTTCAATTAGTTAAACAAAATTTTGTTAATTTTAATCCTACGATTTATGCTTCTGATATTTTAGAAGAAGCTTTAATTTGTGCCAAGTTAAATGAAAAATTAAATGGTATTAAAAAAAAAATAACATTTATAAAATCAGATCTGTTTAAATCATTTCCTTTAAATTTGAAAAATACTTTTGATATAATTATTTTCAATCCTCCATATTTACCATCTCTGGATGATCTCAATGAGAAAGAGAGAGTATTAAATATCGATTATAGCTGGAATGGAGGGATAAAAGGCTACGAACTAGTTCTTAAATTTATTGAACAAGCAAGACAGTTTCTCAATTTAAACCATAAGTGCTACATATATTTCATTAATTCAAGTAGAATTAATTTAAATGATTTTAACTATATATTAAAGCAAAAAGGATATGAAAATAAGATTTTGAATAAAAAACATATATTTTTTGAAGATATCATTTTAAACAGGTTAACTTTAAGGAAAAATTAAAACGGTCTTCTATTTCTTCTCTTATCTAATAATGATATCCCATATTTATTTAGAGTCCTAATTAAATTATTAAATAAAAGACTTATTTCACTATTCTTAAAAACAGCTCTTCTATGAGCTTCAATTTGTGGGATTGGCAATCCATAATGCTCATTTAAGCTTGAGATTGGTAACAATATTGAAGAAATTAAATTAGCTTTTTCAGAGGCTTTTTTAAGAGAATGTTTTTCATTCATAAAAAATTCAATTCTGCATGGTGTATCATACAAAGCAGTTTTAAGATAAAAAGCATAAAATGAAAGAGGAAAATAGTATGGAATTTCTTTTTTTATTCCAGTATCTCTAATTTTATCGATTTCTCTTTTACAATTAAAAATACAACTTCTTTCAGATTTTTTTAATAATCGATTAAATAAATCTAAATCAGAGAAATAATTCATTATATCTCTGTAATTAATTTTAATAAAATCATTTAAATTTGATTTACTAGGTAATAATAATTGGATAGATTCACTTAATAAATGTGTTAAAGCAGAAGTCCTTGTATCTTTAATTGAACCAATTAAAATAATTCCTTTTTCTTTACAGGTTAAATATAAATTATGATACTCTTTTAATAATAAATCATACTTCTTAGATATTTCAGGATCTTTAGAGAAAAGTAAATTAATAGGCATAATGACAATTGAACCGTCGATAATAACAATATCAATATCAGTAAATCTATTAATCATATTGTTAAGTAAATTAATTTCCATGAATTTCATATCAATTGAGATCTTAGCTTCAACTGTGGTGTCATCACGATTCAAATAATTTCCCTGCACAGTATAATTATTAAATCCATTTAAGTCCGGAAAATATGCAATATTTGCTGAGTGATTTTTGTAAAATAAATATTTAACTGCTATAGCTTTTAAAAATGAAAAGTCCACATTCATAAATTTTTTAACAACTGAACTTCCATCTACACTAACGACATTTAATCCTCTAATATTTGAGGATTTAACTTGTTGTTTTAAAAAAAATTCTTTAATATAATAATTAGAATAATTAATTAACCCAGAAAAATCCAAATCATCGAGATTTTTCATTATTATTTCTATAAATTCAGTTTTTATTTTTTCAAGCTCAATATATTCATTCGCAATAGCTTTTAGATCTTTCAGTAGAATTTGTTCTTTTGTAAAACTTGTATGAGATAAATTTTCTTTTTCTTTTAACAAATAATTTGTATGTTTACTATTAGACTTTAACGAATTATTCTCAATTGTCATTTAGAGTATTTAAAAATAGGATAAAAATAATAATAATGAGATATTTAATTTTTTGATTTCTTGAAATTTTAAGAACATATATATCTCAGATAAATGTCCATCCAAATTGGGAGAAACCCATGGATTTTAATTGGGCTATCATCTCTTGAAATTTTATTCATCATTTTACCAGCATTCATCACTGGAAAAATTGAGAAAAAAGGAGTTAGAGAAGAACTAGCTGAGATGGGTTTTAAAAAAAATCAAGATTCATTGATAGCAAATCTATTAAAAATCTTCACTGGTATTGGAATTGGAATTTTACTTTTTGCAACTAGTGGTTTCATTATTTACTTTTTCAGAGACATTATTGTTAAATTCATATTCGGAACCTCTTTCGTGCAAAATGGTGATGCAGGAGCAATTTCAACCCAACCAATTCAACCAAGTATAATTCAAGTAATAATAATCATTGTTTTACAATTTTTGATTATTGGAATTTGTGAAGAGGCCTTCTTCCGAGCATTTTTAATAAACAAATTTAAAAATAAAATGAGATTAAGATATGCTTTTATATTCTCGTCAATATTATTTACACTTTACCATGTTCCTCCCTTAATAGTACCACTTACAACCATGATTACTTTTTTCGGATATTATTTTAGTATTGGACTTTTGTTATCTTATTTATTTATGTATTTTGATTATTCAATAATCCCTGTCTCAATTGCTCATTCTATTTTTAATATTTTAATCATTATATTATGAGTAATATTTCATTTTAAAATAATAACTTTAAATTAAACAAAATTTAATTAATACTTGGTATATTAATATTTTAAATTAAAATCTATAAAATCACATAATAAATATAAAAAATTATAAAAAAATTAACCCCAATTTCTAATTTGGATAATAAATAATGACTGATTATGATTTTACCTATAAAATATTAATGCTAGGTGATGCTAGCGTTGGTAAAACCTCACTTACAATAAGATATATCTCTGGATTTTTTTTAGAAGACCTCAAATTAACTATTGGTGTTGATTTTTATTCAAAAACTACTAATTTTAAAGATAAAAAAGTTAAATTTCAAATATGGGATTTTGGAGGAGAAGAGCGATTCAGATTTCTTCTTCATCAATATTGTAAGGGTGCTAATGGTGCTTTCTTTCTTTATGATATAACAAATTCCACTACTCTAGACCATCTACCCGATTGGACGTCAATCATCAGAGAGCATGCAGGTGATATACCCATAATGTTAATTGGTTCAAAACTCGATTTGGATGAATTTAGAGCCGTATCAAGAGATGATGGAATACTTTCGGCAAGGAAATATAACCTTGCCTCATTTGCAGAATTATCTTCAAAAACAGGGCAAAATGTAGAAAAAACATTTGAAGTTTTGACAGAAATTTTGTTTGAAAGATATTCAACTGAACAAAAGACTATTGTATAATTCAATACGATCTTTGAATTTAAAATATTTTAATAAAATCATGTCTTAATTACTTTAATAATCCAATCAATAACATATTAGTTAATTAAGGTACATTTTATGATAGAAGTATTAAATAAAAAAGATAAGCTTGAAGGATATATAGATGGAAAGAAATATTTGAATAAGAAAAAGAAATTACTAAGCTATATAGAGAATAATGAATTTAAGGAAAAATCAGGTTATACTCTTTTAATTCTTACAGAAAATCGAGATATAACTTGGAATGAGGGAGAAAAACAAGGATGGCTCGAAGATGGAAAGATTTACTCTTCATTTGATAATAGACTTATTTTCGAGTTTAAAGAAGATAAAGGACAGATTCTTGATTCTGAGGGTACTGTCGTTTTATATCTTAAGGGAGATTTTGAAAAATTAGATGATTTAGATTTCTTTGGAATTGCTGGACAATATCTTGAATTATTTGCCTAAGTACCATTAATTTTATTCCAGACTTGCATCTTAGTTGGTCCATGATTATTCCAAGCATAGTATGGTATAGCATTAAATACCTTATTAGAGGTTAATGCACCTTTAATAATATTTATACCTCCTAAAAGGTCAGGTTTGTAAATCACTTTTAATTCTTGATTTCTATCTATTTCAGCATCAAATATATTAAAATCTTTATTATTAATTTGCTCTAAACAATAAATCAAAGGTCCATTAGATATTGTCACTTTTCCCCGATTAGCTTTAATTCGAGGATCAGCCCTTTCAAATATAGGTTTCATTTTAAAATTAAGTTCAATTATGTCACTATTAGCCCAATTCCTGATTATTTTTATATACTTTCCTGGAGTCAAATTGTTTTGATATTTGACTTGATTGATAACAATTTCTGTTGCACCACTCCATTTTGGAATTCTAAGAAATAGAGAAAAATTTTGATTATTCTTCAATTGAATTCTAATTTTAACAGATCCATTCCAAGGTAATTCGCTTTCTTGGATTAATCCTAATTCATTTTTCTCAGTCAAATCTGTATTCATTTGACTTCCAATATATTGATGAATCCAAATCCCATTTTCTGTGATGCTATAAATATATTGACCTATAGAAGCAAGTGTACGAGCAATATTCGGAGGACAACAAGGACATATAAACCATTCCTTTCTCTCATCATCACCTTCTGATATCAATGAATTTGAATAAGTATATTTTTTACCATCTATAGATTGCCCCACTAACATAGCATTATAGAGTAATTTCTCGATCAAATCAGCATATTTACAATTTCCCGTAATTTGAAGCATTCTCCAGTTCCACATGATATTACCAATGGCCGCACATGTTTCTGAATAAGAGTCCTCATTCTTAAGAGAAAAATCTTTTCCGAATCCTTCAAAGGCTTTTACTGAACCTATACCTCCTGTTATGTAAATCCTGGCTTTTACCATCTTTAACCAAATTTTCCTTAATGCCCATAATAATGATTTATCACCTTTTTCAGAGTAAAGATCTGCCATCCCGCAATAAAGATACATTGCTCTAACTGCATGTCCTACAGGTTCAAAAACATCCCAAACAGGTAAATTTAATTGTAGAAATTCCCCATTAAGATGTACCTTAGCTAATTTTATCCAATCCCTTATAGTGAGATTGCCTAACCATTCATCTATCTCACTTACTTCCCTTATATCACTTTTCTCTTTCATTTTTTTTGACATATTTAACATCAACATCATGTCAAAATATTGATTAAGCGCATAGGTCTTAAAACTTGCAATATTGCCCCTCCGATTAATGAAATCTTCAGCAAGATCTAAATACTTACTATTTTTAGTTATTCTATATAATTTAATAAGAGCTAATTCTATTTCAGGATGGCCAGGAGCACCTTTTCGCTTTTCTCCTAAAAAAATCTTAACAAGTAAATCTGCAAACTTTTTAGCAATATCTAATAATGCTTTTTGACCTGTACCGTTATAATGTGCTATCGCTGCTTCAATAAGATGCCCTGCACAGTATAGTTCTTCCATTAAATGTAAATTAGTGAATCTTTTATGTATAAAGTGAGGAAAGTAAAATGTGTTTACATACCCATCTTTCATCTGGGCTCGTTTTATTAAATCTATAATTTCATTAACTTTTTCTTCCAATTCTTTATCTTCATTAATCTGTAATATATAACACGCAGATTCAAGCCATTTATATAAATCTGAATCATAATAAAATTCACCCCTTTTAACCCCTTTTTTAAGTCCTACTGCTACTCTAAAATCATCAATATGCTTATCTTTAAGTTTCTCATACTGATGAAAAATTGATACTTCCCAATTAATTCTCTGTCTTTCAGCCCAAAATTTATCTCTAATTTCTACGTTCTCAAATGGAATTGGTTGAAGTTTATTAAAAGGACTTTTATTCATAATTTTGAAAAATATAAACCTCTAAATAACTTTTTTATATTATTATTTTTATTTAAAAGTTCAATTAAAATACTACATTTCACCTTTATACAGAAAATAGTTGTATAAAACAAGCAAGATTTTTATCTCCTAGAAGTTTTTTAGTAAATAGGCAGAAAAATTTCACCTATTGATGATGAATGATCAACTGAATTAGAAATGATCGTATCATTTGATAACAAAATTTGATCATTTCTAAATAACTGAATTCACTAGTAAAAAATTTGTTAATTTTTTTCATCAATTTTTTTTGTCGACTAAAAGTGACCGATCAGATTACTCGGATTAACTAAGATCAACCAACACATTTATATATTAGTAATACTAATTTACATTTAAATACACTTTAAAAATTAAAAAATCATTAATTAAACAAATTTAGTGGAGGAATAAAAAATGGCTGCATTTGCATGGAGTCCTCTTAGGTCTCTAATGAAGAAAGCCGGAGCTGAAATCGTAAGTCGTGCTGCAGTTGATAAATTAATGGATTATTTAGAAGAATATGCTAAAAGTCTAACTGCATGCGCCCTAGATATCGCAAAACACTCCGGTAGAAAGAAAGTAACCCAAGCAGACATGAAAATCGCAATTAACTTAATTTAAAGCGATTTCTTGAAAGCTTAAAAAATTCTTAAAACCTTTTTATTTTTTTTTTTTCTTAAAAAAAAGTTAATCTTTTTTGTTTAACATATCTCACGATTGAATAGAATTAAGTAGATATTAATTGAGAATACTCTCCAATTTCAAGATTCATATAATGAATTTCCAATGACAAATATAGCGTATCCTACAGAAAAGAGGATAATCGAACCTATAAAATAAGCGAATTCAACAGAAGTTGGTAAGAAAAAAATGAGATGTCTATCACCAATACCATAACCAAGTATCCAAAATAAAGTATAGCCTGATAAAACCATAAAAATTATGCCTAAAGACTTCAATACTTTTTTTATTTGAATTTTATAATATTCCATTCTTCAAACATCATTATATTCGTTTTTATTAGATAAATTTATCATTAATATTATTAAAAGATGTGTATACATAATTAATATATTTTAAGAAATAATGTTATGTAATATATCTCGCAATCAAATAGGTTCCTATACACACTAATAGAATAGAGGTTAAAACATATATTAGACCATAAAGCAGTTGAATAAATATTACCTCCCACCAATTTATTGTAATAAATAATAATATTATACCAACTAAAATCATACTGAATCCTATTAAAATTACAGATAAACTTACTTTTGCGTTCTTTTTCATTATAATATCACCCTCTCTACTTTTCTAGAGCAAATAGGGTATTTAAAAGCACTGAATTTATGAGGAAAAATAACTGGTTTTGTGAAATGCCGATATTATCTTAATTTCTTGGCAAATTCAATAATTGTGTGTCCCAACCATTGTGTTGTTTGTCCTGTTTTTTTATATCCATTTTTCCTATAGAATTTTTGAGCTCTTTGTAGAATTTCTGTCGTGTCTAAAGTCATAATTTTGCATCCTTCAGAACGCGCTTCATCTTCTACACGTTGTAATAGGGAGGTTGCCGGGCTATTGATCCCCTGTTTTTTCGGATGTACTGCCATCCCTCGTATATGACCTTCTTCCATTTCTATTTTCTGCCATCCAATAGTTCCAATTATGTATCCATCATGATCAATTGCTACATACACTTTCATTTGTTTTAGACGCTCCTTAGCTGTTTCATCGTTAGATAATATTGTATCTGTAAAAGCTTCTGGAGTATAGAAATCACGGTATTCCTCAAATGCGGCTAACAAAACTTCTTGGATAGGTTGAATATCATTAATTGATGCTCGACATATTGAGTATTTATTCTTCATTGATATCTCAATTCTTTGATTGCAATTACATTATTTACAATTTAAACTGGATAATATCCTCCATTTTATCAGCATAGAAATATCTACCTGACCCCATTACATCTACATGCCGAAAGATAATTTTAGAAAATTCAATTTTTTGAATCTTTATCCCTTCTCTTAATTTTGCTTCTTCAAGTTCTCTTTTTGAATTCGATTCTACAATATTCTTTAACATTTTTCCTAACTCTGAGACAAGAATTTCTTCTTCTGAAGGGAAATATTGATCTGAGTCAGCTCCAATTGTAATATTTCCTTTTTGAAAACGTCCAGGATTCTTTTTGGCTTTAATTTTATATTTCTTAAAATAAGATAAAATTATTTTTAATTTTTCAAGATTAGGTTGACCAATCTCATCAAGTATCTTAAATATATTCGTTTTTGGATATTTTAAATAATCAAAAACAGTATCGG
>JBHLMP010000017.1:0-58603 GCA_048938025.1 Promethearchaeota archaeon
ACTCTCATTAAATCTTCTACTGTTGTTCCATATTTATGGAAATGTGCTGATGCGAGAGCAGCATATAATCCTGGAAAGGTCGCTCCTGCTGGATATTCAAATAAACTGTCAGAAGCTGTTGCTAACACATCAGTTACTCCAGTAGTAGGTAATTCGGTCATGCATTCAACACCAGATACAACAACAACATCATGAACTCCCGATGCTATTGCTAAAACCGCCTGACGAAGAGCAATTCCACTACTGGCACATGCCCCCTCAAAACGACCAGCTGGTTTGGGAACTAATCCTACTAAATCAGCCATTTGTGGTCCTAGATGTCCTTGATGATTAAATAAATCTGAAGAATAATTTCCAACATAGCAGGCATCAATATCTTTGGGTTCAATTCCATTATCTACTCTACTTACAGCATCTAGCCATGCATCAATCCATAAATCAGGATTTCTTTTAAGAGGGAAATGTGCTCCAAATTTGCTCATTCCCGCTCCAACCATAGCTACTTTTCTTGCTAGTTTTCCCATTTTTTTTTACCTAATAATATTTTTAAATTATAATTTTCAAATTAAGAAATTAAATTTTTGACTTGTTTTATTTCTTATTTTTTCTTTTTATTAGTGAAAGACATTAAATTTTGTTCTTGTTAATCTTTATTATTTAGTCATGAAAATATTTAACTAAATACCATACTTCGAAAAAAACCCCTATTATACTTAAAATAAAAGGAGCAAGATAATGTACACTTTCAATTAGAAAACCCCCAATAACTCCTGTAAACATAAAACCAATGCCTCTAATAAAACCAACAATTCCATATGACTCTGCTTTTCTAGTTTCATCTAAATTTGTTAAGAGAATTTGTTCTGATGGAACAAATGTTGTAACTGATAATCCTATACAAATTTGACCGATAATTATAAATGGGATTAATATTATTTCGAATCCCATCTTCCAAAGGGAAAAAGCAAAAATATTCATAAAAAAAAATCCAATCCCAAAAAATTGACTTAAAATCAAACTTTTTTTCTTTCCTAGTTTATCTACCAATTTACCTGCAGGAATTTGAGAGGCTAGATTAGTAATATTAAATGCGATTGAAAAGATAGCTAATTGTTCTATTGTGAAATTATATTGATCCTTTAAACCCCCACTATAAATTGACAGAGAGATGCTATATATGAAGATGTCTAATGTGAAAAAAATCAATATTACTTTTGTTTTGGGAGTTTGAAACAATTTTCGCCAAATCTTATGATCATTATTTGAAGAATTATAATATTGAATTGCATTCTCATTAATTCTTAATTTATAAACATCAGAAAGAAATAGAAAACACAAAACCCATTCTATTAATATTATTCCTGTAAATATTAAAAAATAAAATCGAGAACTTACACTTCCGTTAAACATTATTAATGTTGAACCACCAATAATTCCTCCAAAATAGGAAAAAAACATTAAACCATATATCAAACCTTTTTCTTTATCACTACTTTCATTGGTTAAAATTTGTCTATTTAAATTATTAATGGTAAATCCCATAAAATATAGAAGGATACCAATTACTAAAAAATAAAGGGTACTAGAATTTGAAATAATAAAAAATAATAAACCTAAGATATAGATTGGAAAACCTACTAATAGTATGATTTTACGTCCATGTTTGTCAGATAATTTACCCACAATAGGTAATGGTAATAACTGCATTGCTCCTCCAAGCGATACTAAAACACCAGTAATAAATATTGAATTTGTAAGATCTAATATAAAGGGCTGCAATAATACATTTACCATCCCAATTCCGAATCCATGAATTAAACCAATAATAAATAGAATCCAAAGATTCTTCCGTTTTAGTTGATCAATTTCATCTAAATTTTGGTTTAAACTCATGATTTAAATTACTTTCTCCATAATAAAGATTTTTTATTATAAATGGATTTATGGTATTAAATAATAGAATAAATTAATACTCAATACCATAGCGAGCATTTATACCTTGTGAGGAATAATAATGTTTTATCATCTTCATTTCGGTAACTAAATCAGCTATCTCTTTTAATTTGGGGTGCATCTTTGGACCCCCTGTTAAAATTAATTCAACTTTTTCAGGTTTTTTTTTTATAATTTCCAATACAGGTTCAACAGAAATAACATCCATAGAGATCGCAACTCCAACTTCATCAAGTATGACAATATCGTATTTATCGCTCATGATAATTTCTTTAGCAAATTCGAGTGCTTTTTTTCCTTCTTCTTTATCAAATTCTCCCGGTTCGGCTATTAGTTCTGTACTTCCGAATTGCTTTAATTCAAAATTCGGAATTGCTTTAATTGCTTCAATTTCTCCATATTTATAATTACCTTTCATAAATTGAATCATATAAACCTTAAATCCATGCCCTATTGCGCGTATAGCTTGTCCAATTGCGGCTGTAGTTTTCCCTTTGCCACGTCCAAAATAAATCTGCACAAATCCTTGTTTTAATCTTTTTCTACCTGAAATCATCTTTACATACACTCCTAATTTTATTATATTTTGGAATACTCTATTATTTAATTATTTTTTAATACTGAAAATTGTGATCTTATTGGGTATTTATGAGAAATTAGATAGTCAATTAAATAAGTATCTTAGATTAGCTACTTTTCCTATAGGTGTAAAATTACTTGAAAATTCTAAAGATTTAGATCAAATTAAATTTCTAAAAAAGCCGGAACACAAGCTCGCTCTTTGTCAAATATTTAGTTATGCTAGATATTATGGTTGGACTATGGGTTGTGTAAAAGGAGATAATTTATGCCCACTAGCAGAAATTTCTATTGGATTTGAAGAATCACATAGATTATTTGAAGAAGGAGCATTTTTTATAGGAAGATATAATGAAACAAAAGAAGCTGCTAAAAAAACAACTGCTACCATGCCTAAAATTCCTTTTGGTCAGTATTCTGCAATTGTCTCAGGAGCTTTAAGCCGTATTGATTTTGAACCTGCTTTAATATTGATTTGGGGGAATTCTGCTCAGATAATGAGAATAATTCAGGGATATTTATGGAAAAAGGGAGGAAGAGTTTCAATGTCAACATTTTGTGATGGGGTATGTGCTGATATCATATCAAACGCAATTATTACAGGAGATTTACAGATTGCTTTTCCATGTTTGGGAGATCGCCGTTTTGGAATGGCATCTGATACTGATTTAATAGCATCTATTCCTTTCAAAATCGTTGACGAAATTATTGATGGTATGGAAAAAACACATAAAGCAGGGACAAGATATCCAATTCCTTATAAAATTTCTACTCCAGACTTTTTTGTAAAATTAAAAAAACAATTAGATAAAGCAAAAAGAGATTAGTCTTATTTGTGAATAAATTTTTCTATTTAAAGCCAGGTATATTCACTTTTATCAAGTTTTTCATGAAATATTTTTTCATCTTTTTTTAATTGACTTACTCTACTTTTTTTCGAATATGGTTTTATTTCTTTTTGGTGTGGTTTCCCTTCTTTCTCTGATTTATGATCTTTGAGGTGACTAACTCTATGCTCGTATTTTTTACTCGTATTAATCACTCCTTTAAGAATTATATTTATGATTTTTTTTTCTATAATTAATGGTCAAGGTAAATATTTAAAAGTTTTATATAATAAATGTAAGGTTTAGAGGATTATTAATAATTAAATTACATATTATTAATGGGTATTACTTATATGATATAAATATAAATAAATAAGATATTTGTTCTTGGTCAAGGGTAAATTCTAATATCATATTGTTTAATTTAGTTGATATTCGTTTTTTAGTCCACTAATATAGATAATTTTAATAAAACAGTATTAGAATTTTTATTAAAGCAATTATTGATTCTAAATATTATTCAATCTTAATCATATTTCAAATGGGGAGATTTTAAATTCGACAAACCAAACTAATGTCTTTACAAGAATCTATTTCAACTTATGTTCAAGACGGTGATTTGATTGGATTTGGTGGATTATCATTTTGGCGAAAACCATTGAGCGCCTGCAGAGAAATCATTAAGCAAAATAAAAAGAAATTAAAGGTATGTACTTTTGTTGGTGGTATTGAAATTGATATGCTCATTGGAGCTAGTTGTGTCTCAGAAGTAAAGTCTTGTTTCGTTGGAATGGAAATATTCGGAATGGCACCACATTATCGAAAAGCGGTAGAATCGGGATCGATCAAGATTTCCGAAGAGAGTGAAGCTACTATAGCTTTAGGATTAAGAGCATCCTACTTGAAAGTACCTTTCATGCCTTTAAAAGGTATTATAGGCACCGACATGCCAAAAGTAAGGAATGATATAAAACAAATTGATGACCCCCTTGGTTCAGGAACTCAGGTTATGGCTGTACCTAAAATAGATTTAGACGTAGCTATAATTCATGTGCCCTATGCTGATGAATTTGGAAATGCCAATATTACTGGAGCAGTATGGATGGACGCAGATATGGCTAAAACTGCAAAAAGAACAGTTATTATCTGCGAAAAATTAGTTGAAACAGAAGACATCCGATATTTATCTGGTAAAGCACAATTACCAATGCAAACTACAGATGCAGTAGTAAAAATACCATTTGGTGCCCATCCAACTAGTTGCTACCCTTTCTATACATTTGACCCATTTCATATTCAAGAATATCTTAAGACCGATTTTGAAGATTATAAGAATAAGTATATTATTAACAAAACTCCAGCTCAATATCTTGAAAAGGCTGGTGGAGTTCAAACTATTTTAAATATATTGTTATGAGGATATTAACTTTTATAGGTGTTTTGATTGATTAAAATTATTCAAAATAATCCAACTTTAGAATTAATTAATAGTAGAAGATCTATTCGTGCGTATAGTCCTAAACCACTTACTCAAGAAGAAACTAATACAATTATACATGGAGCAATGAGGGCTCCTACAGCAGGGAATATGATGTTCTATTCTATTATTCAAGTAACAGATCAGAAAATGAAAGATAAATTGGCAATAACATGTGATAATCAACCCCATATTGCAAAAGCTCCCTTAGTTTTAGTTTTTCTAGCCGATATGCAACGCTGGTGGGATTATTTTAAAATTTGTAGAACAAAAGAGTTATGTGATGAGATTGGTGTAGAATTTGAAACACCACAAGAATCCGATTTATTACTTGCCTGTTGTGATGCATTAATTGCTGCCCAAAATGCTGTTATTACAGCTGAAGCTTTGGGAATTGGTTCCTGTTATATCGGCGATATTGTAGAAAATATTGAAATACATCGTAAAATGTTCAATCTTACTCGATGGGTATTTCCGATAATAATGGTATGTTTTGGATATCCAAAAGGTGATAAGGAAAACATACCTTTAACACCAAGATTTTCTCAAAAATTTATTCATTTTATCAACGAATACAAAAGATTTAATCCGCAGCAATTTACTGAAATGTTTCAAAATGTAGATAGAAAGTATGATATAAAACATGCTAAAAATTTGGGGCAAAAATTTTATTTTGCTAAGTTAGCTGCTGATTATTCTAAGGAAATGCGCCGATCAGTTAAAGTGGCTATTAGCGATTGGATTGAAAAAAATAAGGATACTTAAATAATAAAAGAGGGATAAAAAAATGAAAGAATATTCGAAGGATTATACTATAGATGAAATGATGACTGTTTTAATGGCGAGGGAAGTTAGAAACGACGATGTAATGATCGTTGGTGTTGCGACTCCCATGGTATGGGCTGCTTTCACTTTAGCAAAAGTGACTCATGCACCTGATGCAATATATCATTATATTATGGGAAATACATTTGTATTAGAACCTCGGCAAGTAAGTTTGCTTTACCATGAAATGAATACAGCAAGGGCATACCGATTCCAAGATAGTGTTGAATGCACATTAGAATCATTACCTTCCGATAAACTAACTACTATAGAGTTCTTTAGACCCGCTCAGATTGATCAATATGGAAATAGTAATAATATTTGCATTGGTGATTGGCACAATCCAAAAATACGGCTTCCTGGAGCAGCAGGTATACTTGATTTTAGCATGTTTTATTCTCGTGGTTCTTTTCTTTATACACCTCGACATGATACAAGAACATTTGTGCCAACAGAAGAATTGTCTTTCATTTCTGGTGTTGGATTTCCTGAGGGAAAACCTTCGATATGTGGTGGTTCAGGTCCACAATGCGTCATTACCAATCTTGCTTATTTAGATTTTGATGAAAAAACAAAAAAGATGAGATTAAATTCAATCCATCCTGGTATTGAACTTGAAACCGTAAAATATTCAACTGGTTTTGAATTAAAAATTCCCCAGAATTTAAAAGAAACTAAACCTCCAACAATAAAAGAACTTAAATTACTACAAGAAAAAGTTGATCCATTAAATATTAGACAATTAGAAGTGCTCTCTGGCAAAGAACGTGAAGAATTATTAGATGAGATCATTCAAAAGGAATTAGCAATGAAAAATAGATTTCCAAAACCAATAGGTTAATTATTTATTCATATTCTTTTTGACTTACATACAATTTAATTTCACGATTATATTTTTCAAGTGTTATAAAATCTAGTTTAGCCAGCTTATCAACATGATATTTCACAGTACTTCTTCTCATATTTAATTTCCTAGATATCTCCGCTGAATTTATGCCAGGATTATCTTCAATTAAATTCAATATTTTCAGACTGGTTTTTGATTTTTTTATCAATTTTAAGGGAATTTTTTTCACTTCTATTTTAAATAAAACAGGGAAAAAAGAGATATATTGCCCTAATTTCTCTCGTTTAATTATTCCGTATTTTAATAGTACATAAAGATGCCATTGTAATTGTCCCTTTTGCAAATTGCACTGTCTAAGGAGTTCATTATTATGAATTCCGGGTTCTTGTAAAATTTTATTAATTATATTTTTACGATTCTCATTTTCAAAAATATCTTCAAACGATAAATATTCACGTCCTCCAGTTATTATAGTCCTTCTCTTAAAATAGTCCTTATATTGATTAACAGTTAATAAAATGAAAAGTGCTGAAAATATTAGTGTTAAAAATATTAATAGGCCTATTAAAAACCAATTTAACGTATAATCTTTAGGTTCAAAAACCTCTTCGTCAGGAGGTAATAAGGGAAATATAGAAATTAATGAAATACAAATGAGACTGATGATAATACCTAATTTGACATAAAATAGTCTTTTGTATTTTCTTATTTCTTTTTTTAAAAAACTCATATTAAATAAAAAGAAATGGATTATATATAATTTTAAAAGTTTCCAATTCAATTCGACTCACTAATCTTAAATTGTCTAATTGTCAAAATTGGGATTATAAAACCAACAGAGTTCTCGTATTCAATATAACTCTTACCATACTTTCTTCTTAATGAAAAATCTTCTATTTTAGCCAAAATGATATAAGCAATTACTTCCATAAACCAAATGAATACTAGAAGAGAATTTCCATATGAGAATTCATTATCAAATGGGAAAATTGGAGATGTATTGAGAGAAATCATTGTAAGTCCTAGAGTCATGATAATTATACCTAAATATTGGGGATGTCTTACATACTTGTATGGTCCCTTTCTTATTAGCTCTTTTCGATGAAACAATTGATATATGATTGAATAAATAAAAAATAAAGCTCCGAATAGCGCCATAACACTCCATGGAAAACCATAAGATAAAAAGAAGTCAAAATCTTGCATCGCAATTTCAGGATTACTTAAAAAATAACCCAAATATGTAATTAAAGGAATGCTCATAATTCCAAACCATATAGAAGCACATGGTATATATTGGAAAACGGGGATTAATAACGATGAAATGGTGATTAAAGAGTTTTTAATAGTGGATTTTATCTTTTCTATCATTTTTATTCCTCATTTTGTTTTATTTCATTAAATTTTAAATAATTATTTCTATTTTTTTAGAAGAAAGTTGCTTAATAAAGCTTTAAGGTGCACTTTTCGAACAATTCAATGAAGAGTTATAAAAGAAACCCAAAGAAATATTAGAAAAACTGAGATATAAAGCAGGTTTATTGAAATTTTCTTCATTTATAAATTTAGAACTAATTATGTTTTTTTGTTAGTTTATAATTTTTCTTGATGATTATGATCATAATCGCAATTAGGATTAAGGTGAAACTTCCACTGATTGTTAAAAAAGGAATAAATAAATCCCCAGTTATAGAGTTAATGATAATCTCAATGTATATAAATGGCCCCAGCCCATTTTCATGGGGAGGGGCTGGTGTTTGGTCTAATATATAACTAGTAATGATGTACATCTCATCAATTTCAGAACCAGAAATATCCTCAATAATTGATTTAATCCCCTTATTATGAAAGTTTTGATATACATGCCATCCTAAAGCATCATAAAATACAATTGATAAGCCTATTGTTTTATCTAAATCTTTTAGAATCATTACTGTAAATTCATTAGAAGGAGATTGTAATTTATGAACATGAAAACCATAATAATAAAGCTTTACTTCATCAATAAGCGAGGAATCCTTAACAAGCGTGTATTTAGTAACACGAGCATCTAAATTTTCAAAACCAAAGAGGTTGTTTTTAAATCCCAACTTGTCTAAAGTTAATGCTGTAATCCAATTTAAATATAGTTCATTGAATGTTATATTATTACCTGCTCTTTTTAAGACATTTTCGATTCCAAAAGCTCCATCAGCAGGTTCTATTATAAGATTCCGGAGAATATCAACACCATAATGTTCAGCGATATAGAATGCAAACAAATAGGCACCCCCATAATCAATAGAATTTAACATATTCCAATGTAGAAGAGAATCTTCAGGATGTTCAAGAAAGAGAGCTGAACGTGAAGTAAGGTTTTTAAGTGGATTTAAATAACCTGCATGATACGTTGCATATTCCGCTAAAGCTTCGAGAGTGAAGTGAGGTTCATCCATTTCATTGTTAAACCAAATAAGATGATGAAATTCATGAGCAACCGTGGAGATCCCTGTTCTATAATAAATATAGAACATCTCACATAGGTTAGAATAATCTAAATTTAATTCATTTCTCTGATCATAATAACTGATAAGATTAAGAGATAACAAGATTATGATTCTTGGATCACCATCTATATCCCCCAATGTTCCATTGGGATGTCCCGCTAAGTTAGTGATTCGAGGGTAAATTATATTATCAAATTCATCGCAAATATAGTCTCCCTGTTGAATTGCAGCTTGCTCTCCTACAATTGCTAAACAACTCTTTTCCATGTAAATATAGCAATTTTCTCCTATTGAAAGTAATGTTGTATTTACTTTATAATATAATGAGTTGGTGAAATCCAACATCCAGAAAGATCGTTGATATTCTACCTCAATGAAATTTTTGTTTTGTGATAAGCTCTGGTTATTTTTAGAAGGACGGTAAAAGGGGTTTTGTTGAAGAATATTGAACTGCTGCAAAATATCATATTTTTCAGAATATTGTTGAATATTAGGTTTTTGGCTGAATTGATAATTAAAAAGATTTTCACTTTCGATAAGAGCCCAACTTGAAAAAACTAATATACCAAACAAAAAAGTAATGATCATGAATTGAAAATATAATTTAGTAGGATTCAAATTCAATCTTTCCAACCTCCTTTTTTAATACTTCTTATAAAAGAATAAATAAATATGGAAATGGAATTAAAGAAGAAATAAACATATCTATTTATAAAGCTTTAAGGTGCACTTTTCTAACAAGTCAATAAGGTATTTAAAAAAAGAGATTAAATTTTCCTTTTTATCTCAAATTCTACATCTTCAAATTTATTATGAATTGTTTGATAAATTTTGAATTTTCCATCATCTATAGCGTGTTCTATTATGTTATTTATCTCTTCTTCGTTAATTAGACTCTTGGAGATTAAGTTTTCAATTTTAGAATATATTAGTTCTTTTATTTTGTATTTAAATCGATTTTTTTTCTTTTCATTAATTAACCCTGAAAGTTCTACATGTTCTTTATGATCCCATATATTCTGAATAAGTTCATCAATACCTTCTCCATTAATCGCATCAGTCATAGAAACTGGTGGTCTCCATCCACTCTGAAATACTGTATCATCAAGCATCATTTCAATTTGAACCGCTATATCTTCTCCACCTAAATCTTTTTTATTTATATTATACAAGTCACCAATCTCAATAATACCTGCTTTTTGCATTTGAATCGCATCACCATAACCAGGAACTAAAACAACAACAATAGAATAGGCAAGATTATAGATATCAAACTCAGCTTGCCCAACACCAACAGTTTCAATGATAATTATATCCATTCCGTATGCTTCATATAATAGGCTGATGTCAAAAACCGCTCTTGATATGCCCCCTTTATACCCTCTTGATGCTAGACTTCTTAGAAACACATTCGGATGTAATGATATATCTGTCATCCGTATTCTATCACCTAAAAATGCTCCTCCACTAAAGGGAGATGTAGGATCAACACAAATAATACCCACTGATTTACCTTCTTCTAGTATTTTTTTACATATTGCTCCTGTTAGTGTACTTTTTCCCACTCCAGGTGAACCAGTAACTCCAATAATATAAGAATCATGAGATATGCCTTCAAAATGCTTGAATATATCATGTGCTTTTTCTGGTTCATTTTCTATGATAGTAATTAACTTTGCTAAAGCAATTTTATCTTTATTCTTAAATTTATTAATTAAAGTATCAAAATCATAAGAAACTTTCAATGAAATACATTCCTCAATAAAAAAATAGCTATTAAATTATAATTTAATGAAAAAAATATTACATGTTTTTTTTATTTTTTGACATTGGTTTTAATAAATTCAACAATATCAGATGTCATTGAACCTGGACCATAAATATTAGCAACTCCCATCTCTTTTAATTTAGGAAAATCTTTTGCAGGAACAATACCGCCAACTAGTATCATAATATTATCAAGGACTCCACGTTCTTTTAATAAATCAATAACTTGCTGTGTATAAGCAAAATGAGCTCCAGAATGAATGCTTAGCCCTATGACATCTACATCTTCTTGAATTGCAGATTCAACAATTTGTTCTACATTTTGAAATCCTCCGAAAATAAGTTCCATTCCTGCATCCCTAATAGCTCTTGATACAACAATTCCACCACGCCAATGACCATCAATACCCGGTTTAGACATCAACACTCTTATTTTCTTCTCACTCATCTTTAGCACCTCATTATTTAAATTGCCAATGGAGGATCCCAAGTTCCCCATATTTCTCTATAGATATTACACACTTCCCCAACAGTAGCTCCTTCTTTTGTCGCTTCCATGACTATGGGCATTACATTTTCCTCTTTCTCACAGACATTTCGTAGTTGATCCATTATCTTTTGTAATTTGACATTGTCTCGCCGAGCTTTTAGTTTTTCAATTCGATGAACTTCAATATCTATTGCCTCTTTATTTGTTCTAAAAACATCTGTGACTGTATCATAAGGTACAACATATTTATTTACTCCAAGCATTATTTCATCACCACTTTCAATTTTCATTCGTCGTTTATGAAATGCATCCCTCATTTCTTTATATAGAAATCCTGAAGAAAGTGCCTTATCAATAGTGCCAACTTTCTGGATTTTATCAATATACTTCCAGACTCTTTCTTCGACTTCATCAGTTAACCATTCAATAAAATATGAACCAGCGAGAGGATCTATTGTATTATGAATTCTGGTTTCATCTGAAATTACTTGTTGAGTTCTTAAGGCCACTAAAGCTGCTTCTTCAGATGGTAAACAAATTGCTTCATCATAAGAATTTGTGTGTAATGATTGACATCCACCCAAATTTGCTTCTAAGGCTTGAATTGCTGTTCTCACTATATTAATTTTTGGAGATTGTGCTGTTAAAGATGATCCAGCAGTTTGTACATGGAATCGAAAACCTAAATTCCTAGGATCTTTAACTTCATATTTATCTTTCATTAATTTATACCAAATTCTTCTAGCAGCCCTGAATTTTGCTATTTCTTCAAAGAAATCTTTGTGAGCTGCTAAATGAAAAGCTAAACGTCCAACAAAATCATCAACCTTCCATCCTCTTTCCATTAAATTATCAATATGAGAACAAGCACTTGCAAATACAAATCCTAATTCTTGAACAGCATCAATTCCTCCTTCTCTATAATTATAGCCAGTAAAATTTATCGGATGCCATTTAGGGACATTTTTTTGAGCTACTGTCCATTCAATAAAATCACATGCTAAGCGAAGTATATGGTTAGGAGGACTGTTCTTATAGGGAATATACCCTACCGTCATAGTTAAGATATCATTTTGAGTTGTTCCCATCAAATTTTTAATTTCATAACCCCGCATTTTCGCCATATTAAAATACATAGAGCAAACGGGAGCAGAAGTGAAAGGTTCTACTACTAAAGCTACACTAATTTTGTCTATAGGAATATCTTCAGCTAAAGCAAAAAGACTGTCAATACAATAAAGAGGCACACCTGACGTTCCCACTTCTGGAGCTCCATCCTTATTGGTTGGATCAATTCCATTAAATGTGAGAGCATCAACTGCAGCACTAAACCCAGTTTCACCATTTTCATAAAGAAATTTCCATCTTTTATTTGTTTCTTCAGGAGTTCCATGACCAGAAAAGAGTCTCATAGTCCATAAGCGCCCTCTATACATAGAAGGATATACACCTCGAGTATACGGTGCTATTCCAGGAAAACTGATATCGCTTACATAATCTTTATCTTTTACATCTAAGGGAGTATAAAGTCTTTTAATAGGGATTTCAGAATCGGTTACAAATTTTACATCTCGTTCTTTTAAACTTTCATATAGCTTATCCCATTTTTCTTTTTCTTCTCTAACTTTTTCCAAATGACTTTTATCAAACAATCTTAAATCACACGAAATTGCTAATTATCCTTATGTAATTTAATAAAAGATGATTATATTTATTTTTTTAAATTAGAAGATTAAGAATAAATCATATTTAAAAAAAAATTTGATTAACCTCTTTTTCTCTTTAAAAATCCATAAATGAAGTAAAATAAATATTGAATTGAAATTCTTATATACAACTTATTGATTAATATAAATTATAAATTAAATTTTAATGAAAATCCAACAATAAAAAAAGAGGTTTTAATTATTACAGAAATAAAAAATCAAGGCTTTATGAGACATGCTTCGAAATTACTAATCGCTGGTGGGATTTTAGTAATAATTGGTATGCTGACTCCTTCATGCTATTTTACAAATGGAGGAGGATTTTTCATGTGGTATACTGGTTTTTGGGTTATGTGGTACGAGGGACCATATGGTAGGGAGACAGATTCTGGGGGTGCTAGAGATTTTTTTAATACAGAGTATGCTGCTAAATATTCAGGTCTTGGTACTAGTGTTATGATAATGTTATTTATTGCTGCAATATTGATGTTTGTATCATCAAAAAAAGCAACAGTGGGGAGAGATAACAAGGTAGCTATTGCAACGAGTGCGATTGGTACAGTATTAGCTTTTCTCGGTCCAGGTGTATACTATGGTTATTTACAGAGTGAATTCACAAATTTTTGGGTTGCATTTGATGAAGGTATCGGTTTTTATCTTCCAATCATAGCTGGAGTTCTTGGAATTATTGCCACGAGTTTTAATATTTATGATTTTACATTAGAATCAAAAGTGGGGGAAGAACGAGTAATTGAAAAGTACCAACCACCACCTGATAAACAGGTTGAGGTTCAAGTTCAACAAGAAGGTCTAAAATTCTGTCCAAATTGTGGTGCAAAATTGACTGGTCCTTTTTGCCAAGAATGTGGCACAAAAGCCTATTAGCCTATTTGCTTAATATTTAATTTATAAATTTTAAACAAAATAACTTTTTTTTCTAATTTTTTTCCAATTTTAATATGTAATTTCTTAACTTACCCCTCTCATTGCAGAATTTGAACTTTAAATTTAAAAGATCATATCTAAGATCTATGGGAGGTTGCTTATGAAATGATTAAAGACTCTTTAAATAAGATTTAACTTTTTTAGTGATATTTCAGATATTAAAATTTGATTTTGAAACAATTATCTATTTATATAAAATTATTTTAGTGAATATATCAATAAGTTTATCTATCGTAAACATAACTTTTAAAAATATAATATTCACAATCTTATGAGAAATCATAATAAAAAGAAGCATCAAAGGTTTTTCCTATTTTCTATAACATTTTTTATTGTTTCTCTTAGCTTTTTATATTATTTTAGATTTCAGAGTTATTTATTATATGAAAGAATTCAATTCAATTCATCAGGTGCCAAATTATATGCAAATCTCTTTTATCCCACTAAAAAATTAGATTTTCAAGAAAAAGCTCCTTTGATTATATATGCCCATGGTTTAGGTAGTCAAAAGGATTTAGATCCAAGAGTACCTAATGAATTTACAAAAAGAGGTTTTTATGTGGCATCCATTGATTATAGAGGTGATGGAGAAAGCGGAGGTCATCTTTTAGATATAAATTCAAATCCATATAGGAATCGAACAGGAATTCCCGCAATAGCTCAAGATTGTTCAAGATTACTAGATAAATTGTCAGATATGTCCTTTTTTAAAGATATAAATGAATCTCAAGTGGGATTGATTGGACATTCTCTAGGAGGTATGGTTGTTTTAATGAATGGAGCCTTAGATAAGCGATTTAAGGTTACAGTAACGTGGGCAGGATTAGTAAACTTTTCAGCTAGTTATTTTGGTATAACTGATGACCACCCTTTTATGAAATTCATTCCATCTAAGATTATTAATGAAACTAATCCCAGTAATTTAATGGTTATTCATTCTATTCATGACACAACAGTTCCTTTTAATGATAATGCATTAGTTGCAAAGAATCTAACAAATTGTAAATTAGTTGAAATTAAAACACATCTATTTGGAGGACCTCATTATTTATTTTCTAATGTGGTAATTTCTGAGACAACAAATTGGATGGAATTAAAGTTTTTTAATTCTGAAACCATTAATGGTCCTATTAAACTAACTTATATTATAGATTTTATCTTAATAGGATTTAGTTTAGTTGGATTATTTTTAACTACCTTATCAATCATGAGATTAACCTATAAATACTTTTCAATCAAAGATTACCATAAAAGAGTTGTAAAATTAGATAAAAATGAAAAAAAAGAGAAACTATCAAATATGAAACACTTAACTATAGCTAGCTTATGGTATGGAAGCTTCCTCACCATTTGGATTTTGTTGCTAGAATATATAGGAATACTTGCTTTAATCATTGCCCCACTTATTTTTATATTGATATATATTGTATTTGTGTTTATAAAATATATAATAAATACTGAAATAAAAGGTGAAAAATTAAGTTTATATATAAAATTTAGATTAAAAAATGAGATTAAATCTCAATTTCAGAAGAATGTTATATTATATTCTCTCTTTTCTAGTAGCGTATTTTTATCACTTTATATTAGTTTCTCTCTCTCATATCCATTTGGATTTTTTTCTCCAGCAAATATATTAGCTTATATTTTAACCTTTGAAATTTATCCATTCTATTTAGCCATGGAAATTTTTTACAGAAAAATCTTATATCCCAGACTTGTTTCCTTAAAATCCCCTACACGTAGAACAGTAGTCACATCATTAATGGAATCCGTTAACATTTTAGTTTTAATGTATTTTTCCAGTTCATTATTTCTAATAAGTGCAATGTTTGCTACTTATTTGATATTTTTAGCAGTTATGATAATGAACTCAATTATATATGAAAGAACTAATAAGTTTAGCTCTGTTATGATAAGTTCTTTTATTATAATACAAATCTTTTTTGGCTCAGTTGTTTCAACTATATTAGGATTTGGTTCTGTTGTGCGTTTGCTTCATGTGTAGAAAGTGTAATATTCTTTAAGATTATTTTAATAATTCTTTAAAGTCTTTGTCAAGTGATAATATCAATAATCGTATAACTCTACAAACATCAACAAGTATTTGTGGATCTACTTTATCTAGTGTATCTTCAATACTATGAGTATATCTAGCAGCGGCTTTAGTAGTAATATCAATTGAATTAAATTTACGTAAATGAAATGGAATAGAGTCTGTATGAGCACCAAGACTAACATGAAATCCATGATAATTTATATTTTCAATTTCTGCTGATTTATTGAAGTATTCACTTAATATTGGTGAGATTTTCTTTCTTGGGATAATACCATAAGATTCGATATATTCTATGCGATTCTTTTTATTATTTGCTGCTGAAAGCATATCAAAATTAATTTGATAAGTAAATTCTTTAGTAAACACCTTATCATAAGTATCTAAAAATTTTCTAGAACCCATTGTTCCTATTTCTTCAGCTGAAAATTGACAAAACCATAATCTGAAATTATGTAGTGGATTACATTTAAAGAAAGAACTCAATTCGAAAACAACTGCCATTCCACTAGCGTTATCCAAGGCTCCTTGTGATTCATTTCCTATTTTAAGAAATAATAAAAAAAAGTTTGAAGAAATAGTTAAAATAGTCCCAATCATTATAGAAATTTCCCATAAGATAATTAGTATTTGATAATTCTCATATATAAAATGGTAATCAATTAAAAAGAAGGTATAAAACAAAAATAAGAAAATTTCACTATATAACCAGATTCTAATTAAGACGACTCTCCATAATGTTTTAAATGATTGAGATTTTGAATCTAAATGAGCTGAAACTATTATATCTCCTATTTTTTGAGTTGATACATTAATCGCGGGTATTTCTACAAAAACATTTGTTGCTTTTAAAAATTTGCCAAAATATTTCTCCCAAAATCCCTTAAGTTCAGGATATTTTAATGCTTTGACCATTGAGAGAAAAATTAGTAATAAAATCGAGATGGAAATAAAAGTGAGAAAAGGATACAAATTTTTTATTAGTAGAATAATAGAAACAAAAATTAAGTTTATTAATATGATTATTTTGATCATTGCTTTTGAATAAAATGTGGAAAATTCAAAATTTTGAGAATGAATTTGAGAATTTTTAAAACCCTTCTCTTTAAATGTTTTAATTGTTAGATCAACTGCTTTTTTCTCTCCTTCTGTTCCAGCTAATCTAGGAAAGCTAAAAGTACTTACATAATTAAATAATGGTTTTTTATTGAAATCAAAATTCTCTGGAGATTCTTTAATAGTCATAGTCAATTTGATATAATTTTTTTACTATTTAATATCTGATATATTCTTTAAATAACTTAATTATTAGGTTTTTAAATTTTAAACACTGGTAGTTATTAACTTTTCTGTATAACAGGTCTCAGAGGCTTTTAAAGTTGTAACTTTAACATATATAACTCCAAGATAAATACTTATTAAGATAAAAGGTAGAGAAATTATTATATTAAAACATGATTTTCCTTATGATCTTGATACGTAATATCTAAATTTACCATTTAGATCGTCAATCTGCAAGCCTTAAAACAAGTATTAAAAAGAAAAAAAATTTTATATTTATTTTTTTTTTATATTTTTACATATAAATATCGCCTGATCCTCCTTGAAATCCGTCAAAACCATAGCTTGAACCGCCCATACCTCCAATACCTATAGAATATAAATTATCATTTATTAAAGTGTTCGAGTTATAACAATAAACACCAAAAGATATGCCACCAGCACCACCGGCTCCTGCTCCACCATTGCCTCCTCTTCCTCCAGCACCTCCAGCACCTCCATAATTTATCCCAACAAGTGATCCAATTCCACCAGTACCTCCATTACCCCCAGTCCCTCCAATACCACCAATACCTCCGTTTCCTCCTTTTCCACCATTACCAGTACATATTAAATTGCGAGTAATTGTTATATTAGCTTCTATAACTAAAATACCAATTGAGCCTCCACCCGAAGTACCTCCCTTACCACCTAATGCTCCACTGCCACCACCACCGCCACCACCGCCACCACCACCAAGATATGGGATTAAAAGCAAATAATCAACAAAACCACCACCGCCACCTCCGCCACCTCCACCTCCACCGACAAAACCATCATCACCATCATCTCCATTAACACCATACCAAAAATGACTAATAATTGTACCATTTTCACTTCCATGTATTCCTCCATGAAATCCGTTTACTCCTGCAGTCCCATTAGCTCCTGGTTGTCCATGAGATCCTATTGCTCCTCCGCTACCTCCTGCTCCCCCGCTACCTTCTGGCCAAGAGCCACCAACTCCATCTTGTCCATTATCACCTGCCTCTGCAGCTGGCAATGGTATTAATATTGCCATACCACCAGCACCGCCATCTCCACCAGCGTTCCATAATGAACCTCCTGAACCAGGTGCATTAGATGGAGGTGCATATCCGTTAGATCCATTTTGGCCAGGTTGACCATTTGATCCATTAGCACCATCAGCACCATTTCCTCCATTTCCACTATAAATAATACAATTGTCTATAGTAAACATAAAATCAAAAATGTTATAGCACCAAATTCCACAAGATGTTCCCGTAATAGCATTTCCAGTTCTTATTTCCATTGTGTTTAAGTACGTCGGGGTGTTTATATTATGAACTTTTACTCCAATAATCTTATCATTCACTTCTTTTGTTGAATTTATGATTGGATGAGTTGATACATCTCTTGACCATAAATTTGATTCAATAAAACCTCCATAAATACTAACTCCATCAATTATCTCCACACTTCCATTATAAACTCCCTCAGAAACGTAGACATCCTTTTTTCCGTTTTCATTTGCTTTAGAAATTCCTTCGATAATACTTGCCATTGGATATGAAATATCACCTGAGTTTAAATCAGATCCATCTTCAGAAACAAAAATCGCATTATCACACATACCATCTAATCCATCATTATTGATATCTAAATAACTAGAATCAGGACGATCTAAATCTTTTGGATAAGGATTTACATCAATGTTAAGCCAAATGTCAGTGGCATTTTCAATTTTTTCTGTAGTATTATATCCAATGTCGATTAAAATTTGATTCAATCCAGGTCCTAAATTCATAATAATTCCCCATTTTTTAAAATTTGATTCCAAATTAATAGCATTGTTACCATTAACTAAGATTTCATCAATATCAGGAGAACCTGAGCTATTTCCTCTTATAATTACAGTTGAAGACTTTACTAATGAATTATTTTCATGTGATGTAATAGTTAAATCAAAGATATATGGCTCTTCAGGTTCTTTTTGAGTTGGGGTTTTAAAAGGATTATAAGCTACTAAAAAAATCGTTCCTGTAATTAAAATAGCAACAATTATAACTGAAATTATATATTTTTTTTTAATCATTTTTAAATACACTTACATGTTTGTAAATTAGATTTCTGTTTAAAAATTAAAACCTAATCTTATATAAAGTTTTTTATTCCTTAATATTGAATCAAATTATCAGAAATATTAAGTATAATATCATTAAAAATTATAATTTAGAAATGAAAAATCTAAATTTACCACTCTCATCATCAATCTGTCATGCGTCAAAAAAATCAAATGGTTTCTTTTTGTCCCAATTCAACAAAACCTTCAGATCATCTTTAGTCTGCTGAAAAGCGAATTTTCGAAGTTGATCTCCGTATAGTATCGATAGTACGTATAAGTCCTAATAATAAATATTGTCTCAATCGTTTTTTCTCCCATTTTCTTAACTTTTAGAGCATTAATAATTTTAATTTTAATATTATATGAAATCTGAGTATTAAAAAATGGAGATTTAATATTCTTTGATTTATTTAAATTACTAAAATCTTTTATTTGAAATAGAATTGGATGAACAACAAAAAAATTAAGACTAAAATTTCGAGAAATATTTTAGAAATTGAAAAACTTTATAGGAGATTATTAAAGAAAAAAACTGTACGAATTTGTATTTATATAGAATTTATAGCTTTTTATCCTGGATTAATTCTGGCAATTATGATTGCTAAAAATTATAGTCCAATTGGGTATAATTTATTTCAAAACTATATTAGTGATCTGGGTTCTGTATATTTTACTCCTGCGCCTTATATTTTTAATTCTATTGTTATAATAACTTCAGTGATTACAATCCCTATTTTTATGTATCTTGAGGAGGTTCTTTGCTCTACTCTCAATAAAAATATTAAAATTATTCTTTCGTCTAAATCAACGAAAATTATTACGAAAATAGGAAAAATTACATTTTTATTAGGTTCTATGGGATTATTTGGTATAGGGATTTTCAATGAAGATTTTCCAATAAATCAAGTGCATATATTATTTGCAACTTTAGCGTTTGGAGGATTTACATTGGGTGGAGTTATAGCAGGATTCCTTATTATTATGAAAAAAACAATAATTCCCAAATTAATTGGATATTATATGACATTTTATTCTCTTGGGCTTATATTATTAAGATTATTTCATTTCCTTCCTTTAATTACACTTTCATTTATCGAGTGGTCTTGGTTTTTAGGGATATTGATATGGTTATTACCATTAACGCTAACATTATTGAAGCATATAGATGTAAAATCCTAATTATTAAATTTCTTGAAGAAATTTATTAAAAAGATCCTCTTTTAGTTTATCTTTTAAAAATTTGATTTCTTCAAATTTTAAATCAAGATTTTTGGTTGAACCTGCTTTTTCAGCTTCATTTTCATATATTATTATGATTTCTTGCTCAAGCTCATATCTTTTTAACACTTGCTCATATGCACTAAGTGGATCTAATCCTTTATCAATTTCTTTTTGTATGTTATTAGACAATTTTTCTTTAAGTATTTTAATAGTAGATTTTTCTATGTCTTTTCTGTTTTTTTTATTAAATTTGGAGATCTTCAATCACCTTACTTCTATAATTATTTAACTATTATTTATTCTCTTGATATAAAATATCTGAATTTACCACTCTCATCATCAATTTGCCATGGTTCAAAGAAATCAAATACAATCTTTTTATCCCATAGATTCTCAATATTTTTAATACCATTATAAAGATCTGTTAAAAGTGTCTTATCACATGGATAATTTCTATGTGAAGGATAAAGTTCAAGATTTTCTTGTTCTTCACACAACTTTATCAATTTAGAAAGAGTTTTAAGAACTTGAGGAAAATTTTCTTTTTTCGGTAAAAATTGATCTCCATAATATGCCACATCACTAGTAAACAGTTCATCTTTATTAGTAAGCAAACAAATTGAACCAGGAGAATGTCCTGGACAATGAATAACTTCTACCTCAATATCACCTAAATCAAACTTATATCCATCTTTTAGTGATCTAATTTTTTTTGCTGGAGGGATTAAAAAATTCTGTTCTGCATATATTTTTACTATTTTATTAGGAGAATCCTTGAAGTACGAAACATCATATGGATTTGAAACAATAGCAGCTTCGTTTTCATGAACATATACTTCACCAAATTCCTCATTTCCTAAAATATGATCCCAATGAGTATGAGTATTGAATATTAATAGCTTTTTTTCACCTATAAGCGCATCAACTACTGGTTTGAGAGGATGTAATCCGCATCCCGTATCAAGTAAAAGAGCTGTATGAGTTCCTAGGAGTAAATACATATTAAGTGGATCATTTGTATAAACTGGATGAACAGCAGAAATATTTTCTTTAATTACATATAAATAGTCTTTATGTTTTGAAATTTCGAAATGTTGGTTTTCATTGTTCATATCTTAAATAATGTTAATATTGGTTATAACTTTAATTTCTTGATCACTCATTAGAAAGTTGACATAATTGGAAACACTAAATAAAACTACATTAACTATTTCATCGTAAAAAGATTATATAAAAAAACAAAGAAGCTTTAAACAAAAAAAGTATACAAGTGAATAATTATGGTTCTATAAAAAATAATAATTGTTTTGTAAATGCTGAAATTAACTTAATTAATGTAGTTTATTATGCTGGGGTAAAAATTTAATAAAATATAATTATGATTATTAACTAATTTTTTAAAATAGATTATTTATAAAACAGAAAATTATTTGTTGATTTTATTATGGATTTCTCGTTAAACGAAAAACAAAAGATGTTGAAGAAAATTACGCGGGATTTTGCTGAGGAATATATTGTACCTGTAGCGAAGGAAAGCGACGAAAAGCAAGAATTAGATTCAGCTACATTCAAAAAAATGCAAGAAATGAATTATTTTGGTGTTTGTCTACCAGAAGAATTTGGTGGAGCCGGACTTCATAATGATACAATAGGTTTTAGTATAGTTGTTGAAGAAATCTCGCGTGCGGATGCAGCTTGGGGAATCACCATTGCTGTGCATAATGGCGTTGTAGCTTATCCTCTTTATAAATTTGGGACTGAAGACCAAAAAAAAAATTATTTAGAAGATCTAGCAAAAGGTAACAAAGTAGGAGCTTTTTGTTTAACTGAACCAAATGCCGGTTCGGATGCGGGAGGAGTGCAATTAACAGCAGTTAAAGATGGAGATGAATACATTTTAAATGGGACAAAAATCTTCTCTACATCAGGAGGTATAGCTAAGACGTTGTTAGTTGTAGCAAAAACGGGAGAAAAAGATAGTAGGAGAGAATTAACAGTTTTTATTGTAGATGGTGATACCCCTGGATATTCAGTTGGAGTAAAAGAAGATAAGTTAGGTGTTAGAGCCTCAAATACTTCAGAACTTGTATTCGAAGATGTTCGAGTATCTCAAGAGAATATTTTGGGAGGCATTGGAGAGGGTTTCAAAATGGCATTGAAAATTTTAGATTTCGGAAGAATAGGTATTGCCGCTCAGTGTGTGGGTTTAGGACAAGCAGCACTAGAAGCTTCAGTCAAATATTCAAATGAGAGAGTTCAGTTCGGACAACCTATAGGGAGATTTCAAGGAATACAATGGAAAATAGCGGATATGGCTTGTGCAGTGGAATCAGCTCGATTATTCACATATAAAGCAGCTTATTTACATGATATAGGAGAAGATTTTGTAATAGCTAGCTCAATGGCGAAATTAGTTGCCTCCGAAGCTGCAATGCTAGCTGCTCATGGTGCTGTTCAAATCCATGGAGGATATGGATTAATGAAAGCATATCCCGTAGAAAGATATTTCCGTGACGCAAAGATGGGTGAAATCTATGAAGGAACAAGTGAAATTCAAAGATTAGTAATTGCACGCAATCTTTTAACAAAGGGAGTGAAATAACAAAAAGACAATTAATATTTATGAAATAATTAAATAATTTCCTAATTTTTTATTTCGTTATCGTAAAATTTATTTTTCTAGTATTTTTTATTTGTTTCAAAAGAGAGTATTTGATTGTCGAGTTAAGCTAATGAGGTAGTGATTTCGGATTGAAAATTTTCGTGTGTATTAAACAAGTACCGGGGGTTTCAGAGTTAAAAATTGACCCAAATACAAACACACTTGTAAGAGAAGGTGTTCTGTCAATTCTTAATCCGAATGATCGAAACGCTATTGAATTAGCTTTAATGCTTAAAAAAAATCAAGAAACAGAAGTTATAACTTTAAGTATGGGCCCTCCTCAAGCAGAAGAAGTATTACGCGAAGCTTTAGCAATGGGTGTAGATAAAGGGTTTTTATTAAGCGATAAAGCTTTTGCTGGGGCAGATACTTTAGCTACATCACATACTCTTGCTTTAGCAATTAAAAAAATATTAAAAGAATCTATTTCTGAAGAAAAATACCTTATAATTTGCGGTACGCAAGCCATAGATGGAGATACTGGACAGGTGCCTCCAGAATTAGCAGAAGAATTAGGAATTCCACAAATTACCTACGTTCAACAAGTTGAATTAAGTGAAGATAAAATTATTGTGGAGAGAAAATTTAGAGCAACAGAGATAGTGATTATTGAAACAAAATTACCAGCATTAATTTCAGTTTTAACCGATATAAATAAACCTAGATATCCGAATATGGTGGGAATTATGAAAGCTTATGAAAAATCAAGTGTTATACATTTAGATTCTACTGCTTTAAATGCAGATAAATCTAAAATTGGCTTAAAAGGCTCTATGACTGAAGTTAAGAATATTTTTATTCCTAAAAGAAAGGGAAAGCATATCATTTTAGAAGGTTCTTCTGAAGAAGTTGTTAAAAAATTATGTCAACATTTAAAAGAGGATAAAATTTGCTAAGAGGGCAATTTATTTGAGCATACTAATTGATGATGATTTATGTACTGGTTGCGCTAGCTGTATGGATAGCTGTATCTATGAAGCTATTGAATTAAATAACAATATAGCAAAGATTCTACCAAATTGCACTCTATGCGGAGCATGTGTAGAAGCCTGCCCTGAAGGGGCAATTTCAATAGAACGGGGTGACATTAAAGCTCAAAAAATAGATATTTCCCAATACAAAGGAGTTTGGATTGTTGCAGAACATTATAAGAATAAAATTCATAATGTTGCCTTCCAATTATTAGGGAAAGGCCGAGAATTGGCAGATTTATTACAAGTAAATTTAACATATGTAATATTAGGGGCTGATTTCGATGATAAATTAGAAGAATTTAGCCAATATGGAATGGATGAGATAATATATGTTAAATCACCAATATTAAAGGATTATTATTCAGATTTATACGTGAAAGTAATTACAGAATTAGTTTTAGAAAATAAACCAGAAATTATATTAATTGGAGCTACTCCTACGGGAAGAGATTTTGCTCCCAGAATAGCAAAAAGACTTAATGCAGGCTTAACAGCAGACTGTACAGGATTAGAAATAAATCCTGAAACCAAAAATTTACTACAAACTCGTCCAACCTATGGCGGAAGTATTTTAGCAACCATTCAAACACCTTTTAGTAGACCACAAATGGCAACTGTAAGACCTGGTATTTTTAAAATGCCAAATAAAATACAGAAAAAAGTAAAAATTAGGAAAATTAACTATCAGTTTAAAGAAAAAGACTCAGTTTCAAAAATAGTAAAAGTAATTAGTAAAACTAATAATGCTGTAAATCTTGAGGATGCTAAATTTATAGTGGCTGGAGGTCGTGGTGTCGGTTCCAAAGAAAATTTTCGAATTATACAAGAATTAGCTGATGTATTGAATGCTGAAGTAGGAGGATCGAGAATAACTGTTGAGTTAAATTGGATAGATCCAGATAGACAAATAGGTCAGACTGGTAAAACTGTGTCTCCAAAATTATATATTGCTTGTGGGATTTCTGGGGCGATTCAACATATTGTAGGCATGCAAAATTCTGATATTATTGTTGCAATAAATAAAGATCCAAATGCTCCAATCTTTAACTGGGCTCATTATGGTATTGTTGGGGATCTTCATGAAATAATTCCAGTCCTTATTCAAGAATTTAAAAAATTAAAATCTGAAGAATAAATCAAAAATTTTTTCTTTGATATTTAAACATTTATTTATCAACTAATTAAAATTGATTGTTAAGATAATCAACTTTAAAGTTAAAGCTGGAACTAAAAAGAGGGGAAAAAATAAGGAGTGTTAGAATGGATCTTACCAAAATTTTCGTGGAGGAATAATTATGGGCTAAAAAAGAAACATTCCACTCCTTAGAAAAAAATAATTTTTTCTAGTAATTAATTAGTTATCTAGACTATTAAATGTTTCGTAAAATTCTTAAAAATTATGAACGCTCTGTTCGATTATTCTGTAAATATAATTGCTATACCACTATTATGCGATTAAAAATTTTATATTTCTTTAATACATCCTTGGTTCAAAAATATAAGTCGAAAGAGTTCATAATTTTAATTAAAAAAAAAATTTTTCTGTAAAAATTATGGAAAAAAAAACATTTTTTTCTAAAAATATAATCCGAATTTGTACACAAATTTTTAATTTATAAGTTACCTATAGATACAAATTTAGATTTTATTAAGATCTTAATAAGCTTAAAATTACCTTAAAACACTCATAACTTTTAAGTATTTTAATTTTATAACGCAAATTATTAAATGTTTTTAGAAGATCTATTTTTGTTCATCAATGTTATACTGGGTTTATTTTTTAATAATTACTCTTACATTTCCTACAATAGCTATTAATACAAAATTATTCCATCCTATAAAGTTATGCTACATAAACTTTACTAATTTTAAATATAAAAGTTTGAGCTAAATTAATGTTTTACATAAAATCATAAATCTGGAATTATTTTTATCAAGATTTTGAATTTAGGTGTGTTGTTTTTATTAAATCAAATGAATTAATTTTATAATTCTGCAAAAATCACAATGAAAAATAAAACATAATAAGATCAATTTTAAATTAAAAAAGACTATTTTATTTGTAATTCAAATATATTTTTTTAAAAATTTGATTTGGTTTATCCAAAAATAAAGAGGATTTAATATGTCAAGTGAAGAATCCAAAAATTCACATTATGCTCCCTTTGTGGGATTACTTGAGGATTATGTCGGTCGTTCACCCATAGATTTTTATAGTTGGGGTCATATTGATTTAGGAATTGGATCGTTTGCGATTCTTTCTTTAATGATTACTCTCTATCAATATATCACGGATATCTCTTCGACATTAGGATGGTATTGGATATATTTAGGCGTTCTAATAGTTGCTATATTGTGGGAATTTTTTGAAAACGTTATATTATGGAGACTTGGATTAAAATACGAAAATAGAAAAGATACTTTTCTTAATGCTTTATTCGACATAATCTTTGTAATGCTGGGCGGGGGTATAATGTGGTTATTTAAATGGGTAATAGTTGATCTCATAGAAGAACGATTTAGATGGTTTTATTTGACGGCATTAATAGCTTTTATTGTTGTATTGATATGCTATTTCATTGGTTTTTATATTACTAATGAAAATACAAAACAAGCACGAAAAGAACGTAGTCAATTAATAAGTTAATCTTTCAATTTTTTTTATACTAATTTTTCTTTTTTTTTGAGAATACAGTCAAATAAGATCATAATTCTCTATTGCAAATAACGCTGCTCCTATAGCTCCAGTCAGTTGTGGGTATGGAGGGATTAAAAAATCAGCTTTTATTTCTCTTTTTAATATCTCCCCTATTATGCTATTGTGAGCTATAACTCCCCCCGTAAGAACTATAGTACCCTCTAGTTCTATCATCTCAATGATTCTCCTTATAACAGATTCAAATGCGCTTTTCACTAAATCTTCCACTTTTTCTCCTTCTTTAATACGAGTAAGAATTTCTGTTTTAGCAAAAACAGTGCAAAAACTTCCAAGAGGAACATTCATAGTAGACTTGCTTGCAATATTATTCATCTCATTTAGAGGAATATCTAGTCGATTTGCGATCTCCTCAATAAATACGCCTGTTCCTGCTGCACATTTTCTATTCATTTTGAATCTAATAATTTTTCCTTTATCGTCTAGTTTAATAACCTTAGTATCTTGCCCTCCTATATCTATAATTGTAATCTTTTTGGGGAAGTAGTGATAGGCACCTTTTGCATGACAACTAATTTCAGTTTTCTTAAAATTAGCGAAAGAAATTTTATCCTTCCCAAATCCTGTCGACGTTATATACTTAATTTCAGATCTAGATAATGAAGCGTTTGAAATGGCGTTTTCAAAGGCAATTTTACTTGATTGCTCAACCCTTGCGCCAGTTCGTTTAATGAAGGAACCTAAAATCTCTTTAGATTCATTTAAAATTACAGCTTTTACATATGACGTCCCAACATCAATACCTATAAAATATAATTCGTCAGACATAATTGTATAATCATTGATCAACGTTTAACAGAGGGTTGTTCACACCCTCTAATTAAGGAAACAAATATTTTGTTATAAAGTGTTGGTATTTCTTCTATTTTTCCATATTCCACTATTTTTCCATTTAGAAATTCAATTTCTGATGGATTTCCTGCTTCAATATCAGCTTGCATTGAAACTCTATGGTGGCCTGCTTTGTCCAGATAATTCATGCAGGAATCTAAAAAGGATGGCTCAAAATTAATACCACGTGCTCGAGCGACTTCGATTCCCTCACGCAAGATTTCTCTACAAAGATTCCTTGTATCCTGGAACTCCATTGCTTGTTTCATTGTCATCCCTGTTGTAACACAAACAGGACTTATCGCGTTAAGTATACATTTTATCCATTCATACTTTTTTATATCTGGAGTAAATACAGTTTCTAATCCAGAAGTAGTGATAATTTCTGCTAACTTTTTAGCCTTTTCTTCAGCAGTTGCTGTTAATATGCCTAAATAATTAGGAGGATTGAAGAATGACATTCTTATAATTCCATTATCTATTAAATTTCCAGCATAATTAACAACAATACGCATAGAATTCTCTTTTCCAACATATTCAGCAATAAGATCCTCCGTATCAAAACCATTCTGTAAACTAATTAAAGTAGTGTTGGATTTAATAACATTTTTAATTTGTGGTAAAATTTCTTCAAGATGAGATGCTTTTACAGCAATAAATAAAGTATCCACTTGTTTATTTTGAAGTTCATCTATTGAATAACAGATATTTTTTTTTGCGAATTGAGCAATAAATTCTTTAAGATTTGTTATCTTTAGTCCATTCTTTTTTATTTTATCCATGTGACTTTTAAATATGTCAATAAGGACTACATTATGGCCTGCTTGAGCTAGATGGGCTGCCAAAATCCCTCCTGTTGGTCCTACTCCAAGAATTCCAATTTTAAATTTTTCAACCATATTTAAACCTCTTTAAATTTACATAAAATTTCTTTATATTGATACCTCTAGCAACTTTTTCATTAAATCTGAGAATTTTTCTGCCGCTATTCTTCTTTTCCTTAAATTAATTGAATTTGCATCAATAAATTGCAGAGCACCAGGGATACAGTACTTCACACATAAGGGATCACCACCACAAAGGTCACATTTTAAAATCTTTCTATTCTTGTCTATCCCAACTCCACCGAGCGGACAGAACATTACACACAATTTACACCCTACACATAAATCATGATTAATAAGCATAGCTCCTGTCTTCTCATCTCTGCTCACAGCATGCATAGGACAAACAGTCTCACAAATAGGAGTTTCGCATTGCTGACAAACCATTGGAATATAGAGTCCTGCATTTTCCCATTTTACAATATGAATTCTTGCCCGAGAAGGATTACAAACTTTCTCATGATAGATCGAACATACATTCTCACAAAGTCTACATCCTGTGCATTTTTCTGGATCAACAAATAATATTTTTTGCATTCTAAAAGCCTCGATTTTAAATAATATGAGATTGTTCTTTTTCAATTCCAAGTTTCTGAAGATTTTTCTCTGTGGGAATTCCATTATTATCCCATCCATGTAGAGTATAATACTCATCAAGCATCTCTTCAAATTTTCTTTTATCAATTTTAATACCTTTCACTCTTGGAAGTCCTATAGGAGTAACTTCTTTAAAGTAGCGTTCTGGTAAAATATCGTCTTTTCTTGAAAATCCCTCTCTATTGTTAAACATTCTTTCAATAGTATAAATTCTCTCACCAATATCCATAAGTTGAGAGTTTGAAAATTGCATCCCAGTAACTAAATGGATTAGTTTTGAATATTCCTCCCATTTTGGAGCATGAACAGCCAAGAATACTGTTTGAAACTTACACGTGCCGAGTGAATCTGTAACTGCGTATAAAAGTTCTTGCCACCAAACCATACGACTTTTCCCTTGATAAGATCGATAATCTGAAGACATTTTTCCACCATATATTTCTTCTAAAAAATCTTCTGGTAATCCATACAGATCTATAGCTGGGCGACTTCTCAAATGATCGGCTCCTCTTGTTGAGGTGGCAATACCCAAAGCCAAACTAGGCGTAGGACGCTCATCTGAATGTAAATTACTCATACCCTTTACTTTAATGGCATAAAATTCAGATTCCTTTCCAATCTTAGCTATTGCGTTTTCAAATCCATCAGCTAGTACATTACCAAATCCTTCTCTTTGAGTGATTTTTCTAATAAGTTCAAAAACGACTTCTTCATTACCCCATTCAAGCTTTAATCCGTCTGTCATATTTTCAGTAAGTATTCCCTTTTCGTATAGTTCCATTGCCCAAGCTATGAGGCCTCCAGTTTCTAATGTATCTAAACCATATTTGTTGACAAGATGGTTCCCAACAAGAATAGTTTCCATTTTTTTGCAATCTACCATAGTACCAAATGCTCCTAATGAAGTGTATTCTGGACCTTCTGCGAAAATAGGTGCATAGGGCCCATCCTTTAATATATAACGGTGTCGACAGCTGACAGGGCAACCATAACAACCAGACATCCCAATTGTATATTTATCTAATTCTTCAGGTTCAATATCCCATCCCTGCTCTAGCTGATTTAATTGAAAATTTCTTGTTCGAATTAATCCAGTAGTATTTGTAGCACTATAAATTATGAGTGTGCCCCATTTTGATGCCGCTCTTGAATACCGATTTTTCATAACCTTATCAATCATTTCTTTGCAATAATCCAATAATTGGTCTGGATAAGCAAATTCTATATCCATTGTACCACGAGTAGCTATTGCCTTTAAATTCTTTGAACCCATAACACATCCCATACCTGTTCGTCCTGCAGAATTCTTCATGCCAGTTCTTATATTAGCAAAACGCACAAGATTTTCACCTGCATTACCTATTACTAAAGATTTAATTTCTTCATCTCCATGATCTGAGCGAATAAGTGTTTGCGTTTTAAACGTATCCTTCCCCCAGAGATAGTTTGCATCCTTTATTTCTATTTCTCCATCATTTATCCAAAGATAAACAGGTTTATCTGCTTTTCCTTTTATTACCAAGTGATCAAATCCCGCCATTCTCAGTTCAGGGGCAAAGAAACCTCCAACATTAGAGTCGCCAACTGCTCCAGTTATCGGTGATTTTGCTGCAATATCACATCTACCACTCCCAAGTGCAGGGATTCCAGTAAGTAATCCAGTACCTATAAGTAAAACATTTTCAGGGCTTAAAGGATCAATTCCAGGTGATAAATAATTGTATAAAAGATACATATCTACACCTCTTCCACCTAAAAATTGCTTTCGGATTGATTTTGGAATTGCTTTTTTTACTATATCTCCAGTAGATAAATCAATATAAGCAATTTTTTTATTCCAAACTATATTATACCACCTTTACTTCTTAATTTCAGTAAAACGTAAATCTCTAATATTTTTATTGGAATGGGAATCGGTGCCCACATTTGCAGCAGAATTAAATTGAGAATGAAAGTTATTAATAGTTTTGACTTCAAAAATTAAAATAATTTACTTTTTATTTAAATTTTCCATTAGATTTAAATATTTCAACGAAAAACTAATAATTAATAAATTAATTTAAAATTGTATAATGGAAACCGTTTAGCAACAGTTTAATAATTATATTCTTTTTAAAAAAAAGTGATCCTTATATGAGTGAAGGTTCTCAATGCAGATGCTTAAATTGTTTAGAACGCTTTCCAATTAAACCAAATGCAAAAGAAGCTACATGTCCTCGTTGTAAAATAAAATATCGAATTTCTTGGCCATGGCCAGGACAACCAAAGATTCGAGGATTAGCGAAATAACATAATGATCTACATAGCTGATTCAATTATTTCTATAATATCATAGATCTTTATTGAGTTTTTAGAAAGAAAATTCATATGTGAAGCAAAACGGAAATTCAATTGGCACAATGGGCAAGCTGTTGTTAAAATATTGACATTAGTTGGAATTAAATCTTCTTTAAGCCGGGTATATGCCAATTCCTTACTAACTTGATTATTATATGTCCAAAGTCCACCTCCTCCGCCACAACATCGCGCAAATTCTTTATTTAAAGGCATTTCTATGAGGTTAAGATCAGGTATTGCTTTCAATACATTACGAGGTGCCTCATACACTTTACAATGTCTTCCTAATGAACATGGATCATGATATGTAACATTTAAATTTAAGGGTTTTAGCTTGAGTTTTTCTTCTCTTATTAATTTTTCAATATATTGTGATGTATGAAGGATCTCACAAGGCATCTCGAGATTAAGGATTTCAGGATAAAGTCTTGTAAACGTATAATAGCACCCAGAACAAGGTGTTATCAAAGTCATTGCCTCAGTTTTCTCAATTCGTTTAATAACTTCATTAGCAACTTTAGTAGCTTCTTCCCATAACCCAGATGAAATTAAAACATACCCACAACATCCTTCCTGTTCTCCTAACATGGTAAATTCGACGTTAACATGATTTAAAATATTGATAAATGCTTCAGCTGTTTTCGGGGTTCTAGTTGCTACTGTACACCCTAACCAACATAGAGTATCTGATTTTTCTGGTAAATACAATTCAGAAAGATTTTTTATCCGTGTAAGGCGATGGGTGACGGGTGTAGCACTAGGATCCCCATTTTCAAAAATATTATTTGCTGCTCTATGAAAGATTTGTGGGACCAAACTCTTTTCTGCCATATCATGCCTTAAATGAAGTATTGCTTCATGAAACTCTAAATCTGGAAAGCATTGGGCGAAACACAGTCCACATTTTGTACAATTATATAAAATATCAACAATCTTATCTGAAAAGTTTAATTCTCCATTCATTATTCCTTTGGTTATGAGCATTCTTCCCTTCGAAGACCATGTTTCTACTCCATTAAAAGAAGATGATACTGTACAATATCCACTGCAGGTAATACATTGTCGACATTTGTTTAGGGTTTTTCCATAAAGTAAGTTTTGAACCAATAAAGCAAGATTCCTATAAGTTCCATATCCTGCTATATGCAGTTCATTAAACTTTGTGATATTATCATCCTTTTCTCCAATTTTTTCAGAATAATTTTCAAGTTTAGGGATTTTTATGTTATCTAATAAAATTAAAAATTTTGATGTTTTATCATTAAAAGATGAAGCTTCTTCACCTCTTTTAATCAATATAACATTCTCTTTTTCTAATAATTCTATTACTTCCTTTTCTTCCTTCAAGGAGGAAACTCTAACTATAATATCAGGCTTTGAATAAGTTTGGTCTAAAAAAATCTTTTCAAACGAATATACATAGCGGTCTTCTAAATCAGTCAATACTTGACTTTCCTTTAAAATCCGATTTAATTGTTGGATAATTCTATTCTTGGAATCCATTCACTCCACTTAAATATAAAGGTTGACTTAAGTATTAAATCTAAAAATTCATCATTTTTAGATTAGGAAATATTAATAAAAAATTATTAACCTTGCTATTAAATTTTAAAATTCTTTTGGAAAAAATTTTTAATCTCATCAGAATATTAAGAATTTAATGGCAGATGTCACATTGAAACTAATGACAATATTTTCAACTGATATTGGATTAACACAGATTAAATATTCAGATGTTAATACATTAGGTGATGTGATAGATCAATTCATGAGTAAGCACGGAAAAAGAATACGGAAAAGTTTTATAGATTCGCAAGGAAATTTAGAGAGTCATGCAGTTATTCTGGTAAATGGAAGAAATTACCTCTTTTTAGATGAATTGAAAACAAAATTAAAGGATGGAGATGAAATAATAATCTCCCCCCCACTTGTAGGAGGATAATTATTTTTATAAAACTAGTAAATTTATCCAATCCGCTATAAGAGCAGGTTTATCTTGTCCTTTAATTTCTATTAGATGATGGGATGTAAATTTCACACCCCTTTTTACTAATTCAACTTTTGAGATATATGAAACATCTCGAATATAAGATCCAACTGGAACGGCAGAAATGAACCTAATTTTATCAAATCCATAATTAAGTATTGCTTTTGCATCTGTTACATAGAATTGCATCGAATCTCTTTTACCATCTTGCAAAGTAAAGAAACCTAGCATAGATAAGACAAAAAAACCATGAGCAACAGTCCTCCCATAGATTGAACTTTTTGCTTCTTCTGGGCTTACATGAATATATTGATGATCTTTCATAAGATCTGCGAATAGGTTAATATTTTCTTGATTTACTTTATACCATTCAGTAGTAAATTCTTTACCAATGTAATTTTTTATATCAATAGCTTTTATTTTATTAACCATTTTTTTCTTTCTTTTATCTTAAGTATTTGATGGAAATTCTTTTTATCATTCGAATTGTTATTTACAAAGTTTTTTATTCTTAATTCTTTAAAAATTATACTTATTTAATTCCTAAAATTTCCTCCTCTAGCAATTTTAGCTCTCTTCTAATTGTTCAATAAAAGCTTCTATGCTTGTTCTTGATTGTTCGTCAGAAAGACATCTCAAGTCGTTTAAATCTCCATTTATAATTAAGTTTGGTACCTCCGTATCTATTTCAAGTCTTTGCGGCATCCCATAGCGGGAATTAGTATTATGTGGACACGTTTTTGCATCATGAAAAATTATGCCATCAATTTTAAAAAATTCTATCATTTTGTTGAGATATTTTTCTTTATATTCATCTGAACGTACGATAAACAGTTCAGTATAGGCTTTTGCCATACTAGTAAAAGGATCGTTTTCATTAAAAGCTGAAAAGATCCAACTATTACAGTAAGTTGAAGCAACTACACATGCTCTAAGACTAGCAAATAGCTCAGAATAGTGTCTAAGTCTTCCCCAAATAGGCATTCCTTCCCAATAAAGTCTAAAACGTTCATTCTCTACCGCTCCTTCCTGGTTTTTTACTCTATCTTGTAATTCTTTTAATAGGATCCTATAATAATCCACAGCTTGTTGAGTTCCTCTCAAAACTACAGCAGGTCCCATATGGATGGTTCCATCAAAAAAAGTGATAGGTGAAGGTATGTTGGCTGCTGTATCTAAAACCTTTTTCCAAAGATCAGAGCATTCACGAGAGAGTGAAACAATTTCTTTAAGTCTATTAATCTCAAATGTAATATGCGAAATCTTCTCTAAGGATTTAATTAAATCTTCCATTTGTTGTTTTATAAATGTAATATGTGAGGTTGTAACTTCACCCACATTTCTAGGTGTAGAAATGCCAATTAATGGAACGTTATATTCATTAGCAAACCATCCAAACCAATCTTGAACCTCTCTACATTGATTTGTATTAAATACAAGCACATCAGGTTTTGGCACACTCTTAATATCAGGGTAGACTTTTGATAATGGAGTTACTCTTTTTAAATATGCCCCAATATCAGCAGTAAGATATGAACATATTTCTGGTGAATAACCTATCGCATTCGCATATGGAATTAAATCTGTGGCCATTCTTGAGGAACCTAACATAGCACTGTGGTTTTCTGGGAAATAAACTTTAAATTCTAGACTTCTTAAAATTTCTGCTGGACCAACACTCGAACACCAAGCAACTTTCTTCTCATCACTTTTAGAGGCATGATCTAACTCATGATAATAATCAGACATTAATTTGTTTAATTCTTTCACTGCCAGTATTTTCTTTCTTAGCATTAAAGATGCCTCACCATTGATTAAGTTGTACTTTCAAAAATTCAGTCAACTTTTACTTCCAAAACAAGAGCTGCACCAGTATCTCCTGCAGCACAACCGTCAGCTAAACCTAATCCTCCCCCTTTCTCCACCAACTCTTCTATTAATTCTATAATAATTCTCATCATTGTAGGTGCTTGAGGATGACCATATATAAGTGAACTTCCATAATTATTCATATCTTTCCAATCGATATCCATCTCTTTACAGAAATAAATGTCATTTACTGCAAAAGGATTATGTGTTTTAATTACTGATACATCTTGTATGGAAATCTCTGCATTTTGTAGTGCTTTATTTGCAGCCGGAACAATTGCCATAGCCATATATCCTTTCTTTGTTTTATGTTCTCCATAAGAGACAATTCTTACCTCAACATCTTCTCTTTTCCTTAACTGATCCGATTTTTCTTTTGTAGCGACGATAAGACCACAATTTGCATCTGCAGGATGGGTTTGAGTTCCATAGGTTATTGTACCTTCTGGAAGTACTGGTTTAAGTTTCGACAATCCCTCTATAGTTGTTGGATATATACCTTCATCACCTTCTACCGTTGCCAATACTTTTCGCCCAGAATGATCTTTAACCTCGATTGGTTCGATCATATATTTCTTTTGGAATGTTCTATTATCTCTCAAAGAATCTTGATACTGATTATAACGTAATATGGTGAGTTCGTCTTGTTCTTTTTTAGTAATTCCTACTTCTTTAGCTACATTCTCACCTGTTTCGATCATAGCATTTTTAGCAAAAGGATCTCGACCAAAATTATCCCATACCCAATTTTCTGCGTCTAACGTGCTTCCTGGTGCTTGAGGGTTCGGATAGACAAGATGAGGTCCATTGGAACATCGATCTGTGGTTACTACAAGTACATTTTTGTTTGTTTCCGTTTCTATATTCTGCGCAGCAATCGAAATAGAATTGGTCCCTGTCGCACATGCTTGACTAATCATAGGTCCAGTAACATGTTCAGCTCCAATCATACTTGCTAACCAAGGTCCTCCATAGAAACAATAAAGCTGTGGAATTGTAATACCCAATATGAGTTCATCAAAATTATTAGGAGAGATTTCCCTTTCATTTAAAAATCTAGTGGTCATATCCGCCGCAAACTTTATCGCATGAAGATTCTGAAAGCTACCTTGCCATCGGCTAAAAGGGGTGCTCCAATAGGCTCCATAAGGGATATAAGCTTTTTTAAAAGACATTTAATTTACACTCTTATTTAGGATTGATTATTTTTCTTATAGTTACTTATTCATTATTAATTTGTTTATTAAATCGTTCTTTTAATATGCGATGAATAACTTTTCCTGAACCCGTCCTAGGCATCTCTTCTGAGCTAATATATACACATTCTTTTGGGAGCTTAAATCTTGCTAACTTATCTTCGCAAAATTCGCGTATTTCATTGGTCAGCTTATCTGCAGATTCCACTTCTTTATTTAAAACACATACTGCAGTCACCCTTTCTCCCCATTTATAATCCGGTAAACCAATTACAGCACATTCAATAACATTTGGATTGGATATAATAACTTTTTCAACTTCAGAAGGATAAACATGTTCTCCACCTGTAATTATCATATTAGCCTTCCGATCTACTAAGTAATAAAATCCTTCATCATCTCTTTTAGCCATGTCACCTGCGCTAAAGTATTCTCCCTTAAATGAATCTCTAGTTTTTTCTGGTAATTTGTAATACTTATCGAACATTTGTGGTCCACGAGAATATAGTTCACCAATTTCCCCTTCAGGCACTGGATTCTTATCTTCATCCAATATAAGTATGCGATCAGTACCTATGCATTCTTTTCCTATAGATCCTAACTTATTCATTTGATCTTCAGGTCGAAGGAGAGTAACCAGACCAGCCTCTGTCGAACCATAAGCTTCAAAAAGCTGAGTCTTTTCAAAAAGTTTCATTACTTCTAGTTTCATCTGTTTAGAGGCAGGAGCTGAAGACGTTAAAAGAGCTCTAACAGAACTAAGATCATATTTCTCCTTTACTTCTTTTGGAAGGTTTAATATTAAATTATAGTGGGTAGGTATCATTGAAGTAAAAGTTATTTTCTCCCGATGAATTATCTCTAATATTTCTTCAGGATCAAATTTATACTCAATATGGATATAGCATGGAGCACCTAAGTAAGTGAAGACAAATGAATAGAATGTAGAATTTACATGAGACAGAGGCATTAAAATCATTCCATAATCTTGAGGAGTAAATGAAAATTCTGCTTCATTAATCAAAAAAAAGGCAGTATAAGAACTATGGGAGCGTACTACTCCTTTTGGTCTCCCTGTCGTACCTGATGTATAAAGGATTACCCAAGTATCTTCAGGCTTTACTTTAACATTCGGAAAAGTATTCTCCCCCATCGATACAATGTCTTCGTAATATTTCCAACCTTTTGTCGGTGCATCTGCAATTAATATACGATCAACGTTCTCAAATCCTAATTCTTTTGCTCTTTGCCATATTTTTTCAGTGGCTTCACGAAATCTGGATTCTACAAATAACCATTTTGCGTCTGAATTATTAATTATAAATGATATTTCATCTGGATGCAAACGAAAATTTAATGGAACGATTATGAATCCTCCTTTAGCCGCCGCAGAATAAATTTCCATAAATTCTATCGAATTATTAGATAAAATTGCTAATTTGTCCCCTTTTTTTATTCCATTTTTAAGAATTCCATTTGCAAGCTTATTAGATCTTTCATTTAGTTCTTTAAAAGTCAATTTTCGTTTTACGTCTTTTAAAGCAAGTTTATCGGGATACTTAGTGGCATTTACATTAATAATTTCACCTATATTAAGCCATGACATCGTTTTATCCTCTTTTATTCATTTTTTGACTGGTTCTGAACGATTTCTAAACATATTTTATTCTGTTTTTTAAAGATAATATTAAATAATAAATCTTTCTTTTTATAGTATTTACCTTATATTAAATCGTCTTAGAATAACTGAAATGGTAACTATATCGTTAAAAATTATGTGGGTAAAATATCCCATACATTAAATGGTGAATATTAAAAAAATATTAAAAATTAGAAAATTTTAAAAAAAAGAGATTTACATAATTATAACTTGAGCTTCTCCGTCTGTTACAACTTCCTTGTTTTGATTTAAGACTTTAGTATCTACTTCCAGGAATTGCAAAGTTCCACTTTTTCCTTCTTTTGTATATTTTTTTGTTATCGTAGCTACAGCAGTCAATGTATCTCCAATATATACTGGTTTTTTAAATACGACTTTTTGAGAAGCATAGAGTGCTCCTGCTCCAAACATATGAACACCTAGAACTGCGGAAATTAGAGCTGAACTAAAAGCTCCATGAACAACCCGTTTTCCAAACATTTGCGTTTTTGCAAATTCTTCGTTTACGTGAAGTGGATTAAAATCTCCACTGATTCCAGCAAATAGGGTTACATCGGCTTCAGTAATGGTTTTACTACAAGAAGCTGAATCTCCCTCTTTATAATCATCAAATTTAACGATTTCTGTTTTCGACATAAATTAATCTAATGAAAAAAAAGATAAAAATCTTGACTAAAAATATTTGAAAATGGTATGATTCCAAATAAAATATAAATATATGGTAGGTATAATCTGAAAATAGAACAATCTTTTAATTAAATATTAAAAATACTGGGAAAATCTAATGTCAACTGAATTTGAACAGCTTCTAGAAAAGTTTGCTGAAGTTATTATAAAAGTTGGGCTTAATTTACAGCCAGGTCAACGGTTATTAATTGGACCACCAATATTTGCATTACCAGGTGTACCATTAGAATTAGCTCCATTTGTCCGTGTAATTGCCAAAAAAGCATATCAAGCTGGTGCAAAATTAGTTGATGTAAATTGGAATGATGATACTTTGCGATTAATCCGAATTCAAAATGCCCCTGATGACACATTTGAAGAATATCCAGAATGGAAAGTTGATACGGCAGTAAAATTTGCTGAAACTGGTGATGCAATGCTTGTTATATATGCGGACAACCCTAATTTACTAGTTGATCAAGATCCCGAAAAAATTGCATCACTCCAACAGACGGCTTTCAAAAATGTTGAACCACTAATGAATTATGTGGTTAAAAATACTACTAATTGGTTAGTAATTACAGCTCCCATTGATGGGTGGGTTGATAAAGTATTTCCAGAACTGCCTCAAAAGGAACGTAAATCAAAGTTTTGGGAGACTCTTTTTGAAATCTGTCGTATTACAAATGGTGATCCAGTTTCTGCTTGGAAGGATCATATAAACCAGCTTAATTCAAGAACAAATTATTTAAACCAAAAACAATATGAAACCTTAAAATTTGAAGCATCTGGAACAGATTTAAGAATCGGTTTGCCTAAAGGTCATTTATGGCATGCTGCTTCCATGAAAAGTCAAAATGGAATTAGTTTTGTTGCGAATATTCCCACAGAGGAAGTATTTACAATACCTCATAAAGAAAAAACTGAGGGCGTAGTAAAATGCACTAAACCACTTTATATTAGTGGAGGTGTGGTAGAAGAATATCAATTTACATTTTCTAACGGAAAAATTGTTGAACTGAGTGCTAAAAAGGGGAAAGATTTTCTTAAAAAGCTAATTCAGACTGATGATGGGGCAAGTTATTTGGGAGAAATTGCTCTGGTTCCGCACAAATCACCTATATCACAATCAGGTTTACTATTCTATAATATTCTTATTGATGAAAATGCTTCAAATCATATCGCTTTAGGTCGAGGATATAAATTTAGCTTCAAAGATGGTGAAAAATTAAGCGATGAAAAATTTACCGCTTTAGGAGGTAATTATAGTTTAATTCATATTGATTGTATGTTTGGCTCAGGAGAAATGGATGTTGATGGAATTACTAAGGATGGTAAAGAAGAACCAATCATGCGAAAAGGAGAATGGGCTTTTGAGGTATAATTTGTAAAAATTACTATAACTTTTTTAAATCCATTTCATTATCTTTATTTTTTATTCGTTTTATGAAAATCGTTCTCAAATTATCAAAATCAGTTTTAAAACATACTTGGCATCCTTCCATCTCATCTGGAGTAGCAGGTTCAACACGAGTATCATAACCAATTGATTCATACAATTCTACGAATTCAGCAACTCTATTTTTTTCAATAGTAAATCCTTTTTCCCAGTCTTTTCCTCTGATTGAGAAATCTAAATCTTTTTTCTCTTTCCTTTTTTCTTTATCTGGAGTCATGGTTTTTGATTTAGATTGTATCTAATCTTTTGTTAATTTACATTAGATATAATAAGAAGACTCTGTATAAATATTAGTTTTTTTAATATTCCATCTGAATTAAGCTTTTAGTGGAATTTTATTCCCACTAAATATCATCTATTAACAAATTTTAAATTAATTTGGAAAATTATCTAAAAATAATAATAAAATAAAAGAAATCAAAAAAGTTAAGTTATGTAGTGATGGTAATGACGTATACTAAAGAACCTAATTTTACACCTAAGGATCCAAAAGAATTTGATTTTAAAGAAATAATTTATGAAAAGAAAGAGTGGAAAGCAACTGTTACCATTAATCGACCAGAAGTATATAATGCTTATTCAACACTCACATTAATGGAAATGATTGAAGCATTCCATGACGCTGCGTGGGATAATAAAGTTGCTGTTATTATCTTAACTGGAGCAGGCGACAAAGCTTTTTGTACTGGTGGAGATGTCAAAGAGTATCAAGAAAGATTCACAGTTCAACCTGCTGAATATTGGAAATGGATGTGCATTTTTCAAGAAGCTCATGATGTGTTCCGTAATATTGGCAAACCTACTATAGCAAGAATCAACGGCATGGTTGCAGGGGGTGGGAATGAATGGCAAATGGCGTGTGATTTAGCTATAGCTGCAGACCATGCTACAATCCGACAAGTAGGAACTCGAGTAGGATCTGTTGCATGCGGAGGTGCGACTCAATGGTTACCAATTATTGTCGGTGATCGTCGAGCCAGAGAAATTTTATATCTCTGTGAACCTATTTCGGCTGAAAAAGCTTTAGAATGGGGTTTAGTCAATTCAGTCGTTCCCTATAATGAAATAGATGATGAAATTGATAAGTATTGTCAGAAACTTATTGATAAATTTCCAGAATGCATGAGATACACCAAACAACAAGTTAATTTTTGGAAAGATCTTGTATGGCATCAAACGATAGGACATGCCAAAGATTGGTTATCAATTCATTATGCTTCATGGGAACCACTTGAAGGAATGTCGGCATTTGTAGAAAAACGCCCTCCAAACTATCGGGGTGTACGAGAAAGTCCTCATCCTGAATTTTTATGGGGACCACCTTCTGTAACATGCCCTTCCTGCAATGCTAAAAACATACCTTCTGATTTCAAGTTTTGTGGTAATTGTGGAGCTAAACTCAAATAGAATTAAATTGAAGTAATAAAAAAAAAATTTATAGCCATATTGGAGGATATAATTTGAAAAATGATTTAATCATAGTTGATAAAGCCAATAATTTTGGAAAAATAACATTCAACAATGGTCCATTAAATATATTAACAATAAACATGATGGAGCAAATTAATAACGCTCTTGAAGGTTTTCTCAAGGATGAATCATTAAAAGCAGTAATATTCGATCACAACGGAAAAGCCTTTTCAGCTGGAGTTGATATTGCTGATCATATAGGTGAAAAAGCACCAAAAATGATTAAGGAATTTCACGGAATATTTAGAAACCTTTACAAGTTGAAGTGCCCAACAATAGCAAGCATTAAAGGGGCTGCTCTTGGTGGAGGTTGTGAGATTGCTACATTTTGTGATGTTGTAATTTCTTCAGATAAAGCAAAATTTGGACAACCAGAAATAAAAGTCGGTGTTCTTCCGCCTATTGCAGTATTAGCTTTTCCCCAAATTATAGGAAATAAGAAAGCTTTTGAGCTTATTATGTTAGGTGAGATAATTGATGCAAAAGAAGCTTATAGACTTGGAATTTCCAACCATGTCTTCCCATTTGAATCATATGAACAACAATTTAGAGAATTTCTTAAATCTTTTGATGATATAAGTACAATTATTCTACAATATACAAAAAAAGCATTCATTAAAGCTTTAGGGATCGATTTTAAGGCTAAATTAGACGAAATCGAAGAATTTTATCTTAAAGAAATAATGTCTACTCATGATGCAAATGAAGGTTTACAAGCATTCTTAGAGAAACGATCACCCAATTGGCAAAATCGATAGTTATCCTAAATTTAATAAGAATTATATTTAAATTAAAATAAAAATGAAAAAAAGTATAGGAAATTGAGATGAAAGCTGCAGTTTTTGAAAAAGTTAAAGAACCTTTAAAGATTGATAATAATTATCCTGATCCAAGCATCTCTGATGAAAAAAGTCAAGCTATAATTGAAATTGAAGCATGTGGAGTATGTCATACTGATTTTGGTTATTTAGAGCATGGAGTACCTACAGTTAAACAGCCACCTCTTATTTTAGGTCACGAGATATCAGGACGTATTAAAGAGATAAGTGATGATGTGAAAAATTTTAAAAAGGGAGACCATGTTATCATTCCAGCTGTGCTTTCCTGTGGATATTGTGTTAATTGTAGAACAGGTAGGGAAAACATATGCCTAAATCAGATAATGCTTGGAAATCATATTGATGGAGGATTTGCTGAGCAAATTAAGGTTCCTATAAAAGATGTAGTCCATCTTCCCACAGAAATGTCATTAGAAGAAAGTTGTATCATTTCTGATGCTGTTTCAACACCATACCACGCAGTAAAAAATCGAGGTCAAGTAAGACCTGGTGATTGGGCAGTAGTGATTGGATGTGGTGGAATTGGTCTTAATGTCGTTCAAAATGTTAAAGCCGCCGGTGGTTTAGCTGTCGCTGTTGATATTGTCCCTAAAAAGCTTGAAGTTGCTAAAAAAATTGGTGCTGTAGAAACTATTTTAGCAAAAGACATGGATGAGAGAGAGGTTGTTGGTGCTATTCGAAAGATTACTGGTGGAGGAGCCGATATAGCTTTTGAAGCCATAGGGCACCCCGCAACAATGAAACAAGCATTTAATAGTTTGAGAACTGGGGGACGCCTGGTTGCTGTAGGATATTCACCCAAACGGTGGGATGGATTCGATATTGGTCGAGTCATGTTTCGAGAAATGGAAATTATGGGAAGTCTTGGATGTCGTCCTGTAGATTACCCTCATATTATTAACTTAGTTAAGAATGGTTCACTTCAACTTAAACCATTGATTACCCATAAATTTTCGCTTTCAGAAACAAATGAAGCTTTTGATGTTATGCGTCGAGGAGAAGGAATTAGGATTTTAATATTGTGTCGAAAATAGAGGTTTACCAAAATTTATTATTTAATTTTTACTTTTCAAATTAGTTTAAATCAAGGGGATATTCGAATTAATATGGATTTGTTAATATAGAATCAGTGTAAATAAAGGTAATAAATGTGTTTGAAAAATTTAAAGATTGGTATGAAAATCGTCATGATTATGCGAAAAAGTGGAAAGAACGTACCGGTGGTAAAGTAATAGGATATTTTTGCACATACGTACCAGAAGAAATTCTCTATGCTGCAAATATTTTACCAGTAAGGATATTAGGAAGTCATGAGCCACAAGATGTCTCCGAACCACATATTTTTGCAATGTTTTGTCCTTTCTGCCGTGATTGTTTAGCACAGGGCTTAAAAGGGAGATATGATTATCTTGATGGAATAATGATTGCTCAAAGTTGTCTCCATATTAGACAAGCTTATACTAGTTGGGATCTTCATATTCCAGTGGATTTTAAATATTATTTACCACACCCAATGAATGTCCAAAGCCCTCATGCTGTTCCTTATTTAACAGAGGAATTAAAATTATTCAAGAAAGCAGTTGAACAGTGGACTGGAACACAAATTACAGATGATGATATGCAGCGGGGAATTGATATAATGAATAAGAATAGACAACTATTACAGCAAGTCTATGAATTCAGAAAAAATCCTAATCCTCCGTTAACTGGTCTTGAAGCAATGCACATGGTTGTATCTTCACAAATGATAAATAAAGAAGAACATAATAAAGCACTCGAAGAACTCATCCAAAAACTTCCTTCAAGGAACTTAGATAATCCTGGTGAACGATTAATGATATTAGGTTCTGAAGATGACGATACAGAATTCGTTGCAATGGTCGAAGATTTAGGTGCACGATTCGTTATTGATGATCATTGTACTGGTACTCGGTATTTTAATACTGAGGTTAATACAAATGGCGATGCTCTTAAAGCAATAGCAGAAAGATATGTGAACCGTATACCATGTCCAAGTAAAGATTGGCCTGAACGTACAAGATTAAAGCATATTCTTCAATTAGCTAAAGAATATGATGTTCAAGGAGCAATAATTATGCAAATGAAATTTTGTGACCCGCATGAATTAGACACAGTTGCTATCAAAGAAGCTTTGGAGAAGGATCTTAATGTTCAAACTTTATTCCTTGAATTTGATGTTACTGTACCAATTGGTCAATTTAAAACTCGTGTTGAGGCATTTCTAGAAATAATTAGAGAAGAGGATCTTTTTTAACAAAAAGGAGGAATAATAATGAAAGAAACTAAATATCCAACAGAATTATTGAAATGTTGGAATAAAGCTAAAACTCTTAGGGAGAATTATTATAAAGACTTTGCCGATGCTCATGAAAAAGGGGGTCTTAGATGGGTAGGAGGCGCCTGGTCTTTTGATGCAATTCCTGCTGGTTTAGGAGATGATGTATATTCATTAACGGGAGAACCATATGGAGCAACAGTAGCATATAATGATAAATTTGCTCTTGAATGCCAGGAAGCAACTGAAGCGAGGGGATTTGCAAGGGATCTATGCTCCTATATGCGAAATTATTGGGGTTCTATACTTATAGATAAATATGCTTGGCCCCAATTCTCAGAAAAATTCCCTAAACCGGACTTTGTTTGGCAAGATCATATTTGCTGTTCACATTCCAAGTGGTATCAAGTAGCAAGTGAACTTGAAGGTGGAATTCCTATGTTTAGCATTGATGTGTCAGTAGGACCATATGAAGAACTAACAGATCATAAACTCAATTATATTGTTGGTCAGATGCATGATGGTATAAAATGGCTTGAAAAAATAACTGGAAGGGATTATGATGATGAGCTGTTAATTAATGCAGTATATAATGAATTTCGTACGTGCTATTATTGGTCTGCTATATGTGCCCTTAATAAAGCAATTCCTGCTCCTTTAGATGAAAAATCAATGTATTCTTTATATGTTCTTGGTACTCTAAAAAAATCAGCTCAATGGGTAGCAGATTTTTATGAAAAAGAGCTATATCCCGAGGTAAAAGATCGTGTGGCACGAGGTATAGCTGCCGTGGGAAATGAACAATGTCGTATCATGACAGATACTCAGCCACCTTGGGCATTCTTAAGAATCTTTCGGTATCTAGAGCAGTATGGTTGTGTTTCAATAGGAAGCCTTTATACGTTTGGTCTTATTGGATTATGGGAAGAAAAAGAAGATGGAACATGGGGTCCAAAAACTATTCCTGATATTGAAATAACTAATCGAGATGAAGCATTAAGAGCGCTTGCTGAATGGAATTTGAGTAAACCAGAATGGCAGCACTTTTACCATCCAAAACTTAAATCTGATATGATGATTAGGATTGCTAAGGAGTGGAAATTAGATGGGGTATTTCTGCATTTTAATAGAGGATGTGAGGGTTTAAGTCTCGGAATTGCAGAAAATCGTTTAGCTATCCAAAAAGCAGGGATACCAACGATGCCCTTTGAAGGTAACATGGGAGATGAAAGAGAATTTGATCTTGAGCGAACTATGAAGCGTGTAGATGCTTTTATGGAATCAATTGATATGGAGAAAATAAAATACTAATCAATTTATAGATATTTTTTATATAATCAAAAAAAAGTTTATCATTAAAAATTTAAATTAAAAGAATGAAGAGTGGTTTATATGATAACAGTAGGACTGGATGCTGGTTCAAAAAATACAAAAGTTTGTATTTTTGATGATAAGATTTTATCTACAGCTTCGGTATTAAGTGGATTTGATCAAGAAGAATCAGCAGAGCAAGTATTAAATAATGCTCTTGATAAAGCTGGGATTAAACGAGAAGAGATTAAACATATTACTGTTACTGGAGCTGGGATGGAAGCAATTAAGTTTGCAGATACTAATGTAACTACAATCACCGCCGATGCTCGTGGAACTTATTTTATTTTTCCATCTGTACGCACTATAGTTGATATAGGAGCAGAAGAGGGAAGAGTCGTAAAAATTGACGAACATGGTAAAGTTAAAGATTTTGGCATAAATGAGAAATGTGCTGCTGGTGCTGGTGCGTTTATAGAAGCTATGTCTAGAGCATTAGAAGTAGAAATTGAAGAAATGGGAGAATTATCTTTAAAATCAACTAAACAAATTCCAATGAACGCACAATGTACAATATTTGCTGAATCAGAAGTCGTGTCATTAATACATCAAAAAACTAAGAAGGAGGATATAATTCGAGCCGTACATGATGCAATTGCAGATAGAAACACAAGTATGCTACGTCAAATAGGTATTGAGAAAGATATCTCATTGATAGGTGGTATGGCGAAAAATATTGGGTTTGTGGATGCAATGAATAGGAATCTAGGATTTGATCTATTAGTACCGAAAGATGTTATAACTCCAGAATATGTTAGTGCGTTAGGAGCAGCACTTATAGCACAAGATAAAATTGGAGGTTAAAATAATGTCAAATGCAGAATTAGACAAGGAATATTGGAGATGGACTGAATCTCGTTATACTAACCCCGATCTAAACTGGCAAGACGGAGATATTATTTCAGCAGGAGTTGACGTTGGGTCAGTTAGCACCCAAGCTGTAATAATGGTAGATGGTGAAATCTATTGTTATAGCAGCATGAGAACAGGTTCTAATAGTCCAGATAGCGCAAATAATGCTATGGATTGGGCGCTTGAGGGTACTGGTCTATCTCTAGATAAAATTCAATATGTTGTTGGAACAGGATATGGAAGGGTTAATGTTCCATTTTCAAATCGAGCAATTACAGAAATTGCATGTCATGCTCGAGGTGCTAACTTCATTTATGGTCCAGAAATAAGGACAGTATTGGACATGGGAGGTCAAGATTGTAAAGCAATACGCTGTGATCAACGTGGTAAAGTAACAGCGTTTCTAATGAATGACAAGTGTGCGGCAGGAACAGGTAGAGGGATGGAGGTATTTGCAGATTTACTTCAAGTACACATTAATGATGTGGGAGAAATGTCACTAAAAGTAGATGAAGAACCAGAGCCAGTTAGTAGCACCTGTGTTGTATTTGCCAAATCAGAAGCTGTTGGATTGCTTAGAAAGGGTTGGCCAAAAGAAAAGGTCTTAGCAGCATATTGTGCAGCTATGGCACATCGAATTGTGACTTTGTTATTACGACTTGGGATAGAAGAAAAATTTGCTATTACTGGTGGAATTGCTAAAAATATTGGAATTGTAAAGAGACTCGAAGATGAATTGAAAATTAAAGCTCCCGAACCGAGTATTGATCCACAAATCGCAGGTGCTATTGGAGCTGCCTTGTTTGCTAAAGCTCTTGTGGAAAAAGAACGCAAAAAGGCATAAATTATTTTTTTAATATTCAAAAATTGGAGGTAGCAAATGACAAAAGCTAATTATGGTTACAAGGATGGTTCAGGAGAATATTTTATTACTATAGATACAGATCTGTGTAATTCATGTGGAAAATGCGTAGAAGCATGTCCAGAAGGTGTCCTTGAAATGGCGGAAAATGAGTTAGATCCACTAGGGGATGAAATAATAGCCATTGTTTCTGAAGAGCATCGCAAGAAAATAAAATACTCATGTGCCCCTTGTAAAGCAAGTGGCAAGTCAAAAGAATTACCTTGTGTAAAAGCGTGTGAACCTGAAGCGATAACTCATTCGTGGTAATCTATAAATATATTTTTACTTATTACTTCTAGTTATCGAACTAAACCATAATTTTTTTTTAGATTATTTCTAGAATTAATTAGTTTTAGAGTGTGTATAAAATGGAAACTATATCAATAAGTATTAATGGGACTAAGGTTGATGCTAAGAAAGGAACTACTATTTTGGAAGCATCTCAAAATGCTGGAATATATATTCCTAGTCTTTGTGCACATCCTGATTTACCACCTTTAGTAGGTTTAAAACCAAATGAAGAGATCTTCCAAGGAGATTCCAAGTTTAAAAACAAAGACTCTCAAGAACATCAGGGATGCCAACTTTGTGTAGTAAAAATCGAAGGTATTGAAGGATTACCAACAGCTTGTAGTACTATCGTAGAAAAGGGTATGATTATCACAATTGATACTCCAGAGATTCAGAACTTACGGCGTGAAAAGTTAATGAATTTACTTTCAAAACATCCTCATGCATGCTTAATGTGTGCACAACGTGAAGGTTGTGCTCGTGAACCATGTTCCCCTAATGTTCCAGTAGAAGAGCGCTGTTGTCCAATATTAGGACGATGTGAATTGCAAAAAGTTGCAGAATATATAGGAATTCGAGAAGATGTACCACGTTATAAACCTCAAGGACGTACCATTATTGAAGATGAACCACTTTTTATCAGGAATTACGAATTATGTATCGGATGTACTAGATGTGTTAGAGCCTGTCGAGATCTTCGGGGCGTTGAAGCCTTAGGGTTCGTCTATTCTAATGGAGAAACCATAGTTGGGAGCATAGCCCCTACTCTTAAGGACTCTGGATGTAAATTCTGTGGTGCTTGTGTTGAAGTATGCCCAACAGGAGCACTGACAGATAAAGATATCCTTTGGGCTGAACGTGAAAAACAGCTTGTTCCTTGTAGAGAGACTTGCCCATTAGGGATCGATGTACCACGATATATTCGATTAATTGCGGAGAAAAAATATGCTGAAGCAGCGGCAGTTGTCCGCGAAAAAACGCCTTTTCCTTCAGTTCTTGGAAGAGTTTGCTTCCATGATTGTGAACTTGAATGTCGTCGAAACCAACTTAATGACCCTATTGCTATTTGTGCTTTAAAACGTTTTGCAATGGATCATGATAGTGAATTGTGGAAATCAAAAATAAGTATTCAACCTTCAACTGGGAAAAAAGTAGCTGTGGTAGGTTCAGGTCCTTCAGGTCTCACGGCAACATATTATTTGAAAAGACTTGGACATTCAGTTACAGTTTTTGAAACTAATTCCTATATTGGCGGTATGTTAAGAATAGGAATTCCTGAATATAGATTACCAAGAGCTGTCCTTCAAAAAGATCTTGATCATATATTGAGCTTGGGAATTGATATTCAAACTAATAAAATTATAGGGGAACACTTGTCATTTAATGATTTAATAGAAAAAGGTTTTGATGCGACTTTTTTAGCGATTGGTACTCAAAATACTAAAAAGCTTAATGTAGAGGGTTCAAATCTACCAAATATCCTCTGGGGTCTTGATTTTCTTAAAAAAGTTAATCTTGGTGAAGAAGTAAAGGTAACCGACAATGTTATCGTTATTGGTGGAGGCAATGTAGCTGTAGATGTAGCTTTAACAGCTAAACGATTAGGGGCTAAAGAAGTACAATTAATTTGTCTAGAATGTAGAGAAGAAATGCCTGCTCATGAATGGGAAATTCAGAAAGCGATCGATGAGGGTATAGCACTCAATTGCTCATGGGGACCAAAGAGAATCATTGATATGGATGGTAAGGTGTCTGAGGTAGAGTTTATCCATTGTGATTCGGTATTTGATGACAATAACTTATTTAATCCTATCTTTAATGAGACAAATACAAAATCTATTAAAACCGATATGATAATAATGGCTATAGGGCAAATCCCCGATTTTTCTCTTTTGGGAAGCGAGAATAAAATTAAAATCTCTCCAGAAGGATTGATTCAAACTAAAGAAGGAACTTTAGAGACAAGCATTTCTGGTATTTTTGCTGGTGGTGAAGTTGTAAGCAGTCCCAGTTCTGTAGTTGATGCAATTGAGATGGGACGAAAAGCTGCAATCTCAATTGATAAATTTTTAGGAGGGAATGGCGAAATTGACGATTATTTCATTGATAAAGACGTTCCCAACCCTCTATTAGGTCGTGATGATAATTTTTTTGATAAAAAGCGTGTTCAAATGCCACTCTTATCATTAGAAAAACGACAAACCAGTTTTAATGAAATAGAACTGGGTTTCGATGAAGATTTAGCCATGGAAGAGGCTAATCGTTGCTTAAGATGTGATCTACGTTTTGAAATCTCACCTGTGATACTCCCACCTCAAAAGTGGTTAGAATTAACCAGTGAGAATATACAAACTGTTCCTGAGACTGAGGGGGCGATTCAAGTCTTAAATGAAAATCAAGAGATAATCCTTATACAAGGAACAGCTAATTTGCATTTGACATTAGAGGAACAATTGAATACTAATAAAAAGGCGTGTTATTTCAATTATGAGGAAGATCCAATGTACACAAAAAAAGAAAGTGAATTACTTCAACAATTTATGCAAGAGTTCGGAAGATTCCCTGAAGGAAATGAAGATCTTGATGATGATCTTTTTTAACTTTAAATTAATAAAAACAGAATTTATGGATATTATTTTTCTACTATAGTAAATCCTTTCTCTTTTAAAGTATTTAATGCTTTCTCAATAATTAGATCTTCTATACGCAATATAAGTAGAGCTTCTTCTTTTACTAAAGTAGAATAACAATAATCAATATTGATTTTATTATCACCTAATGTTTTTGGAATTTCATACAAAGCATTTGGGTTATCATTTAATCTTACAGCAATGACTTCTGTAGTGGATAAAGTAAAATTATTTTCATCCAAAAGATCAATACACTGTTCTGGTTTATCAACTAGAATTAATAACAATCCATATTCAGATGTTTTTGCTACAGTTAAAGCTCTTATAAAGATTTTATTATCCATAAGTAGTTTAATAAAATTAGCAAGTTCCCCTGGCTTATCTTCTAAAAGTACACTTAGTTGAATCATTGTTAAATAAAATAATTTTAGTAAAATAAATTAACTGCAATTTTTAATATTAATTTTTAATATTTTCGATTACTTAAAAAGGCTTTAAAGAATGGCGACTATATAATAACTAGCCAATTTATCATTTTTACTATTTTCATGAATAGAAAGAGATTTTACGAAGAACATAAGAATTTTTCTCACAGAACGATAAATGAATATTTTCTTTCTCCAGGAATCAGATGTAAATTCGATTTATTAAAAGAAAATCTCAATTTGAAAAATCAATTAAAAAATGTATTAGATATTGGATGTTCAGGTAATTCATTTCTATACGTATTTAATAATGGTTTTCATAAATCTTTTTTTGATCTGGCTAATCTTCCCTTAAAACAATATTCTTCAAAGATTTACTTGTATCCTGTTTGTGGAGATATTTTACGGCTACCATATCGGAATGATTCATTTGATTTTATATGTGCTCTGGATGTGTTGGAGCACATTAAAGATGACCAAATGGCAGTTGCCGAAATCAGCAGAATTCTAAAAAAAAATGGAATAGTAGTTATTACAGTCCCTCATAAAATGAAATATTATACTTTTCAGGATAGATTAATTGGTCATTATAGGAGATATGAAATAAACCAAATAAAAGGATTATTTAAAAAGTATAAATTGCAGGCATTAAAATTCTTTGGAATTTACGGACAATTGATGCGTGTGGCAGATATTCAATCTACTAATCCAAAAGAAATTGAAAGAAAAATATTAAAATTAAGAAATCGTTATGAAGCAAATAGTTTTTTTCAAAATATCTGGAATGTATTCGTTAAAATTATGGCTAACATCATGAAATTGGATGCAAAATATCTTTCGCTAAATAAAATAATGAATTTAGCCTTTATTTTCATAAAGAAGTGAGCTAGATTTAAAAAATGGTTTAAGAATAATCTTTCTTTAATTTTTCAAACAATTTTTTGTATTCATCAATAAATTTTTCTTCTTTTGTCTCATCTATTTTTTGTAAGAGTTCAATCGACTTTGTAAGAGCCTCAGATTTTCTCTTAATTTTTTCTAGGAAAAACTGTTTATTTGACTGAGATTGTGATATTTTATTCTTTACTTCCATAATTGAGTCTCCGATTTCTTTTTGAGATTCAATTACATTATCAATAACCCCTAATGATAACTGTTTTTTTCTTTGTTCTAGTTTAATACAATTATCACAAATAAGGCTGCTCAACGATTTTTTTCCTTTTTCTACCATAAAAGGATTGCCACATCGAGAACATGCAACAAGTTCAACTATTAGTTTTTCGTCGTTAGAATTAGGCATATGATATATAATAAAAATTAAGGTTATTTACTTACTAAATTAATAACGTTTCTATAATTTAATTTTTAATTTTTTAATTAATAATAATATTTTAAGAAACTTTTTGAGATAGAAGAGATTTGTTTGTTTATGGAGCTATCACTGGGGATTATTCTTTTATTAATATTTCTCGGTTTCTTAGCAGGCACAATTTCTGTTATTGCTGGTGTTGGAGGGGGCATTTTTTTTGTTTCTATTATGACTCTCCTATTTTTAATCCCCATTAATGAAGCAATAGATACTTCTATTTTTATAATTCTAATATCTTCATTTGCAGGATTTTTATCTTATATACGACAAAAGAGAACAAATATAAAATTAACTTTACTTTTTGGTATTTTTTCCATTTTAGGAAGTGTTTTTGCAAGTATTTTATTTTCATTTGTACCAATCAACAATACTTTATTAAAAATTTTATTTGCTTCGGTTTTACTTATTGCCGGGTTAAATATGATTTATAAAGCTATAAGTTCAAGAAACAATGTTGAATCAGAAAATTTAATTGAAAATGAATTTAATCTTAAAGAACACAATTATAAAGATAATCTAATAAAATCTATACCTTTATTTATCTTAGCAGGATTCACAGCAAATCTACTTGGAATAGGTGGTGGAATTATTAATACACCAGCTTTGCACATTGTGCTAAAGTACCCCATTCATAATTCTACTGGAATTTCTACTTCAATAATTTTTTTTACCGCTATTTATAATACTATTGTTAAGAGCTTCTTTGGTCAAATTAATTATTTAATTGGAATTTTGATTGGAATAGGCGCAATTCTAGGATCTATTTTTGGAGCTAATATATCAAGCAAAATATCTCGCAACCATCTTCAATTTATCGTAGCTATAGTATTGATGGGATTGGCTATACGTATGTATTTTTAAATGGTTTTTATTTTGGAAACATATTATGTTTGATTCTTTAATAAAAAAATAAAGAATTATAAATTGAGATATCTCATTATTACTTATACTAAATAGTAATAGTATGAAAACCAAGAATTATAATTTTAAAATCTAATTAAAATGAAAGAATAATCAAGGATGGTAAAAATAAACACAGTCGAATTATTAGCAAAAGCAGAAATAGAGGAAAAGAATTATAATTGGGCGAAATCAGCAGAATTATATGAACAAGCAGCAAAAGAGCATTTAGAACAAGAAGCAATGAATGATGCTGCAAGAACTTATAACAAATTTGGTGATATATGTCTAAGAGTTACTATAGGATCAGAAACCAAAGAAGATTTTTTATATTGGAAGAAACAGGCTGTTAAAGCTTTTAATAAAGCAGAGAACCTTTTTATTCAATTAAAAGATGAACTTTCAAGTAAGGAATGTAAAGCTAAGGCTTTTAATATTATAAGTTTTTGTCCTTCATCAATAGAAAAAGGGAAAGCTGCTTCAAAAGAATCAATCAAGATTTGTTTAGAGTTAAATAAGATTTATTCAAGTAGAAACGATAACAACAATCTCATAAAATCTTCTTTATTAATATTAAACTCACTTCTCTATTCACTAATTTATTGTAAGGATCCATCTGAATTTAGTTATTACATGCAAATGGGTCGTAATTTGATAGAAAAAACTTGGACAATTTTAAAAAAAATTGATAATATTGATTTTAAGGCTAATTTATTATATTTAGATAATCTTCTTGTTGCTTGGAATAGGTATACTGAGCTAACATATGGAGATAAGAATGAAACAGAGATACGTAAAAGACTTCTGTCGAGATGTAAAGAAACTTTAGATTCAGCCAAAAATTGTGATGATTATTTTCTTCTTGCACGTATTTATTTATCAGTAGGTACACATTATTGCATGTTTGGAACTATATTTGCTGATGAAAGATATGAACGGTTAGAACTTGTAGAAAAGGGATTCGACTTATTAGAGAAAAGTTTAATTTTCTGCAGAGCTTCAAGAAATACTATTGATTTAATAGCTGCTATTTATACTTTAGACTATTTTGCTGGTGTTTTTGGAAGATTTGAGTATTATCAGAAGAGGATTTTTAAAGATGTACATGATCTTCAGAAATTAAGTGAAATTTATGATGGTTTATATACATTACATGGTCTCTTTACATCTCGCATATCTTTAATGTATTATCATAATTTTGCCGGTAGGAGCTTCTTAAAAAATGATATAAGGAAATCTTATGCAAAATTAGGAATTAAATATGGAGAAAGACAATTAGAGAACCTTGCATTTGGCCCTTTTTTTGCCCTTACTTATCAAATCTTATCAAACTTATATTCACAATTAGTTATCCTTGCTACAGAAGATGATCCTCAAGAGGAATATATTCAAAAGATGTTTTATTACGCAGATCAGGCTAAAAATGCAGCTAAAGGATATAAGGGAGGAAATGTTACATCAGCTGGTTATGATTCGATATACAGAGCTAATAAAACTAAAGCAGACATTGTTAAAAACAAGGAAGAGAAAATCCAATATTTAAAAATTGCGATTGAAGCTCAAAAGAGTAATATTAAATATGCAATTGAGTCTGATAAAGTATATTTGGCAGTAAAATTACGTTTGGGTTTGCTTCACGAGGAATTAGGAATTCTAGCAACTGAGGAAAAACCCTTGATAGAAGCGAGGGAATTATTTCTCAGTGTAATTGAAGATGCCTCCGAAAAAGGTTATGAATATTATTCAGCAGCTTGTTATGAGTATATTGCTCGCTTAGAAGATCGTTTGGGAAATCATATGACTTCAGCAGAATACTATAAAAAAGCTCATAATGCACACGATAAGTCATTACAAACAATTGAATATAAACCATTAAAGGATAGGGTAAATGAAAAGACAAAGTATTCTAAGGCTTGGTACTTCATTGAGAATGCTAAAATGTATCATAAAGGGGAACAGCATTTAAAGGCAAAAGAAAATTATGAAAAGGCATCAGAAATTTTAAAAGCATTACCTAGCTTCAATCACGAAGCAGTTTATTATGGAGCTTGGATATCTTTAGAAGAAGCTGAGGATCTTAGTAAGCGTGAAAAATATGATGAAGCTATAAAGAGCTATGAAAAAACTAGAGATCTTTTTGACAATGCCATCTTTACAATTAGATTTATTAGGAAAAATGTTAGAAGATCAAAAGAATTAAAAAAACTTGAGAAAGTGGCTAAAGTAAGGATGAATCATTGCTCTGCGAGAATAAATCTTGATGAAGCAAGAATTTTGGGAAAAAGAGGAGAACATATTGTAGCTGCCGAAAAATTTAACAGCGCAGCATCTCAATTCAGAGATATTTGTATATTATATAAGATTAAAAGAGAACGAGCAGAAATAGAAGCTATATTCCATCTCTGCAAAGCATGGGAAAACATGGAATTAGCTGAAAACTATGAAGCTCCTGAAAAATTCGCAGAAGCAGCAAAATTATTTTCAAAAGCAAGCGATTTCTTTACAGAAAGTAAACTGAAATACTTAGCTGATGGTAATTCTAATTTTTGTATAGCCCTTGAAGAAGGATGTAAATTTGATCAGTCTCATGAGATTGAAGTTAAAAGAAGATTATATCCAAATGTTAAATTAATTCTTAGAAAAGCAGCAAATTTATATGAAAAGGGTGGTTTTAAAAACGCTTCAGATTGGGCACTTGCAACTTCAATCTATTTCGATGCAGCATGGAGTTTAATTCAAGCAGATGATGAATTAGATGTAAAGAAAAAAAAAGAATATTTGAATTATGGATCAAATTATTTAAATTCAGCAGCAGAACTCTTTCATAAAGCAGGATATAACGACAAAGAAAAAGAAGTTCAAGAAAGATTAGAAAGAGTAAATAAAGAGGAAAAAATACTATTTTCTGCCTTAAATACGATTAATAAACCGACTGTTTCAAGAAGTATTGAGGGTGTAATTACACCATCATGCCCAATAGAAACAAGCCAATCACCACGGATTAGTGAAATTCAACAATACGCTGAAGAAGTAATTAAATTTTTAGAAAAGGATAGTAAAATAAAAAAGTATGAAATTGAATATAAGGATTTATTAAAAGAATATCCAAAATCACCGAGAAATCAGTGTAGAGTTGGTATTGCTCAAATTGGTATTTCTAACTCTGGTGATATAATGAATGAATTTTATGACGAAAAACCTAAGGGTTTATTAACACTTAAAGAAGAAAAAGTTAATCTAATTGATTCAAAAATAAAGGAAATGATTGAGAAGGCTCATCAAGCAGGAATCAATATTTTACTCTTTCCAGAAATGACAGTAGATCTTAAATATAAACAATTTATTGATGATATTTCAAATCTTGCAAAAAAATATGAAATGTATATTATTCCTGGATCATATCATAACATTGAGGCAAAAAGTAATGTTAGTTTAGTTGTTAGTCCTGATGGAATCCTCTGGCAACAAGAAAAACATATTCCTGCTATTATTAGCCTTGAGAGAGGAAAATTTACAGAAGGAATTGAAACAACTACACTTCCTCGAAAAACAATAGTTACCAATACAGAATATGGAAGAATAGCTATTGCTACTTGCCGCGATTTTCTTGATATGGATCTAAGAGTAGAATTAAAAAACTTTGAACCTCCTATCGACATTATCTTAAATCCAGCCTTTACTCCAGTTACAGCTGATTTCAAAGCTGTTCATTTTGATGCTCGAAGATCAATTTATGCTTACACATTCTTTGCAAATGTTGCAGATTATGGAGATTCCCTTATTTATACTCCAGAAAAAGAACGCGTTGAAAGAAATGTCCCTCCAAAGGAAGAAGGATTAATTTATAAAGATGTGGATCTTTTTCAACTTCGTTCTGAACGGAAAAAGTGGGAAGAAAAAAAAAGTAAGGAAAAGAGATTTATCCAAAGTACAAGATAATTTTTAATATCTAACCTTAAAGTGTAGCAATCGTATTAATGGGATTGGCTATAAGAATTTTTGAATTTTTAATTCTTAATTCTGATTTATAAATAAATTTATTAAGTATTAAACGAAAGATTAATCAATATAAAATAGTACACTATCGGGCAATTTAATTAGATCCTGACTTAAGTGGATAAAATCAAACTCTAATTTCTAATATGACTGGAATAAAACAAGAAGAAGAGGGCTTATTGGAGCAGGCACTAGCAGAAGAAAAAAATTATAATTGGTTGGAAGCTGCTAAATTATATGAAAGCACTGCTGAAAAATTTTTAGAAAAAAATTTGGAAGAGAAAGCTGCTGAAATTTATAAAAAGCTTGGATATTCATATTCACGAGCTGCTTTCACTGTAAAAACAAATGAAAAGTTTGTAAAATATATCAAAAAAAGTATAAAAGCTTACACAGATTCAATGAATATTTTTGAACAAATTGGAAATAAATCTATGAAATTTGAATGTGAAGCAGAAGCAATTTTTTTCAGAGCATATATAGCAGATTCTTATACGGCATACAAGGAGAACCTCATCAATTCATATGAACTTTTCATTAAAGCAAGCGAGGAATATTCTAAGAAAGATTACCAAGAACATATTGCCAGAGTTTTGAGTCGTGGTGCCTATGCTTGTATATCCAGTGGTCTTTCTATGATGGATCCTAAAGAACTTGATGATCATTATCAAAAAAGTAAAGATATTATCCATAAGGCTCAAGTAATTACGAAAAAAGCTGAAAATGTTCAATCTCTTGCCGAATCGTTATATGCAGAGTATTATTTGACAATGATTCAAGCTTGGATAAAACCATTTAGATGGAATGAGGATTGGAGAGAATATTTACAAAAATTTC
>JBHLMP010000018.1:0-27913 GCA_048938025.1 Promethearchaeota archaeon
CCTAACTTAGATTTAATTGTTTCCACTTGATTTATAGTGCGTCGATCTTGCCAAACTAATGCATTATGAAGAGGATTACCCTCTTTATCAACAGGTACTACAGTTTCTCGTTGATTGGTAACAGATAGACTTACAATATCTGTTTTATCAATCCCACTCTTTTTTATGGCATTATCAATTGTTTTTTTGATTGAATCCCACCACACTTTAGCGTCCTGTTCAACATAAGATGGAGAAGGATAAAAGCTATTCCATTCTTGATAGTCACTAGCGATTATTGTACCAGCTAAATCAAAAATATAAGTTCTACACCCTGTTGTACCTAAATCCAATGCAGCGACAAACATTTACTCCAAATCTCTTTAATTTAACTTTTTTTTAAAACTTAATTTATCAATATTATTATAAGCATAATTATTAGTATGTTCTTTTAATAAGTTTATGATTTAACTTCTTTTATATCCACAACGAGGACAGATTAATTTACCAAAACCAATATTATAATCCTTTATCTCAGTTAGTACTTCATTACAAATTGGACATCTTGGTTTATAAGATGGAAACCAAGCCCCTTCAATATTAGGCATATTCTTTAACATCTCTACATACTTTAAATTATCAATATAATTCTTGTCAACTTGAAAAAGTTGTTGTTCCTCTGCGATTGATTTACCTTTTGGTGCTAATATCACTAAAAATTTAATATTTGAAGGATTATTCAAAAGAGAAAGAGTTTTTAATATTGCTCCTTCTTTATGTTCAGCGAATAATTTAGCAAGTTCGGGGGGAGCTAAAGCAACTAAAATCCCTTGAGAATCCTCTCTTTCAATTTTTTTCACTCTTTGAAATAAAAATTGAAACATACGATTTTGGTTATCAAAAGCCCAAATAAAAGTCCAGTTAGAAATATCATAATCTTCATTATTTGGTCCAACAATTCTTCTTAGGCATTTAATCCATGAATAATGATTGTAAATATATACTTTTGAAAGGATGTCGTCAAAAAATTCCTGCTGAATAACTGGAAATGTTTTAAATATATTTTTTAGGGAAAATAATTTAACTTCACTTAATAAGTTTGAATTGCGTGTATCCCAAGGCGTTAAGGTAAAAACTGTGAAATAATTGCTCATATAATAATCATATAAAGTTCAAAAATAAAAAATTGACCTTATAATTAAAAAAAAGAATTATTAAATAGCAGTCTTAACATTTAATAAATTAATATTTTAAAAGTATTTTCTAGATTTTCTTTCTTATGAATACAATTTGGGATACCAAATCCGATACTGTACAAAAAGGTGACAATCTAAGAGATGTTTCTCCATTAATGGATAAAACAATAATAGATGAAACTGGTTTCACGCATTATTTTTTCAGTAAAACTGTGTTTAATAATCCATGGTACATTATCCCAGATGATGATCTAGAATTATTTAAAAAATTTATAGAAGGGGGATCAAGAGCCTATCCATCAGATGGTAATGTTCCTTGTGATATTGTTGCAAAAGAAGCAAGAATTCTTCTTAACAAAATTATTGATCTTTCTCAAGATTCTAATTCTCATCATTTTGAAGAGGCACGTAAAGCACTTGCAAATGGCAAAAATTCGCTCGTTAGAGGTACATTAAAACTTTACTTAGGAAAGTATACGACAAGAGATTGGAGAAGAAAAAGATTTACTGATGATATTGATTTTTGGATTCGTCAAGTTCACATATTACATCACATTTTAAGAAGATCTGGATGGTTAAGGAATAATACTACAAGGGAATGGGAAAAAAAAATTGAATGGAGAAATCTTTTAACGAACGAAGAGAGAAGTGCAATACTTATAGCTGCAAATGATTTAGATCAATTACTTGATTTTGGAGCTGGGAGTTATCTTGAGGGATCTAGTCTCAAAGAAATTTTCCAAAAAAAATTAAAAAGGGGACATAATGTTGATCTTAGTGATATAATTAATGTTATAATGGTGAATGGAGCAGATGGAAAATACATTGGCGATGAAATAAGAGAACAAGAATGGCATAATGCTTGGAAGGCTTTTGAAGAAGCTGCAAATACAAGAAGTACCAGAATAACATCCAATTTAATCTCATTATGTAGAGTGTCATTAGGAATTGCTGATCATTTAGAGAGAGTTAGCAGCACCATAAAAAAATATAATGATATAATTTTTGATAAAGTGAAATATCCAGATAAGGAATTAGATAGAATCTGTAGAACTTCCATACATTGGAATAATTATTTAAAAGATAACGGTCCTGACGCAACTAGGGAAATTCTTCATAGTTTTTATCACAAGCAAGTTGGAGAGAAGTTAAACCATGCAAAAAATCTGAGAAATTTTGTTAAAAAATTGCTGGGTTTGCTTAATTCTAAATATCAACATTTAAAGATTATCTTCGATATTGAAAACTAAATTTAGATTAGTTTTCAAAATTTTTGAACCTGATTTATGATATCAAAAAGTTCGTGAAAGATACATTTCACGAATATTTTTAGATTTATTATTTTTCTAATAGAACTATTAAAACTTGATTCATAATTAATAAGTAATATTGAAAAAAGTGATGATAGATGTATGATTATTTATTGAGTGAAGAAAATAAAAAATTTAGAGAAGAAGTCCGTAAGTTTGTTAAAAATGCTGTCCCTCCGTCATTAATAAAAAAAATGGATAGAGATGAGATAAGATATCCTAGTGAATGGCTTAATGCTTTAGCTAAACAAAATTTAATAGGAATAAGGTTTCCTAAAGAATATGGTGGGCGTGGATTGAACTGGGAAAGTGAAATCATAGCGCAAGAAGAAATAGGAGTATTAGGGAGTTCACTTGCATGTTTATTTTCCTTACCCAGTATATGCGGTGAAGCGTTGAATTTGTTTGGTACAGAGGAGCAGAAACAGAAATACCTTAAACCTATGTGTGAAGGAAAAAAATTTACTGCTGAAGCGCTAACTGAACCCAGAGGAGGTTCTGACTTTTTTGGAGCAACATGTACAGCTAAAAAAGAGAGTGATTATTATATTTTAAACGGAGAAAAAAGGTTTGTTGTTGGGGCTGAGGGTGCTGATTTCTTTTTAGTTTATGCAAAAACAAATCTAGATCCAAATGCAGACCCTCGTACTGCTTTAAGTTTATTCATTGTAGATAGGACTGAGGTCATTACCACAGAATATCTTTATGGATTGTTAGGAACACGTGGAGGTGGTGCTGGGCGTATAAAGTTTAAGGATGTTGAGGTCCCTCATGAAAATATTATTTTAGGTGAGGGTATGGGTGGTAAAATTTTTTACCAAATGATGGTTCCTGAACGTTTAACTACAGCTTCTGGATTCATAGGACTTGCAAGAGCATGTCTCCAAATAGCAACAAAATATAGTACAAAAAGAAAAGCATTTGGTCAAATAATTAAGAATTTTGAGGGTGTTAGTTTTATGATCGCAGATAGTATTACACTTTTAGATGCTACTAGAGCAATTGTCTATAACACTGCAAAAAGTATTGATCTAGGAGCTCCACCTGCCTTACAAAGAAGATTAGTCTCTGAATCAAAAAAGTTTTCAACAAAAGCAGGGTGGAAGGTTATAAATAATGCAATGCAAGTAATGGGCGGTATTGGTTATACAACTGTGTATCCTATTGAAAGATTAATGCGAGATGCTCGAATCGGTGAACTCTGGACTGGAACTTCAGAGATAATGAATTTAATAATTCAACACGAGTACTATAAAGAAATTGTTAGTGAAAAATGGTTTGGACGTGATGTAGAACAAGATGCAATTGATAGTGAGGCGGAAGAAGAAAAGCATTATGGTTAATAATTCTGTTTAATTTTATTTTTTTCCCCACATTAAACAATTTATTCCAATGCCTGCACTTTTGAATAATCTATAGTAATTGTATGTTTTGTCTCAATTATTTCTCCAATGATCAACACTTTTTTGTCTAGAAATTTATGCAATTCAGGATCTTTTTGCCATAAGTGAGTTTTTTTCCTAACAAGAATCTCCGACCATTTACTTTTGTAGTCATCCAACGGTTTAATGAAATATTCAGGTCCTTCCGATCGTGTCCCCTTTCCTTTTATTATTGCGAAAAGAATTCCTCTAATTTCATTCATAGATTAAATCCGTATTAATAATTATTGTAATAGATTAAAAATCGCAGGTTTTGATGTTTATTAAATATATATAAAAATAAATGAAAATAATTATTTTTGTTTTGATAAATATCTAATTTTTACAAGCAAATCTCTTAATTCCATTTTATCATTGTCAGGAGTAAGATATTTCTTTTTAACTCCCTCAGCAAGGGGTACTTTTTCTATTTTGTTTCGTTGGAGAGAAACCATATAACCAAATTCATTTTTTAAAACTAATTTCATTGCTGCTAAGCCAAATCGCAATCCAAGAATGCGATCGAAACAATTTGGAGTTCCAGCACGCATTGTATGACCAAGAACTACACTCCTGCATTCAAATTCTACTCCATTTTTTTGAAATTCTTCTTTTAAATCATCTCTTAAATGTAATTCATCAACAATTATTTGAGACATACCTAATTTAGTTAATAATGGATTTCCAAATGTATCTTTTGGTAATTTATCTATAGTTTCTTTCGAAATCGTTTTAAAATCTCTCTTTAATGATTGGAGATTCGGATATGCTCCTTCTGAAATTGCTATTATATGATACTTATATCCCGCATCAGCTCTTTCTTTAAGAATTTCAACGATATCTTTCTCAAAATCAAAGGGAGTTTCTGGGATTAAAATGATATCCGCACCAGCAGAAATCCCACTATACATTGTAAGAAATCCAGCATCCCTTCCCATTATTTCAACAATAAATACTCTTTGGTGGGAATGTGCTGTAGTAGTCAGATTATCTAATGTGTTAGATGCTAATTGTACAGCGCTCCAAAATCCAAATGTATAGTGTGTTCCAGCTAAATCGTTGTCAATCGTTTTTGGAACACCAACTACTTTCGCATTAGCAAATTTATACATAGTATAAGCCACCCCAAGAGTATCATCCCCCCCAATAGCAATTAAAGCATCAATGCCAAGCCTTTCAAATTGTAACGCTAATTCTTTAGCTTTCTCTTCTTTTGAACTAACATCTTTAAAGGGATTAGTTCTACTTGTATAGAGGATAGTCCCCCCTACAGTGTGTAAATCATCATGTTCTGCTATTTTAAGAGGGATAGTATCATTTTCCAAAAATCCTTTCCAACCTTTAAGGATTCCAATACATTCAATGCCAAGATCGTACGCTTTAAGCATTATTCCATAGATAACTGAATTTAAACCAGGGCAGTATACGACAGTTAAGGAAAATCTTGAACATGACTCCGCCGCCCGTTAAAATTCCTACTTTTTTTATTTGATTACCCATTTCATTTCACACATTTTAAAAAAAATGATGATAATTTTATATTTTATATTCTAATTATATTTTCTCAATTTTCTTATAAGAATAATTTGATCTGTTTTTTGGAATTATATAACTTCCTCCTAAAGTATCAGTTATTATTAACGTGAATTTAAATTTGCCATCCATAGTTTTTTTTAAATTCACTAAAAGTTCGTCTATTTCGCTTTTCTCGGGATCATTTTTATCAAGATTATTTCTGTAAATTGAAACAGCATTTTCAAATCTATATAATATACCTTCTACATTTGTATAATAGAAATCAGCTCTTGGACCAGGTTCTACGACTAAATCCAATTCTGGAATCTCTAACTTTCCTGCTGGTGAGCGATAGATTTTAGATTTGAGATCTTCTTCATTTGTGATTTTTAAAGTCATTATTCCTGGTTCCATATTAGTAGTTAAAGGAATTATATCATTTTTATGAAAATTACAAGTATTACATTCAAATTTTAATATAAGCATTTTGTCTCCATCTGGAAGATTATAAATATTCTTAACAATTTCGATAATTCCCTGTTGACATGAAGGACATTTGAAAGAATAGATAATATTATTATTTTCTTTCTCATCAGACATATTAAAAATTCCTAGTTTAATTTATAGTGAATTTAAATGATTTTTTTTCATTACCTATCAAAAATAATTTAAAATAATACCTTTTTGAAAATAAATTAATTAATATAACAATTATTATTTTAAATTCTATATTATTGTTTCATATTGTAGATATATAAGTTAAATCAATAGAACTTTTATTCATTGTGTCTTTATTGGATATATTGCACTCAATTGAAATAAATAAAAATCAGTTGAATAAATTGTCAAACAATGAAAAGATTATAGAAATATCAATGCATTGTAGAGGTGGTCAAACTTGTATCACCGCAAGCCAATTATTAGCTGAAATGGCATTTGAGGAAGGTTTCAAGGATACAATCGCAATTCCAATAATAGGAGCTGAGCGAAGAGGGGCTCCAATACAAGCATTTACAAAAGTATCTAAGAGTAAATCTATTAAAACCTATGACAGTGTTGTAAATCCAGATTATATACTAATTTTTGATACTTCATTATTAGAGATACCAAGGATAAAAGCTACTATAAAAGAAGGTGTAAATCTACTAATTAATAGTCCAGATCCCATAACTACAACCGGACTCCCCAATAATATAAAAATTTTTATCGTAGATGCCACAAGTATTTGCATTAAACGAGAATTCATGCATTCAAGCGGACCAATTCTGAATATTCCTATGTTAGGGGCTTTTGGAAAGATTACGGGGTATTATAATCTTGAAACAATGGAAAAAGTAATTAAAAAGGAATTTGGAGAAAGGAGATTAGAGAAAAATATGAGCGTCGCTAAAGACGCTTATGAATCAGTAAGGGAAATGTAATTATGTCAAAATCTAAAAAATGGAAGAAAATTAATAAACCAGTAAAAGAACGTCCTAAAGTTCAAGAATATAAAAATTGGAAAGAATTATCCCCTATTCCAGTTTCATTACCAATTGATGGAAATATTGGTATAACGGGTGATTGGAGAACATTTAGACCAGTCATTAAAGAAGGATGTAATAAATGCGGAATTTGCTGGATGTATTGTCCAGAGGGTGTAATTAAAAGGAAAGAAGATGGTTCATTTGAAATTAATTTGGTTTATTGTAAAGGTTGTGGGATATGTGCTAAAGAATGTCCAACAAATAATATTGAAATGATAAGAGAGAGTGATTTAAAAGATGGTTGAAGTTCAAAAAGATTTTGAGCAAAAAAGAGAAACAATAATAATTAAAGGAAATGAAGCTGCTGCTTATGCCGCAAAATCAGCACGAGTTCAGGTGATTAGCGCTTATCCGATAACTCCACAAACAACAGTTGTTGAAAAATTATCCGAATTTGTGGATAATGGAGAAATGCCAGGTACTGAATATATAAAAGTAGAATCAGAACATAGTGTTTTTGCCGCTGTAGTAGGTGCAAGTAAGGCAGGGACTCGAACATTCACTGCCACATCGGGTCAAGGGATATTTTATGCTCATGAAATGATTCATTGGGCTGCAGGAGCTAGACTTCCGATTGTTGTTGCTATCGCTTCTCGAGGACCAGCACCCCCATGGAATATTTGGGCTGATTTTACCGATGTGTTAAGCCAACGTGATACAGGATGGATGAGCGCCCTTTGCGCGACACATCAAGAAATATATGATGAAATTTTAATGTCCTATAAAATCTGTGAAGATTATGATATTCTCTTACCCAAATTTGTTGCTTATGGAGGATTTATTCTTTCACACACTTCAAAACCAGTTATTATCGAAGATCAAGATCTTGTAGATAGTTTTTTACCTCCATTACCGAGTGAGGAAGGATGGCCGCACATCTGGATGGATCCAAAAAGACCCATGATGTTTGGAAATCTTATTATGCCCTCTGGATTTTATTTAGAATTTAGATTAAAAATTCACAATGCTTTTTTCAAAGCTAAAGAAAAAATTAAAAATGTCACCAAAGAATTTCAGAAAATATTTGGAAGAAATTACGGTAATGGTTTAATTCAAGAATATCACATGGATGATGCTAATATAGGAGTAATAATTTATGGGGATTTAGCCTTACAAATGGAACAAGCTATAGATGATTTACGAGATGAGGGTTATAAAGTTGGAATGGTAAAATTACGACATTTTAGACCGTTTCCAACAGAAGATATTATTAAAGTTGCTAAAAAGGTGAAATTGATTGGAGTTATTGATAGAGCAACAGCTTTTGGTTCTCAAACTGGAGGTCCTGTGAGTTGTGAAGTTAAAACAGCTCTGCATGAAATTAAAGGAGCTGCGAGAGTATTACCAATCATTAATGGGTTGGGGGGAAGAGAAGTTACACTTGAACAACAAAAAGATCAATTGAAAAAATTAGTTAAATTCAATGAAACCGGAGAACTTCCAAAAGACATGATTCATGGCACTCTCTGGGACGGATTATTGGAGGTTGAATAAAAGAATGGTTAAATTAAAAGAAGCTATAGGGTCTTGTCAGGAAGAATTTTTTCTTCCAGGAAATTCGTGTTGTGCAGGATGTGGTTTAGAACTTGCGCTTAGATGGGCAATAAAAGCGTTAGGGGCTAACACAGCTCTTGTAACCCCTGCCTCCTGCCTAAATGTAGTTGTAGGATTATGGCCTAAAACAGCACCAAATTTTCCTTTTACAAATATGGCTTTTGCTGCAGGAGCAGCAGCAGCAACAGGTCTATCTGCAGCTTTTAAGGCTAAAGCATATAGATTTCCAGGAAAAGGATGGGATGAAATGACGGCACTTACTTTTGCTGGTGATGGTGGTACTGCAGATATAGGAATTCAAGGTTTAAGTGGAGCAGCAGAAAGAAATTCCGATCAAATTTATGTATGTTACGACAATGAGGCATACATGAACACAGGAATTCAAAGATCTTCAAGTACACCGCATGGTGCGTGGACAAGTACAACCACAAAGGGAAAAGACCGCTTTAAAAAGAATCTTCCAGCAATTATGGCTGCTCATGATATTCCTTATATAGCAACATGTTCTATTAGTGAACCACTTGATTTATATGATAAATTTAAAAAAGCTAAGTCCATTAAGGGATGTAAATACATTCACATTCTTGCTCCGTGCCCTCCTGGATGGGGTTTTGACAGTTCAGAATCAATAGAGATTGCTCGATTAGCTGTAAAAACTGGTTCATGGATTTTATACGAAATAGAAAATGGGATTATGAAGTTATCAAAAGCAAGTAAACTACTATTGGATCCTTCTAGGAGAACTCCACTAATAGATTACCTTTCTAAACAAAAAAGATTCGCTAATATTTCAGAAAAAGATCTAATTGAACTCCAAGAATATTTAGATCATACTTGGAAACGTCTCGAAGTTGATTTAAGTTGCCAAGACCAATATCCAAAATAATCTTTAAATTTTTTGTTATCTCATCTTTTATTATTAATTTTAATTTTTGATTGAGCTCAAATGGGATTTTTAATAAGGCTGGCTGGGAAAGATTTAAAAGACACTGAGTTTTATTTACAAATTGCGGCAGAGAAGATAATCGAAGGAAAAGTAATTGCTTTTCCTACTAATTCTGTTTATGGTATAGGCGGTGATCCACAAAATCTTGATGTTGTTGAGCGAATATTTGAGATAAAATTTCGAGAGCGATCTAAAGGATTATTATTACTCGTTTCTGACTTTGAGGAAGCTTCTAAAATAGTTGAATTTAATGAAATTGCTAAAAAATTAGCGGATAAATATTGGCCAGGACAATTAACTCTAATTTTAAAAAGAAAGGAACCAAATATCATCCCCTTAGAAGTATCAGCTCATCAAGATACATTAGGTCTAAGAGTTCCTGAGAATAAAATCATCTTAAAAATTTTAAAGATATTAAAGGAGAAAGGGTATTTAGGGGGGATTATAGGAACTTCTGCTAATTACTCAGGTGAACCACCTTCTATTAGTGGAGATGAAGTGGTAAAAAAATTATTAAGCCCAATAGATTTAATAATAGATGGAGGGAAATCAAAATCAAAAACCCCTACAACAATTGTCGACTCTACCACCCAAAAGTTAAAATTTTTGCGAATTGGAAAGATTTCTAAAGAAGAAATAAATGAATATTTGTCTAGTTTTCAATAAGAAATATTAGTGTGATAAAATTGAAAAATTTTAACCTGCTAGTCTCAACATCTAGATTCAATGAAATTAATGCAAAGGCAGAACTTTGGTTTACACTATTAATATGCGGTGATGATTATCCGATTATCTCAAGATTAAATTTTCCGGGATTGGTAACAGGTTTAACCAATTTGAGTATTAAAGAGGTAATTTTAAAAATTAAGAAAATTTTAGAAAAAGATCCATATTTTTTTCAATATATTTTAAAAATAATTCCAATAGATTTTGTTTGTGAGACAAACTCTCAAGTTATAAATCAATTAGTAGAATCGCATTATAGAGATTATTTTAATGATAATGATTCTTATAAAATAACATTAAAACGTAGGAAACATGAGCAAATTGAAAGAGTTAATTTTATACAAAAACTTGCTAAAAACATTCCTAATAAAGTAGATCTTGAAAACCCTGATAAATTCATTAGAATAGAGATTCTGGGTAGTATTTGTGGAATATCATTTCTCTCAAAAGAGGATATTATTTAAATTAAAATTTATATAAAGTGAAATTAATCAACTTTTAGCTTCTCTGTATTTAAAAGAGCCATTTTTTCACATAATAAATCATGAAGAGCCATATATATGTCGTTTAAATTATAGTCTAATTGCTTTTCGTTAAAATTATGAACTCCATAGGATTTTAAAACAGAGGAGAGTTGCTTATTGGAGATCTCATAAAAGTTTTTAATCATGTTGAATTTTTCAACTGATTGGTCGTTTATTGTTATATCTATTTCATAAGCGTTTAAATTTAGTAATGTATTATTGTTAATTTCTTTTAAATTATTTACTGAGGAAATAATACAAGATATTAAGTTATTCTTTTTTAATTCAATATCAGTAATCCCAAAAGCATCAATTCCTTTACTAATTTGCCGATTAGTTGATAAATATAGGAATATTTCAATATTTCTTTTATTTGAAATATTTAGATTTTGAAGAAATGCCTTTTGTAGATAATATCCTGCTGTAAAGATATGATCTTGGTTTAAAATGTATTTACTCTTAATAAGTTGTATAGTTGAGTTTAAAAATTTATTTTGAATAGCTTCAATTTTATCAAAAATAAGATCTTCGGTTTTTTTCTCATCAGTAATTTTATTTCTCTCAAGAAATTTCTTTAGATCGATCTTAATTTGATTTATCCCAATAAAATAGTGTAAATTTAAATCTTTAATTTTAAATTCCTTTACAATCATACTATCAATTCCCAACTCAGCCAATCTGGCATGATTGCGAAATTAATTCGAACTATAATTGAAATTATTAAAAATGATAATAAATATAATGTAAAAATCCAATCTTTAAATGAATATTTTATTCTATAATAATATGTACGTTCCTTTTTGCTTCCAAATGCTCTAGATTCAAGAGCTTCTGCTACATTGAAAGCTCTTTTTATAGAACAAATTATTAAGGGAATTAATAAGGGAAAAAGGTTTTTAATTTGATTGATAAGTCCACTTTTTTGCATTTCATATCCCCGACTTTGTTGAGCATCTATAATATTTTGTGCTTCAGTTGCAATTGTAGGGATAAATCTGAAAGCTAATGATAAAGAAAAGGCAAATTCATAAGGAAATTTCATTGATATTAAAGATAATGCTAAATCATTGGGATCAGAAGTCAAGAAAAAGATTGAAAAAGCCGATATCATTATGCAAATTCTAATAATCATTGAAATTGCAAATGACAATGACAGAAAAAAAGTATTTAAAATTATTATAAGAAGAATTAAAAATGATAAGCTTTGGATGCTTTTAAGCCATTGTTTTATTAATTTTCCTACCAAAATAAGAGGTATTAAACTCAAGAAAATTACGATTAAAGGAATGATTTCAGTAAAAAGTAAAGCACTAATAGAGTATATTAATGCAAATATTAATTTTGCTCGTGGATCCAAGTTATGGATGAATGAATCTTTTTTCATGAACTTAAAAGCATTGAGAAATTCTAAAGACATTTAATCATTACCTTCCACGATCTCACTGGTTTTATTTTTTATAAAATTTTTAATGAAATTGGTCAATTTATCTCTTGAAAATAAGTCATTTGGACATTCAATTCCTGATTTTTGTAAAGCTAAATTAAGTTGATGAGTTTGGGGTAATATTAAAGATGCTTTTTCAACTAATATTTGGTTTCCTAATACTTTTTCTGTTGGTCCATCAGCCAAAATTAGTCCGTCTACCATTAAAATCGTTCTTGGTATATATTCATTGGCAAATTCAATGTTATGAGTAACTATTATTATTGTTTTTCCTTTCTTCCTTTCATTGTTAATTAAGTTAATTAAAAATTCTATTTCTCTTCCATCTTGTCCCAATGTAGGTTCATCAAATACTATAATATCAGGGTCTCTGCAGATTATGGAAGCCAGAGCTAATTTTTTTGCTTCTCCACCAGATAAATTAAGTGGAGATCTATTTCTATACTTTTCAAGGTTAAATTCTTTTAATATTCCGTTTGTCTTGTTTTGAATTTCTTCCTTAGTGAACTCAAAACTTTTTAATGAAAATTCAATCTCATCCTTTACTGAGTTTGAAAATAATTGATGCATTGGATTTTGAAAAATAACACCTACTTTTTTAGATAAAGTTGCTATACTTTTAGAAGCAGTATTTTCGCCATAAAGGTATATTGCTCCCTTTGTTGGCCGGATTAACCCATTTAAAGTCCTGATTAGAGTTGTTTTTCCAGCTCCATTCTTACCCATAATTCCTATTAATTCTTTATTATCGACTTTCAAATTAATATTTCTTAATGCTTTGGTTCCGTTAGGATAAGTAAAATCTAAATTATTTATGAGAATTAAGGGTACTTGTTTCTCTATATCTTTCACCAACCTGTTTAATCATAAACTTTTTAAATAATTAATTACCTTAGAAATGGAAGTGGGTATATATTGATTAAATAATTTTTCTTCTTTTAATTGATTGAAAATTGAATAAATGACAGGTTTATTTAATCTTAATGTATGAAAATTAGTACCATTAATAATTTTATTACTATTATCATGTTCAATTAAGTTTCCGTCTTTCATTAAAATTAATTCATCTGCATATGGCAGGACTAAATCTAAACGATGTTCACTAATCAAGATAGTTATCTGTTTTTCTATTTGTATTTCTTTTAACAATTCAATTATTTTTTTTGCCATATAAGGATCCAATAAAGCAGTAGGCTCATCTAAAACAATAATTTTTGGTTCTAGGACTAAAATAGAAGCAATAGCTACTCTTTGTTGTTCACCACCACTTAATTCAAAGGGCGCTTTATTTAAAAGGTGTTCAATTTCTGTTATTTTAGTAACTTCTTTTATTTTCTTCGAAATTTCTACAGATTCAATACCCAAATTCTCTAAACCAAAGGCAATTTCATGCTCTACATTCATTGCAACTAATTGATTCTCAGGATTTTGAAACACAATGCCAACTTCAGTAGATAAATCTGCGATTGCCGTTATTGTTGTATCTTTTCCAGAGACCTCAACACTTCCCCTATAAAATCCTGAATAAAATTGAGGGATTAAACCATTCATGCATCTAATTAACGTTGTTTTACCAGATCCCGTTTCTCCACAGAGTAATATAAACTTATTGTCTTCGATCTTTAAATTAATATTGTTTAATGCATACTCTTCATTCCCTTTATATCGATAGTAAAAGTTTTTATATTCAATTAGAGTCATGCTTACAGAAAATTCATTTCCATTTTTGATTATTAATAATATCTATTCATTTAAAACTTGTTTAATTTTCTCAATGATTTTATCTAAAATATTTTTTACTTCTATTTTGCAAGTTAAAGATGCCGCACCATCATGTCCACCACCACTTCCTTCACAATATTCTGACATTTCTTCTAAAATTTTGCCAACATGTAAACCTGTTCTTAAACAAAGGTTTTTTTTTGCCCTTATTGTAATTATTGATTTTAACTTTTCTTTTGAATGTACAATACCAATATCAAATCCTACTTTAATCAACATCGATGCAATATTAGATCCGTAACTACTAACATTTGTTATTCCAATTAAATAATCTCCTTCACGATATAGTTCAACTCTTTGTAAGCCTTTTATTTTTGCAATTTTCTCAGACAGATCTACCTCTGTCTCAAGTAATAATTTTATATCTTGAATATCTAAATCATTATCCAATAATTTACATACGTTTTTAATGGTTCTATTATTTCCATATCTAAAGTAACCTGTGTCTGTTAAAATAGCAGCAGCTATAAGATATCTAATTGGAAGGGTTAATTTTAAGTTATTCTTTTCAATCAACTCTAAAATAATTTCTGCCGTAGAAGAAAAGTTCTCAAGTATTAAATTTAATGGATTTAAAGTATCTAAATTATTTTTTTTTTCTATATAATGATGGTCTATAAAAATAAAGGGAATTTTAGATCCTGAAATTTCGAAATTTCTATCTAAAGCTGTTTGGCTTGTTTTATTCGTATCTAATATTAAACAGACGTTAAAATTTGATAAGTTAATCGATTTCTCATAAAAAAACGTAAAATCAAGGAACTTTTCACAGAATTTTTTCATAAATTCTTTTGTAGGTTTTAAAAGATCTGAAAAAATGATAGTGACTTGTTGATTTTCAAAGTATTGGGTTAAAAAATATTTTAACACATAGCAAGAAGCAAAACCATCAATATCAACTAAATCATGGGTTGTAATCAAAATTTTCTTATTTTTTAGATATGCTAGAAAAGCACTAAATTCATTAGTGGACATAAATTTGAAAAATCAATTATTATATTATTAAAATTATTTAGAACCTAATTAATTAAGTTTTTTTATATAAATAGAAAAGTTAATTTAAAATTAAAAATTAAGATTATTAGATTAGTTATCAAGGCTATTCATGTCTGTAGTTTGAAGTGATTTAAATGCCCAGTAAAAAGGTTGGAATCAGTGGTCGGTTTAAGGCGAGATACGGTGCTACTCTCAGAAAAAGATGGAGACAGATCATGGAAAAACAAAAAGTTGATAGTATGCGATGCCCTAAATGTGAAACAAGAGGATCTATTTATCGTGTCTCAGTAGGTATTTGGCATTGTAAAAAGTGTAACGCAAAGTTTACTGGTGGAGCTTATAATCTAGATACACCGCGAGGTACAGAATCTTTTCGCGTTGCAAAACGTAAGCAGAGAGAATTAGAAGTAATTGAGGAAGAATGAATCCAACTAATTATTTTACAATAAAAGCTACAATTGAAATAATATTTAAGACTCCTCAATTACGTGATATTTCTTATAACTCTTTTTCCCCAGAATTCAAGAGGTTACAAACAAAAAGATCAGTAGTTTCAATGGAAAAAAATAGTAATAATTCTTTATCATTTCAAATAGAGAGTCAAGATATTACTGCTTTTAGAGCCACTCTAAATGAGATCATAAGTTTTGGGAAAATAATTGATAATACATTAAAAATTACTGATAATTCATAGGAAAAAGATTTATTATTTAATATATAGAATAATTTATTGATATAATAAACATAGAGTAATGGAAAAGTATGACTATAAATCTAGACGAGTTAGATGAAGAACAAAGAAAGAAAATCATTAATTTAAACAATCTACAACAATCCTTTGAATTTATAACAACTCAAAGAATCCAGCTTGAAAGCAATCTCGGGGATACTGAGATAGCTATAGAAGAGTTAGAAAAAATTAATTCAGATGTTAGTGTATACAAAGCAATAGGAGGAATTTTGTTAAAAAGTGAAAAAAATAAATTACTCGATGAGAAAAAGAGTTTAAAAGTTGCATTAGAAATGCGGTTGAAAACATTGAAGCAAAAAGAAGAACGTGTAAAGAATCAAATTGAGACTATGAGAAAGGCTCTACAAGCCGACTTTCAAGCTAAAGGAGATTAATTGGAGGAGTTTTTCTTTTTAAATTTCTCATATACTATTTTTTTATACTAGATTAAGATGATTTTAAATAATTTGAATTTTTTATTCTCTAAAGCATTCTTTTTGCTTTAAATAAGTTAAAAAAAATTTTAAATAAAAAAATTATTTATAATTCGTTTTATATTGCCAAAGATTCAAATCTTTTCTAAGTTTCTTACCAATTTCTAATGATTTGTCACCTAACATTTTAATTTCATCTATGGAAAAGGTAGCAGCTCCACTTTTTTGAATTGAAGTTATTTTATCTTCTGTAACTGATATTGAAATTTTACCATCACACACTAATTCTTCAGGCAAATTGGGGTCTAAAAAGATTATATTATCAATTTTGCCATAAGTAATTACAAAAGGTAATTCATTTACTATTGATTCTCCAGTATAATATTTACCTGTCCACTCAAGATTACCATTCTCAATTTTTCCTTCAGGAATATGAGCTGATATTAATGTTGTAAGAGCACTTATTCCTCCTGCATCAATTAGATTTCCATCATAATTTATAACATACATGTCAACAAATAATATATATACAGCTTCATTTTCTTTGATACAAAGCTTCTTGGTTTGAACACAATCTGCATGTCTAATTCCACGATCAACTACCCTAGCTAATTCAATCGACTGTTCATCAGGTGGTCCCCTTTCAAATAGGGGAGAGGCTATAGGTAACAATTCAGCCATGACAGTACAAACTCCTTCATTTGGTAGATCGGGAAATGGTGGGCCAACTTCATATTTCAAACCTGTAATTATCCTTGTTTCACCAAGAGAAACATCTGCAGAACCTTCAGCTGAAGAGATAATATCGCTTTGGATTTTAAATTTACGGTAATCCCAAAGCCCTCTACCATCAATTCTCTCTTGCTTTTTTAAATTATTTATTATATAATTTTTTTCAATTTTTGAAATGACTCTTTTAACATCCATCATTTTTAACTTTCACCCTGATTCTCTTTATTGATTTTATCACTTTTTTCTTGTATTGTTAAAAACTTGCTTTTAAGAGCGTCTAATTGAATTTGATGAATTCTTTCAAGAGCATCTTTAGCTAGATCAAAAAATTCGCTCATCTCATTCAAATCCATACCTCCATCAAATTGTAATAACGATATTTCTTTATTATACCATGTTATTGCACATGGTAGATCTGCTTCGCCTGCTTTATCTTCAATTCCAGACAGATCAACTACAATTTTTCCATCAATTTTTCCCACAGCGACAGCTGATACCAAACTTTTCATAGGTATTCCTGCGTCTGCTAAAGCTAAAGCTGCAACAGTAGTACTTGCACATCTTGTCCCACCATCAGCATCTATAACTTCAATAAACACTTCAAAACTCGTACCAGGATATAATTCAAGAAAAAGGATAGGTTCTATACAGTCTGAAATTATCATTGAAATCTCCTTTTCTCGTCGTCCAGGAGCAGGTCTTTTTCTATCAAACACAGAAAAAGTAGCCATTCTATAAAAAACTCTTAAAACTCCTTGATCTGGTTTAGCTAAATGATGAGGATGAACTTCTCTTGGCCCATAAACAGCAGCAAAAATTTTATTGTTTCCCCATTCCAAATATGCTGATCCATCAGCATTCTTTATAACACCTACTTCCATCTTGATGGGTCTCAACTCATTTTTTTCTCTACCATCAAGTCTTTTACCATCTTCCCGGAATAAAACCTCAGGATATTCATCTTTAATTATTAAAGGCATTTATTCGATACCTCTTTTCTCTTTTTCTTTTATAATAAATTCTTGCATTCTATCTGTTAAGCCCACAGTGTGAGCTTCTGATGCAATTTTATAAATAGATTCAATAACTAACCTCTCATGAGCTAAATCTTCGCCCTTTAACCAAATTCGACCATTTTGCGTAACAAAGATATTACAATTCGTTAAATTTTTTAACATTTTAATCATAGATCCATTACGACCAATCACTCTTGGTATTTTTGGTGGATCTATAGAAATTACAATTCCATTCGATTTTTTACCTAAATATTTTCCAATTGTAGTCAATTCAGGTTGATTTAGACGATCTGCTGAGAGAATTTTTACAATTAAGATATCTCCAATGTCAAATTTATCAGTGGATAATTTTTCTTGTTCAAAATCCTTTCCTCTTCCTACACGGATTCTCCCCCTTTTTACTGTATTCTTAGGTTTAAGTTGAGCATAGTCTTTAGCGTTTATATCACATTTATATTTAACAGGGTTCTTGTCAACTACAAGTGCAATTGCCTTATCTCCAGGACGAGGGGTATAGAACCCTCTTAGAGGAATGACATTTATATAATTCTTTTTAATTTGTTTTAATCCTATATTTAAGGATATAATTTTATCTCCTTCGTTATTTAAAATTGTGCCTCTTCCAGGTAAAAAATTCTTAGTATCTTCTGTTAATACTTCTCCAGGAACTACAAGATCTCTAGTAGTTTCTTCATCTTCAAACTCATCGAGTTCTTCGGTCTGATCTTTATCATTTTCCATTATAATTTTTCACTTTTCGTTAATAATTATCCATTACCTAAGCTATATAAAAAAAACAACATAAATCAGAATGAATAAAAACCTTATAGGCTAGGATTTTAAGAGTTTAGTTTGAACTCTTCCATGTGTTAATTTATTTAACTTGTCTATTAACTCAATTTGAAAACCTGCTGGTAAAGAAATTACAGATACCCAAGAACCATCAGATTGCCATTCCTCCTTCTTAATTTGAGCATATTGAGCAACAATATTGTAACCTTTTGCTGTAAAAGCTGAAGGTATTTTAATCGCCATCTCTACTTGCTCCATTCGGATTGGAATTATGGCTCTTATGCTTTTTACAATATCATCAACTTGTTCTTCAGCACTTCTCATTAAATCTATATTAACTTTTGCTTCTTCAATAGCTTTTTCAATTCTTTGATAAGGATGTGGTTTTTTATTCTGTGGGTTTATAGCATTTTTACTAATGATAGTTATTATTTGCTTTAGTTTTTTACTTCTTTCCTCTTCTCGTTGAGCTTTTGTCCAATTAATTTCTCCATCTAATAATACATAAGCAGCAATTTTCATCCCATCAGTAGTTTCGAAAACAGCCTCCATATCTCCATCAGTAGCTTTTTTACCCCTTCTTAAATCTTCAAAAACTGTAAAACTCTCAAAAATTAATTCTAAATCGATTTTTTGATCATTTAATAATTCATTAATAGTCATTCGCGACTTTTCTTTACCTGCTTTTAATCTTTTATCGATTTCTTCGCGAATAATTTTTTTAGCTTCCCATGCTTTCTCTGGATCCATTAACATTTCAAATACTCTTCCTGATTTTTCAATCCGTCCAATGATTAACCCGCCCAAGTCTATTCTTGCTCTATCTATCATATAAGGGGCTCATTTTCTATTGATTATTATACCTAGATTTTCCTTTTTTGCCAATTCTTTGTCTTTGCGTTAAAAGATAAATGTAAAAAGCTTTTACCTTGATATTACCTATAATTTATTTAATAAATCCTCCTTTTGTTCCAAATTAAGTAGCCTAAAAGTTTTATCTTCCTTCAAAATAAAGGCTACATCACAGGTATTTTTATTTAAATTATCTCCCATAAGTTCTTTTAAAGCTCTTAATGGTAATAATTTTAATTCCTCATCTATCATATCTTCTTTATAATGTTCTTCAAGGTATGCTCTTGCTTCTGTTGCTCCGGAACCAATCGCGAATGCGTAATATGACCACATTGCACCACTAGGATCCGTTAAATAAAGGGATGGTCCATTACCATCAATCCCAGCAATCAGAAACGATACACCGAATGGTCTAACACCCGCATTCTGGGTAAAAACCTGCTTATATTCACATATATTTAATGTGCTGTCCTTCACGGAGATCTTCTCATCATAGTTCAATATATTAATCTGAGCTTGAACCCTGGCTCTATCAATTAAAACTCGGGCATCTGCGGTAAGTCCCGCAATGGCTACCCCAATATGATCATCAATTTTAAATATTTTCTCTGAACCTAGGGTTTCCTCTTGTAATTGAGAGCTCTTTTTCTCAACCGCAAATACTACTGAATTTTTATTTCTGCACACTATTGCGGTAGTACCCCTTCGAACGGCTTCAATAGCATATTCTACTTGAAATAGCCGTCCTTCAGGTGAAAATTGGGTTATGGCCATATCATATCCTCTTCCCGCTTGCTGGAACATTCTAATCCACCTAAAAGATTTTTATTTGTTTTTTAAATTTATATTATTTTTTTATTACTGATTAAAAAGTAGTAATAAACAATATAATAAATATTTTTTTTATATATTTTAAAAATAGAATTCAATTAAATAGCTTATATTTTAATCTATCATCTTTATTGATTATTTTCTTCTATTTTTTTTGTTTTTTCAGCCTTGGACTCTTCTCGCTTTTCTTTAATTTTTTGAATAGTTATGCCTCGTAAATTAAGCATTTTTCTAATAAAAATAAATGATGCTAATGTTATACCAATCAAATAGAAGATATTAATTGTCCAAAACATATTAGAAATTTCAGTGTAAAAATACAAGTTAAAAATCGGTGAAACAGTAGCTATTATACCAATACTTGACATTGCTATGATTATAGCTATTTTTTCATAATTTTTGGGTCCTTCATCCACATATTCAAAAATACCCAACCAGAACATGATACAAATAAAAGTTATGGGTGTAAAAGTTAAACAGGTTGCGATTATCAATAAAAAATATATTGCAAGCTTGCCTTGCCATAAATTTAGTAGTTCCTTTATCGTCATTTGATCTTGTATCTGTACTTTTGCGTAATCTTTTCTAAATTTAAAATATTTTTTTTTAATTCCTCTTCCCATTCTCTTAACCGATTTTTTGAATTGCTGAAATTTCCCTTGTTCTATTGCTTTATCGAATTGTTCTCTAATTATTGGAATTATGTATAAATTAATAAGTAAAGAAGCAATTCCATAAACAAAGATTATCAAATCAATCCAAAAGATGAATTTGTCTTGGGAAAATAATCCAGGATAAAAGTAACTTGAAATTACCTGATAAATGGCCCAGACAATTAATATAATTGGTATAATGACTTGAGCAATAACAATACTGTTAACAATTTTTTCCTTTTTACCGATCTTTTCTTTTGTTTTGTCTAACAATATCAAAAATCCATTAGAAATGCTAAGGATCAGTCCAAAACCCGATAGAAATTTAACAACCCAGAAAAAGATTAGAAATGTAAATTTCACATTTAAAATTCCAAATAAGATAATAATCATAAAAATTGATGTAAGAGCTAAACCAATAATATAGATTATGAGATAATTTCTATCGTTCATGAATAAAGTAAAAAACGGTTAAATATAATGTTTTTCTAGTTATTTGGATTATGACCAAGCAATTTTATTGATAAAGATTGACCATTCCAGCAATATCATACCTTCATCTCTAGTATGAGCAATAAGGTAATACCCCTCCTTAGTAATTGAACCTACAATATTTCCTTTCCCAGCACCAATATTTTTAGCGGCTAATTGGATCTCGTCGTTTTTTAAAATAGCAAATCGGTGATTTTGAAACATAAGAGCGGATTCTTTTGATTTCCAAGCCTCAAGGATTGCTTTTGCTTCTTCATTAGTTAAAGGAAAATCTCCAGACTTGAAGATTAGATCTCCCTCTCCATTTATAAGAAAAGTTTCTTCAACACCTTCATATTCGTTTAATGCATTTACCAAATAATCAAATCTATTTTTATCCATTTTTTTTCAGCTTCTCAACAATTTTATCTTTAATTTTATTGAAAAGTAAAACTTTTGTAATTTAAATCTTTTTAGAACTATAGGTAAAATATTTTATAATTGCATCTAAATTATTTTACTCGAAATATGTTAGTAACTTTTAGGTTAGATTGTTTATATTAATTCAAAATTCGCTTTATGACAAAAATAGTAGTTCTATTTGATAAAATTTATAATATTTCTTCGGAAGAGAAGAAAAGAGAGATATTTATTAGATATCTTAAATATTTGAATGAACATATCAAAGGTTTTTCAAAAACATCTATAAATATCAATAAACTACGAAATTTTGATCACAGATTTGAGATTAATATTCAAGGACAAGATGAGAATTTCATTTTTAATGTATTGCAAAAAGAGATAGGCACTATAATTGAATTCAAAGATGTAAAAGAAGGACAGATATATAAAGGATCAATGGTCGATGTCGGGAATGTTGGGTTTGGAATATTTGTTGATTGTGCTATTCTCAATCCAAAAGTAGATGTCTTAATTAATTTGCATTCTCTTCGAACTCAATTATGTAATGGTAAAGAAAAATCTTTAAGGCAAATTGTAGAAGCATATGATTTTATTGACCATTTTCCCGTATATGTTAGAATTACCAGAATTGATGAGGTAAATAACAAATTACAAGGAGAAATAGACCAGAAATCATTAAAACTATTTAAAAAAATATTAAAGGAAAATATCGAATGCGTATTTCTAAGTGGTGATACTAAAGGGCAATTTAAAAAAGCATTAGCTAAAAAAGGACATTTACGAGACATTATCTCCATAAAAAGGTTTGGATTTTTAGAAAATCTTGTATTATTAAAGAAAAATTCTGATGCCCCCGGAATTATTGCTCATATTGGTAGGGAATTAAAAAATTGTAAATTAAGCGCTTTAAGACCTGAACGTATAAAAAGGTTACTCGATTAGGTTAAATAAATGGTGGGCCAGGAGAGACTTGAACTCCCGACCTTCGCGGTGTAAACGCGACGTCATACCAACTAGACCACTGGCCCTATATTTTAAGCGCTCAGGGTGGGATTTGAACCCACGAATCCATACGGACACCGGTTTAGCAGACCGGCGCTGTTGGCACAATTATATTGTTCTACCAGGCTAAGCGACCTGAGCACAATTTTTTCAATAGTAAAGTGTTTTACATTTTGAATATAACCATTCAAAATTTTAATATTTTATTATAAAATAATGAATCTTATGATAAAAAAAAAGAAAAAGGGAAATTTGATTATTTGTATTTTAATCTAATTTTAGATTGATTTAATATCAAGATTTTTGTTTTTTAATCGGTAATTGCGTATTTTAGTTTCACTATACCACCATAAAACACCGATTGGAATGCATATCAGCCAATTAATTACAACATAAACAAAAACTACATTAAGTTTATATTCTAAATTAATGCCAATTATACTTGCCCCATAATGATCTCCCCATATATTAATAACAATTGCAAAATATAAAATCTGTGTTAGTAAAATATGATATGTTGATTTGCCGATTATTGCAATTCCTTTAATAAATTTATTATCTTGCTTCTTAGGGAGTAATTGCAATCCTACTAAAAATAAAAATGCGGAATAGGGGAATACGAATAAATTGTAATCACCAACTATGAAGTCAAAATAAAAATCAAAGAATTGATATAGTATTAGATAAAATAGACTTAAAGGGAATAAAATCCATAACAATATATTTTGCTTAGCAAATATTTCATGATTTCTTGAAATCCACATACCTAATCCAATAGCAGATAACATGAAAAACGGTGTCGTTACAATAAATCTGTAATAAAAAAGGAAATCATAATAATCAGGCCATGTTGAAATATTTTGAGGATCAAAAATGAAAAAAACTGCTAATTGAATGGATAATTCAACAACATAACACAGGAACAAGGTTATAATTCTCCATCTCAACTTCCCTGAAAATCCTTTATATAAGAGGGGCATGATTAAAATAGACCAGAAAATAACAGGTAAAAACCAATTTCCTGGACCGTAGAAAGGTAGGATACCAATGAAAAGATGCTCAAAACTCCATGAGTGTTGATACTGTTTAAGAGCATCGGGATCAAAACCATTAATAGCTAATCCTATTAATGTTGATAAAAAGTACAATAGAAGGAAGGGAAAAATATATCGCCAAAATTTTCGTTTGAAATAATTCCATGAATATAACTTTCTTAAAGATGTTTCGCCTTTTCTATCAAATGAAAGCCCCATATTGAAACCCATTATAACTAAAAAAACTGGAATTGAAATACGTTCCCATAAGGCAACTCCCATGCTATTTTTTAAAGGATCCCAAGGAAATGTATGATCAAAAATAACTAAAAATATCATTATTGCCTTTATTATATCAACTTGAATAAAATGGCTATCCTTTGGATATAAACTATTTTGCTCTTTAATCCTTAATTTATTCTCATTTATGATATAAATCCCCAATTTCTAATAGAATTAATATGGTATCAATAAATTTGTAAATTAGTTTTAAACTTTTGGGTATTATTAGCTTTCTGACTAAAAATTAAAAATAATAGAGAAATAAGAAATTTAGAGAAATTTTATTCAGAAATTGTCTCGAATACCATTTTCTCGATGATTGGTTTTTTTGTATAACGCTTATCATAAAACCATCCAACAAGGTGTGGTTTTTGTTCTTTTTCAGGTATAGGGGGTATTACAATAATCATTACTCCATTACTGAGATACTTTAAAATTCTTTTATCAATTGTATGTAATTTATCATTCCCAGATGGGTGTGAATGCCATTGCCAAACGATATCAACTCCGAGTTCTTGTTTAAATTTCCGCATATTATAAATTTTGGATTTTTTATAACGCATCCAGCTCCTTGGCTTCATATGAACTTTCGTTTTTCTTAGATCGGGATTCATAATAAATTTTGTGCAAATTCCAAAGTTCTCTTTACGTTCGGCAAATAACCAGCCATGTATAATATTTGGTAATTCATCTGCCGCTTTTTGGGTAATCTCTTGAAATAAACTTTCTGGTATTAAATAGCGAAAATCTTTTATTCCACTCATTTTATCACCATCTCAATTATGGGTCAATGAAGCATAGAATTTATATTTTTTTTAAATTTTAAGAGAGTTTAATAGTAAGGAAGGGAAAAATAATAAGAAATTTATTTTTTTTAATATAATCTATTTTAATAACAAAAAATTAGAATAAATATTAAAGTCATATATCATTTAAATTTGCAGATGTAGCCTAGCTGGTAAGACGCCGGCCTTGAGTTTTTCTTACAAGCAAGATAGCCGGTGCGCGTAAGCGCTCGGGGGTTCGAGTCCCTCCATCTGCGTATTTTATTATATAGATTATATTGGCAATTAAAAAATAAAATTAGGGGCTATTGGCGCAGGCAGGTAGCGCAGCAGGCTCTTAACCTGACGGTCGGGGGTTCAAATCCCTCATAGCCCGCTTTTCCTTAAAAAATTCATAATAAATAGTTAGGACAGACTATAAGAATTGAAAAATAACTTCAAAATCAGAAAAATCGAATGGTTTTAGAATATAGCCATCTGCCTTTCCTATATTTTTCTCTACTTCCGATCCAGGGATAGCTGTTAAGAAATAAACTGGGATATCTTTAAACTTTTTATCTTTTTTAATCATATCACAAATTTCATAGCCCGAGATGTCTGGAAGGATTATATCTAATAGTATTAACCTTGGACTATTTACACGTAGTTCCTCGATACCTTTTGTTCCACTTACTACTCCTTTACAGGTATAGTCTTTACTTTCAAAATAACTTGTCAATAATCGAATCGTGGCTAAATCATCTTCAATCAGGAGAATATCATATTGAGTTTGAGCTTCTTCTACCTTAATTTTATCGAGAATGTTAATGATTTTATTTTCAAGAAGCATGCTTTGGTCAAATATATTTTTAACAGTTGATAAGACATCCTCTTCTAATTCGTCTTTATAATTTTCAAGAAGTAGTTGACTAAATCCCTTAATACTGGTCAAAGGTTCCTTTAATGCATGTGAAATATTAGCAATTGTTTTTTCATCCATTTTATGTATACCTGAGCTTATTAAGTTCGTTTTTTGCTCAATAAAATGATCAACACTATCTCTAATTAGCTTCGAAATAGTAGTATAATTATGATCTCTTATAAATTCTTGCCATTTCTCTTTTGTATCCTCAGATACATATAAAGAAATTCTCTCTTTATCCCTATCGTAGATCTTTTCCCCCTTCAACCATTTTTTAAACCCTTCAGTTATCTTTTCTTGCCAAATTGCGTATTTACCTGTCTCATCTTCATATTTTTTCATTAATTTATTAGCTTTTTCACTTTTCAAATCAAGTTTGGCAATGTCTTCATCAGATATTATCTGTTTGTTTTTATTTCCTTCCTCATTCTTTGAAATATAACTCATCTCTTAGTCGTATAATTTAATCCTTTCAGAATTACAGGATTTAACTCATTAGTTTATGATTTATGTAGTAAATTATTCAAAAATTTTTTTATAAAAATTATATTTAACAGTATTTTCTTTATCATTTTTAGTAATTTTTTATCTCTTATTAAATCTTTTTGAATATAATGTTAATTGGAAGTGATCAAACAATTTTAAAAAAAAAGGAATTCATTTAGAAATTTCAATTTTTCACTTTCTTATCGTTTAAAAAAGTAAATATTGGTTCAAAATCTGAGAAATTAAAGGGTTTTAAGATATATCCATTAGCTTTTCCTAAATTCTTTTCTACTTCAGATGCAGCTATGGCAGTTAGGAAATAGACAGGAATATGTTTATATTCATTATCAGATTTAATTGTTTCACAAATTCTATATCCATCTAAATCTGGTAAAATTATATCTAATAATATTAGCTTTGGAATTGATTTCCCCAATTCTTCTAATCCTTTAGAACCACTCACAACTCCCTTGCATATAAAACCTCTGCTTTCAAAGATCTGCTTTATTAATCGAATTGTAGCAAGATCATCTTCAATTAATAAAACGTCGTATTCTGTTTCTACTTTAATATTATCTAGAAAGCTAATAATCTTATTTTCAAGAAGTATACTTTGGTCAAAAATATTTTTTACAGTATCTAATATCTGATCGTTCAATTTATCCTTATAATTCTCAAGAAGTAATTGTGAATATCCTTTTATTGATGTTAGTGGCTCTTTTAATGCATGTGAAATATTAGTGACTCTAAGTGGACTAATTTTAAATAAATCACTTTTATATTGATCCTTTTTGGATTCAATAAAGAATTCTACAGCTTTTCTTATCAATTTAGAAATCGTCGGAGTCTCATTATTCTTTATATATCTTAACCATTTTTCCTTTGTATCCTCTGATACATATAACGAAATTCGCTCCTTATCTCGTAGATAAATTTTCTCTCCTTTTAACCACTTCTTAAATCCTTCTGTTACAAATCCCCGCCATATAGCATATTTTCCTGTGTCTTTTTCATATTGGTACATTAATTCTTTGACTTTATCACTATTTAAATCTATAATTTCCTCATTTATCCTGTCATTTTCCTTAGAAATGCTATTATTTTGACTTTCCATTGCTTTCCGTGTATCTTTCTCGTTATTATTAATTAAAAACTCACCCTAAAAAAAGACGTAAATATATTTATTACCATAAGTGATTTTTTTTTAAACACTTTTATAATAAAAATTGTCTTTTTTAAGTTTTTACACAAACAAAATAGTTAGAAACAATATCATAAACTAAGATTTTTTAAAGTTCACTCTTATATTAAAAAAAAAGTTATGAAATAAATATTAAAAAAATATGAATTGAATAATATGGATTGAATAATATTATGTCAGGATATCTTAACACTATTATATTTGTTATAAAAAAATTATAATTTGCACATATCACATTTATTTTTATAAAAAATTGTTTAATGATCTATGATTTTATGTCGGGAATTAAACTATAATTCTCGAAATTTTCATGAAAACTATGATGTAGGTAATATTCTATTTTTAAAATATTTGTATCTAAAATAAAAT
>JBHLMP010000018.1:28013-58056 GCA_048938025.1 Promethearchaeota archaeon
ATAATTCTCGAAATTTTCATGAAAACTATGATGTAGGTAATATTCTATTTTTAAAATATTTGTATCTAAAATAAAATATAAAATTTACCCTAAAAAAAAGATTTTAATACATTATTGAAAAAAAGATTTGTTCTGTTGTAAAGCACAAAAAGTTTTTTACAACAATAACATTTAAATACTAGAAAATCAAATATTATTATATATTTGGACACAAAAAAATTTATAATTGTGTGCCAAAAATTTCAGTCTCTAGAATTGTGTGTGTAGAAAATATTAATCTCGTAATAAAAAAGAATAACAAATTTTTAATATATAAAATCTAATAATTAGGGTTAAGGTAAGAGTTTATGGTTGTAGAGATAAAACCTCAGGCGTCCTTTTGTCCAGAGTGTGGGGGTGGCACGATCTCAGTCCATCAGAGAGGGGAGATAGTATGTCAGCAATGTGGCTTGGTTATAGCAGAAAAAGAAGTAGATATTTCCCATAGCGGAATAAGGGCGTATTCTAAACAAGAAAAAGATAAAAAAGAAAGAACAGGATGTCCAATTTCGATTTTGATGCCAGACATTGGGTTAAGTACGATTATCGATCGATCAAAAATTAAGAATCCAGATTTAAGGAGAGCAGCGAAGTGGAATACGCACTTATCATGGGAAAAGCGGAATATGCTTATTGCGATAACTGAGTTAAAAAGAATTGGTGGGAATTTAAATTTTCCAGAGCGTGTAAAGAAAGCAGCTGTTCGGTTATATAAGGAAGTTTTTAAAAGGAATTTATTACGTGGAAGATCTATTAATGGCATGATTGCGGCATGTGCATATTTTGTGTGTAAGCAAGAAAAGGTTCCGATAACTCTTCAAGAAATTTTAGATGAGGCATCTATAAACGATAATATTGTGAAGAAATGCTATAAAATTTTAGTAAGAGAATTGAACTTAAAATCTCCACATGTTGATCCCGTTTCACTTATTCCAAGGTATTGTGCCGACTTAGGGTTAGATATCAATATAGAAAAGGAAGCAATTAAAATATTGAAAGACTTTATTGAGAGGACATCGATTTGCGGTAAAGATCCGAAAGGTTTATGTGCTGGAGCGATATATCTGGTTGCCAAACTTAAAAATCATAAGGTTAGTCAGAAAGATATTTCAAAAATTATCGGTGTTACAGAAGTAACATTACGTTCAAGATATAAAGAGCTTTTAAGAAATGTTAGTTTTACTTTTCAGGCATCCTAATTTATTAATTTTTTCCAAGTTAGATTTCTTTAGAATGCTCTAAAAACCAATTATTTGAATGTTGATAAAATATTTTATAAGCTTCACAAAAATAGGTTTTTCCAGGGTGAGGATTATCTGGAAAGATTCTATCCTTAATGCATCCTCCATAGCATAATTCCAGCCAGTTACAACTAAGACAATCTTTGTCTAGTTTTGCTTTAAGTTTTTTGAATGAGTTATCTCTCTTATTTTTTAGATTGCTTAAGTTCTCTTCGAGTATGTTTCCGAGTTTACATGTTTGTTGCACGAAGAAATCACAGGGATAAACATCTCCATTCCATTCAATTAAGAGGTAATCCGCGCATTCTTTTTCAATAGTACAGCACCCTTTAGGATAACCGTGATAATATGCGGATATACCATTGAAGGTTCTTATTGATGTTTGATTAGGATTTTTTTTCCATTCATCAAAGAGTTGGCATAGGAATTTTCCATATTGAGTTGGGTTTATTGAAAATGACGCCTTTTTTTCATTATCACCTACTTCAAGAGCTGGGATAAATTGTAAGTAACTAAAATTATTATCGAGAAAAAATTTATAAACCTCTTTTACCCGATTTACATTAGCTTTACTAATCACACAAAGAATATTGAATTCAACCTTATTTCGCTTTAAACATTCAGCAGCGTTCATTACTTTTTGCCAGACAGATTTACCACCAATACTCTTTCTATAGCGATCATGAATATCTTTAGAACCATCAAGACTTAACCCTATTAAAAAACGAAATTTATGGAAAAATTTTCCCCATTCATTGTTGATAAGGATTCCGTTAGTTTGAAATGCATTTCCAATAATTTGCCCTGTTTTTCCATATTTTTGTTGAAGAGATACTACTTTTTTAAAAAATTCAAGTCCTGCTAATGTTGGTTCACCACCTTGCCATCCAAATATTGATTCATTAAAACGGAATTGTAAAAATTGAGCTATTATATATTCCAATACATCATTGCTCATTCGAGGATGAGTAATTTTGGGGTATTCATCTGCCACCCTTAAATAGAAGCAATAATTACATCTTAAATTACAAACAAAGGATACAGGTTTTATGAGTAATTGAAAAGGCTTCACTTTGATATAAGAAATTTACAGGATAAAAATAATTTAACTTTTTATAAAGAAGTATTAAATAATCAGAATAAAAAGGTTAATTTTGATGACCTGTTCTTCGAGCAGCTATTTGTCCAACTTTCCTACCCGGAGGGGTGTTTCTGCTCGTTGTTGTAGGCTTGTGAGGAGATTGTTTAGCCCCACCACCATATGGATGTGACGCCGCAACCATGGCAACCCCTCTAACCACAGGCCATTTCTTAGCCTTAGACTTTTTGTAGTGAAACTTATTTCCTGCTTTGAGGAAGGGTTTATCTGTTCTTCCACCTCCAGCGACTACACCGACGGTGGCTAAGCAGGACTCATTAATCCATTTGGTCTTCTTTGAACGAAAAAGCACTTCTACTTTATTACCAGATTTGTTCCTTACTATCGCCCCAACACCAGAAGCTCTAGCGAATTTTCCACCGTCTTGGGGTGTTGATTCAATATTAAATACAAGAGTACCTAAGGGCATTTTTTTAAGAGGTAAAATATTTCCAACACTTACAGTTTGACCATATCCGGTTTTAGATTGAATGAATTCTTCTCCTTCAAATACTCCTTCTGGAGGAAGCCATAGTCTCTTTTCACCATCATCATACTGGATTCGGGCTACTGGAGCACCTCTTCCCGGAGAATGAATAAGTTCTATTACTTTAAATTGGAAAGATTTCTCCTTTTGTTTGAATGGACGGTATTTAACTTCTCCTACATGCCTATGGCTCGGAGATCGTGCCCATAGATTTCCGTGACCTTTTCTTTGTGCTAATATTCGTTTTCCCATTTATTTCACGCAATGTTCTAGATACTTTTTTTAATTAATTAAACTATAAATTTTTTATTATTTTCTTTAGCAATTTAATGAATTATAAAATGATTAAATCTTATATGGAATTACGCCTACTAAATTTACATTTTTACAGCTTCTTATCTTTTAGTAATTCATCTATATTATAATTAAAAGCAATAGGTAATTCTCGTTCTATGAATTCACCAGCTATATTTGTTAACAATAGTTTTTTAATTTCTTCAGGGTTGCTTGTTTGCCCTAATACCCAACCGAGTTTAACATATCCAACTTCTGGTAGTAAGTTTCTTCCAGGTATGACACCCATTTTTTGTAATTCTCTTCCAGTTGAATACACATTCATCCCTACAAATCCATGTAGAGTTTGTGTTGTCATAAGTAGAGTAATACCTTCTTGAATCGCTCTTTTTATTGAATCATAAATAATTGTACCTACGTGGCCAAGTCCTGTACCGGCGAGCACAATTCCTTTATATCCTTTATCTATATAGAATTCTATTTGTTCGTTTTCTATTCCTGGATAAGAATAGATTAAGGCAACTTTTTTCTCAAAATTAATAAGAGCTTTTGTTTCAGATTGACTTCTTTTTTTGTAATTATCTTTAAACATTCTAATTTTCCTATTTTTAACTATTCCTAAAGGGATATCATCTATTGTTCGAAATGTATTTCTATAAGAAGAATGCATTTTTCTAACAAGTGTTCCTCTATGGATCAGTCCATAATCATGAGAAGTAGAACCTAGCATTGAAACAACAACTTCAGCAATATCAGAACTTGCAACAACTGCAGCATTTATAAGATTCAAAGCAGCATCCGAAGAGGGTCTATCTGAGCTTCTTTGGCTTCCGACTAACACTACAGGGATGGATAAATCTTTTAGCATAAAAGATAGAGCTGCTGAAGTAAAACTCATTGTATCAGTTCCATGTCCAATCATAATGCCATCTATACCTGAATTAGCGACATCTTTAACTTTTTCTGCTAACATTTGCCAATATTCCGCTTTCATATTCTCTGATAGAATCTCGAACACTAATTCACATTCAAGATTACAAATTTCTGCTAATTCTGGGACAGCACTAAATAACTCACCAGGTGTAAAAGAAGGGATAACAGCACCAGTTGTGTAATCTAAACGTGAAGCAACAGTTCCCCCCGTTCCAAATAATTTCAAATTTGGTAAATCTTTATTTATTGGAAACTTTCTTTCTGGGATTTTATATTTTGCTTCTCTTTTTCCGATTTTTTTGATGTCTTGAATATCAGAAATGTTAATCCCGACATTATAATTATTTTCCAACTTGATTTCAATATATTCGGGAGAAGTATATTCGTATCGTGGCATTAATATTCCTTGTAAAGTTGTCTTATCAGTTTTTAGCTGAATAATATCCCAAATTTCAATTTTGAATTTTTTTAATAGTTGTCTTGCCTTCTCTTTATAACCTCTTAACTTATCTTCCATTTATTATATCTCCTCTAATTTTTTTGTTAAAGAATTTTTTAATTCCTTAGAAACTATTGCTCCATCTATTTTACCCCTCACTTCTTTCATAACTTCTCCCATTAAAGGTCCCATTGCTCTCATTTCCCTTTTTTTTATTATTTCTATATTTTTATTCACAATTTTTTCAATAATTTTCCTCAAATTATTTATAGAAATACTTTCAATGCTTAATTTTTCTTTAACCTGTTCAATAGTAAGATCTGGAAAATCTGCCTTTATAATCATTATGTCTTCAATTGCTTCTTTTCCAACTCGTTTATTTTTTAGAGCTTTAAAAATTTCTTTATAATCTACATCAGTGATATTTTCTACTTTTTTACCATCTCGTCTAAGTGCCGTTGTTGTTTCTAATAATGTTGTTAAGATTATTAACGGATTATCAGGAAATATTTCAATCAATTCATTGAAAAGAGATAGTTTCCCATTAAAGATTAGATCTTTTATCATGCGATCTTCTACTTCATATTTTTTTGAATATTCTTTAATAGTTTCCCATGGATACTTCGGAAGATTTTTTCTAATTTTATCGATTTCTTTTTCTGTATTTATTATAGCTGGTGAATCTGTGTCAGGATATAACCGTGCTCCACCATGTAATTCCCTTAAGAATTCTGTATTTCCATTTTCAAGAGCTCTTCGTGTCTCAGGGGGCACTCCTTTAAAGGCATATTTTACTCGATTTATTATAACATCCATAGCTTTCTCAATTTCTTGTTTAGATCCTAATAAAAGTACAAAACAATCATTTTCTTCAATTTTCAACCTTTTTTTAATATATTTGATACTCTCTTCAGAGAATTTATAATTTTTCAAATCTTCATCTGAATGAATTAGTCCTTTTAAGCCTGCTATAGATTTTACCTTACTACTTACTTCTGTTCCAAATCTATAATCTTCCATTAACTCTTTTCCAAAAATTCCCTTAAATCCTTTAAATGTAATACCGAACAGTTTCTTCCCAGATTTTATTCCCTTAACTATAAAATTCGATTTCGAATCTGCCATCATTTTAGTTAAATCAACAAGCTTTTCAGATACATCTTTTTCAGTTAAATTTCTAGTTGCTAATTCTTCTTTTATTTCTAATAACTTAATTTGACGTGAGATTTCATGATTAATCAAGGGAGGGATCCAACCTAATTTTTGTACTCCTTTTATTTCAGTCCGGGTTCCTGCTTTAATACTTACATTGATATCTTGTCTAATAGAGCCAAGTACTTTTTTCACATTAGTTGACCATAATAATAATCCAATTCGTTCAGCACATTCTCTACATTCATAAGGATTGTTTATATCTGGTTTAGTTGTAACTTCTACCAGCGGAATTCCTAAACGATCTAGCCTAAAATAGTTATTTTTATTTTCAGTTTTTATTTTTCTTGCTGCCTCTTCTTCCAAACTTAAGATATCTATTCTAATTTTTTTACCATTTTCAAGAGGTATAAATCCATCAGTCCCAAGTATCATAGTACGTTGAAAACCACACGGAACACTTCCATCTAAATAATTTTTTCGGCATACGTGCATCTCTTCAATAATATTCGCATTAAGAAGTAAGGCAAGTTGTAATGCAATGCTTTTTGCTTCTTCATTACAAAAAAATGGTGGAGTTTCATCAAGCTCATAAGTACAAATAACATCATTATACCCTTCATACACAATTCCCATACCTTTTTCGTATTCAGTTAGCATTGCCTTGTCATAAACTCCCATTTCCCCCAATACGGGACGCTGTGTTCGTGTTATAGTAAAATCTGGTTCACGGGTTCCCTGTAATTCAGCAGGACACCGACAGAATAGTTTTGTTTTTGTATCTAATTGCTGATGGATCTCAAGACCACAGATAAGCCCTAATTTTTCATAATTGAATTCTTCCATATTAATTCAAATTTTCTTTATTAAAATTATTGCTATAAGGAAATTATTTCATTACAGAATTTTAATGTAATGTATTGCAAATACAATATCTATTCAATTAATAAGATTTAAATTTATTTTCAATATTAAATTAAATCTTAAGGTTCATGATTTATAAAGAAGTCTTTAATTATAAAGTGAATTTCTCTAAATATAATCTGCCATTATCTTGAGAAATTTTTGAGTGTTTAGAGAGGAAATCTAACATTAATGTTCTTTCAGATACATTCTGAGTTTCTGATAATCTAATTTGAAATTCAAGGTTTTTTTCATTTTCAATGGAAATCCAATGCAATTTTTCAAAAAATCGTAAAATACATAAAAGAAACTCTTTTTGAGTACCAAACTTGTTAATTTCATTTTGTATTAAATTTATCCATTTTTCTCCTATATTTCTATTACTAAAGTTTATGATTATATCTTTTTCTTCAGCCATTTTCATCCATAAATAATAAATCTTGTCATTAAGAATTCTATAATAATTTGTAATGAAAGAGAGGTTTTGTTCAATAAGTTCAAATCTTTCTTTTTTAGCAAAATCTTTTTTGAAAAGTAAATCTGTTTCTTTTAAATCAAATCTACAATATAATTCCGTATCTGAAAATGTAACGTCTGTGATTTTTGCGCCTAATATACCAAACACAGCGGCATTTAATTTACAATTTTCGAAAAATAGATTCTTGTAAATCCCAATAAATTCGAAAATACCAGTAGCATAGTGAGAGTTTCTAGTTGTGAAAATATCTAATTTCATTTCTTTTGTTAAGTTGTTAGCTAAAAAAAATGTTTTTATCATATTAAATCTATTTTTTAGTTCCTCATAATCCTGAGGCCTCACACCTCCTATAAACATCCTTCTTATCGCAAATAAAAAACGAGGTGTTTCTTTAAATCTGAATGTTGTGTATCTATTTGATCTTACAGCCATCTCATAAAATGGAATAATACCTCTAAACGTGAATTGATCGAAGAAGTTCATTGTTTGACTATCGACAAATCTTTCAAAATCGTCGAGAGTCTTTCCTTTCTCAAAACATTCCATTGATTTTTCCATAATATAATTATAAAATGATGAAATACTATTAAATCTCTTATCTTCAGGATCTTTACGATGGTTTACATTGACATATCTCTCAACCCAGTCTTTAAGAGCAGGAGATATTGATATTGTTTGTTGCGCTGTCTTTTTATTCGATAAATATTTTCTCGAAGTCATGATTTATCATAATATGATTTTTTCAAAAATAGAATTATATAATTAATATATATTTAGTTATAATAAGTAAGAGTCTTTTAAATTTACGTAAAAAATACTAACAGATTTTTCTTTTTAAAAGTACAATTTTATTAGGGATATATTTTTATGCAAATTATTTTTATAATTATTAAATATAATTAAGTTTTTATTGTTTTGAACCCAATTTTTCCTAATTGTATACTTTAAATATGATATGGTTCTACTTATTATTGTTTAAAATTCTACACTTAAATAAATGCTCCTGTCAAGAAGACCATTTTTTGAATAAAATCGGGGAGTAGGGTAATTCCAGGGATAAAGATGAAATCTAAAAGAAAAAATAACTAACTTAATTTAATCGTTTTGAAACATAAGGCCCGTCAAGTTTATATCCTATTTCATAAAACCAATCCCTTGCTCCGATACCACTTATAACAGCTAATTTTTTTGTATCAAATTCTTGAAAAGCTATTTTTTCAGCATTTTTCATTAATAACTTTCCAAATCCTCGATGTTGAATTTGAGAATATCGATTTGGTTTCAAATCCTTTGGAACAAGTTCTCCAACTACTTTGATTTCTCTTACTATCATTGTTTTTCCATCATTCAATTCCGGTCTATGAGCAAATTCGGAAGGCTTTCTCAATCGAAGATAACCTACTAAAAAATTTTCCCGTTGGTTCTCGTATGATAGAAAAATCTCTTGTCCTTTGGATGCTTCATAATCTAGACGATATAGTTCAATTTCATCAAAAGTTGAATTTTTTTTAACTTTCTGAAGAAGAAACTGCCCATATTCCCTACATCGTATGCATTTGCAAACTTCATCCATTTCCTTTAATCTATCCTGAACTAACTGTCTTAAATTACTATTTTTGCATCCTGCTTCGATTAAAGTAGCAGGAATATCTCTCATAATTCTTTGAATTCTTACATAAGGAGGAAGATTTATTTTGGCCATTGCGATTAAATTTATTAATTGATTATCTGAATAAGGAGAATATTTGCCTTCTTTCCACCAATTATACAATACAGTACCATTTATTACTAGGGTAGGGTAAATTTTTAACATATCTGGACGATAATTGGAATTTGAAAATAATTCATCAAATAATTCACCGTCCTGAGAATAATTGGAACCAGGTAGGTTGGGCATTATATGGGCATTAATTTTTAAGCCAGCATCTTTGGCAATCCTTATTGCCTCAATGCTGTCATCAGTAGTGTGTCCTCTTCTAACTAAATCGTAAATTTCATTATATACTGTCTGAATTCCGATCTCCACGCGAGTTGTTCCATAATTAAGCATTCTATCAACTTCGATTTCTTTACAATAATCAGGTCTGGTCTCAATCGTTATTCCTATTACTCTTCTCTTAGATTTTTCCGCAAGTTCTTTTGCTTTTTCAAGAGATGTAGTTTTTGAACCAATTATCCCCTCTAAAGCACCTTTAACAAACTTTTCTTGATAACTGATATCAGAAGACAAGAAAGTTCCTCCCATAATAATCAATTCTATCTTGTCTATTTTATGACCTATAGCTTCTAAATCTCTTATCCTACTCTGAACTTGAAGGTAAGGGTCATAATTATTATGAATAGAACGCATGGCTGCTGGTTCTTGACCGGTGTATGATTGAGCAACTTTTTCTCCCGGTTGAGAGTCTTGCCCGGGACAATATATACAAGTACCAGGACAAGGAAGTGGTTTAGTCATAATGGCTATTACAGACACTCCTGATAAAGTCCTAGTTCGCCTTCTTTTAAGAATTTGAGTTATAATTTCTTGTTCTTCAGGAGTTGCATAATGGAGTATGGTTGCATTTTTTATTACTTTTTTATAATGATATTTCTTACCTATTCTTCCTTTAATGTTTGTGATTTTTTCACGAGACACTTGAGGATTTTCCATTAAATATTCAATAATTTCTCTTGAAACTTTCCTAACTATTTCAACGCTCTTAATTTCTGATGGAAGCATCTTAATTAAATTTAAAGTAGAGTTTACCGATTTTAAAAATTTAATATATCTCAAGTAATATATTAAGTCGTGAAGTTAATATTTTACGATATACCTATTATCTTAATAAAATCTTGAACTATTTTTTATATTTAATGTAAATATAGATCTTATTCTAAATCAATTTTCTTTCCTGTAAAATCTCTTTGATGTTTGCCAAAATCTTTTATTTTCTTTAAAGTTTCTAGACTAAAAATTGGTCCGTCTTTACATACCAATAAACCTAATGGATCTAATGTGCATAATCCGCATAAACCACAACCACACCTCATAATTCGTTCAAGACTGGCATAGAATTCAATAGAATACTTCTCACATATTTGAAATAATCTGTATAACATAATTTCCGGACCACATGAATACACAATTAGATTTGATAGCTCTTCTTTAGTATAGTTTTTTATCAAATCCTCAAAAACATCAGAAGCAATTCCTTTTACTCCATAACTACCATCATCTGTACAAAAATGAAATTCTGAAAAATCTTGATTATATAATTGGAAATTATCAATAAAAATCAGTTCTTTATTAATTTTAGCTCCTTCAATGACAATAAAGTTATAGTTCATTCTTATTAATTCAGATGAGAGCCATTTTAAGGGTGCCATACCAATCCCCCCTCCAATTAAAAGTAATTTTTTTGATTTATTAGTTGGGATTTGAAAATGATTACCTAAGGGTCCTCTTACGCCAATATAATCGCCTATATTTAAATTTTGTAATGCGTTTGTACATTCTCCAACATCTTTTACTGTAATGGCACAATTACCATTATCATCACAGCCAGAAATTGACATAGGGATCTCATCTACTCCTGGAACCCAGACCATTACGAATTGTCCTGGTTGTGGAGCAATATAATCTTTATTCTCCTTTTTCAGGTTAAAAAATAAGGTTTTAACACCATGACATTCATTAATAACTCTCTCAACTTTTACAGTTCTTATCATATTCTCAGTCAAAATCTGGCACCTCTTGTATTTTGAACTTATGAGCTAAACCTTTTATGTCATTTATTGATTTATATTGGTGTTCCTTGAGGTATTGAATTATTCCTTTATTAATTTCCTTAATAATTTCAATTTCTCTATATAAAGCAGTACCTATTTGTACTGCTGAAGCTCCAGCTAAGAAAAATTCAATAACATCCTCCCATGAATCAATCCCTCCACAGCCAATTATAGGAATGTTTAAAATTTTATATAAATCATACACTTTTTTTATGGCTATTGGATGTATTGCTTTCCCTGATAGTCCACCACTTCCGTGAGATAAGATAGGTCTTTTTGTATTCACATCTATTTTTAATGCTGTTAAAGTGTTTATTGCAACTACTCCATCAGCACCTCCCTTTTCAGCAGCTAAAGCAATATCTCCTAAAAATGTTACATTAGGGTTTAATTTCACAAAAAGTGGTACTGATAAATGTTCTTTTAGATATTTCACTACTTTATAAGTTAAATCTTTATCAATTCCAATTGAGGCAACTTCTGCATGAGGGCAAGAAATATTAATTTCAATAGCATCAGCTCCGGCTTTTTCAGCTTTAGTTGCTACTTCAAGATAAACCTCTTTTGTATCTCCAAACACACTCACAATTAACGGAATATTATTTTTTTTTATCTCTTTAATCTCTAGTATAAATTCATCGATTCCAGGATTCCCCAGTCCAACACTATTCATAAAAGTTCCCGGATAGATCTCAATTATTGAGGGGTTTTTATATCCTTTTCTTGATTTTTGTCCTATAGATTTAGTAGTTACCGCACCAGCTCCAGCATTAATGACTCGTTTCATCGAAGAAAAAGATACTCCTAAAACTCCTGAAGCTAAAATTATAGGAGATTTTAGTTTTAAACCGGATAGATTTATTTCTAGCATTTTTTAAAAGAAAATAATGATTATAATTTTATAATAATTATTAATGAAGATAAAACAAGATAGATTAAAAAAGAAAAATGAAATCTTATATCGCAGATACATTAATAGGAATTTTTGCGGTTGATGAGACCGGAAATATTGTGAATTTTATTGATTTTGATGGTGATAATGCAAAAATTATTGAATTTTATAATGCCATCGAAAAAAATGTGATTTTGAAAATATATGAAGATTTCCTACTCGAATTAACTAATTCCGGTTTTAGTGAATTCATTTTCGATAATAAAAAGCTAGAAATATTAACTTCAACCAATTTAGGATACAATACAATATTTAAAAATTTGTCAATGGAGCTAAAGAATTTTCGTTTAACGTTGGAACACCAATTAAAAAAAGTAGGGATATATAAAACTCAAAATGAAATACTTAGACAATATAAAGAGATAAGTGAGCAATTAACAAAAATAAAAGTAAGTCAAGCAGGAGGAAAAGCTGATATAATTATAATACAAATAATTACCACATTAGATATTATTAAGAAATCACTAAATTTGTTTTCTGCCCGGCTGAGGGAGTGGTATGGTCTACATTTTCCAGAATTAACAGATAAAATAATTGATGATGATATTATATTAGCAAGTTTAGTATCAACTTTAGGTTATAGAAATAAATTTACTGTAGAAAATTTAAAGGAGAATTTTGATCTTAAAGAAAGAACAATTGAAATGTTAACACAACAAGCTTCAGAATCTATGGGTGCAGATATTGATCTTACAATTATACAAAATTATGCTCAACAAATTATTGCTTTAGATCGATATAGACAAGAATTAGAAATATATTTAGAAGACTTAGTTGAAAAAACAGCTCCAAATGTTAATGCCATTATAGGCTCTTTAATAGGAGCAAAATTAATCGCAAAAGCTGGTGGTTTAAGAAAGTTGGCTTTTATGCCAGCATCTAGAATTCAACTACTAGGAGCTGAAAAAGCGTTATATCGCTTCCTTAAAACAGGAGAAAAAAGACCTAAACATGGTTTGATTTTTCAGTGGTCTCAAATTAGGTCAGCAAAACCGTGGATTAGAGGTAAAATAGCTCGTCTTGTCGCTGGTAAAATTGGACTATCTGCAAAAGTTGACTTTTTCTCTGGCGAATTTATTGGGGACATTTTATCTAAAGAGGTTCAGGAGAAAATAAAAGAAATTGAAGATAAATATCCTAATCCTCCTAAAAAAAATAAATCAGGTAAAATAAAACAAAAAACAAGAAGTAAAAAGAAAAAAAATTGAGGGTTTTTATTTTAAAAATGATAAATATTGAAATTCGAAATCATCCAAAATTTTATAATGTCTATATATCAGGACCTCAAGAAAACTTAAAACTCTATACTAAAAATTTAACTTTAGGGAATAGAGTGTATGGGGAGCGATTAATTAATTATAAGGGGATTGAATACCGAGAATGGGATCCCTTTAGGAGTAAGCTAGCAGCTATATTATTAGAAAATCCTATTATTAGCTTTTTAAATAGTAACTTAAAATGTTTGTATTTAGGATCATCATCAGGAACAACAATTTCTCATCTTTCAGATATTGTTCATGACGGAATAATTTATGGTATAGAATTTGCGGAACGAAGTATGAGACAACTAATTCAAAATACGTCTAAAAGAGCAAATATTGTACCGATATTAGGAGATGCTCGGTATCCAGAAACCTACTCAAATTCAATTTTTACTGATATAGATTTAATTTATCAAGATGTTTCTCAACCAAATCAAGCTGAGATTGCTATTCTTAATTCAAATTATTATTTAAATGATGAAGGCACAATCATAGTAGCTATAAAATCTCAATCAATAGATAGTATTACTAAATCAGAAAAAATTTATAGACATGAGAGAGATATTTTTGAAAAATCTGGTTATAAGATAATAGAAAGTATAAATATTCATAGATACGCTGCTAATCACATAGTTTTAATAGTAAAGAAACAGGAAATTAGTTAAAATATTCAGTAATTTTTCTATTCTTTACTTCTTCATTTAAGATTTTTTTTGTTGTATCCCAGGATTTCCTGGCAAATTGAGGGGGATTTTTATTTTTTTTAATCCATTCTCTGAGGAAATCTGTCGTTTTTATATCAGAAGGATAACCCGAGCCAAAATCACCAAACTTTTCTTTCAATTCTTCTATTAATTTATCTCTTATATCTTTTGCAATTATTGAACTTGCCGAGACTATAGGATATGTATCATCAGCTTTATGTTTAGAAATAATTTGCCTTGGCGTATATTCTAATAACTTTCTAATTGATTCTCCGAATCTTTCTTCAATGACATCCGCAGCATCGATATAGATACTATCTGGTTTTAAAACATTTATAATCTCAGCAATTTTTAATTCTTCAAGTCTGTTCATAGAAATATTTCTCTCTTTTCTCTGATCGATCTGCTTAGCATTAATTATGATAACTTTATAAGATTGACAATTATCTTTTATTGCTTTAGCTAATTCACTTCTTCTTTTAGTGGATAATTTTTTAGAATCCTTAACACCTATTTTAGATAAAAAATCTAGTTTTGATCCTTTAAAACAAACACCACACAAAACCATTGGACCTAAGACGGGCCCTTTTCGCACATAATTCGAATTGAACTATATTCTACCAGCCTCGTCTATACCACAAACTATGTCTAATTCTTTATTATGATTCTTGGACGAGTTCAATGAATTCCTCTTCGTCATCAATTTCTTCTAAATTTTTAATTCTAACAATAGGAATTTTATTTTTCAAGAAAGTATCTGGGATTTTAATATTGTTATTTACTATAAAGAGTGCAATTTTATGAAATAAGTCAGTAAACATTTTTAAGCATATAGGATTTAACTGTTTAATCTTGTTTTGATCTTCGCTAATTCCTGAAAAGAGAGGATAAAAACCTTCTATTTTAGACCTGTCAGTTTTGGAATATAAGGATAATTTAAACGGGATAGAGCCTTTTTTATACCAATATGAAGAAATTCCAATATCTTTGAATATTGATTGAACATGAGATTCAAAATCACTTAATTCGCTCTCCTCCATAAAAGCAAATTGATCTATTTCATATTTGAATTTCCAGTCAAAAACATTGATTTTTTTAAAAATTTCACTATCTTCTAAAATGCTTTTAATATTTTCAGCTACTTTTTCAGAAGGATGCATACTTTCATTTTCATACGCACATACAGTTCTTTTTGTGACTCCAAGTTTTTCTGATAATTCTTTTCTCGATATTGATTGCTTTTCTCGCAGGGTTTTCATCAAATTACCATTTACAAATACAATCCCTCCCCCTCTCTTAGCAAGCATATAAGGGTATATATTTTCCTCTAATATCTTTTTTAAAGTATTAAAAGTTATAAATGGCAATCCATTTCTAATATAAATAGTGTCATCTTCTAATTTTTGATATCGATTCCGAATTCCAATTAATAGTGGCTTCGATTTTAGTATTAAGGATAAAGATTTAATATCATTAATTGTATCGGGATTTATATTATCAATATTCGGGACAATTTTTAAGCTAAAAATTAAATTATTCTTTTTAACTAATATATCAAAACAGAATTTGTTTCTTTTTGAGGAAAAATTGTCTAAAGCAAATGTTTCGAAATTTGCCTTCCTTAATAAAATATTAATTTTCTGAAGAATCTGATCAATCATCAATTCTATTTACTCTAAAGGCTGAATACTATTAAAAAATTATTCTTTTATATAATAAATATTAAATTATCAATAAATACTTTCTATTTAATATTATTTTATTATTTATTGGTTATTTTAAGTAAATCTGAATCTGTAATAATTCCTATAAATCTATGATTAATATCTTTTACTAATACTGCAGGGTACTTAACAAGTAAATTCGAGATATCTTTAATATTCCATTTTTTATCAACTTCTGGAAAAGGAAGCTCTTTTATAATAGATATATCTGTATTTATAAGTTGTGAATTATCAGTAAGGGTTTTTTGTATTTTTTTAGATGTTAAACTACCCATATTTTGTCCATTTTCTATTATAGGGAGTTGAGAAATTTCATTGTTATTCATTAGATCTACTGCTTCTCTTATAGTCGAACTAGATTTGATGGATATAATATTTTTTGTCATAATATCCTCAGCATGCTTTTTTAATTTTTCTCTCTCTGCTCGTTTTTTCTCTAAATGCTCAAATATCAATTCAACTTTAGAATATGGCGGATCTATAGTATTATTTTCAATTCTAGAAATTGTAGATTGTGGAATACTACAAAGAACTCCTAGTTCTTTTTGAGTTATATTTAATTTCTTTCTTAAAGGCTTAATTTCACTCAAAGAAGGTAATTTTTTCATATTTTCTAGAAATTAACATTATGCTTTTTATGCATAATATAATTACAAAATATTTATAAAAATTATTAATTATAAATTTATATAAAATGAATTTATTCCTTTTTTCGTTTAATAATGATTTTAACTGATAATTAATTTAAAAACATACTTAAACCAAATATTTATTTAATTAAGAAGATGGTTAAATGAAATGTTAAAAATTGAACATTTAGACTCAAAGTTCGCTGTTGAACGTTCTGAATTTCCAGAGCTCGTTGAAAGAAAAGGAGTCGGACATCCTGATACTGTTTGTGATGCTGTAGCCGATGCATGCTCTAGATCGCTATGTGGTTACTATTTGGAGAATTTCAACCGTGTATATCATCATAATGTAGATAAAGCAGCACTGGTAGGCGGAGTCGCCAAACCAGAGTTTGGCGGAGGATTAATTATCCAACCACAATATTTTCTGATTGTTGGAAGGGCTATTAATCAAATATTAATAGAATGTGCTCCAGGAGAACATAAATTAGAATATATCCCCATTGCAACGATTTGCCTTGAAACTTCCCGTCAAGTTATGGGAAATATATTCCGCAATCTTGATTTAAATAAAGATATACAATTTGATACAGCTATTCGACCAGGTTCTACTGATTTAACTGGTTTATTTGATGAATCTCATCATTCCGAAGAAGTTCCCTTAGCAAATGATACTAGTTTTGGAGTAGGATATGCCCCTTATTCAGATGTAGAGCGAGTAACTCTTGAAACTGAAAGATTAATTAATTCAGATAAATTTAAGGATAAATGTAAAGCTTCTGGTGAAGATATAAAAGTCATGACTGAAAGGGTTGGAAATAACATAGGTATTACAATAGCAGCAGCTATGATTAGTAAATATATTAATGACCTTGGTGAATATGTTAATTATACTAATCAGATTAAGGATGCTGTCTTAGATTTAGCAGCAGATATAATTCCAGAACGAGAAGTTACTTGTCAGGTAAATGTTGCTGATATTTTAGAGAAGAACCTAATTTACTTAACAATAACTGGCACTAGTGCTGAATCAGGTGATGATGGAGAGGTAGGACGAGGAAATAGAAGTAATGGTTTAATAACCCCCTGTAGACCGATGAGTTTAGAAGCAGTATGCGGCAAGAATCCGATTAATCATGTTGGAAAGATTTATAATATCCTTAGTACTAATATGGCAAGAGAAATTCATAAAAGAGGGCAAGGAGATATCATTGAAGTCCATGTAAAATTACTCTCTCAAATTGGAAGACCAATTACAGATCCATGGATTAATTCTATCAATTTAATCCCTGCAGAGAATGTTAATTTTAGCAGCATTGAAAAAATTGCTAAAGAAGTTTCGGAAGAGATGCTGAGCAAAGAAAAATTAATAGTATTAAGAAAGCGTCTGATAGAAGGTAAGGAACAAGTATATTAAAATAAATTTTTCATTAGAGCTTTTTTATTTTTTTTATATTTTTATTAGTTAATATATTATGAGTTCAGAATAAAGATATATTCAAAATTAATAAAAAAAATATATTAATAGAATTAATTCGAATTTAAAAATAAGATAGAGTTAATGTGATAAAAATTTGGGTTTAGATAAATGGCTTAAACCAGAGGAAGAGGTTAAGACGCTTAAAAGGAGAGAAAAAGAAGATAAAGATAAATCGTTACAGAAGGATTCTAAGCCCAAAAAAGAAAAGAACGAGACAAATGCACGGAAATCAGTTGAAAGAACAATAAAAAAGCTATCCAAATTTGAACTCATTTGTGCAAATAGAAAATGTAAATATCAAAAAACAATTATGAAAAAACTACTCACAGAAAAGGATAAAACGTGTCCGAGATGTAGTGGTGTGATGAAAGTTAAAAAACTGAATTGAAAAAAAGTTTTCTTCTAATTTACAGGAAGGCTTTTGAGATCAAAAACTGATTCGCAATTGGGACATGTGTTTGGCTTCTTGCTGTATTTTAAGATAAAGTAAATTATAAAACCCAAACCTAAGGTTAGGATGACGAGGAAGCATAAAACTTCATGGTAAATATGTTGAAAATTTGGTCGCCTTAATACGACTTCTCTCTCGCATGTTGGACAATAAACAGTTTTTTTCCCCGTATTCATCAACTACTGTAATTGAGTTCTTAATATTAAATTATATTTATCAAAATTTAATTATTTTTGTCGAGATTGAAATCATAGTCAATCTTTTTCTTTTTTTTTGCTGGCCTTCCAATGTGTATAAATTTTGGCTCAAGATATTGATTAACTTGTGTATAGCTTCCCATTCCTAGGATAGCTCCTTCTCCTACTATAGTTCCTGGAGAGATAACACTAAATGCACCAATTGTACAACCATCTTTTAGAATGACCTTTTTTAGAAGAAGAAAATCACCAAAAATCATTGAGCTCATAATGATAGAACCTTCCCCTAAAATAGTATTCTCACCAATTTCTACGAAATCTGAATCAATATAACTATCTAATAAACCTGAATTATACGATACTTTTATGTTGCAGATTTTAAGAGCAAATATTTTTACCCAAGGTAATGGAAAGTAGTTATAAGTCTTTAAGACAAATTTTTTTATCGTTTTTCTTAAAATAAAGAATAAATAGTCTTTATCCCTAAGGTTTCTTTTGAAAATTCCCTCTCTTGGACGGTGGATTAAATTTATAAGAATTAAGAGTAATTTGGAATAAAAAAGAAGAAATACTAAGAAAAGTCCAAAATAAAGAATAATTAATATGGGTAAGAAGCATATTACTCCTATTGGAGTGAGCCAAATTGAAAATAAATTAAAAAAAAATTGAAATAATAAAATCGTAGGAAAAACTGAAAGCCATATTAAAATAATATAGATCCAAGAAAACCAATTCTCATTTAAAGAATTGTTTGTTACAATAATACTCCTAATTCCTGTATCATAATCTGTATTTTCCATTAAATTTTTATTTGGTTTCATTTTAATTTTATTTTATCTATATTGAAATTCATTATTTTAATTAGTTCAAATTTAGAAATTTTATTTAGTGGAGCCCCAGAATATAGAGATTTTGAATTTAATTTAGCATTTTTGGCTGTAACTGATAATGGAAGCAAGAATGCATTATTTTCAATTTCAGATCCTGGAGCAATACAGCAACAATCTGATATGACCACATTATCTTTTATATTTATACTTTTTATGGTTAAAAATTTATCCCATAGATGGTTTTCAATTAAACATCTTCCAAGATATGTATTTTTACCTATATGTAATAATTCTTTTGCAATATATGAGTCTTCTATTACTGTATTTTTTCCAAAATTACAATTACCGATGAAATTAAAACCTGATATTAATAGCCAAGGAAAAGGACTTCTTTGTAATTTCCATTTAACATAACGTAACAAAAATGAACGAATAAAATAATTATTATACTCTTTATTTTTGTTATTCCAATGATAAACACCTTCTTTGATTAGGGTTTTACGCTGAATTAAATTATAGATAATTTTTGAAAATAATATTATAATTGATAAGTTAATTATATATAGAGCAATAAATATTAAAGGGGTGATTAGAAGAATAAGTAATGAGGGGAAGGAGCTAAAGATATGAATAAAATTAGGTGTTTGCAGGATATATGGAATAAAAAATTGAAGATTATAATAAATAATTCCGAAAGTGGGAATAAAATAAGAAATAAAATAAATAAAGGCAATGATCAGTAAGTTATAATGAAAATTTTTTACAAATTTTCCTCCTTGAGTAGCTATATTTTTAACATTATTAGTATGGGCATCATTTGGATTGTTATTTTTATTAAAAACTGAGTTTCTTAATTTTTGATATAAGTTTTTTGATTTATTATCTAATTTTTCATTAGTATTGTCTATATAGAAAGAATTTGGTCCTAATTTTTGATTATATTTTGTTATAGACATCGCTTCTATAATTGTATTCTTATCTATTTGAGTTCCTGGAGTAATAAATGAATTTGAACCAACTATTACATTATCTTTAATTTCTACTCTCTTAATGATTAAATAGTTTCCTAAAATTATACTGGCTTTAATGGAACACCCTTTACCAATAAAAATCTTTTTCCCTAATTCGATGAATTCAGAGTCATTATCGAACCACTTGTAATTAAGCTTTTCCACAAATGGTAAAGGAATGAATCTTGAGACCCATATAGGCCATTTTTTTACCACGGCCCTTAAACTCCAAAAGTAATAATCTTTATTTCTTTTGTTTCTTTCAAAGATACCTTCCTTAGGTTTATGAATGAGATTTATTATAACTAAAAAGATTTTTGCCAATATAATGGAGCTCAAAACTAAAATTATGTAGTCTAAATAAATCTGAATTGGAAGCAGTATAAGTAATAGAGAATAGCTCTTCTCAACTAATTTCCAAAAAAAATAAAACTCTAATATTGAAGGTATTATTGAGCCCCAAATAATTAAAATGTAGATAATTAAAAATTTCTTAGAAGTTAAAGTATTCGTGGTGAATGGCCCATGGTGAATTGAGACAGGAATGGACAATATTTTATTATATTGCGATTCAAATTTAATTGTAAAATTAGTATATTCTTTAACAATTAAAGTTTATTCATAGATCACTTAAAGGAAATTATTTAAATTCTCGAAACTCAGGTTTTTCTTTCGATTCTTTCTTTTTCTTTTCCCCGGATGTTAAGATATACCATGTACTATTTACGCCTAATTCTTTTAATTTTTTACGTTCTTCTTCTAAATCTTCATCTGGTTCTATTTCTTCTTCACTCATTATTGGCACTCAAATAATATATAAATTATTCATCTTATTAATTTATTTTTTAAAGCTTTATATTTATTCGTTTTGAAAAATAAAGCTAAAAATAAAATCATTGATGGAAGATTCTAAATAAAATTTTATATCATTACTTTTTTTATTTTATAAATTATTAAATATTTGAAAAGTGTTTATTTTGAGAGGTTTAATTAATGCCTAATTGTTATCATTGCGGAGAGGAAATCCTTGAAAGGGAAGTTTTCCAATGCAGCGAATGTGGTCAAAATTATTGTTCTTTGCATAGAGATCCTATAAATCATGAATGTAATATTGTAAAAGAGAATTTAAATTTACAAAGATTTCAACCACCAACTCCATCTTATGTTGACAGTTCTCAAATATCAACAACTCCACAAGAAAGTATATATCAGCAACAAATTACTCAAGGAGAAATGCGTGGAACAACAGATGGGACATATACTTGGTATCGTCAAGAAAGTCTTGTTCCTGAAAATGCTTTTGCTCCAGATTCAGGTATTAAATTCAAGGGAATTCTACTTCCTCATAAATCAGAATTCCTACATTTATTAATTGGGGCTACACTTATTTTCATCATAGGTCTACTCACTTTTTACAACAGAGATTTGATTGATAATAATCTAACATGGGCGATATTCATGTTAGCTAGTTTTTATATGACTGCCTTTCTTTTTCATGAATTTGGTCATCGTCAAGTAGCCGTACATTTTGGCCTTCAAACAAAATTTAGATTATTAACTTTTGGAATGTTAATAACATTATTTGGTCTAGTCTCTAGCATAATGTCATTTATAAGTGGAGTGATAGGTCTACCAGCATTAGCACTTCCTGGAGCTGTTGTAGTTCTGGGATTAGATAAAATAGATAGAACAACAGGTCTATGTAAAGCAGCAGGTCCTATTGTTAATCTTGTATATGGTTCTATACTTTTAGTAATATCTTTTATAATTCCAAGAGATCTATATCCATTGAATATTCTAATTGGTGTTGCAGCATATTTGAATTTCTGGTTAGGTTTATTTAACATGATTCCGATCGGAATTTTAGATGGACAAAATATATGGAAATGGAATAAGAAGATATTTTTGATCCTATTTACATCTTTGTTAACACTGCTAATAGTAACACATATATATGTTTATGCATAATTTTCTAGTAGCCCTTCTGTTCCATAGGAATGTAATGTTAGTATAAAAGCTTTAAAAATCTTATTTATTTATACTTTTGAACATATAAAATTAATAAAAACAGCTAAAACAAAATTTGAAAACAAAAAATTATGAATGATAAAAATTTTAAATAAGTATACTTTGAAAAATTTTATCATTTTAATCAAAAATTTCGAATAAAACCTTTTGAATGATTATAGGGAAGAAAAGTGACGTATTGTGAATTTTGTGGGGAGCAGATTAGTTATCTACCATTTACTTGCAAATTTTGTAGGGGAACTTTTTGTAAAAAACATCGTTTACCAGAGAATCATCAATGCACTTTTGAATTAAAACATATTCCAGTTGTGCCAACCACTCCAAGAGAACGACAGAAACGTTATCTAGATGTTGCTGTAAAAAAGCCTGCTACTCAAGAATATTTAACTAAAGGGCCTAGAGTATTAAAGAAATACTTAAAAAGGCAAGAAAAACAAAGAAGGCAAACAATGAGAAGTTATAGAGAATCGTATAGAGGAGCTCCTCAATATAATTACACTAAAATATTGTTTGCGATGATTATACTTTTTTCGATTATCAGTTTAGTTTTTTTTTATAGTGGAATACCACAATATATGTTTTTTAGTTTACCAGGGCTTATCTATAATTATACATATTATACTTTTTTTACAGCGCTTTTCGTAAGTTCTGGAGATTTTTTTGGGCTGTTTTTTTTATTCATAATGCTAATTTTTTTATACTTTATGGCTAGAGGCATTGAATTAAATCATGGTTGGAAGTTTTTAATAAAACTTTATGTTGTATGTTGTTTATTTTCAGCATTATTTTTTGTTTTATTAAGATTGGCATTAATATATGAACCTTTAGACTTTTATAATGGATGGGAATATTTTGGATTTGCATGGGGAGGAATATATGGTTTAATTTCCTATTCAATTTTTCCAATTATGAATCGCCAAATTACAGCATTAATGACGTTTATTCCACTTAGAATGAGAGGAAGATCTTTTTTATTAGTGATAATTTTAATAAGACTAATACCTGGATTATTATTTGCTCTAGCCTCCCCCATATACTTGTTGTTTTATTTACCTGAATTAGGGGGAATTTTAGGAGCTTATATTATATATAAATATCAATTTGGACGGATATAAAATTATAACTCAGTCGATAATTAAAATCCATAAAAATTATCAAGGAATCTACTTTATTTTTAATAATCTTTTTTAACAAAATATTTCAAATTCTTAAAATGTCTAAAGAGCACAATTCTAAAATTATTGAGTTAAATGAGGATTTAATTGAAAATAATGACAGGTTAGCTGCACAAAATAGTAAATTATTAAGAAAGAAAAATATAAGAGCGTTTGACTTTGTGGGTGCTATCGGAGCAGGCAAAACAGCAATTATAGAATCTATTGTAGAAAGAATCTCAAATGAGTATAAAGTTTTAGTTATAAATGGTGATGTTACTACAAGAATAGATGCCGACAGGATTGAACAGCATGGTGTAAAAACGATCCAAATTAATACTGGTAGAGAATGTGCCTTAAATTCATATCATATCTCTCAAGTAATAAATCACTATGATTTAAGTGAAATTGACATTTTATTTATTGAGAATGTTGGAAATTTGATCTGTCCATCTGATTTTATTTTAGGAGCAGAAAAAAGAATTGTTATCGTTTCAATAACAGAGGGTCCTTGGGTTGTTCGCAAACATCCAATGTTATTTAAGTTTTCTGATATAGCAGTCATAAATAAAATTGATTTAATAGATGTAATGGACGTAAATGTTGAAGAGATGCTAGAGGATGGATTAAAAATTAACCCAAATCTCAAAATTTTTACTACAAGTGCTAGAACTGGTGAGAACATTTCTGAACTTATAAATGTAATTTTAGATTAATAGAATTAAGAATAAAAACAAAAGAAAATAATAATATTATTAAAGAAAAAAAAGTTCTGATGTAAAATGGCAATTAGACAATATAATACAGAATTAGGATCATTAATAGATAAGATTGTAAAAGTATATCTTGATAAAGAAAAATTCTTTGTCGGTCAATTAAAAGGAATTTCTGAAGATTCAAACCTTATCCTTATCAATGCCAAAAATGAAAAAAATAAACCCTTTCCAAAGATATTTATAAGAAATTTTTTTTATAATTTTGTAAGTTTAGAAGAAGAACCTTTCCCTATGAAAGCATTGGCAGATAGAATTGCTACAATTTTTTCAAAAGGGCATGTGAATTATATTGGAGATCAGAACATAATTTCAATTCTAAATGGAAAGATAATCGTTGATGAAAATGAAGTAAGAGGGACTGGCCCTTCGGCAGAGAGAGTTAAAAAAATTTTCGAGCAATTTAAAATGGATCTGGAAAGTCCTAATGAGGAATAACTTTTTTTTTAATTTTTAACTCCATAATAATTTATATTACTCAAAAATTCTTAAGAGACTCTTTAAATGTAGATCTTGGACAATGTTCTTCAGTAAAGCTTTTCCTAACGGTGTTACTTTAATGATGCCTAAATTCTCAAATTCTCTTATATAATCATTATCAATTAAAAATTTTATATCTGAATTCCAGACGTTGCCAAAAATTTCTTTTAAATCATTTAGTTTAATATTCTCATCAACTTCTTTGCTAAGAGCAAGAATTAGCGCTAAGGTACCATATTGAGAAGGCGTTATATTATCATCTTTCCCATAAGATGTTAATATATAATAATTTTGATCTAAAAATTTGGACGTAATTAACTCAAATCCTACATTTTTTAAATTCAAATAAACTTTACTAATAATATTATTAAATTCAAAATTCTTACATAAATTCCTTAAATCTTCCTCTCGAATCATTTTTTGGGGATTGGTTAAAATAATTCTTGTAATATTTCGTACTACCTCTTCAATGTTTGTTCCTTCCATAATTTAATTTATCAACTCTCTTCGATATTTATAATTCTTAAATTTTCAATTTTTTTTTTCATTTCTAAATTCGAAATAATAAATACCAAATTATTTGTTGTTAGATTTACCTCACTTTCAAATACAGGCAATATTTTTCTAATTGTTCTATAGATTGAAAGCTTGTTATATTGACTTGGTAAAAATAAATTTGAGAAGACAATCGTTTCAATTTTTAGAAGGATTTTAATTGAGATATGTAAAATTATAACAAAAAATATTTTTTCAGGAGTGGTTAATTTCTCAAATTTTATATGTTCTTCATTATTACGTACAAAATTTAGTTGAACAAAAAAAAATTTATTTTCATCATTGATCGTTATTTGTAATTGAGATTCTATATTGATTTTCGCTAAAAATTTATTGAGTAGTTCTTGAAGTTCATTAAGTAGGGTTTCAAATTTTCTAAATCTTTCAAAGATCTCTAACACTTCATTTTGATCATATTTAATAATGAGTTCTTTTCTTTCTAATTTTAAAAGCTCTTCAAATTCTAGTAATTTTTTAATAATTAAAGAAAAATTCTCTGGATTCTCTGGATCTATTTGAGTATTTAAATTTAAGATTTCATTTAATTCAGCGTTTAGATTTTCAATTTCTTCTTCGATTTCATTAGTTAATCTTATAGATTGCACATTTTTGATGTTAAGATCTTCATCTGAAATATCTTCATATTCTTTTATTTTTTCTTTATATTCATCTTTTAGTTTATTTATTTTATAGTGATCATTTTCAATTATATCTAAAAGATTTTGGTAGTCTTTTTCAAATATTTCATACCGGGGATATAATTCTTCAAATTTTAAACTAGTTTCATGTAATTTTGTTTTAATTTCATTAATCTCATATTGAATCTTTTTAGCTTTTGTCTGAAGGGCTTGGATTTTTTCTGCATTTGTTAAATTTTCATCGAATTCTATTGTTAATTTTAAATCATCTTTCTTTTCCTTTTTTACTCCTTCCATTTGTCTTGTTATCCTATTAATCTGATTAAAACATTCTTTCTTTTGTTTATTTAAATTCTGGATTTTTAAATTATAATCATCTAATGTTTTCTTAACTTGATCAATTTGATTTTTACGTTGTAGAAAGTCTTCTTCCAAATATTTTAATTTATTCTTGTTATTTATTAGTGATTCATTTAGTTTTTCTATTAAATTTGAAATAGCAGTTAATTCACTTGATCGTTTACTAGCTTCTGATAATTTTAATTCTTTTAATAATATCTTCTTTTTTTTAAGAAGTAGATTAAATTCAAAAGTATGAATTATAGACTGAATCAGTTTATTATATTGAGAAAAAATTTCAATATTATTGTTAATTGTTCTAAGAAATTCTCCCAAGTAGTCTAATAGTTTTGGGGCTTCACTTAATTTAGAAAAATTTTTCGTTTGATTTTGAAAAATTTCAATAAATTCATCAATCGGAATTAAATCATAATTTTTGGTGTCTGTCAAATAACTTTCATCTTGAAACTGAGCTAATAAATTTTTTTTGAATTTTCCAAGGATTAAAGTAAATCTATCAGTAATCACAATTTCTTTTTTGCCAATGGAAATTTTCAAATTATTTAATTGAATTGGAGATTCAGCTCTATTTTTTTTCAAAATGGTCTTTAAATTTTTTATATTCTTTTTGTTTTCTTTTTTTTCTTTCTCTTATTAAATCGAGTGGATCTTGTTTATCATCTTTTGGAATCATATAGTCATCTTTGAATCTCTTTTCAAACTTAGACTTAAATTTATTAATTTTTTCAGATATTTCATCACTAATTTCTAAAGGTTTTTTTTCTTCAACTTCTAGAGCAATATCAGATAATTTATCTCTTTTTTTTTTACGTCTTCTTCTTTCGAATTCCGTGTCAGAATATTTAAAGTATTCCTCATACGTTTCTCTTTGCTCTTCTTGCTTCTTTTTTAATTTTTCTAATTCTTCTTTTTCTCTAGCTTTTATTATAATTTCTTCCTTTGCTATTAATTCTTGTTTGGTTAATTGGGTTTCGGTTTCTTTTAAGAATTCTTTGAAATTTAAATTAGGGTTTTCCATAAAAACTCTTTCGTACTCTTTTACTAATAATGTGTCTGTATCATTAGGAATTTTACTTAATTCTATTTTAAGTTTCTTTTGAATTAAATCATTATAAAATGAATTAACTTTATTTATTACGTTTAAGAACAAAGAATTTTGTTTCAAAGAATCTATTAATTCTAACCATTGGCTTAATTCAACAGAACGGATGAAAGAAGGTTCATCAATGACTCTACTAATTGTTTTATTTTCTATAAGAAATAAACCAATTTTCTTAGTATTATCTTGATTTATTTTTAATTTCCTTAAGTTTTCTTTAAAAAGATCTTTATACTTTTTAATTAAGTTATCTTGAAATTCTAAAAATTTTTTAATGTTATTATTTGAAATCTCAATTAATTTAATATTTAAATTATTCAATAAATTAGTTATACCTTCTATTTGTTCAAGAATTACTTCATTAGAAAATTGTTTAATTAGAAATTGTTTGTTTTGTATAACTGTTTTTGAAATTTCATTTAAGTGATTAATCTCACTTTGAAGTTCTTCTATTGGAGAAGTTAATTCCTTAATTTTTTCAAGGTTAAATATTTGGTTTTTTATCATTTTTATAGAAAAATATTATTAGCATTTTAAATCTCTGGTGGACTTGGTAAATCTCTTTTTTTTTCCTCATATTTTTCTGATCTTTTATAAAATCTTTTTGAATTACTTAATATATCCTGCCTTTCAACATGAATTGCAGTGCCTCCGACTAACTTTAAAGAATCATAAAAAAGATCATAAGTTAAGAGCTCTGTATTTATTGCCTTTAATATCGCAACTCTTGTACCCCGTTCAATATCAGATCCCGAATATCCATATGTTAATTCTAATAGCCCATCAAGCTTTCCTTTTTTATTTATAGCATCCCATAATATATTATTATCAAATTCAGAAATTTTATGACCTAATTTGACTTCCAAATCTTTAGATATTGCTTGAATTTTTTTGAACTCATTGTTTAAATTTGTGAAAATAATGTCATCAATGCCTATTTTTGCTTGTTTTAATTTATTAAGAAATGATTCAATAATTTGTTTTCTTAAATAATAATCAGGGAAATCAAATTTAAAATGAAATGTAAAACGCCGCCAAATTGCTGAATCTAATTGATGCTGATGATTAGTTGCTCCAAATATTGCTAATGGGACTCCCTCATAATTTATTTTATCAATAACTTGTAAGAAAGAAATAACAGCACGTTTTATTTCTCCTACTTCATGAATATTAGATCTTTCAGAACCAATTGCATCAATTTCATCAAAAAATAATATGAAAGCACCTCTTTCTTTTGAAATATCAGCTGCTAACTCAACAACCCCTCGGATATTTTTAATAGTATCTCCTAATAATGGTGATACTAATCTGTCAGATTCAACTACACAAATAGGTATATTGTATTTCTTAGCAAATCCTCTTGTTAATGATGTTTTTCCCGTGCCTGGTGGGCCATATAAAAGAACTGTTAAATTAGGATTTAGTTTTGTATTTTTTAGTTGTTCTGTAAATTCATTATATTTTTTAAGGGCTTTAAAAAAATCATCTAAAATTTCTTTTTTAACTTCATTTCCCTTAATATCATCAATAAACTCCTTTATATCTGAAGGAAAATAGACAGCACCATATTTACCAATCCGTTCTTTAATAACATCGTCAGTATAAATTTCTTTTTTTTCTGATTCATCTTTTTTCTTACTAATTTTTCATCATCTCAAATATTTGTATATTATTAATTTTTTCTTTCATTATCAAATTTTTCACAATAATTAGCAATTTCATTAATAAAATCTTTAAGATTATCAATTTGAGATCCAATAAAATTAAAGATTTCTTTTCTATACTGAGGAGAATCTCTGATTTTCATCTTATCCAAACTTAAATAATTAGGGAAGCAGATAAGTTTCATTAAATACGGAAGAACTTTCTCATTAGTTTGTAAATCTTTAAAAATGGTATAAAATATGTTTTCATCAGATAATTTCCACTTTAAAATACCCATATATATTAAAAATGCAAAATTCATTGAAATCCAATTTATTAACTCTTTTGATAAAAAACCTCGTCTTTGTGAAGCAAAAGCTAAATAATATATAATCAAAGTTTCATTGCTAAATTGGGGATTTAATCTTATTGATCCATCAGATTGCTTAGTTTCACGTAAGAATTTATTATTTAATAAGATTTGCACAAAATCTTCTTGAGGGGCTAAGAATATTCCATCGATCTCACGTAAACCTATACGTTCAGCAACTTTTTCTAGAGCTTCTTCTTCTGGATTCGCAATTGAATCGATATATGGCAAAAATACATTAATCTTTAAAATCATTGGAAGTTCATAATTTTTTCTTTCTGGAAATTCTCCAAAATTTGGATCCAAATTATATAATGATGTAATATTGTTAATTATTTGATAAATTTTTGGAGACATTCCTGGAATCTCAAAAAAATCAGTACTAACTAATTTTTCTCGATAATATGTATGAGGTTGAAGTAAATGACGTTGACATTCATAAAATGTTGGAGCATATTCCAATAATGTCTCATAAATGATTTTTATATTAGTACCTCTTGGAAATAGTCGTTTTTCTATAAATTTCACTAAAAGATAAAGATATGTATTCTCAATATTAATTTCGTCTGGATTAGTAATATATCGTAATATATTTAAGGCATCAACCGATTCTTGAAGAAATTCAACAATATAATCTTTAATATCTATAATGGGAATATTTTCTCTATATTTAACAATAAAATCCTTTATTATTTCATAAATATTTGATCTATACATTGCAGAGAATTCAGAGAGTGCTCTAACTTTGCGAATATTTCTTTTTTCTTCTTCTTGTCGAATCTTATCTAAAATTTCTGTATCTAGTAAAAGATCTGCATCTAAATCAAT
>JBHLMP010000019.1:0-57922 GCA_048938025.1 Promethearchaeota archaeon
CTTATTGCAGCAGTTTCAAATGCTTTAGGAGGAGTTTCAATCCCAGATTTGCCTATCGTGGCTGCTGCTCCCGAATACATGGAACAGAAGGCTACAATTGATGCCGTCTTCGCGTTAGCATTTGGATTATATACATACGTGAACCCAGTGCCTACAGTTACAGGTGGTCCCGATCTAGTTAAACTTTTAACTGAAAATTGTAAAGATATTACAGGCGGTATTTTACACGTCGAAACCGATGCAATTCAAGCAGTTAATTCTATGTTAGATCATATTGAAATAAATAGGAAAAAATTAGGTATATAACTTTTTTTTATTAATTTTTATATTATGTTTTTAAATGTATTAATTATGAAAATTAATATAGTAAATCCGATGAGCCCAATCATAAATTTTATCGGATCTCCTTTTTCTTTTTCTGGAATAACTTCTCTTACGATTAAATATAAAATGACACCTGAAATGAAAGAAAAGAAAATAAAGAGGAGTTCTAAATTATGAGGGAAGATTGAATTTAAGATTAAGCCAATTAGAATTCCCGTAAATGCCGAAGTTGCTAGGATATACTTCTTTATTGGATTTACATCGTGTTCTATTTCCTCATAAATTTCCAAATCAGTAAAAATGATATGTGCCTCAGATCTCTTTGTTATAACTGTTCGAAACCATGCAAATATAAAAAAAAGAATCCCAGCTATTAATTCGAAACTTAAAAGACCTACTAAAATAAGACCTATTAGAAAATGATATATATAATCAGTAAAATATCTAAAATTAGTCAATTCTTTACTAATATGATTTTGTATTTTTATCTTATATTTTTCAATTTCATTCTTCATTTCTACTTCTTGTTCCTTCAAAATTAAGAGAGTTTGAGAAATCTCTTTTAAAGCTGCATTATCTAATTCTTCATGAGTTAATTCCTTTGTAAGGATGTTTTCCATATTGTCTTCTACTGATTCTAATGTTTTCTCTTTTTTAATTAGTTTCCGTATTTTTTTCTGGGTTTTTGATTCAACTTTTTGTAAAATTAATTTTTCAGATATATGGATAAAAGAAAATCCTATTAAAACAAAAAGATATTCAAAAAGTTCGGAATGAAATGGAAATTCTGGTAAATTTTTACCAATTTCGGGAAGGACAACAAGAAAAAAGTAAGAAACAGATATTCCTGCTATTAAAGAAGCATGTAGTTTGTTTATTTTATACCCATAATAGTCAGAAATAAAAAACATTACTCCAAAAACTAAAGATAGAATAATAACTATTAGCAGATATACCGTCATTATTACTTCTAATATTTTTAAGATTTTTTAAAGTTTTTAATATTACATAAATTAAATGATAATTTTAATCTATATGGTGAAGATAAATTCAGTTTTTAATTATTACCTCAAGTGAAGATATTGCTTCGATGAATATTCGTAATAATTTGATCAATTCAAAATCTTATAAATTCAAGGAAACTGATCATTACTGGTATAACAACTTGATTTTTGAATTTAAAGGTTTTTCTAATAAAAGGGAAGAAAGTTTAAATTCCAATCAAATATATCTGGGATTAACAAGAGAATCCCTTATATTTTTGAATGATTTAAATTTAGTTAATTCAAAAATAAATCCTAATTTTGTTATATTTGCTAGTCGTCACAGATCTGAAGCACAGAGACCTGCTTTTTTAGCCCATCTAACTGGTAATTGGAGTAACAAAGCTGAATTTGGAGGTAATCCTCGTGAATTATCTTTAGCAAGTGCTCTATTATTTAAGGCTGGCTTTTTATCTTTGTTGGAAAACTCAAAATCTACAATCTTAACTAATTTCTCAACTGATATGGAAGTGACTCATCATGGTCCTACAACTTTAAAGAAACCATTAATTTTTATGGAACTAGGGAGTACTAAGGATGAATGGAGTATTGATGAAGCTGGAGAGGTTGTAGCTAATTCTATTATTAATACAATTTATAAATATCTAGATTTTAAGAAAAAGAAAATTCAATATATTGGTTTAGGTTTTGGGGGTACACATTATGCTCCTAATTTTCAAAGATTAGTAATAAATAAGAACATTGCGATATCTTTTATTTGCCCTAAATATTATATACAAGAACTAAATAGAGATTTGGTAACACAAATGATTGAAAATACCCTTGAAAGCGTTGATTATTTTATAATTGATTGGAAAGGCACAAATTCTGAAGATAAAAAGCACTTGATTCCTTTATTAGAAGAATTTGATATTCCTATTAAAAAGACCAAAGATTTTTAATCAACAAAAGAATTTTAATATTGAAAAAATTAACTAGCTTCGTCTTTTATCATTTCATAATATTTTATCAAATTCTTAAATACATAATGAGTAGCAGCATATCCCTGAGTTGCCGATTTTGCCAAAACTGTAATGAGAAAATCACGATGCTTTACGTCCTTATCAGGAGTAACGTTTAATTCTCTAATATTATAAAAACTACGAACAAATAATGTTGGCCAATCAATAAGGGCTTGAAGTGATCGACCATATTGTTTTTTACCATCTTCACTTAATTCCAACTCTTTATTTAATTCATAAAAATTACTTTTACCTTTCTTTTTAATCTTTATTATACCATCTGCTTTAATTTCATTCATAATCTTATTTAAATCGGCAGATTTTACATTCATAATATTCAACTTTTCTAAGCTTTCAAAAATCTCAGATGTTGTTTGACCTTTCAACTTAATTAACACATAATTTCTTGCAATTATATTGTATTTTAAAGGAACAGATTCATGATCTATTTTATTATATTGTATTAAATTACCTAAAATTTGTTTTGCAACAAGATATTTAAGAATAATCTGGTCATCTTCAGAAAAGTCTTTTTTAAACAAATCAGAATCAAAATAATGATTATATAAGGTTTGTAATAATGATTTTATGGAATAAAATCCATCAACTACAGATTGTTCAACATTTTTCAACACACTAATTCTGTAATCGATATCATTAAGGAATTTTTCTTTGTCTATAGGTATTTGGCGAACATTATGAGGTTTGCTATTAAGAGGTTTTAAATATTCATCCCATTTTTTTTTAAAGCGATAAGATTGAGTTTTTACTATGTTTGAGAGTTTATACACAACTTCAAACAGTTTATTTAAAAATTCAGCTTCAGAAACTTCAGTCATCCAAGAATTACCTTAACTCTATTACTTAAATTTTTTTTTGTTAAATAATATTAAAATCTGAAAATTTTTAAACTTTAGAAAAAAAATATAACAAAAATTAACTGTTTTATTGAATAAAAAGAATTAGTTAATAAGGTTAAAATTGATCTCTCAAATGAGGTAAAAAAAAGATGAAGATTGAACATATAGCAATTGCATCACCCTCAGAAAAAGAGGCTGATAAATTCTTCATTGAATTATTAGGCTTAAAAAAAGTGAGAACTTTTTCGGTTCCAATAAATTTAATGGAAGCCTTTTTTGGATTGAAAAAAGAACAAGAAGTCATACGATATGAAAATGAGGATTTAAGCGTGGAAGTATTTATTACAAATGACGATAGTAGATCAAAAGATATTTTTACTCATTCTTGTTTGTTAGTGAAGAATAGAGATGAACTTGTAGAAAAAGCCTCCTTGATGAGATTCACTGTGATAAAGGTTCCAAGGAAAGATGATAATGAATATTATATTTTCATTAAAGATGCTTTCCAAAATCTTTATGAAATAAAAGAAGAACTATAATGTGTTATTCATCCCATACTGCTGATGCAAGTAAGTGTTCAATTCTTGTTTTCCTTGGTCTAATAAACTCTGTATGATGTTCTTTTCGTTCTAATAATAAACTCTTCTCAAGATTAACTGAGCTAACCATGTATACTTCTAAATTGCCCTCATCAAGATAAATTTGATTAAAACTAGGGGTATCAGCAGCGCGAACTTTGTTTGAAGCCGAAGTACCACAGTAAAGAAATGTTGTATTAGATGAATTTTCCCAAGATATAACATAAGCATGAGGAACATGACGATGTCCCATCAATACCAAATCAATTTCAAATAGTTGGGTAAATTCTAAGATTTCACCTGCATCTCGAACGGTAGTAAATTTTTGTCCAGACATTGGAATGGGTATTAAATGGTGATGTAATGCCATTATTCTATTTTCTAAGTTCTTATTAAAACATCTCCCTACCCAGTCAAGTTGTTCATCTCCAATCATCCCCTCAGCCATATCATCTCTCGCAGAACAGATTCCAACAATAATAGTATCTTTGCCTTCAATTATCATTCTAGATCTTCGTGGTCCAATAAGTTTCTCAAAAAATATAAGACCTGAATTTTTTGCATCATGGTTACCTGGTACTGCAATAAATCTAGTAATCTCTTTTATTCGATTAATATATTCGATCACTTTTTTAAATTGAACAACTCTACCCTTGTGAACCACGTCTCCAGTACAGATGACAACGTCGGGACGATTATCTTTAATATAATTGATTATGTTCTCCATGTAATCAGGGACGAACTCCGATCCATAGTGAAGGTCGCTTATTTGTATGATTTCTACCATCATTTCTCACCATTTTTATGATAATTACAAAAATGAATAATCTCTACAATGTAATTTATTATGCTCAAAACTATTTATTTTTAATTAGTTTTTTACTTTAAAGAATAAAGCTTTAAATTACAAAAAATATACAATTAATTTTAAAAAATAAAATTAAAAAGTTTAACTAGAACTTCTTATTTTTAGCTGAGATATTCCAGCATTTAATGGGTGCCTTAACTTACGCTGTTTAGTTAATTCCTCAAGAGTATTTACATTTCTACAGTAATCACAAATTCCATCTATATAAACATAGCGAATTTTACCGCATTGAGGGCACCAAAATTCTTCTTTAAATATCGGCTTCATACGTTTATTCACATCCATAATTTTTATCTAAATTTGAAATTTTAATAATATCTATGAAAATTTGTTCGATAATAGATTCAATTGACCTTTTAAAAGAAATACATGGAATCTGAGTTCTTAAACCTGGATATTCCTCTCTCTGGTTAAAGAAATTATCTGAAATCTTATCAAGCATATTATCAAGACTTTTCAATCCTATTTAATATAAATAAAAAAAGAATTAGATTTAAGTTCTCTCGCCATATTCTATAAATACTATATACTCTATATAGAAAAAATTAATAGCTTGATGGTCGAGATATGATGAAATTTAAGATTCGATTTTTATAATGTAAAAAATATATAGAGTAGAATAGAATAAATGCAAATTCTAACAATAAATTAAATTAAGCTCTAAAGAAATTATGTTTTATATGTTGTAAAACATTTTCTGAAGATATTCCTTTTTTAGGTATGGATCCTTGCCCAAAATCTTTTTTGCCTCCACCCTTTCCATTATAGTGCTTAACTGTTTTTGATACAATGCTACCAATATTAATATCAGATTTCAATGATAAATTCCGTCCTGCCATAGCCATAAGAGTAATGTCTTTTTTGGTTTGATTTGAAATAAATACAATGGAGTTTGGTTCTTTTTTCAGAAGTTTCTGGCTCAAATTCTTTAAATCATCAAGGTTTAAATCATTCGTTGATTCAAAAATTAGCTTAGTATTTTGATAATTTTGAGCATTTTCTATTATTTCTTCAATCGACTCATTAGTAAATAAATCCTTGATGTCAGACAACTTTTGTTTTCCTTCTACCCATTCATCATAAAGTTTTTGAATTTTACTTGGCACATCGTCTTTTTTAATACTTAAGAATTGAGAAATTTCTGTTAGTACATCACCTTCAAATGTTTCAGAGGAGGTTAATTGTAAATCACTCTCATTTACTTTACCAGATTTAAGTGCTTTATTGACGTTTTTCCACTTTTCAAATAATTCTTTTACTCGTCCTACGAGTTGCTTACGATCAACATTTAACAGAACCTTTAAGTCATCAAGAATTTTTTTGTGTTTTTGCCTTAACTTTTCTGTAGCCTCTCCTGCTGTAAAAGTAAGTCTAACAATGCCATCTTGAATCTTCTGTGATTTTGTAATGTGTATATAACCTGCTTCAGATGTGTTATTTAGATGTGTACCTCCACAAGCCTCTACTTCAATATTTGGGATTTCTACAATTCGTATTTGCTTACCAGGCACAGCTCCACCTTGATATATTGTCATTCCATATTTCTTTTCTGCTTCAGAGCGAGGAATAAAACTAAGATTTAGATTTATTGCTTTATCAATGATCTTATTAGCTTTTTTTTCGATTTCATTTAATAATTCTCTCGAAATTTGTTCATAGTGAGTTAAATCGAGGGAACTACTCTTAAGTGTCTTCTTTGCTCCCGCTTGATTAATATGGCTACCTAAAACTTCACGAGCAGCTGCATTTACAATATGAGTAGCCGTATGGTGTTGCGAAAGTTGTGTACGCCAATTTTTATCAACTTTGATTTTAACTATATCACCTTCTTTAAATTTTGGCTTCTTTTCAAGAACGTGAATTACATGATTACCTTGTTTAAAAACATCGTAAAATTTTTGACCATTAATATCACCTATATCATGGAGTTGTCCTCCAGAAGTAGGGTAAGCAACTGACTGGTCTACAATAACCATATTATCGATTATTTTCAAAACTTTAGCGTCATTAGATATATTAGTATAATCATAATAATACAATGATTTGGTTTTAGGTATCCCTGCTAAATCTAATTCAATTTCTTTTTGGGTTGCATGAATCTGCTCAGTTGTTTCATGTCTTTCTACAACTAAACTATAGAAATTATCAGGTATCTTTACAATTTTATTGAATTTTTTAGCAGTTTCTTTTACCAAATCAGGATTAATACCATTAGAATCATATAATTCAATTAAAGTTTCAGTAGTAATCTCTCCTTTTTCAAATTCTTTTTCCAATATTCTTTTTGCTTTTTTCTTGTTAGCATAATATTTCTCCTTTTCAACATTCAAAATTTTCCTAATTTCATTCAAATGTTCTGAAACTTCTGGAAAAATATCTTTTAATTCTTTAGCATGCCAATCACAAACATCAGCAATATCAATATTCCAATTAAATTTATCTATAAAGCTAATCGCGCGTCTAAAAATTACTCTCAGGTTATAACCCCCTCCCACATTAGAAGGAAGTTTCCCATCATTAATAGCAAATAGTAGGCTTCTAGCATGTTCTGCTATAGAATATGATGCTGTCATTGGTAATATTTTATTTCTTAGTTCATTTGGATCCATCATTAATTCATTTCCAACTCTTTGCCATGCAGAATCCATATCATCAACTTCATCAATGTTTAAAAAAGCTGAATAACGGGAAAATCTATTATATAAGTGCAAATCTAAATCGATATTGGTGATTTCTCTTAATTTTGATAATACATAAGGAAATGTTGCCTCATATATATTAGGGGTTCCCTGCGAAAACCACGCAACTCTCTCTTGACCAAGGCCCATATCTAATACTTTGAGTTTAAGTTCTTTTGGACCCTCGGGGGATTGTTCAAACAACATATATACTTGATTAAAAAGCTCTACTCCTCTACTAAAAAATTCTAAACTACAACCAAATGAGCCCCCACCTGCCCAAGAATCTTCATGTATGGTTAATTCTTTCTTTGGGACACCAACACCTTTATGAATGAAATCGTGCATGTCCATAAACAGTTCACCCTGATTCCATTCTTCTGGTGGAACGAATGAATGCTGTCCAATCATTACAAAGCCTGAATTATGTGAACCTGTCAATCCTACGTTCTCGATATCATTGAATCTTAAACAAAATTGAGGTATTAAAAGCTTTTTAGCAGGAGGTTCAACTTCACCTGTAATTACATAAGGTTGGAAGGCAGATATAGAAGCTATAGTAAATTCTGAAGTTGGATTCCACCTTGCCACACATGGGTATCTTTTTATTGGAACATACCCCCTTGGCTCTAAAACTTCTACAATCTTATCCCATACTCCTATAAATGAGAGCTTTTCTTTAGATGGATTATTTACAGTAACTTGAAAACCTCCAGAACACATGGGGTCTCCGCATACAGTTCTGTCTTCAAGTACTGTCCAAAAATAATTACCACAACATTCGCATTGTTTTCTTATATATCCTAAATTTTTAAGTTCTTTAGTAGGAAAGTATTCATCAGGATTTTTTGAAGCTATCTTTTTAAAAACTGATTTTAATTTTTTATCCGTCTGAGCATTTTTTAATTTATCTAAAGCAGCTTTAGTAAGCATTGCATACCACGAAGAATAAAAAATAAATAATTACTTTATGAATTTAAATAATTTATATCCTAAAATTTTTACCAAAATATTAATAATTAATTTACTTAATTTGTGAAAACTAATATATTGTCTAATATCTATATAATCTCTAATACTTGAAATCTTGAATTTGAAATAAATACGTATTTTTATCATTCATTCCATATAGATAAACCTTTTAAACAATAGAAATGATTTTTTATTTACAAAAAAATTCTAATTAGAATTAAAAATTGAGGTGAAAATCAAATGGCCCATATTTTAGTTACTGGATGGTACCCACCAGATAAAGCTCAAGAGTTACTGAAAGTGTATATGTCTAAAAATAAACCAGTATACCCTGACTTCGTAAAAAAAATTCATCATTGGACAGTCGTATCTTCAGAAGGTTATTATAAAACATATGCTGTATATGAGTTTCCAGATGATAAAATAATGGAAACTTTAATGGCAATCGGTAAAAGATATACTTTATATGCCACAGTGGAGGGCTACAGATACTATCCTGAATTATTATTAGATGCTGAAGAAGCAATCAAAATGATGTTTTAATCTTAATAAATTAATTCTTTTTTTTTTTAAATTTTTAAACTATAATTTGGTGCGATTCTAACAGTTACAGAAGGAATTTCTGCTCAAAAAATGTATGTGAAATTTGGATTTAGAAAATATCCTTCATTTTATATTATAACAGATACTTAGAAATAGGATAAAAAAGAGTTAAAAACTTTTTTTTGAATCTTAGTGATACTTTTTAAAATAAAAACCATTTCTTTTTATTACATGACCGAAATACTATTACCCGCAATAATATTGATATTAATATTATTTGCAATTTTGATGGCTTTTTTTTCTCAACAAAAGTTTGATTATTTCCCTATTGCATTAATCATAGGGGCCATCGCAGTAGTTTCAATGCTCACATTTACTGATGTTGAAGAGGGAGAAATTCTTGGATTTATTAATTTTAAGACGCTAATCTTCCTATTTGGTATGCAGATAGTTATCTATTTTGCTACTGATGACCGAGTTTTGGAATATATCGCGATTAAATTGATTCATATCACGAAAGGAAATAATAGATTATTTTTCTATATGATTTGCCTTTTTACAGGCATTATTGTTGCCTTTATCGAGGATTTAACCCTCTCGTTGATATTAGTTCCATTGATTTATAGAACTTGTCGATTTTTAAAAATACCTGCTGGTACATACATGATGGGAATGACCATCACTATAAATATCGGTGCAATACTCACGCCTGTCTCAAGTTTAAAAAATTTAATAATCGGTCAAGAATTTAATTGGGGTTTTAGGGAGTATTTTGCTAATATGGGTATTTTATTTATAATCACGTTAATATCCACCATTTACTTGATAGATAGATTTATATTGAAATCTGAAGAAGAACCAACTGAAGAAAATAAGAAGATATTTTTATCAATGATTGATCCAGGGGTTGTGATCCAGAATAAGAACTACTTTTTAATGACAAGCTTCATTCTTCTCGCCACTTTCATGTTGATGATCTTAGGATTCGAACCTGCTCTTGTCGCTATTATATCTGCAGCTATACTTCTTCTAACTCACTCTAAGAACTCTAATTTCTCAGATCTTAAAAACGATATTGAGTGGAGAATCATCATTACATTTGCGATTTTGTTCATACTTTCGAATTCTTTATCTAGATATGGCTTTTCAGAGTTGATCTCTACAGGTTTGGTAGACTTGGTAAATAATAACATTTATCTTGCTGTATTGATAACATTGAGCCTGACTTCTCTCTTGTCCGCATTTCTAGCTGGAACTCCTGTAACCATAATCCTTCTCCCGATTTTTTCGACATTCATAGGAGAAGGTTTCTTTCCTAACCCAATCATCATTGCTTTCATAAGTGGTGTTAACATGGCAGGTAATTTTTTACCACAAGGTTCTGCGTGTGATCTTCTCACCTTGTCATTGGCAAAAAAATACAAAGTGGTGAATTTAGATTACAAACGCTTACTAAAAAACGGCTCAATATTCGCAACGATTCACTTCTTAATTATATTAGGATATACAATGCTTTATACATTAATTTTAAGTTAAGAAATTTATTATTTTTTATAATTCTAAAACTTGAAGTCTTGAATATCCTTCTTTAATAAAATCATAATCAAGAAGTTCTATTTTTTCAGGTATAATTTTTAATATTAGTTTTCTTTTTCCTCGTACAGTTTTCTGAGCTTTTTGGAATTCTTCATCTCCTTCTTTTAAAAATATCAATCTTTCTTTCCCAGAAGCCGTAATCTGCATCCCTTGGATTTTTCCTTCGGATAATGGAGTATAGATGCCAATACTAATAATTGGATTTTTTTTAATATTCTTAACTTTTCTTCCAGGGGAAGGTCCTACATATATATTAAAACTATCTTTTTCTGTATAGAAATCCATAGGAGTTGCTCTCGGTATATTATCACTACAAGTACATAATACTAACACTTTTCTTTTATCCAAGAAATTTAGGATCTCACTTTTTAATTTAGCTTTAGGCATTTCACTCATAAGAATTATCACGTTGAAATGTTATTATATGTTACTATCATTAAAAACATATAAACAAAATAAAGTTTAGAAAAACAATTCTAACTTCTGAATATTATATAGTTTTACTAAAAAACAAGAATTTAAAAAAGAGTTAAATTCCAACTACACTTATGGGCACAGAATCATTATCTGCATCTATAGCTGCTTTCACATAGGGAGAAACTGGTCCATTTGCCACAACCATTATTTTTATCTTTGAGCCTAAGGCTGCATCCATACTTGTTCCAAATTTTAACTGAGCACTCTTAGGGATTTCATTTGAAATAGTCGAAATGACTTTATCTACTTTATCTAAAGATAAAGTATGATCACCTGTTACCGAAACTAAGCATCTCTTAACTTGACTAGGATCTGGCTTCAAAAGTGGACTATTTAAAGCTAATTTTGACTTTTCAATTAAATCTGATTCATCTCCTAAAGATTCAGCTATTCCGATTAACCCAGAAGGATATTTTTCTTTCCGTTCAAACACTCTTTTCACATCTGCGAAATCTATATTTACTAACCCACAATTATTAATTAAGTTCACAACTTCACCGATATTTCTTATTAACACTTCATCCATTATTTTAAAACCTGTAATCATAGGGATCTTTCCTACAATATGTAATAGATTATCGTTAGGGATTGTAATTAATGTGTCAGAATGCTCTGCTAAATTTTTAAGACCAGAATTGGCTCTAATTAATCTTTGATCACCTTCAGATTTAAACGGAAGTGAACAGAATGTGACAACTATACAATTATTTTTTTTTGCTTCTTGTGCTATAATAGGAGCTGCTCCTGTACCTGTCCCCCCACCTAAACCACAGGTTAGGAAGATAATATCAGCATTCAATATTTTACGAATTCTTTCACGATCTTCTTCTGCAGCTTCAGCTCCAACGGAAGGATCATTTCCAGAACCTAATCCATTACATCTTTCTTTTCCAATTAAAATTTTATGTTTTGCATTTGAATAGTATAAATCGTGAGCATCAGTATTAATATTTAGTGTTTCAGCATCGCTAATACCCATATCCTCTAATCGGGAAACCGTGTTGTTTCCAGCCCCCCCAACACCAACAACCATGGATTTAATCCTTAAAACCTTTACTAAGTCCGAAAGAAACTTATCGTCATCACAGATATTATCAGGATTTGCATTTTGTTTATGAAAATTTTTTATTTCATTAAATCTTGACCTTACAGATAAACGATTTTGTGCTAAATCTGTTAAATCAAGTTGTTCCTCATCTGCCAATTTCATCAGCATAAACCAAAGTTATTATAATACGAGAAAAATATTAGAATAATATATGATAGTAATACTTACATAATATGACAAATAGCCTCCCAAACTCTTATTAAATTACATTTTCACAATATTTTAATACAATATAATCATCAAATCAAAAAATCTGAAAAAACTAGTCGTAGTTTAATTATTTATAATCTTAATGTTCGTGTGAAATAAATGACATACCTTATTAAAAGAAAATTTATAAGTCTGAATTTTCATGAATATAGTGTTAAGGGTTTTAAAATATGGAAATTGATAGATATTCTGAAAGTGATAAAAAAGCTGTAAGTAGCTCGGATCTGAAAGATGATTTGATCCAAGTTAGAGCTATTATCAGTTGCCCTACTTGTGATTATAAGAAGAAATTTAAAAATCAGTTTCCACGAAGTCAAATGGAACTTTTCGTAGTCTCCGCTAAAGTATTCGACTTTATGACTTGCTCTAGATGTGGAAATTTACTTAAATTAGAGTTAGAATTCAATGTTTAATTATTAAAAATCCTTACCTGATTTTTTTTTTGAACTGATAAGTAAAATTTTTATAATTATACTTCAAGTTTTATTTGACCGTAAGTACCTCCTCCTCCAGGAGTATACTCAATCTCATTATTTCTAAGTGCTTTTATTAGAGAAGCAATATTTTTATCGAAATTATCAATTTTATTGATTGGTACATTGATTAAAATTTCAAATTCATTGCCAAGTTCATTAATTATTTTATTGTATTCATTTAAAACTGATTTACTTGTTGTGCTCTTTATTTTTTTAATGGAACGGATGATATCTATTAATGGAACAGCATTTATGTAATTAGGTCTATGATCTGGATGAATAGGTTTCTCATATGTCGAAATAACATCAATTCTTTCACTTACACCTAATTTTACTTTAAAATTTTTAGCTAATGCTTCTTTACAGGCGGGACAAACCATTCTATTTTTTGCTGCTTGCTCAATATATTGATTTTTAGCTGCCTGTGGATTATTTGTGAAAATTGTTATGAAATTTTCTGTAATTGAATATTGATTAAATACATTCTGAACATTTTTTTTTGTTTTCCTAAATAGGATTCTCCTTCTACACTTATTGCAGAACATATTATAGTATTTTCCAAGCTTAGGATGTAGCCCTACATTTAATATAATCTTTCTATTTTCTTTTCTTTTAATTGCTAATAATATTTCTTCAAAAGAGGGTTTATCAATATCAAATTTATTAAATTCTCTACCTAAAGATCGAGGATCTTGTGAATGGGCATCGCTATTACTTAAAAAGCTCACATTTTTTAAGCATTCTAACCTATCTGCAAGATCAGTATTAGCAGATAATCCTAATTCTATAAAAAATACTTTTTTGTATGCATCTTGATAACAATCCTTAAGAGTATCAAATTTATTCTGCCGAAATATTGCTTTAAAAGGAGTAAAAGCATGTGCAGGACCGATTAAAGCCCCTTCTTCCGATATAATTTCAACCAATTCTGCGGGGGATAAATTAACCCTTGGGCGGCCTCCCCATTGATTTAAAATATTTTTCGAATAAGGTGCTAGTTTCTTTTGAATTTTCCTTACCATATCAAAACTTTCAAAAAAAACAACTTCATGAACACTTTCTTGATCTTCTATTTCTGTTTGAAGGATAAAATATACATCCTTATAAGAATATGCCCCCTCCTTATTCTTTTCTAAATTTTGTTCCAAGTGATTTAACCAATCTGGCTGCAAGACGTCTCCTGTTCCTAAAATATTTAATCCTTTTTTTCTACAAGTTTTAACCATTGTATCTAAGCTTAATGATTTTGAGACTCCAATTGAATGTGGGGAATGAATATGTAAATCAGCGTTGTATATCTTCATTGAAATATCTAGATTTTTAATTATTTTATAATTAACATTTTATCATTAATTTGATCAGTTAATAATATCCGAAAATATTCTTCTTCATCTTGAAAATTAACTTTCTCTAGTTTTCCCTCAACTAAAACAGTTTCACCATCTTTAGCCTGTTCACAAAATCGACCTCTAAATGAATCTATTTCATTAATATTTCTAAAATTAATCTCATTGGAAATAAGTTGATTATCTAATACTTTCAAACATTTGATTTTATAAGAGCAAGGAGTAAAAATTGCATCTTTTGATTCTGTAATTTTTGCTTTTACCTTAAGCCTGCCATAATTCTTATATCTATAATCATAATAGCTTCCTTTCCAATCTTCAGGACTTTTTATATATCTTATAAAAAAGTCAATTCCCTGAAATTTTCCTTGATGTAGCTTTCTTTTTTCACTTCTCATGAAATCTTCAAAAGAGATACCTGATCCTCCAAATCTCCAATTATAATGAGTTCTAAATTCTTCTAAAGTATACGTTCTACATTTCTTTGATTCAATTAATATCTTTTTTAGTCTTTCTTGGAATTTCAAGCTCGTTTTAGTGCCATAAACTATAATATCTATATCAGAATCCTCCTTATTCAATCCAACCATAGTAGAGCCAGAAATTCCTATTGAATTATCAGGAATTTCTCCTCTTGTAATGAAAAAATTACATAATTCTCTTGACTTCTTCTCATTATGATTTAATATCACTTTTTCTTTCAAAACTTTGAAGAAATGTCTGGGGGTGTATATATGCTTAATCTTATCATTTTCTACTCCTTGTAGTTCTAAATCCTGTTCCCTGGAAAAGAAAAGATAATTAGGGAATTTCTCTCTTAAAATTGAATATCTTTCATTAATATTATAGACTTTTTTAAAATGTATACCACTTTTTATCCTATCTCCCTCAGGATGTGGATAAAATCTTAAAAAACAGATTTTTCTGTCCTCAGGATGAGCTAAACCTTTAACATCAAAAAATAAATTATCTTTTTTTGTTTCTATATAATCTCCTTCAATAGGATCAACAATCCTCATGAAATTCACTATATTTGTAATTAATATTTTGAGGGTGTTTTTGTTTTAATATACGAAGGAGTTTTTGTTTTAATTGAAGGCTTTTTAGATTTAATTCTTTTTAGCTCTCTTTCAAATTCCTTTTTTTCATTTAGAAATCTCTCCTTATCTCTTTCTAACTTTTCTCTTTCCCGTTTTATCGTGCTTTTCTCATTACTTATCGTTGATTTTTCTTTTTCCAATTTTTTATTCTCGTTAATTAGTCTTCTAAGTTTTTCCTCTTGATCAGTAATTTTGCGTGTTAATGAGTAATATTGATCTTCTGCTTGAGGAACCTTTCTATTTAATTCTTTTAATCTTGCTTCCTGTTCCCCTTTTTTCCTTTCCAATGCGTTTATATCTCTTTCTACTTTATCCCTATACTTTTTCAGATCTACTTTTTTCTTATCAATTTCACGAGCTTTTAGATTTGAATCTTTTATTCTATGACGAGCTTTTTCTCTATCATCTTTCAGTTTTTGTTTTTCATCAGAAATTCGATTTTTTTCATCTGAAATCTCTCTCCTAAAGTTATCAATTTCTGTATTTAAATTATCCCTTTCTTTAGTTAAAGGCTTAATTTCATTCCTTAAATCCATTAATTTATCCTCTAAATCGTTAATAGTTCTCTTTAAAGCACTTTCTCTTCTTTCCATGCCAGGTATTTTTGTTTTTATTCGTTTAATCCTTTCAAGATCATCTTGAATTCTTTTTAATTCTCTTTGTTCCTCATCCAAATGATGTTTTTTATCATCAATATCATTTTGTAAGTTAGTTATTTCATCTCTTAATTCATCACGGTTATTAGTTAGATTTCTTATCTCTAATTCAGAACGTTTTCTTTTCCTCTCAAGCTCTTTTATATTGTCATTATATCCTTCTATTTGTTTGAGAACATTTTCCCATTCATTCTTTTCTTTACTTAACTTCTTTCTCTCTTCTCTAATTTTATTTAACAATTTCTTATCAGGTGTTAATTCTAAATAATCATCTGGTGCTTTTTCATGAATTTCATACTTAGGAGGTGTTTTATCTTTCATATTTATTCATTTTTCGTAAGGCTATATTTATTAAACTTAAGATGGGTTGATTAATTATAATTTTAATGTATTCTTACAAGATAATTTATTAAAATCTATTTATATAGTATAATTACTATTATTTATATAAAATCATTCCAAATTTATAGTAAAAATAGATTCTAATTTAAAATCAACATTTTTAAAGGGAAAGGAAATGGAACATGATGAAGAATTTGATGAGGATTTAGATGAGGAATTAGAATTTGATGAAGAATTAGAAGAGCCAAATTCTAAAACACCAGCAAAAGAAGTTACATCTAAAACTCCTATTACAAAAACTATACCAGAAGGAAAAAAGATTTCAGTATATTTTATGTCGACTATAGGACCAGGTGAGAAAAAACAGAAATTACTTGTAAATACAGGAAACAGTGTTGGAGATATTAAAGAAACTATAGCAAACCTATTTGGTTTAGATCCTGCTGATTTTCATTTATCTTCAGGTGGAGTTACAATGGATGAGAGTTCAACTTTAAATGATTATAACGTAGCTGATGGTGATGACATCCTTTTAATTCCAGCAAGTACTGCTGGTTAAATCTATAAGAGAAAAATAAATATATCAAAAAATAAGATCCTCTTTTTTTAATCTTTTTTATTTCTTGAGGGAATCAGAGCGATTTCTTCATCATCATCAATATCATAATCTTTTATTTGTGAGTTTTCATGTAATAATATCCCTCCAGAGGATAGAAGAAAATCTCCAAGATCATAATCAAATAAGATTCCTATTCTTTCTTTAACTATACTAATTAGTTCCATTTTATTGATTATAATTATATTTGTTTTTTCACCTGGCTCGACTAAAGATCTTACATAAACACGGATCTGATCTCTCAATTCAATAGGATTTAAAGGGGGTGTATATAATATCTCCTCATCAGTTCTATCCCCGTTTTTCAATATATTTTCAATTAACATTTTTCTTTCTTTAGCATTAAAATATATCATTTCCCTGATAAACAAGATCTTATCTATTTTTGATAGCCTTAGAAGGTTTATTTTGTTTATTTCTTCCATACTAAATAATGAAAAAATAAATCTGTTAATCATCTCCATATCTTTATAGGATTCATCTGATTCGACATAATCTTTTATTGAAGGCATTGTTTCAATATAATCTTCAATAATATCTATAGCTTTCTTCTTAATTACCTTTGGTTTTGCAAAATCTTTTTTTTCTTTTATTCTTTCATCTTGGATACTTTTAGATTGTATAACTGTATAGATGGTACTAGTGGATAGCACAGCAACACTACCAATAGTTAGAAAGAGAAATAAAGGAATACTTTCTATACGAAATAGGAAAAAAAGAATATAAACCAAAATAAAAAAACAATAAAGAGTTATAACAATTAAAATATTATAATTTTTCTTCATAATCTTTTAGCAAAGTTATTTTCTGAACTTCTAATATATAAGTTAAAATATAAATTCCATTGGAATAAATTTGAAGTTTCTTTTATATTTATACACCTTAAATTAATCTTTTGATCTTAGAATATTTATCTAAGTCCAACTTAAATAAAATTCTATTTTTATCTTTTTCAGTTTTTAGTAATTTCAGATTTTTTAAAATATTAACATATTTTTTAATAGTATTGTGATTTTTTTTTAATTTAGTTGCTATTTCTGTTATCCTAAATGCTTTATTTTCTTTCTTCATAAAATTAATTAATTTTTGAACGATACCTTTGTTTAAATAAAAGTAAAACTCGTCTAGTTCTGGATTTGAATCAAATTTAAAGAAAATTCTATGATTGTTGATTTTTTTTGAACGTATAAATTGAAATTTTTCTAGACATGATAAATGCCATAAAATTTGATTACTTCCTATATTTAGAGCTTTCATTATTTCATTAATATTTGAGGGATTCCTTTTAATGTAATTAAAGATTTTATTTCTTTTTGGATGATCAATAATATTATTTTTCATCAATCTAGTTCCGGGGATAATGACACGCCTTTTAATTAAATCTTTTAAGATTAACTCTATTGTATTTGCATTTATATTAGGATTATATCTTACCCTACTATTTATAAATGGTATGATTTCTTTAATTGAGAAGAAAGTCTTTTTTGTTAAATACTCTCTTACTAATTCAAGAACAACAGATTCTGCACTATCCAGAATGCTCATAAGCCTATACTTTCATTACGCTGATATATCTAGTTTTTATATTAAATATACTCTTTAGAGCAATATTTTATGCCTTATATATTAATAGATATTCATACAATTTATAATATAATTTCTTAAGAAGATATAATAAGGTTCTTTTTATTTTTGATCAGATCTTGAAAAACTTCAAAATCATTCCAATGGGTTTTATAATATCTTTTTAATGCCATATTATCAAGTTTAAAAAAATGAAAAATTACAAAATTAAAAAAATAAAAAAAAAATATGGATGTGATGTAAATGGGTTTTGATGAATTTGATGAGGATTTAGGAGGAGAAGAACCTGTAAAATCTAAAACTCCAGCAGCTAAAACTCCTTCAGCAGGAAAGAAATTAACTTTATATTTCATGTCAACTATTGGTCCTGGTGAAAAGAAAGAAAAATTAATTGTGAATGATGGCAATCGTGTAAGTGATATTAAGCAAACGGTAGGAAATTTATTTGGACTTGATCCTAATGAATTTCATTTATCATCTGGGGGAGTTACAATGGATGAAAATAGTCAATTAAGAGACTATAATGTAAGTGATGGAGACGATATTCTTTTGATCCCTGCGAGTACTGCTGGGTAAACTTATATAAAGTTCTTCACAAATTATAATATGAGGGCATTAAGCCCTTCAATTTTTTTTTATTTTTTTATAAATATTAATGGTGTTAAAATTGGATAAGGATTCAGACTTTTTTGCAAAAGAATTATCAGTAAAAGAAAGAGATCTATATGATCGCCAGTTTCGTCTTGAGGGATGGTCCCAGAAATTGGTAAAAAACTCAAGAGTGTTAATTGTAGGTGTGGGGGGTTTAGGATGTGAAATTGCTAAAAACTTAGCTATGCTTGGTGTTGGTCACTTAGATCTCGTTGATTTAGATATTATTGAACATTCGAATTTGAACCGGCAAATTCTTTTTACAGAAGCGAAAATGGGAGAACCTAAAGCAATTGTTGCCACTAAAAAACTAAGGCAAATTAATTCTAATATTATTATTAGAGGATATCATGCTTCACTAGAACGATTAGATCCTGCAATATATCAAGCAGCTGATGTTGTAATTGGGGGTCTTGATTCTATGAATGCACGACTTAACTTAAACGCTCAATGTATACGATTTAAAAAACCACTAGTAGATGGAGGAGTATCTGGTTATCATGGTCATATATACACTATCTTTCCCTATCAAAATGCTTGCTATGAATGCAATCCATTACCAGTAGGAGAAAGTGATGAAATGGCTGCTTGTACAGTGGTTGGAATTCCCCGAAAAAGGATTCATTGCCTTTTTAAAGGAGATATGGCATTTAAAGAAAAATTTGACAGAGATCCTAATCCAAAAGATATAAATGATATTAAATTCATTCAAAATGTTGCAAATGAATTAGTGAATAAACATAATTTCCTACCTGAATACACAGAAGATGATATTGTGAAACTAATTGATAGACATGACCCTGGAATAATAACTATAAACGCAATTATTTCCGCTTTACAATCACATGAAGCGGTAAAAATTTTACACTGGAAAAAAGGTCACAGAGGATTAGGTGAGCCGGTTAAAAGTTATGTGATTTTCAATGCAATGACAATGAAATTTTACCATATTGAAAAACAGAGGAATCCTGAATGTGCTCAGTGTGGTAAACATGTCCGAAGAGTATCTATAAAGTTGAGGGTTCAATCACCTTGTATAAATATAATTAAAGTATTAGAGAAGAATGGATATAAATTGGATCCTGATTCTGAGCCAATTCTCACCTTACTGGATTTCAATGATATCAAGATGGTAGATTTAGAAAAGAATCCAATTGAAAACGGTTTAAGAAATTATGAATTTCTGACAGCTGCAGGGTTTAAAGATGGAGAAATTTTTGTAACCTTAAAATTAAAATAGAATTTTAATCAAAAAATATTTTTTATAATAATTTATTGAAATAAACAATTATTTAAAGAAAAATTTTCAATATTAAATTAAAGAAAATAAAAAGGGTTGAGAAAATGAGTATAAGAAGCAGTCGTATTTCACAAGATTTTGCAGGATTAAAAAAAATGCTTAAAGACAGTACCATTGTTCAATTAAAACCTTTTAATCCTAATAAGAAAAGTATAGATCATCTAGCTATTGCCATTAAAGGACCTAAGGGTACTGCATACGCAGGTGGACTTTTTAAATTAGAAATGAAATTTCCTACTCAGTATCCTAAACAACCACCATTCGTTAGAATGCATACTCCAATTTGGCATCCGAATTTTTGGCCAAAACCGAGTGAGTATAAAGGACAGAGAAATATTTGTCTAGCTTTAGTGGATCCCTCTTTGATTGGTAAAAAAGGTGGATGGAGCCCATCAAAAACTGCTGTAACGGTTGTTCAAGCAATAACTGCTATGTTAAACACACGTGGTAAGTATGTAAATCCAACAGATGTCTTTAATAAAAAAGCAGCAATAGAAATGATGAAAAATCCTAAATTTTTCGAAAAAAAAGTCAAAAGTTTAGTTAAAAAGTATGCTAATAAGAAATGGTGATATTTTAATGAATTTTGAAAATGATAAGACAAATTCTATCAGAGAAGTAATAAAAAATAAAATAAAGGAGAAAATTAAAAAAGAATTGCTTGAAGAGATATACACTGAATTAAAATCAGAAGAAGAATTGATAGATGAAATAACTTCTGAGCTTATCCAAAAAAAGCCTTCTGAATATACAGAAACAATTAGTATCAAACATGAGAATACTCCAACAGAGCCAGAAATAGCATATGTTAAACATAATGAGACTAAAGCCAATTTAATTATAACAGTTAAAGCTATTCTTAAGATAGCAAGCCATTCCTTAAAATATGCTCACTCTAAGATCCCAAGAAAGGATTGGGTTGAAGTAATAGGGTTACTTGCTGGTAAATTAGATATATCTGGGCAAATTCTTCATATAGAAGATGCTTATCCAATGGGCCATGGTACAGCAGTTTATGCTGAAATTAAAGATTATAAAAATTATGTGAGAGCTTTTAACGATATTAAGAGAAATAAATTATTCATCTGTGGATGGTATCATTCTCATCCATCTTATGGGTGTTTTATGTCTAATGAAGATATAGGAACTCAGGCGAGATATCAAAAATTATGGGATAAGGCTATTGCTCTTGTGATAGATCCATATCAAATTGATGGTACTTCATTAGGATTTGAGATTTATCGTGCAAATATCAGAACAAAAAAATGGTTTTCTTTACCGTATAATATAAAAGGGCATTTAGATGTTCGAATGTTGCCTGAAATCTTGGCATTTATGAATCCTATTATTGAGGGGAAACCTGTTTACTTGGAATATGATGAAGATTAAATTCTTTAATATGTGGTGATGCTTAAACCGTGGTGAAAACTAAAGCTGTTGCGATATCATTAATTATCTTTTTAATCATAGGCATAATCCATGGTGCTATTTTAGACTCATTTAATGTATTTGTAACTTGGTTATTAATTGGTTTATGGATAATATTGACTATTAAAATTTTAGGAAATGTAAAACGTCACCGCGAATTTAATTCACCACACAATACTGCCTTTTTTGTCATAATCCCTTTATTTATCGGAATTTTTTACTCTATTTGGGGTTATTTTACAGGTATTCTGGGTGAAAACCTTCTAGAGGGTTCAGATCTATATTTTAGTTGGTGGAGTATCATTTTTGGATTTCCATTTGTATTATATGGCGCTCATTCTTTATATCGTTGTTTTAAGAAATATAGTGTTATTTATTTTGGAACGAAATCAATAAAAGCTAGGTTATTTGGATATATTTTAGCCTTTATTGTTCTTCTTTTTATAATATTTTATTGGATTATTTTTTATACTGTTATTGAATTTTATAATTTTCCATTAATCCCGCTTCACTTCTCTGTAGATCTTAACCTTTTATTATTATTCATAATTACAATATTGATATTAATTGTTTTTGGATTTATTAGTTCACAAAGACCATTGCCAACATTAACTCGTGATTATATAGCACAACGTACTAGGAGAATAAATTCATTAACATCTCCTACTGCATTATCTTCGCCTAGAAGACAAAGACAAACTGTAAGTACAACAATTAGATCAACACCAACATCTAGAAATATATCTCGAACAACAAGATCAAGTACTCAATCATCAAGAACAACACCAACTTCACATAGACAAACAAATAGAACAAGAACAACAAAAACTACCCAAACTAGAAGTGTAAAACCAGCATCAAAAAGTCGAGATCTAAATAGATATAAGCCAATAGGATCATATCTATCACAGGACGATTTTAAATGTATTTTTTGTTTTAAATTACCAAAACTTCCTGAGGATAGAGGGAGAGGGATAATCTTGTGCCCACATTGTAGATACCCAGCACATGCAGATGAATTTAAAGATTGGTTACGAACCTCAAATCTGTGTTCACGATGTAGTACCCCTATTCCATCTACCTTTAAAAGTAATCCTAGGATAATTAGTGTAAAGGATTATTTAATTATCTATAACCATTTTTTAAGAAAAAAGAACTAACTGAATGGAAAATTTGTAAGAAATTAAATAATTAACTTTTCAATTTTAGGTTTTCTTTTAATTCTCCAACTGTAGTTTTTAATTCAGCATATACGTTATGTGGATGAATAGATTCAAAGCTTTCTATTTTAAATTTTATTTTAAAGTTATCTTCAATATTTGGAAAATCTCTTAAAATGAAATTCTGTGCCATCTCTCGAATGACATCCTCAGAAAATAATGGTTTCAAATGAGCACTTCTAACTAATTCCGCTTCTTCTGGTCTTTTTAAAACAGATTGTATTTTTCCACTCATAGATCGCTCTATAACATCTATAATATCTAAAACGTCTATTTTATGATTAGTTAAATCCTTTATTTGAATTATAATTGTACCAATTGATCTTTGATTATGTGAGGAAAAGGGAAGGATATTTAATAACTTCCTGAGGTCTTCTTCTGAAACATCAATATCCTGTCTAGATTTAACAACTTGTTCCGCATACTCCAAAGAAAGTTCTTTAGCGCAAGGACAAACTGTCATTCCTACTGCGCTCGCGCCAATAAAATAATTATAATCTATATAACCCAAATCATCTCGACTTGCTTTTACAAAGGAACTAATATTATATGATTTTTGAATAATTCTTTCATCATTTTCTCTGACTTGAACTACAATTTTTCCCTCTAATTTAACTTCTGCTTTTGAAGTATAAGGGTGGCGTTCTAATAATTTTTTGACAATTCTATCTCCGACAAGCTCAATAGTTGGTGTAGGTTTGAAAATTACTTCATTAATAACTTCTTCTATAGTCTCTGAAGTTCGAGACATATGTATTCCACGTTGTTCAGCAGGAAGATTAATTAATGCAGATATTTTAGGATAAAAAGAATATCTTTTATTCTCTTGAACTATCTCTACTTTTTTTTCCAATTCCACAATCCCAACCTTATCTATTGGGATATCTATTCTCGAATCAGAATCTTGTAAATCTTTTTTAAATTTATTAATATTGAGTCACCAGTAGGAAAAATTAATTTTTTTATGTTCTATTCTTTAAAAGATTATATAAAATATAAAATATATTTCAATAAAATTTACATTTACTAAGATTTAATGGCAAATAAAAATTTATTCAGCAAATATGCTTTAATTGGAGAAAATTTAGATTTAAGACAAAATGTAAATTTAGATATTAATCAAAATGGAAAAATTATAGATCTCTCTTATGAAATTATTAATAAAGATTTAGAACTTCTACTAGATGACTCACCTACCTTATTGGTTCCAGGGTTTATTAATTCTCATGTCCATATCGGAGATAGTTTTGCTAAAGAGTTAGGGTTTAATAAAGAGTTAGAGAACATAGTTGCCACACCATTTGGTCTTAAACATAAATTATTAAGACAAACCCCTGAAGGTATTAAAATTCAAGGTATTCAAAATGCTGTTTTAGAAATGCTTTCAAATGGTATTACTTTTTTCATTGATTTTAGAGAGGGAGGTATAGAAGGAATAAATCTTTTAAAAAAAGCACTTACTGATAGTGCAATTAATTATTTAATCTTGGGGAGATTTATGGATGAAAATGAAATAGAATCTGTTTTTGATTTAGCAGACGGAGTTGGATTATCTAGTTATAAGCAAATAAATGCAACAAATAAAAGATTTGTATTATCTGCTAAAGAAGAATTTAAAAAAATCATTGCTTGTCACTGTGCAGAAAAAATTCGTAATCCTAATCTAATAAAAGAAATGTTTAATGATAATTTAGTAGATATCATTATTCATGGGACAAAATTTAATAAAAATGATTTAGAGAAGTTAATAATAAATAATAAATCTCTTGTTTTATGTCCTCGTTGTAATGGATATTTTGGTGTCGGATTTCCCCCTATCAGCGAGATATTAAGATTAAAAATTCCAATATCATTAGGTACAGATAATCTAATGGTAAATAACACTGATCTATTTGAGGAGATACGATATTTTTATCGGATTTCACGAATTTTATGCAGTCATGATAAACAACTTAAATTTACATCAAAGGATTTAATGAAAATGGTCACCATTAACGCTGCAAAAAATTTTAATCTTGATAAAGAATATGGTTCAATTTCAAATGGTAAGTTTGCTGATTTTTTTTTAATTGATCTTTGCGCTCCAAATTTATTTTCTTCCAAATTAGATTTTAATAATATTTACGATATAATTACTCAAAGAGTAAAATCAGAAAATATAAAAAAAATATATATTAAAGGAGAACTGATATTTGAAAGAAATTGATAAACCTTATGTTATTTTAAGTGTTGCAATGACTATTGATGGAAAAATAGCGTCAAAAGCAGGAGATCCTAATTTATCTGATGAGGAAGATTGGAAAGAAGTGCATAAACTTAGGACTCAGGTAGATGGAATTATCGTTGGGAAAAATACAATATTAAGAGATAATCCTAAACTTCATATAAAATTCTTTGAACATAATGGTTATTATAGAATTGTTGTTGATAGTAATCTTTCAATACCTATTGATTCAAACGTAATCATATTTAAGCCAAACATATATCCTACGATAATATGTACTACAGAAAATGCATCTCTAGAAAGAATTAAAGATTTTGAATCTAAAGGAGTGAAAATTTTAAAGTCTGGCAAAGGTAAGAGAGTAAATATTTCAAGTTTTATGCCTCTTCTCTATAATTTAGGAATTCAAAAACTTTTATTAGAGGGAGGTGGTACTTTAAATTGGAGTTTTATTGAAAACGATTTAATTGATGAGATAAGATTGACAATTGCTCCGTGGATTGTTGGAGGAAAAGATGCTATAAGCTTAGTAGAAGGCGAGGGTTTTGAAAAAATGATTCAAGCGCCTAGATTTAAATTGCTTAATATTAATAATAGAGATAATTATGTTGTTTTAAATTACAAAAGGAGCGATAAATGAATATTCAAGACGATTTTGAACAAATAAAGAATTTAACATTTAAGAAAATAAAAGAAAAAGTCAAAGATATTAGAGCTCAATTACCTATTAATGAGCAAAAAGTAATAACTTATTCAAAAAATTTCACAATTTCATTGTCAAATTATTGTCAAAACTTCTGTGGGTATTGTTTCTACAACTTTAGAATTCCTAAATTAGATGGGCAAGGAAATGTTATACTACTTGGGGATGAACAAATACAAACTCTAATTCAGAATGGAATTCATTATAATTGTAAAGAGGTTTTGTTAATATCTGGAGAAAAGCCAGATAGTTATAAGGAAGTTAAAGATGAATTAAAAAAGAGAGATTGTAGTGATTTTATTGAGTTTGTAAAAGATATTTCTAATTATTTATTAGATTTTAATTTATTACCACATACAAACTTAGGTATACTTACTTTTGACGATTTGAAACTATTAAAAAATTATAATGCCAGTATGGGTTTGATGCTTGAGAGCACGAGTTTAGATTTATTTAAAAAAGGAGGAGTACACGAACAATCTCCAGGAAAAATCCCAAAAGAACGAATAAACCATATAAAGAATGCAGGAAAATTAAAAATTCCTTTTACTACAGGATTATTATTAGGGATTGGGGAATCCTTAGATGATAGAATAAAAGATTTGTTTTTAATTAAAGAAATTCATGAAGTTTATGACCATATACAAGAGGTTATAATACAGAATTTTATAAATAAACCAGGAATTCCTTATCAACCAAAAAAAGTAATTAATATAAAAGATATCCTTAGAATTGTCGGAACAGCGAAAATTATCTTTGAAAATGAAATTGCGATTCAAGTTCCACCAAATCTCATATCAGGACATGAAATTGAATTTATTGAAATGGGAGTAAATGATTTTGGTGGAATTTCACCTTTTACTTTAGACTATATAAATCCAGAAAACAAATGGCCTCAGATTGATGAATTAAAAAACATTTGTGAGTCTAAAAAATATATCCTCCAAGAGAGGCTTCCAATATATGATAAATATATACAAAAAAATGGTTTTTGTTCAGAAAATATTAAAAAAACTATAGATAATATAAATTATTGATGATAGCTTCTCAGATATTCAACCAGATAAAAGCAGATGTAAGGGAAATTTTAAAAAAAGCGTTAAATAATAAGGAGATTTCTTCTGAAGAAGCTTTAAAATTATTACAAGTTCATGGGAAAGAATTTTTTGCTTTGCAATACGTAGCAGATCAAATTTGTTATGAAAAAAAGCAAGATATTGTTACTTTTATAATAAATAGAAATATAAATTTTACAAATATTTGTTTTCAAGGATGTAAGTTTTGTTCATTTAGTTTACCAGCAAATCACGAAGATGCCTTTTTATTAAGTATTGAAGAAATAAGAAAAAAAGTCATTGAAGCGAAAAATTTTAATTGTACAGAAGTATGTATTCAAGGTGGTATAAATCCTCAATTAAAATTTGATTATTATTTAGAAATTATTAAATCTGTTAAAAATATTGATTCAGAAATTCATATTCATGCTTTTTCTCCTCAAGAAATATTCCATATGTCAAAATTAAACGGAGATACGGTGGAAAATACATTAAAAGAACTTAAAAAATCTGGTTTAGATTCAATACCGGGGACGGCAGCTGAAATTCTAGTTGATAAGGTTCGTAAGATTATATGTCCTAATAAAGTTTCCACATCTCAATGGATTGATATTATCACATTGGCTCATAAAAAGGGTATACGAACGACTTCTACAATAATGTATGGACATATAGAGACATTATCTGACAGGATTAAACATTTAGAGATTTTAAGAGAGATTCAGAAGAAAACTAATGGTTTTACTGAATTTGTTTCATTACCTTTTGTTAAAGAAAAGCCAATTTTATCAAAACTTACAGATTATCCACTAAAGCCTAGTTATGGAATGGAAGATTTAAAGTTATTTTGTGTTGCACGTCTGTTTTTTAACAATTATATAGATAATATCCAATGTAGTTGGGTGAAACTTGGTCCCAAATTTGCTCAAGTTTCTCTAAACTATGGAGTGAATGATTTTTCAGGCACTTTAATGGAAGAAAATATCTCTAAAAGTGCCGGAGCAGAATTTGGTGAATATTTACCTCCTGATGAAATTATTGAAATTATTAAAGCTGCTGGAAAGCGCCCAGCTCAGCGGGATACGCTTTATAATATTATGAGATATTATTAGGTTAATTTAGCTAATTTACTAAAAATTCCAAAACCAAATAATGCTCAACGTAGAGTCTTACATGAAATATTTGATTAGTTAGAGATTTTGATGACCTTGTAAATAACTTAAGATGTATTGTTGCGTTATTAAGTCTGAACTAACCACACCCAATACTTTTCCTTCATCAACAACAGGTATAGCAGAAATTTGATATTGCTCAAGTTCTCTTACAATATCCATAATAGTAAAGTTCGGAGATGCTGTGATAACATTCTTAGTCATAATTTTATCAAGCTTTACATCAATAGTTCCCTCAGCAGTAGCTTTTGTAACATCCCAATCTGTTACGACTCCTACAAGCTTATCTTTAGAAAGAACAGCAATTATCCCACTCATACTATTTATGATTAATGCCGCCGCTTCTTGTAAATTACTATTAACATCAATGGTAGGTATTGAAACCATGATTTCTTTAGCAGTACGTTCACTTTCTTTTGCAGTGAGACGTTGTAAACTAATACGTTCAGCAGCTGCGAAGGGAAGCATATCTGGATTGTTAGCTAATAAATCAACTAATTCAATCATATTATTATGAATAACATCCTCTCTATATTCTTCTCCAGCTGTTAATCGTCTTTTTGAGAGTTCGGAAAATTCAATAGCATGGTCTTTTAGCCAACTTTCTACCGCTATATGGTCACCTAACATTTTTTCTGGGATTTGTAAATGATCGGGTGTTTTGATAATATGTTCTTGAGCAGCATAGATGACTCCTCCAGAATTAACTAAATAATCATTTGCAATCATTACTCCTTTCTCACGATATACAATTTGTTCCATACGAATACGAGCAGCTTTTCTATTTGGATCTGGAGAATATGTATTAGCCCCTTCCACAATCACTGACCATTTACCCATCCGATCCACTGTCGTTGAAGGATCCTCAGATTGCCAGACACCCAGATAATTAAATACAGGCGCAGCTGGAATCATACAAAAAGCATTTTCTAGAAGTAAATTATTGGGATTAGTAGAAAATTTTGTAGGATGCCTATAACCCTCTCTTATAATTTCATTTTTAAAATATATATTTGTAACTAAACGTTTTTCTTTCCACAATTTAAAAAGATCTTCAACTGGTAACCCAGATTCATTATATAAATAACCTTCTAAATCACTTATCCCAATTATTTTAACTTGTGGAATGCGTTCCTTTAAGATACGTGCTGAATGAGCGCCAACAGCACCAAAACCTTGAATTATAACTTTAAGATCTTTATGTTCTGGAATTTCTAAATTAGCGAATTGTGGAAGTACTCTTAATCTAGGCATAATTTCTAACAGAGTCTGTAAAGCAATCACCACGCCCCCGGCAGCAGCACCTAATTCGTCGATACGATTACCTCCCATATCGAGTGGTTTGGATACGGCACTATCTAACCCATTTTCTATAGCAATTGTTTTCATATCAGCATCATTTGTACCAACATCAGGTCCTGGGACATAAATACCTTTATAACGACGAATTAGACAAGCAAAACCACGAACTACTTCAGTATGTTCTTCGGGTGTCAAATTCCTTTCAGCAACTATTCCTGCTTTTCCACCACCATAAGGTAAGTTAGCAGCAGCGTTTTTAAGTGTCATACCCCGAGCTAAATTATAAATATCTGAAGGTGTGATATCTGGCAACATTCTAATACCTCCCATCGAAGGAGATCCCATTGAAAGATTGTCAACAACTATATATCCACCTATTTCCAATGAAGATACATCATCCCATAAACACACAACAAGTTTAGGACCCAGTGTATCACAAATAATTCCTAGATGAGATAAAAGATGTACATCTAAATTAGTAAATTCTAAATAACACTTTCCATTCTCTTTTTTGGTTCTCGTTTTCAGAGTACCCTCTGGAAGGTGTTCTTTAAGATAAGTTTCCATTCTTTTAGGTATCATAATTTTTTTCCTATACTTAAATTTTTTAAAATGTTTCAATTGTTAATATTCGCAATTTCTATATAGAGTATATTATTAAAAATTTTTTTTTATTTTTTAACCACTTAATACTAAGACTATTCATCTTGAATGTAAGGTTTACCTAACTGCAAAGAAATTTCTGCTTTCTTTAGTTCTCTACCAATGTAATTTATATGAGATATATTTTTAGTGAGATTTTCTTCTATGAATTTTTTACTCAAAGCTTCAGCACTGGTTCCAATTAAAGTACTGAGTAATTTATGTTCATTTGAGAAAAATAGTACATAAATTTTTCTTGAATAATGATCTATATAAATTTTACAATATCCTTTTTTATCAGGAATATAACTATGATTAAATTCTTCTACAATTATTGCATCTTTCTCATTAATTTTTGGTATCACTTGATTAGTTTTTCCCTTTGCTTTAAAAATTTGAATTCCTTGATTAATTGGTGGTGTTTTATTGCATTTTGATATATAATTTAATTTTATACTTTCTTTTAACTCAGCAACACCACCCATTAACTTTGTACTGTGCTCAACAGTAAACAATATACCAATATCTAATTCAATTGCTATACTAGCTAAAAGTCCATTTATTCCAACAGAATCTATATCCATTAATTCTACTACATTTGATATGCCAAAAAATGTAGGTAGCTCTAATTTTGCATTTTTTGTTTTATTAAATTCCTTTTTATACAAAAAATAAGTTTCTAATGAATTACAAATTCCTGGAGTGATTGGTGTTTCAAGCAGGGGATCTGCTATTAATTTTTTAAAACCAAAATCTTGCATCTTTTTAGTCAATTCAAGTAAATTTTTAACTCGTATTTCCGGAGTTTTTGGAAAATATCCCTCTTTAACTTTAGTTGGTAATATAACAATAGGGATATTTCTTGGAATATCTGAAAATTCCATATAATTTCCTAAATCTAGGCTAAGAATTAAATCGATTTTACTCTCTACTGCAGCTAATATCTCGTTAGTATCCATAGAGTCAATACTTATTAATATATTAAAATTGGTTCTAATGAGATCAATGATTTCTTTAACTCTCTGAGGGTTGGGTTTATTTGCAACACATCCAATATCTATAATATCTGCTCCTGAGTTAATATAATGCTTCACTTTCTTAATTATACTTTTATCAGACTTTTCAGTACAATTTACAATCTCAGCTATTATAGGGGGAGGCAAATTTCGCCCTATTATTATATTCGAACTTTTTTCGTTAAGATAAAATGTATTATATCCAATATGCTTCTTAGCAATATTTAATTGCTCTCTTAGGATTTGGTTATAGAATTTTTCACCAGAAATTTCCATTAATTTATTTGCTGGAATTGTATTTGATAAATCAATATTTTCAAGATTTTTTAATATTGAAGGCAAATCAGAAGCGAATTCTGGTCCTTTTTTAATCTTAGTACAGAATTTTTTTTCTAAACTACTTGTATTCCATTGAACGAACCCAGGAAGTAAAATTAAATTAAATTGAGAAAAATCTTGATTTTTCAAAATATTATCAGTCATTTTTTCTGTTAAAAATGCAGATACTGAAATTGGAGCTTTAAATACGTAAATAAAGTGTTCTTCAATGGGTTGTACAATCTTTTTAATAGTTGGATAACTATTTTGACCTGTAATTATAAGAATTTTAATCTAGATCACGTATTAATTTATCTTTTTCAAATGGAATAAAAATATCGTCAAGAATTGAACCCGATGCTTCTTTAATTTTTAAGTTATTTATAATTGGCTCGAATCTACCTCCTAATATTCCATTGGCAATGAAAGCAGCACCTTGAGCAGCACGTTTAGCTATTTGACTATAAGATTTCATAATTTTAACAGGAGCAACATCTTTTAAACCGCGAATCATCCGTTCTCTTAAATAATTCAATTCAGCACCCCTTCCAGCTAATAATACTTCCACTATTTTTTCTTTTTGTGAAAATGCTGATGCAATTCCAAACACCGCTTTTTTAACGCTTGATATATACGCTTTAAGGGCAGTTTTGGTTTGTTCATCCCTTTCAGCTAAAAGAGTTATTTCTCTTAAACTTAAATCAGAATATCCAGAGATATAAGCTACTCCACCTTTATATATATTTTTCTTTCTGATATTTTTAATGAGATATGCTAATTCTCCATCAAGGGAACCACAAGCTCTAAATCCCATGATATTAGAACCACCAATACCATCAATTATTTGACCATTTTCGATTGCTAAAACAGCAGTAAATCCATACCCAATTTCAACCATAATAAAATTTGTTCCTTTAGGTTCGACATTAAATCTCTCCATTTGATCTCTTATTCCTGTTACAGCTGTACATAATTTATCTGCTGTACCCATATCAATTTTATTAATCTTTCTATATCTTGGAATGGTCGGTAAATGTTTCACTCCTGGGACGATTATTCCTGGAATATTTTGTGCTTTAATTAATCGTAGTACTTCTCCAAGACCAATTAATTTATCCTTATCTTTCTGATTAAATTTTAAAAGAGTAAAGAAAATATCTTTTTCAGTTAAATCTCCTACATTTTTTAATGGAAGGCCAAATCCACTAGGAGAAACCATTAAATCAATGTTTTCAACTGATCTAATGATATTAATCGCTTTTTGGGGATCTTGTATTAACTCTTTTGTTGGTATTGAAGTGTCTAATATTATGGTGTTATCATCCAATGCAAAGAAGTCCCAACTTAAAGATCCGGGATCCACACCTAAGACACGTGGTTTCATAAATTCTGAAATTTAAAGATTCCAATTATTATCTATTTAAAAAAGGAGCTTTTTATACAAAAAGCATCAGATTAATTATATTTTACTACTTCTAGAAATTATCTATATTTCATTATAATTTTTGGTTTTTTTAATTATTAGCTCAAATTAAAATTATTTCTTTTTTGAACTGATTAGCCATATAACTTTTAGATTTTAAGTCAAAAGTATAAATATTTATAAAAATTTAAAAATAACATAATTTAGATTTGAATTATAAACAATTTAGGTGAAAAAAAATTACAAAAGTAAACGTGTTTGTATGTAAAATTTGTGGAGAAGCTTATATTGGAGAAGAAGCTCCTAGTCGTTGCCCATTTTGTGGAGCTTTCAAGAAATTTTTCGTTACAGCAAAAGATTATGATGATACTGGAGCATGGGATGTCGAATTAAATGAAAAAGACATAGCAAATGCAGAGAAAGCTTTAGAAGTGGAAGTCTCAAATACAATCTTTTATAAATGTTCTAGTAAGAAAACGCCAGAACTGGAAGGTCAGAAAATATTTAAGATATTAGCAAAAGTAGAAAATGAACACGCATCGATCTGGAAAAAGATTCTTAAATTAGATAAGGTTGATTTTCCTAGTTATGATAAATGTGCGTCAGAATATACACCAAATTTAGAAGAATCTCATCAAAGAGAAGAGAGAGCAATTAAATTCTATGGGCAAGCAGCAAAAGAGGCGAAAAATCCTCGTGTTAAAGAAATTTTCCAAGCCTTAGTGGAAGTTGAAACAGATCACTTACATCTTTCTGAAGAAAGACTTAAATAAAACAAAACTTAAAATTATTATTTTTTTAATCCTTTTCTTTAATAATATTAATTTGTTATAAAATGTAAAAATAATCTATAAATATTTTTAACAATAATTAACATTTAATTTCACACTATTATTTAATAGTAAGACCAGGTTATAAAGAGAATGAGTAATATTAATGAAAATTTAGATAATTTAGAAGAACAGCGACATCAAATAGCAAAACCTCATGATCTTTCTCCACGATCAAAATGGTTAAGAGATTATTACTTTAAGGGAAACGAAAGAGAATGGAATAATCAATATATGCCCTTTACTACTGGAACTGATTGGGATCTAATTTTTGAAGAGAGTAATATGTATATTGTTCCAGGAGCACACCTTTATGTAGGAAATAAAGGCAAAGGAGTATTTGAAAGTTGTTTTCGATCAATGGCGATACCGGTTAAATTACCTGAAAATTTCTGGGAATTATCACTTCCTGAACGAAGAATAATCTTTTTTGAAGAAGTGATGTTAAATTATATTCCACATGAAATAATTTCCGAGAATGATTTAATAGCAGGTGGAAGATTTCATACACAATTAAGTAAATGCTTTACAAAAAAAGAAGCTAAGGAATTTTGGAAGAAAAATTTAAAGATTCGAAAAGCTGTCTTTAAATATCACCATTCTGGTTTTGGAAATTTAGGGGCTGTTGGTGGTCATATCATCCCTGACCATGAAACCATAATAAAGAAAGGATTTAAGTTTGCCTATGAAAAAGCAAAAACCAGATATGAGCAGCTAAATAAAAAAGAGAAAAAAGGTCCTAAAGGTCAAGAACTTCTAGCAATGATAAGAGCTGCTGAAATTCCTAGAAAATTAGCTAAAAAGTACGCTGAGGAATGTCGACGATTAAAGGAAGAAGCATCAACACCAGATAGAGTGAAGGAACTTGAAGAAATGGCTAATAATTTAGAACATGTCCCATGGGAACCAGCTGAAACTTTCTGGCAAGGAGTTCAAGCGCTCTGGCTTACTCATATGTTAACTATATCAGAGGAGTCATATCCTGGTGCAGGAACATCTTTTGGCAGAACAGATCAATACTTATGGCCTTTGTATAAAAAAGATGTTATGGATGAGAAAAAAATAACAAAAGAATTTGCAAAAGATATTTTAGGAAGTTTCTGGTTTCATTGTAATACTGTATATGATGCACAAATAATGGTTGGAAAACAAGGAATTACCAGTGGCTTTGGACAGTTAATGACATTATCGGGATGTGGTCCTAATGGAGAAGATTTAACAAATGAATTAACTTATACAATCTTAGAAGTCATTGATGAATGGTCTCCAATATTGGAACCCAAACCAAATATTCGTTTACATCGTGATTCTCCTGATAAACTCTTAGATAAAATAATTAATATGATTTCAAGATCCCAAGGCGCTCCCTTTTTAATAAATTTTGATGAGAGGGCTATTGCTGGATTACTAGAAGAGGGTATTACAAGAGAAGAAGCTTGGAACTATGCTTGTGTTGGGTGTTTAGAAAATACTATGCAAGGGAATGATCGTTCAGGTACAGTAAATTGTAATCCTAATTTAGCTAAGAGCATTGAGCTGACATTATGGAATGGACATAATATGCCGGGGAACTTTGAAAAGCCTTGGAATAAGGACGGAGAGCAATTTGGGCCAAAAACCGGAGATCCTAAAAATTTTAAAACTTGGGATGATTTCTGGAATGCTTGGCAGGAACAAATGAAGTCTATTATAAAATATACTGTTGATGTATATAATATAAGCGAAGCACTTCGAGCCGAATATATACCAACTCCATATATATCGACTTTAGTTCGTGGTTGTATTAAGAAGGGTTTAGATGTGCGAAGTGGAGGACCTGAATTACGATTTATAACTATTGAGGGTGTAGGATTCGCGACAACAGTGGATTCCTTATTGGCAATTAAACGTTTAATCTATGACCAAAAGAAATACGCTATTACTGAAGTTAAAAAGGCATTAATGAATAATTATGAGGGATTTGAAATTATGGAAACAACATTAAGAAATAAAGCTCCTAAATACGGAAATAATGACGATGATGCTGATGAATTAGCAAAAAATGTAATGAAATTATGGGTAGATGAAACATGGAAATATAAAACACCCAATGATTTTCAATATCGTCCAGGAATGTTATCATGGAATTATTGGGCCGGTGCTGATGCAAGATTTACCATAGCTACTCCAGATGGAAGAAAAGCAGGAACTTTTCTTTCTAATGCAATATGTCCTACTAATGGAGTTGATAAAAAAGGACCTACAGCAGTTACTAATTCTGTAGGGATTGCTTTGGGGGGAAAAACTGATAATGGAGAATATTTGAATTTTCTACCTAATGGAGCAAGTCACACTATTACGTTTAATCCTAGTATTATTAGAGATCCTGAACATAAAGAAAAATTTAAATCATATTTAAAAGGTTATGTTGAGAACGGGGGGACTTGTTTACAAGTTAATATGTTAGATGCAGAGTTGCTAAAGGATGCACAGAAGCATCCAGAGAATTATCAGGATTTATTAGTACGTATCACTGGATATAATGCCTATTTCAATGCGATTGGAAGGGAACTTCAAGATGAAATAATTGCACGAGAATCTCATAGTATCTAATTCTCTTTTTAATTTTTTTTTGAATCCTATATACATATGATCAAATGATCACATTTAAATACTTTAATTTTTATTATTACTATATATGATCAAAAGATCATATCTAAAAAACAAATAATTAGAGGGATTAAAATTGAATAATAAAAACCTATTTGATAAAAAATATGAGATTGGAGACCGTTTTATGCATTACAACTATTTTTTTCCACATTTAAAAAGTGATCATCCCAATCCACCACATAGAGGTCCCCCACCATTCTTTAGACATCAACCTTCTCATAGACCCCCTTACTCATTTGGAGGGTATCCTCCTCCTCGTGCTTCAATGCCTATTTCACGTGAATCTTTTAAGGAATTAAAACACTTTTTTATTCTAATGATCCTTGTTGATAAACCTGAAGGAATCACAGGATATCAACTTCAAGAAAAATATGGTTTTCCGAGAGGGAGTATGCTAAGAAGTCTAGAAAAATTAGAGGTAAAAAAGTATGTCTCAACCCGAGTATCTACTATTAAAGGAAGAGAACATAAATTTTACATAATAACTAAGGAAGGAGAATCGTATTTAGAGAATATAAAGGAAAAGTGGACACATCATTTTGCATTGATGTCAGATATGGCTCCCCCTGAGAAGTATGGTAATCCATTTAGAAGAGACCATTTACGGCGTGATTTAATGAGAAAAATTGAAAAATTCAAATCTACAGAGGACGCAATTGACTTTTTTCGAGGAATGAGATCACATTTCAAAGATTCCTTATCAAGACTAGAAAGGAGGAAAGAAAGAATTCAATCTACAAGAAGTTCAATAGATGAGATCATTAATAAACTTGAAAAAATGGAGTCATTTGATATCGAAGAAATTAAAAAGATAGTAAAAGGTATTTAATAAAACCTCGAAATTTTTTTAAAATAATCTCATATTTAATTTCTGCAAATTTTATTTCTTTTTTTTAATTTTATATTACTAAGTGAATAGGATAGATGATTAACACAGATCAAGGTTTAATCTTTCAAATTCAGAAGATGTCGACTGAAGATGGTCCTGGAATTCGAACCACTGTTTTTTTCAAGCAATGTCCTTTAAAATGTATATGGTGTCATAATCCCGAATCAATCTTGAGAAAAAAACAGCTACAATGGTTTAAACATAAATGTATTGGATGTAAGACATGTATAGACACTTGTGAAGAAAAAGCTTTAATGCTCGATGAAAATGGTATGCATATAGATAGAGAAAGGTGTAATAGTTGCGGAAGGTGTGTTGAGGAATGTCCAAGTACAGCATTAGATATGTTTGGTAAATGGTGGGATTTAGAGGAATTATTCTATGAGATTAATAAGGATAAAATTTATTATCTTAAATCAAATGGAGGGATCACGGTCTCAGGAGGTGAGCCTACCGTACAATCTAATTTTGTAACTAATTTTTTAAAGAAATGTAAGGAAAATGATATCTCAACAGCTTTAGATACTTGTGGATATGCTTCAAAAAAGATTTATGAAAAAATTATACCATATGTAGATTTAGTGCTTTTAGATATCAAAGAAATTAATTCTGAAAAACATGAGAAATGGACAGGGGTATCAAACAAGCAAATCTTTGAAAATGCTAGATGGCTCGCGACCAGTCTTAAAAAAGATGGAAAAGAGATGTGGATACGTACACCTCTTATTCCTCATTATACCGCCACAGATCAAAACATTCGAGGAATTGGTGAATTTATTGTAAATGAATTAAATAACTTACCTTCACGTTGGGATTTACTTGCTTTTAATAATTTATGCATGGCAAAATATGAGCGTTTAGATCTTGATTGGATTTTGAAAGGTGAACCTCTTATGACAACGGAGGAAATAGAACATTATTTTGAAATTGCTAAATCTACAGGAGTTAATAACGTCAAATGGTCTGGTTTAACAAAAAAGATTAGTAAGGAAAAAATAGGAGAAGAAAATACGTTAAATACTAAAAATTAAAAAATTTTAAACAAAATAGAAGAATTAATATAAATATAAAGTTGAATAATTATGAGTAAAAAAAGTAAAATGGCAGATTGGTCTTCTGAAGCTTCGAAAGAAGCTATAGAATTTACTCAACCTGAAATAATGTTAAAGTTAGTAGGAACCGTAGATGAGAGAGGCTGGCCACATATAACATTTATTGCAATGAATCGAATTATTGATAAGAATACAATAGTTTGGGGTGCTTTTACAACAGGTACTAGTAAGAAAAACGTTTCAAAAAACCCTAAACAAGGAATTTTTTATATGACAGCAGATATGCCCTTTAAATTTCTACAGATTAAGGCAGATTTAAGTTATACAACTAAAGAAGGAAAGGATTTAGAATATTTTAATAGTACAAATTTATTTAGATACTTTCCCTATTATAGGATCCATACCGCTTATTATAATAACATAGTTAGTTCTTCTCCCGTGAAAAATTTACCTTTATTTGGAATTATAAAAGGTATCATAAAAAATGTAATCGGCAAAGGAGGAGCAAAAACAAAGTTAAAGGAAAAGCGATTGAATGTTATAGGATATAAGTTATTTACAGCAGCTATAGCTGTTAGAGCAATTGCTTATATTGATCCTTCAAATGGTTACCCAATTATTATTCCATGTATTCAGCTTCAAGCAGCTGATCATAACAGATTAATATTTCCTCCTTCTGTTTTAAAGGAAGATTTGTATCAGATTCCTATCGATTCTAAAGTTGCTGTTTTTGGTATGAATTTTGATTTTGCGAGTCAAGTGGTAAAAGGCACATTTATTGGTTTTAAAAAATTCAGAGGGATCAAATTCGGTGTTATCGAAATTGAAGAAATTTACAATAGTTCACCTGTAGTTGTAGGAAAGATTTATCCTGAGATTAAAACTCTTCCAAAAGTAACTGATTTTCATTTATAATTATAAGAAATTTTACTTTTAGGTTATTTTTTCTGGATATATTTTTTTCTACTCTTTCTTGTATCATCAATCCAGTTATCTATATTCTTTAATAATTCTTCTATTTCTCTCTGGCTTAATCCAAGATGGGGTTCTTTGCGTTGATACAAATTAGCATATTTACCCATTTCCCACATAAATTTAGATTGAAGAATAATTCTCTGGAGATTATTTCTGGCAAGTTCAAATGCTTTTCCAATTAAACGCATTTCATAATTTCCTTTAACAATATCTTTTAGGTAAAGTAGTATTTGTTCAATATTACCTTCAGGAGGATATGGAAGTAATTTCTCTTCAACTGGTTCATGTTTCATAGTTCTAATTTCAAATTTTCTCCCCAGAGGCCCTTTCTGTATATCAATATGGCTATTTTCAGATGTACTTCTTTCAGAATGTTTAATAACTGGTGTTACAGGAGGATGAGATTCTAACTCTTTAAAAGCAGCTGACATTTCCAGTTCCTCTCTTGTATTTCTTTTAAATTGTGGTGGCCAGTAAAAATGTGAATTCATACGGTTTTCAGCTGATAAGAAAATTGATTCTTTTGGCATTATTTTTGTAGTTTTAATGATTCTTTCTTTAAAAGCGATGGATGGCTCGGAAATAAGGACTCTTGATGCATTCTCTAATATTGAAAAGAGATACATAGGGTCATAGGCCAAAGTTAAGAAATTATCACTTAAAGAGGATATTTTTTGTTCAATCTTCTTAAGTTCTGAGGCTGAAAATATATTCTTTAAATGTTGATCAACCCCAAGAGATATGTTATTTAAACCTGCTGTTGGATTTAAATAAGTACTCTTTAAATTTTCATTCATTTTAGTAGAAATTAGGATACTATTATAAAAATCCCAATGGGTACTTAAAATCATATGACCGTTTTCCAATTGATAAGATTCCTTATTTTGGATTGTTTCTATCACTTCTAAAAAAATATCTTTATATGGAATGAAAACATTCCTCATTAACACTCCTTGAATGAAAGATTTTTCAGTATTCGATTTGTATGATAAATCAATTGGAACTTTGATTAATCGATCGGCGATGATGACGTCGCGATCCTGGTCTAGTGTGATATTTCTAAGTGAGGCTAAATGATCATATACAAAATCTGCTAGAATTAATCCTGTTAATTGTCTACCATCAGTAATATATCTTCCAGATTTGAGTTCAAATTTAGAATAATAATATCCTAAACCAAAAAGATAATGTAGCCATCTATTCTCCGATGCTCTTTTAATTGGAATTGTACTTTCAATTCCTGCAAAGAATATAACTAAATCAGAATCAATTTTTGAAACGTAATGATTTGCATATTTTCCTAAGGCAGGATAGCCTAACAGGTCCCCCCAACTAGGAATTACAAAAAGTATATTATTATTAACTAATCTGTCAACCACTATAGAGATCTCTTATTTCTAGTTATGAATAATGAAATCAATTTATGCATTAGAATTTTAAAAAAATAAATTTTGCTTAAAAATCTTTTTTGTTAAAATATTTAAAACTTTGAACAATTTTTTTATTTTAAGGAGATTAGCTAAAAATGAATGGTATTAATGAGAGTAAATTATAAAGAATTGGGGTTGAACTTAAATCATTTATATGAAATATTAGCTACTACTTTTTCTATTGGTAAATTAAAAAATAAAATTGTTCCTAATACTGCTTGTATGGGTATTAGATTAATCAATGATGCAACAATTAAAATCACTCCTTATCCAGATACTACAACAAGTAAGAATTTAATAGCAAATAGATATATTTCGATTAATTTTATTGATGATATTTATTTATATGCATTAGCTGCTTTAAAAAAGTTGAAACCTAATTTATTGTTTATTGAATTTCCATCTAAATATTATAATTATTATGAAATTACCGAAGAATTAAGTCAGATTAATAATTTAAATTTAAAATATATTTCAGTGCCTTTTATAGATAAAGCTTGGGCTGTTATCTTTTGTAAAGCAATAGAGGAACAAAAAATAATTAAAAAAAACAGTCTAGGAGAAGTTAAACTCTCTGAATTTAAATTAGATATTATTTCTTTTAAGAAATATAAAGAATCTTTTAAATTGTTTAATAGAGCAGAAAATCTAGCTTTAGAAATTATTCTACTTGCCACTCGATTGAAAGTTGCTAAAGAAAAGAATGATCAACTCCTATTTCATAAAATTCATGAAACAATTGTCAATCATATAGAAAATGTTGCAAGATTTGGAAAAAATGAGAGAGCTCTTAAAGCAATAGAAATCGCTAGAAATTATATTAATTTATTGATGGATTAACCAATTTTAGAGATTTTTTCAATATACATAAGAGGATATTGCAGATCTTCAATCCAATCAATCTTAGCAACTACTTCAATTAATTCAAATTGAATCACTAATTCTGCTCGAATAATTTTTCCTGAAATTTCATCATAATCGTATTCTGTAGATTTTTCTCTAATAATTCTTTCTCGATCCAAAATTACTTTTATTGATTTTACAAATGGTTGGCAAGAAATAGCAGCTTCTATCCCTTTCTCAATAGAATGAATTATATTTTCATCAGACTGAATAGGTATTCCACAAAGAATATGATAAAGAGAACCTAATTTTATCCCTGTTTCAAAACATGCTCTTTCTCTAATACTTAGATCTGGTGAAAAGAAGATTTTATCTACATTTTCTGTCATATAAACTCATCCTACATATTCAAATTTAGCTCCATAATTATTTGGTTTACATAAGTAAATATGTCCTCCCCTATACTTTGGATTTTTTTGAACTTCTTTCAATAAATCTTCTGCTTCATAATCTTTATCAACAATACCTATAACACTAGGCCCAAATGATGACATTCCATAAGCTTTTAACCCATATTCATCAAAATATTGTAATAAATCTTTTACTACATCATCCTGTAAACTAATTTCAATCTTCTTAAATCCTATACTCTGAATTCTTTTTAATCCTTCACCAAAACATTTTAGATCGTTTTTAAGAATTCCTGGAATTATTTTCATAATTATCTGGTGAGATACCTCATTAACTTCATTTCTTGGAATAGGGGCATGTTTTTGAAAAATTGAGACTTCTTCATCTCCAAAAGCTCCCTTTTTTACGTTTGGAATTACAAGAATGAATCTCCAATTCTCCGGGATATCGCATCTAGAGATTGTTAATGCTGGATTTGCTGATGTTGATGCTGAAGAAGGTAAAAAGGTTTCTTTTTCTTTTCCCTTACCAAAATCATGACCTCCATCAAGAATGAAACCTCCGGTTTGGAAACCTCTCCACCCAATCCCAGAAGTACCTCCTCTCTCTACTAATTTTGTTAATTCTTTTAATGATATATCATTTAAACCTCTTAATTTTGTTATAGCAGAAGCAATAGCAAGACTTAATTGGGTTTTAGAACCTAGTCCTACATGACTTGGATAATATCTTTTAAGTTTAAAATGATAGTTTTTATTACTAATATTAAATGCTTTAAAGACACGTGATGCCTTCTCATTAATAACATGAACAGATTCTCTATAATACTTATGGCATTCAATTTTGAATTCATCAGCACTATTAGATACTTCAAGAATTACATTAGGGCGATCAAGCATAAGCCCAATCCCTCCATCTACTCTCCCCGTATATCCATTCTCGTCGATTAAAGAAAGATGCACGCGACAAGGGGTCGTAATTCTTATAAAAGTCATAATAATTTTTTTAAGATTGATGAATTATGATTATGAATTCTTAAAACCATTTAAATGTGTTATATACTATAATAGCAGAGCAAGAGGATTAATAGTATTTTTAAATATAATTTTTCAAGTATGTTTGATAAATTATTATTATCTTTTCATAAAATTCCAAAGAATTTTTGTATAAATTAATTCTTTATATTTTGATAGATATATCACTATTTTTTAGATTAAATTATTTATTTTATGACAGGTTTTATATTTGAGTGATTTAGAAGGTCTAACAAGGAGATTAATAAATAAAGGATATTCTGAACGTCAAATCATTGAAAGGTTAGTTCAAGAATATCGTGATTTTAAAGATATTGATGAGAATTTAGCTTATAAACTTGCAAATGCTATTTTGGAAGAATGTAAAAGAAGTAATATTGATAGCATCTTAGATCCTTTTATAAAAGAATTATTAGAAGTTAATAATTCAAATGCCTCTGTAGGAAAGCAAGGAGTAGGGTGTAGAGGTGCAGGAGATTTTTTTGTTCATAAACTTGTAACAAACTTTTCTGAAACAGAACATAAAGCATATTTATCTCCTACTTCCCTTGATGATGCTGGAGCTGTTCGAATACAAGATATAAAAGGATTTAAAAATAACTCCTTTAAAACAAAAGATTTAATTATTGTCTCTAAAATGGAAGGAATTCATTCTCGCTTAAGTGATTTTCCTTTCGTATGTGGTTTTCATGTAACACGGGCAGCTTTAAGAGACTTGTATGTTAAAGGAGCAAAACCTATTTCAATAATGATTGATGTTCATTTAGGCGATGATGCTGATGTTGGAAAATTATTTGATTTTATGGCAGGAATATCAGTAGTTTCAGAACTAACAAAAGTTCCAATAACAGCGGGATCGACATTAAGAATTGGAGGAGATATGGTGATAGGGGATAGATTAGTTGGAGGAGTTGCAGCTGTTGGTCTTGCTAATAGGGTCCTCTTAGCAAGAAGAAATATACAAGTTGGAGATGTAATCCTAATGACTGAAGGAGCGGGAGGTGGAACAATCACAACCGCAGCCATCTATTCAGGAAATCATGAAATTGTAAAACAAACGATTAATATTAAGTTTCTTGAAGCTTGTGAAATTATTTTAAACTCAAATTACACTAATGAAATCAGAGCCATGTGCGATGTTACAAATGGAGGAATAAGAGGTGATCTATATGAAATTAACTATGAAGCCAATTGTGGAGCTAACATCTATGTGGAAAAAGTAAGAAATCTAATAAATCCAATCGTTTTAGATATGTTAGAAAAGGTTAGAGTGGATTATTTAGGAGTTTCTTTAGATTCTCTCTTAATATATTGTTCTAAATCTATTTCAGATAAAATTATTATTGATCTTAAAAGTAATAATATTCAGTGTGATGAAATAGGTTATGTAGATGCTTCAAACCAAGTTTTTCTAATGGATAAAGATAAAAAGAAAAAAGAAATCCTTCCTAAATTCAGAGAATCTGCTTACACTAAGATAAAACAAGAGATTGGAGAAAATACACCTGATAAAATTGATATAATGGAGAAAGATATTGAAAAGGCAGCTTTAGAAGCTTTCAAAAAGCGAAAGAAGATACTTGAATATATAAAAAGTCAGAACTAGAAATTTTAAACATTAATTTAAATCTAAGACCTCATTCATAGAACCTGATCTAAAACCTTCAATATCAATCGTGATGTATGTAAATCCAAGTTCTTTTAATTTGGTTTTAATTAATTCCATATTATTTACAGTTAAAATATAGGGCAAATCTTCAGGTAAGAATTCAATACGAGCAAGACTTCCTTCATGTAATCTTACTCTTAATTGCTTTAAATTAAATGTGTTTTTAAGAAATTTTTCTGCTTCTCTAATCATAATTAATTTTTTTTCACTTATAATTTGATTATAAGGAATTCGAGATGAAAAACAAGCCATCGATGGTTTAGATTGAACATCAAGCTCGTAAAATTTACAAATCTCTCTTATTTCGCTTTTTTTTATATTGTAGTCAATATAAGGAGTAGATATTTTTAATTCTTTTAAAGCTTGCACTCCTGGTCTATAATCCATAAGATCATCTGCATTTGACCCATCTAATATTAGATCATAATTATTTGAATTTTGAATTTCAAGAATTTCCTTATATAACCCAGTTTTACATAAATAACATCTATTTTCAGGATTGCATTGAAAATCATTATTTTTTAAGGGATCACGTTCAATAATTATATGCTTTATTTCATATTGTTTACCAAACTTTGAAGCTTCTTCGATTTCTTCCTCAGGATAAAGAATTGATTTTTCAGTTATAAGAAGTGTATTTTTAGCATATTTTTTCGAAAGAAATGCTAAAAGTGAACTATCTACACCTCCAGAAAAAGCAACAATAACATTTTTCCCTTTTAAAAAATTGATGAGACTATTTAATTTTTTCCGAAGATTTTCAGTTAATTCCATTACTAGTAAACAAGTTCTTTAGAATTTAGATTATTCTCTAATAAAATAAAAATTATGATTACAACCTATTAATATTTATCAAAAAAATAAGAAGGAAAAAAATAAGATACTATTACCATTTAAAGTTTGGATTAAAAAATAGAATCGTATTTAGTTTTTGTAGAGTTATCCATACAATAGGATAATACCATGCAATCCCACTAAACATCATTAACCATTCAAGAAATGCTCTTGTTAATGGTTCTGGGGGTATTATAAAAAGTATAGAAGCTGCAGGTGGACCAAATATCATGAAATAACCAATAATTTTAGGGAAGATTCTTCTTTTTAATACGATTGCTAATCCAGTAAAAAATGCTCCAAAAGCAAATCCTCCAAATGCTAGAGTAGCAAAATAAAAATGTAAATCGAATATAGAACGATCTAAACTAAAAATTCCAACAAAAAACATTCCGAAGATTCCTACAAAAAGACATCCTACACCCATATATCCAAATATCCTTCTCGATATAATTAGAAGATGTTCCTTTTTCGAATTATCTATAGTAAAATTCTGATGTGAACTATATAAGCGGCTAAGATTCAAGATTAAAGGTATAATGAAAATTGCTGTTAATATACAGGTTAGATCTAAAATAAAAGGAGCGGGAGTATATTTTGGTAAACCCAAATCACTTATATAATTATAAAATAAATTATAGCTAAGTGAACCAAAATTCATAGCAATTATTAAACCCAATAATAAACCTGGTAAAAATGTAAGGAGACTTACATATATACTAATCTTCACTATTTTTGGTTCTGTAAATTTATTATAAAACCATATACTATTTTCTTTTAATTTTATAAGAATTGGATTCATAAATTCCAGTGAATTTTTTTCGCTCATTTCAAATTACCATTACTATAATTTTATAAACATTTCATAAATATTAAAGTTATTCGAACTCAAGTAACTGTTTAAATATTTAAGCTTAACCCATTTTTCTTTAATAAATAATAATATTATATTTATTTATTTGTTTTGATCTCATAAAACACAATTTTGAATGATTAAGTATAAAAATTAAATTACTTAAAGAAAATAAATATTAAAGTTAAGAATTTAAGCTTATCTAACATCATCAAATTCAAATTTTGGAATTCTTTTAATCAATAAAAGTTCGCCTTAAATTGAATTTAGTGTTTAAAATTTTCATTTTTAATTTCTTAAATTATTTGTAAGGATTATATTCTCATTCTTACTTTTTTCTTGAAAGATTATATCCTTTTTATTAGTGAATCTCAAATTAACATTTTAAATTCTTGTAAGAATCAAGTATTAACGAATTTAAGCTTATCTAATGAGAAAAATTTTTTAATAAAAATACCAAGATTTAAATACTATGCGATATATAGTATTCACAAAATACTATGTCACAAGTAAAATTATTAAAAATGAAAGGAATTGTTAACAATGATTAAACGTGTAAAGGAATTAGGCTCAGAGGCTTTAATTGCCTCAAAGGAATTTAGAGATTATGTTGAGAGACAAGAGACTGAAATTAATCGAGGGATTAGCTCTCTATGTATATTATCAATTATAATGCAAGCTGAGGAGAAAGGACTTCATGGATATAAAATTTTAAAAGATTTGACTGTACAAACAAATGAAATGTTAGTTATTGAGGAGGGAACACTTTATCCAATATTAAGGAAATTAGAAGAAGATGGCATCATAAAATCCAAGAGAGAAGAGACAGGAAGAAAGAGAAAATTTTATAGCATGACTGAATACGGAAAGAAGATTTATAATCATTTAGCAGGTTTTTATTCTAAGCTTACGGAGGCAATCGCACCTTTATTTGATGTCAGAGTTAATTTAAGAAAAGACAAATATCTTTTCTGCCCCATGTGTGCAAACAAAATCGATCTTACAAATTTAGAATTAAGATTTTGTACAGTTTGTGGGTTTAATATAGAAAATGAATTAATAGCAAGAGGTTTAAGAAAATGAGTGAAAAAGAATTGCATAATGTGGTTAAAGATTATTTAAAGGAAGTGAAATCTAAACTACCTGATTGGTTAAAAAATAAAAAAGAGCATAAAGAAATTTTGGCAGACCTTGAAGATCATATATGGCAAAAAGCTGAAGAATTGTCCGATATTGGTCAACCTACAATTTCTTCTGTACAATTAGCAATAGCCCATATGGGAACACCGAGGAGTATTGCAAAAGAATATAAACGCCGAGGAACTCCAAAAGTCTATATAACAGAAGAATTGTGGCCACTTTATATAAAAGTCTTGATAATTGTGTTCGTTGCAATTATAGCTATAAATATCTTTACTCAAATAATTAATGTTATATTTGAGAATGAAGCAGTTGGTGATATTGCTGGAAGTCTTATAACTGGGATTCAAACAGGTCTTCTTGGCTCATTTGTAATAATTACTATTATCTTTGTTGTATTATCTATGGAAGGATATTTTCCCGAAGATTTTAAATCGAAAAAGCATCTTAAGGATGAAAAGCGTCAACTTGAAATTGCTGAGGAAAGAGGGTTGGCATATGAAACTAAAGAAGGTAAACCATTAAAACCTTTTATCAAACCAGTAGGAGAGATTATAGGTGGGATCTTTCTTCTTGGAATAGGCTTGTTTTTTCTTATACAACCTATTCCTGGATTAAATGATTTAATTGATTCGGAATTTCTATTTTTAGTACGATGTGGAGGTTTATTCATTATAGCAGAAGGTAGCCTCGATTTAACACGTGGATTAATAGGAAATAGACAAGTGAATATCCATCAGATTATTCATGTGATAACTATTATAGTAAAATTGAGTTCAATCTCAATCGCAATACTTATGATGCTTCGTCCTGAGATATTTCCAATTATAGTTATGGACGATCTAACTGAATCTTTTCAAAATATAGGAATAGCACCAGAATATTATGATACTTTTAGAGCTATAGCAGGTTTGGTAATAACTGGAATGGTCCTTTTAACATTAGAAAATTTCTATAATATCTATAAGCTTCAGAAGTATAAAGTATAAGTTTAATTCTATTTTTTTTCTGTTTTATTTTTTTAATAGATTTTACTCTTTTAGGTTTTATTTAACAATTTCGTAATATCAATGATACGAACTTAACTAACTTATTAATAAAACTATCTGTCAACTCTTAAGAACTAAAGATTCTTTTATAAAGACTATAAGAGTAAAAAAAATCCTGAAATTTGGAGAAAAGTTTGCGAAACATGGAAGATAAAATTAAAAAGTCTAAGGAAAACATTAATCGAAGAACGCTAGGCGCCCATTTGACTTCAAGTGAAATTTTTTTAAAATATATATTTCCAGAAATAAAAGGTAAATTAAATGATTTTTTGTGGGTAGATTTGTATGCTGGAGAAGGTAATTTAATCTTACCAATTTTAAATTCAATTTCTGATAATAGAATGAAATTTTTCGAAGAACATATTTATTTGTATGATATTCAACCCGAAATGGTGCAAAAGTGTATCAAGAATGCAGTATGTTATGATATTCCTAGAGAAATTGCTAATAAAAACATTAAGCAACGAGACAATTTTGCAGGTTTTCCTAAAGATTTGAATAAAAAGGATTTACCAATTTTTCACATAACAAATCCACCTTATTTATATTTAGGGTATATTCGAAAACATCAAGAAACTCAAAATTATCTTAAATATTTTGAAAATGATAATGAAGGATATCAAGATTTATACCAGATTGCTATGATAAATGACTTAAGAAACGAGATTGAAAATTTAATATACATAATCCCAACAAATTTTTTGTTTGGGGCATCAGTTTCCAATAAATTTCGTCAAGATTTCTTAAAACATTATAAAATTCTCAAAATGGTAATATTTGAAACTAAAGTCTTTGAATATACAGGAACAAACATATGTATAGGATTTTTTAAAAAGAAAAGAGTATCTAAGGTGGAACCTGTGGAATTTGCTGGCTTAAAAATCAAAAAGCAAAATAAATTTTTAAAAAAAACCTACCGTTTAAAGCCAGATTACAATTATCGTGCTGGCTCTGAATTTGAAGAATTTCTTGATAAATATCGCTCTCAAAATCCCCTAGTCGTAAAATATTATTTACTAAAAGATGAAATATTAAAGAATAAAGGGAGCTATGAAATTAGAGTAATTGATGCTAATAATTATAAAAATAATGAATACCAAAAATTAATTCTTCATGTTAATCAAAATTTGAAACAGAAAATTGATTCTAATATTTTATACATTAAGACTGTTGATTCAGGAACATATGATGGAAGGGTAGGGCTTGGCATTATAAATGAAGATTTCAATGTTCAAGGAATATATGTATCATCAAATACTTATCGCACTCATCCTATTCATATCTTTCTTGACCCAAAATTATCTATAGAAGATCAAATTCTGTTGAAAAATTATTTTAATTTTATTTTAGAATCTTTTAGAGAAAAGTTAGACAGTGAATTTTTAACCACATATAAGTATTCAAAAGCAAAATATACGAGAAAATATTTAGGGTTGACTCAAGTTAGAAAAGTAATTGAAACATTTCCTATACAAGATATTGATTTAGTGAATAAGAAAGAATTAAACTTTTTGATAAAAAATAGGGATTTTAACGGAATTTTAAGAAAGCTAAAAACTTTATAAATACTATTTAATCTATTTTTATATACTTGCTAATATAAAGGCAATTAATCCAAGAAAGGCTCCAATTTTTAACAATAAACTAATTTTTGAAAAATCTTTTTTTACTAAATTCTTTTTTAACATTGATATTATAGAAAAAATGACAACAATCAATCCAAGAATCATAGTAATGAGGAATAAAATAGGATCTATAATGGGGGTAAAAATGGGTAATACAAAAAATAAAATTGCCAATAAAGCAGAAATCATGGAAATTAATGTTGCCTTCTTTATTCCTATTTGAATAGCTAGTGTTTTTACACCCTGTTCTTTATCACCTTCAATATCCTCACAACCCTTAATTATTTCACGAGCAAGTAATAAAAAAAAGCTTGTCAAGAAAAAGAAATAAATATATAGTGGAATTGTTGAGTTATTTAAGATAGCACCATAAATCAAACCTATTGAAAAAGATACACTAACAATAATATTTCCAAAAAAACCACTTTTTTTTCCCCAAGCAGCATAAAGCCATCCAATAAAGCCAAAAAAAGATGCAATAATTATATTAAGAAACCCTAGTTCGAATATAAAACTATGAATAATGGAAATTGTGATTCCAATAAGCAAATATCCATAAAATAAATATAATGCTTGTTTTAATGTGATAGATCCTCTTGGAATTGGTCTTTCTGGTCTATTTATTTTGTCAATATTAATATCATAAAGATCATTGATTACCATTCCAGATCCAGCAATAAAGAAGTAAGTAAGAACACCTAAAATTATATTAAATACTAAGATTAATGGATCAATACCTTTTCGTGTATTTAAAATCCCAATGATAACAGTTAAACTGCCCATGATATCATTAATAGGCCTAAGAATTTCAAAAGCATCCTTAAATTTCATATCAAAATCCCTTAAATTGAAAAGATTTACTTCTTAATGTAATTTTTATTTTTAGATTGTCCTGCATCCTTAATCTCATCAATAATAATTTTTAAAGAAGAACCATTATCCTGTATTATATTATTTTCAAGATAAGTGCCCATTACAATGATATCTGCTCCAGCTTCTATAAATGATCTTGCGTCCTCCTTATTATCAACTCCTCCTCCTGCTATTATTGGAATATTTAATATTTGCGAACAAACTTTTATATGTTCTGTCGGAATTTTTTCACTGCCAGATCCCGCTTCTAAATAGACGAGCTTGAAACCATACATCTCCGCTGCTAATGAGTATGCCGCAGTTAATTTTGGCTTATTTCGAGGAATTAATCTCGCATTTCCAATCCATCCAGCGCTAGCTCCTGGTTCTATGATTAAATACCCCATTGAAATATATTCTAATTTCACCATTTTAATTGTGTACGAAACCAGTGCTTGTTGACCAATAATAAAATAAGGGTCTGATGAGTTTAACAAAGACATGAAAAATATGGCATCAGCATATTGAGAAACATTACTAATGCCTCCTGGGAAAATAATTATGGGTAAATTTACATTTTCTTTGATAGAAGAGATTGTCTTATCCACAAACACTTGATCAAACACAGTACTCCCTCCTATTAATATCGCATCTGTTCCTGCTTCTTCGGCATATTTTGCTATTTTTGCGGCCTTATTAGGTCCTTGTCTTAACGGGTCTGGATCTATAAGAGAAAAATGTAATGCTCCTTCACTATTGATTTTATTAATGATATAATTATAGGTATTGTTTTCTACATATTCATCAACAAAAATATCAACCATTTTTTTCACATCTTCAATTTTTCTTATTTCTTTTTTTTATAATCAATCTTTCGATTTTATCATATATTTCTAAAACCTTTTCTTTCCAATCTTGAAACATATCAGGATTTTGTGGGAAATTTTTATATAGATTTGAAATCTCATTCATCCTTATTCTTAGATAATTTAAATCTAACAACAAATTAGGACGCGAAATTCCCTTAAAAGCTTTTGTAACCATATTAATTAGAGACATATTTAATCCACCAGTTGAAGAAATCTCTAATATTTCTTCTCCACTTAATAGATCACGCTCTAATCCAAAATTTAAATCTTCATTTGAAAGAACTTGGAGAACCCTTCTTAATAAATCTAATGAAGCAAATTCCGCTCCAAAACTTGTCATTACTTCATAATTATAATCCCATAATTTATTCAATGAATAACTTTCATCTTCAATTGCTCTTATTGCTGTATTTGCAGCATGATATCCTGCTCTCATTGATGGATCTATCCCTCCACCATGAAGTGGATTAACTTGACATGCAGCATCACCTACAAACATAATACCATTATCAGCACAAGACCATAATGGCCTTCTTACTGGTGCTATACCCCCTCCCGTCGAAATTATCTCAAATTTAGAAGTAGTTATGAAATTATTAAATGTGTTTTGCCTATAAAGATGTTTTACTTTACCACCATAATTCATAAATACTCCTAGACCGATATTAACTGAGGATTCATTTTTTGGAAAATACCACATATATCCTCCAGGAGCTTTTTCTTGATCCAAAATAATAGTAATATATTCAGGATCTTTTACTTGTAGCTCTTTGGGTGAAAATTTCACTATCTCACGATAACACAAAATAACATCTTCATTAGAGATTTCTTTTTCAATTATTGAGCTCCTTATCTTTTTTCGCAATGGCGTATTATACCCACTTGCATCAATTACTATTTTTGATTTAAGATCGATTTTTGCTCCGTTTTTCGACCGAATTTTTACTCCTGAAACATGATCATTTGTATACAATAAATCTAATGCCATAGTATTGTCTAAAAATTGAGCTACTCCAGCATCCAGAGCTTCATTTAATAATCTCTGACCAAATTCTAATCTATTTATTATATAACCTGCTTGTTTTGGATCTACTAATGTAATACATTTCTTAATGTTAGGAGAATAAATTTTTGCCCCCTTTATTAAACAAGATAATTCTTCATTCTTTGGATGGTTTATGTTTAAAAAGTCGAATATTTCGTTTCCTACAGCGTCTCCACATATTTTATCTCCAATTTGACTCGTTTGCTTTCTGTCAATTAAACATACACTTAACCCTTTTTTAGCAACAAACCTAGCTGCAATAGTTCCGGCAGTGCCTGCTCCAACCACTATAACATCAAAGAGTTTTTGTAAGTTTTCCATATTAGTTAATTAAATTACTTTTTTTAAAATAATTATAATAGTTAAATAAAAAATGGTACATAGTGTTAGATAAGAGTTAGAAGATAAATAATCAATGTACTGCCTATTGGAACTGTTAAATCATCATAAGTGCTAGGAGTCAATAGTTCAATTACAGTTGCTATTGAACTTGTAATTAAAGAATACATTAAAATCGTTTCAAAAGTTAATGACTTTTGTATGTCAGGAAAAAGTAAACCGAATAGGAAAAAGGAGAGAAAACACAATAAAAATGCTGTTCCAAAGAAAGTTAGTGATCCTTCAAGAGTTCTACTTGAATTTGTCCAAGTAAAACTGATTTTTACTTTCCCCCAACGCTTACCAATTACAGAAGCAAGAGTATCAGCAATTATCATTAGTAATATACCCGCTATTGGAAAATAAAATTGTTCAGGAGCAAAAATTGCAAAAATAAAAACTAATGATGTAATTGAGAGACAATAGAAAAAAGGTCCTTGTAAATACCCAACTTTTTCTTCTGCTTCCTCACCAATTGCATCATAAAGTTCTCTTAATTGTTTTACTTTTGACTCTTTTGAGCTTAAATATACTAATACTGTGAGTGAACCTGCAATAATTGTAGGCCAAAATGGCCAAAAATAGAAGGGAGAGGATAATATAGCTAATCCAGCAAACATATGTACAGCTTTTCTTGCGGTAAACTTAGTAATTTTATCTTTTTTCTTCAAAATTAGTGGAATAAAGATTGTTAAAAGTATGTAGATATATGCTAATAAGACAACAAATAAATCTAAAAAAAACCATGAAATTGCCATTGACGAATCATTACTCTTTATTAATATGCGAGTAAAGTATTCCTTTTTTAATAAGGTTTTCAATAACCTTATATTTCTTACATTTCCGAATATGAAATGTTATAAAAAAACAAAATTGTTAAAAATGTTCCCTTTTGGGTTTTAAATTTGATACTGGTGGAACATGATTAAATATCCATTTTTTTAATGTGGGATATTGATACTAATGATTCGAATTTTTTGCGTAAATATAATTTTTTCATGATTTTTTCATTAAAATTTTTATTATATCGCAAATTTCCTTTTCTAAAAAATAGAAAATTATAATAAATGTCAAAAAAAGCATTTGGTTCGGGTTATTTTGGTGAATGGATTGAAGATGAGTTTGGATTACCTGCCTATCGATATACATGTGATCAAATAAACGATCCAAAGGCGATTACTCCTATAAATGAAGTGTGGCACTCCAAAACTGACCATTGGCACCAAGTAGGAAACGATCGTTTAGTTGCTTTAGCATCGAATTATGGCTATATCCAAGTACGTCAAGATGAGGGAAGTCCTAAATTTCTTAATGAATTTGACCCCGATCATGGACATTATGCAGGAGGTTTTGGTTATCTGGTAGATGGAAACCAATATATTAGTTCATTTTATCCCGGAAATGGGGATTTTTTTGAACGAATTTTTGGGATTGGCTATATTCGAAAAAAAGTAACAGGAAATGGACTAATTGTTGATCAGGTTGTACTTGCTCCTTATGGAGATGATCCTATCTTGATCTCGCAAATAAAAGTCCAAAATAATCGTAATAAATCAGTTGATCTTCGTTGGATTGAATATTGGGGTTGCCATATGTATCAATTTTCCCCCGATGCATATCTTAATGCTATGAATAAAAAAAATGTATCACTTACCAGAAAATTTCGTCGAGAATTTAGTGACCAGTTTACTCATGAATTTAAATTATTAAATGATAACGCTGGTCTTATAGAATCGAAATTCTTTAAGGATCGAAAAGATGAGAAAAAATCTACAGCACCTAAAACCCAAGTTAGAGATATGAACCCCCCTTTAACATTTCTTATATCAATGGATGCGAAAGCAGATGGATTTAGTACTGATTCATCTTCTTTTTTTGGAAAAGGAGACGTAGAGTCTCCAGATGGTTTGAAAAAGTCTTTGAATTCAAATATTAATCTTACTGATGATAAGAGTGCTATGATACTTGAGCGAAAAATACAATTAAATCCCAACGAAAGTAAGACAATTTATTTTGCGTATGGTTATGTCCCTGAAGGATTTGAGATTGAATCCCTTCTTAATAAATATAAAAATGATTTAAACCAAATATGGGCGGTTTCATGTAAACATTGGAAAAAGAATCAAATAGATTTAATAATCCCAGATAATCCATGGGTACAACGAGAGATTACATGGCATAATTATTATTTACGTGGGAGTATGACCTACGATAGTTATTTTAAAGAGCATATCCTTTCACAAGGACAAGTATACCAATATATCATTGGATTTCAAGGTGCCTTACGTGATCCTTTGCAACATGCTTTACCATTTATATATAATCAACCTGAAATTGTTAGAGAAATTATAAGATATATTTTGAAAACTCTAAAACCAAATGGAGAAATACCCTATGGTATTATGGGCAGTGGTATGATATTGCCTGTTCCTTATAAGCCTTCTGATCAAAATATGTGGTTATTATGGTTAGTCAGTGAATATATTCTTGTAACACGAGATATTGATTTCCTTAATGAAGAAGTACCCATTTATCCAGTGTATGGAAGCCACGTGTTAAAAAAACTTGTCAAAGATTTATTATTAATATGTTACAATCATTTTACTGAAATCCTTGGAACAGGTAGACATGGACTTCAACGAATATTTAACGGAGACTGGAATGATGCTGTCATTCTAGGACACATTTCTGAAAAAAACCATGATGAGATTATAAAGAACGGAGAAAGTGTATTAAACGCTGCTATGGCGTCATATACTATTAGACTTTTTGGAGAGATGTTGAATTTTTTTGGTGATACTGAAAATTCAGAAAAAGTAATCCAATATGCTAATAATCAAAGGCAAGCAGTGCATGCTCAATGGAATGGAAAATGGTTTAAACGTGCTTGGCTTACAGAGGATATCGGATGGATTGGACAAAATCAATTATGGCTTGAACCCCAACCCTGGGCAATTATAGGAGGTGCAGCAGATTCAGATCAGATGAAAATATTAGTGGAATCAATAGATAAGTTAGTACGTCAGCCCTCTAAGATTGGTGCTAGACTTCTTAGTAAAGGGATTAAGGCAATGAAACGAGAACTAGGAATGAGAGTGAATGGGGGAATATGGTCTTCTATAAATGGTACATTAATCTGGGCTTTGTCATTGGTCAATGGGAATATGGCTTGGGATGAATGGAAAAAAAATTCACTTGCATTTCATGCAGAAAATTATCCTGAAGTATGGTATGGAATCTGGAGTGGTCCAGATGTTTATAATTCTGATCTATCAAAATTTCCCGGTCAGACTCATTTCAGTGAAGATTTAATTAGTAGCAATAAGAAAGAAGGAGAAGCTATATATGATGAGCCATTTGCAGTGAATTGGACAGACTTTCCAATTATGGATCTACATCCTCATGCATGGCCTTTATTCAACACCATTCACCTTATTGGCGTAAAATTTAATACTAATGGCATAGAATTGGCTCCAATACTGCCTCAAAATGAATATAAATTTTCTTCTCCTATACTGGGATTTGAAAAGTCAAAAGAAGGATACTCTGGTTGGTATGCACCCCTTATGGAGGGTACATGGACAATTTCATTAAAAATTGAAAAAGAAGAATTAAAGACCATTTCATCGATAAAAGTAAATGAGAAGGAAGAAAAAGTTGTTATTGAAGATAATAAAATAACTTTTTATGGTAAAAGCAAACCAAATAAGCCTTTAAGATGGGAGGTTATGAAGTGTTTTAAATAATAAAAAAATCAATCTTCATTATTCAGTTTAATACGTTTTACAAAAATTAAACGAAATAGATAAAAAATACAATAGATAAAAAATACAATTTTATGATAATTTAATAGATTAATAACTAAATATACTTATTAAAAATGCTTAGAGTAGGGATAATAGGATGTGGTGATATCTCAAATTTAAACATACTAGGATATCTCCATTCACAAGATACTGAACTTGTTGCTGTTTCTGATATTGATATTAAAAGAGCTCGTGAAAAACTTGAGAGATGGGGATTAAGAACTGTAAAGATTTATACAGATTATAGAAAAATGATTGATCATGAAGATTTAGAAATTGTAGAAATTTTAACTCCACATCATCTACACGCTGAAGCAACAATTTATGCTGCTGAAAAGGGAATCAAAGGTATTTCAGTTCAAAAACCTCTTGCTCACACAATTTTGGATTGTGAAAAGATGATTCAAGTATGTAAAAAAAAGAATGTAAAGTTAAAATTATATGAAAATTTTCGATTTTACCCTATATATCTAAAAGTAAAAGAATTATTGAATGAAGGAATTATCGGTGAGCTAGTAAATTTCAGAATTAATACTATTGAAGTAGGAGGCCCAAGTATGTATGTTGATATTAAATCCTATAATTGGCGGACAAATACTGGAACATGTGGTGGATTTCCTTGGATATATGATGATGGTATTCATAAATTTTCAATGGCACTTTGGTTGATGGACCAAGAACGTGTTGAGAAAGTATACAGTTGGATAGATTTTTTTAATGGAACCCAAGATTACCCTAGTTATATATTTTGGAAATATCCAACCAAAAATTCAGATGATCCCCCAAAATATGGAACTATGGGAATAACCATTGCTCCAAATCTATATTATCCAAATAATTACTATAAATGTGATGAATTCATTGAAATATCAGGTTCAAAAGGGATGATGTGG
>JBHLMP010000020.1:0-57835 GCA_048938025.1 Promethearchaeota archaeon
ATGATTATTTTTATAAATTTTTTTTTAACTGTATTTCAACTCTCATTGACAAGACTTTTTGAGATGAGCATATAATCTTTTATTTTCAATTAAAATGAATTAAAAGATTAAGGGAATTACTTCTACTATTAATACTTTAATAATTGACTCATTACAACCCAATAACTTAGTCCATTTCTAGAATTCAAATAGATGGATTGAAATACTCTTTCATAAAAAAAATTTTTCTTTAATTAAAAGATCTTCAAAATTAATAAAATTTAAATATTTTGGGATTGAAATTGATATTAACACCAATGTTTTAAAAAAAATTATTTCAAAAATATTTAATGAGAGTTGAAAAAATTTGGTAGAATTTAAAAGCAAATGGTTTATGGCCCTTGTTGCTGGTATTCTAGCGTTAATTTCAATTTTGACCCCATGGGGTTCTCTAGACGTAGGTGGTGGTGTTACCGCTTATTCTTGGTTAGGTGGCGCTGTTGTTTATTATGCAGATATGCCCTCACCTTATCCTGAATGGCAAGGCACTGGAGCATCTCTGTGGACTTTTGCAATAGTAATACTTGCTACAACATTGCTTCTATTTGTTAGCATTAATACTTGGAGAGGAAAAGAATTTAAATGGGATTGGCTAATGTATTTACTATGTGGAATTGGTTTGATTATTTTTCCAATTTTAGCACTTGTATTTGAAGCAACAGAAGATGCTGTTATTGGTTTCGCACCAATTGGTCTTATCATTGCAGGCTGTATCGCAATTGTAGCATTTGTATTTGACAAATTCATGAGCAAATAGACCTAAAAAATATATATTAAGTTTAAAAAATTCTCTTTTTTTTTTTATTTTACATTTAACATTTTTCATTTAAAGTTCAATTTCTTCTTCTTTATTTCTTTATCTAGTTTTTTTAGGTGGAATAAAAATATTTATTTCATGCATTAAATGCATATTTCTTTTCTAAAATATTTATAGAAAAGATTTATTATTGTAAATTAAACATTTTATTGACTAGATATTGCTTTTTTAGAAAAAATTAGGTGATAATTTGACAAAAACATATTCTGAGATTAATGAAAGAATTAAAAATGGCGATGTTGTAGTAGTAAATGCTGAAGAAATGATAAAAGTAGTAGAACAGAATGGTATTAAGGTAGCTGCTGAAGAAATTGATGTAGTCACTACAGGAACTTTCGGTCCTATGTGTTCAAGTGGAGCATTTTTAAATTTTGGCCATTCTGATCCTCCAATAAAATTTGAACATCTCTGGTTAAATGATGTTCATGCTTATCACGGGAATGCTGCTGTTGATTGTTATATAGGAGTTACAAGAATGGCAGATATTCGACCTTTTGAATATGGAGGCGGACATGTTATCGAAGATCTAGTGTCTGGAAAGCCTATTAGGTTGAGGGGGAACTCGTATACCACTGATTGTTATCCTTTAGGTGAGATAAATACGAACTTCGCAATTAACGATTTAAATCAAGCCATTTTATGCAATCCTAGAAATGCATATCAACGATATGCTTGTGCAGTAAATAGCACAGATAGAACTTTATACACTTATATGGGAAAATTATTGCCTAATTTTGGTAATGCCCATTATTCTGGATCTGGGTGTTTAAATCCATTATGTAATGATCCCAATTATGAGACAATAGGATTGGGCACACGAGTCTTTCTTGGGGGTGGAATTGGATATGTGATAGGTGAAGGGACTCAACATAATCCTACAAATAACTATGGAACACTTTTTCTTAAAGGTGATTTAACCCAAATGACTTCTGAATATTTGAAAGGAGTAAATTATGAGAAGTATGGCACTTCGATGTTTGTTGGAGTAGGAATTCCGATTCCAATTTTAAATGAAAAGTTAGCTAGAAAAACTGCTATTACGGATGGTGAAATTTTTACGGATGTAGTTGATTATGGTATCCCTAGGAGAGATAGACCTATAATAAAAAAAGTATCATATAAGGAATTAAAAAGTGGCTATATTGAATTATATAACAACAAAGTTAAATGTTCTTCATTATCATCTCTTTATTATGCAAGAAGAATCGCAAATGAATTGAAAAAATGGATTGAAGATGGTATTTTTTTCTTAAGTCCTCCAGCAGAAACATTACCAAAAGAAACTGAATTTAAACCCATGAAACAAACATCTGAATTAAAGTTCGTAAAGGATTTAAAAAGAAATGCTATAACATGTTATGAGGATTGTGATATCAAAACAGTTGCAGAAAAGATTATTAAACAAAATATGAATCATATCATCATTATAGACCGGGAAAACCATCTGAAAGGCATTGTTACTAGTTTCGATGTAACAAAAGCTATAGCTGAAAATATTACTAACCTAAAAGAAATTATAACAAGAAAAGTGATTATTACAACTGATAATGAACCAATTGAAGTTGCATCAAGGAAAATGAAAATAAATGATATTTCAGCCTTACCTGTTATAGATGAGAATAATAAAGTTGTAGGGATAATTACTAGTGAGGAGTTGATGTAAAATTGACAATAATAAATGTCACCTTGCCTTTTGGAGTAATTAAGGATATTAGTGATTATTCAAGATTTATAAATGAAATTTTGAAATATGATATTTCTTTTAATATTCTAAAATTTTCAACTAGAGCAAGTGGGATTAATCTTTTATTAGATATTCCTGAAGATAAAATAAAAGCTATAACTGAATCCTTAAAAAAGAATAAAATAATCGTTAACAAGAAAGGAAGAATCATAATTGATGATGATAAATGCATTGATTGCGGTGCTTGTATCTCATTGTGTCCTACAGATGCATTACATTTCAATAGTGAAGATAGATTAGAATTTTCTTATGAAAAATGCATTGGTTGTTTATTATGTTTAGACTCATGTCCAAGGTATGCAATTGAAGAAATGTAAAGAGATCTATTTTAATTTTTTTTAGTATTTAATTATTATTGTTGAGTTATTATTTCAAAAATCTCATCTAATCTAGGTGATTTTCTTCTTAAACTAATACAGCGTTCTTCTTCACACCCTCTCAATATCGCAATTAATTCATTAAGATGAATTGTAGGAATATCTAATTTTTCGCCATACCATTTCTTCATTTTTTCTCTATATTCTGGTTTACTTAAAGTGTATAAACATGTTGGACAAGGCATTAAAATAAAATCAGCATTAACACTCTCTGCGCTTTTTAATTTCTTAAAGGTTACCTTTAAGGCTTCTTTAGGATTTATTACTAATTGACTTGCACCCCAACCACAACAACTTTCTTTTTCTTGATAATCTACAGGATTTCCTCCAAAAAGAGTAATTAATTCATCTAATTTTGTTTTATCTTTCAAATAATTTTCAACAGTTCTTTTATCTCGGCTTAAATTTAAATAGTGACATCCATAATGAACCGCAACTTTAAGATTTTTTAAATCAAATTTTAATGAATTAAGAACTTCATTTTTAATTAAATATAAAAAATCCAAATCGTGAACTAATCTTAGGTTTGGTTTATCTAAAATTTCATATTTACCTGGATAATTTTCAGGATTATTTTTTTCCTTTAACTGATTTAAAATTTTCTGTGCTTTTTTTCTTATTTCATGATTATTTAAGAATTCTCGTCCTCTTAAAAGACTATTATAACATCCATTACAACTAAATAGAACAATATCTGCTAATTGGTTCATTTCATTTAGATTTCTTTCATTTATTGCTGCAAATTGAGCTCTTGTTATTAGATTTCTTTGAAAGAAAGTACCACTGCAACAAGATTGATTAATACAAGTCTCTACTTTTAGCTGAAGTTCTTCTAATAAATCTTGAATCCCCCATCTTACACCAGGAAAATATTTTTCTAAACAAGCTTTAAATAAGCATAATTTCTTATCTCTGAAAAAATCTATAGCATTATCGGGAAATTTTTTTTCTATTTCATCCAAATCCAAAGCTAAATTGCTAAATTCCATCGTACTTATCCTATACTACTTTTTCTTCTTACCTTTATTTTTAGTTGATCTACTTGCTTTAAAGACGTATTTTATACGCGCAAAATTACATATAGTGTTTAATTCATCAATTCTTTCTTGTGGTAGTTTCTCACCTAAAGATTCTTCAACAACTACACCACTTGTTAGAAATCTTTCAGACATTTCTACATATTTTCTTAAATCATTGTATTGAGGACCATAACCCTTTTTGAAACTCTCATTCCTAAGATTGATAACTAATAATGGAATATTTATGTTATCTTTTGGGCATATTCGTTTACATCTTTCACATAAATAGCAATACCAAATATCAGAATCTTTTAATACACTTTTGTCTCCTCGAAGAACTTTACTAATTATTTTTCTTATATTAAAATTTGATACTTTAGATGCTGGACAATCACCAACACATTTTCCGCAAGATATACATTGAATAATATTTTTATTTTCATCTACATCATCTACAAGTTCTTCATAAAAGTCCCAATTCCAGTCTGTATCAGAATATTCATCCATTATTTCAGATTTTAATTATTTTATCTTTATAATACCTCTTTCTATGAGAGATTCATAATTCATTGTAAAAAAATGTAAGGTTTTTTATTCATAAAACAAGATTAGAAATCAATTACTAAAATTAACTTTTAAATTTAATTTTTTATTTTATAATCCCTTTGAGAAAAAATACCAAATTAATAATAAAAAAAAATAAGTAATTTATTCACTTTTTAAAAAGATTTCCTTCATCCATCTTGGTAAAAGAAAACCTCCATAAAATTCAATTGCACTTGTTATTAATAATAACCGAATAATAACGACCAATATCGATAAAAGGAGATCGGCAGGATCTTCAAAAATTGCTCCAAGGGAAGAATCTAAAACTGCAGCGACTGTAAAAGTAATGAATGCAGCACGGAGTAGTTTTCCTTTCAATCGTACTTCCCGATCGTTTGATTTAACAGATTTTTGAGCGAAAATTACTCCAGTAATTAACATTATTAGGATAATAAGTATTAGATAGATTGTTATAAAAATGCCAAAATCTACTGTGAAGGGTCGTGTAGGATTAATTATTCCTATTAAATCAATATCTATGAAAAATAAAATGAAGAACGTTACTTCAAATAATATTGAAAATATATAAGTAAGGAGTACTGCCATTAATTGAAGATTTTTATTGATCATATCTGTATAAGCCACTATCCAGCATAGGAGTGCTATTGGAATAAATACATTACCAATAATGAAGTACCATCTTACCGGTAAAGACTCCCCCACAATCAAATTCATTAAAAAACTAATAGAATCAGGCCACCAAGGTAAAGAAACTCCCACCCAAGATAAACCCACTAAAAAATATAACCGAGATTTATATTTAGGATATTTTGATAAAATTATAAATCCTAAAATCAATGAAATGATAACAAAGATTAAGCTAAAACTACCTTGTAAAACATCTACTGGTTCAAGGGTCAAAAAATTTCACCAATTTTAAAAAATTGAAATTTAATTATTGAATTAAAATTAACTTTTTAGCATAAATAGTTTTGCTTAAATTAAATTATTTCATAATTTACATACGATGGGTGCTTCTCTAATTGATCTATTAACAACTCAAGATGAGTTAGATACTCATCTGAGGATATCTCTTGATCCTTATACCTATTAACTAGTCTTTCGATAATATAAAAAGGTGTAAATTTAATGAAATGGACATCTGAAAAACTATAAACAAAACCCTTTGCTTCATAAATAAATTTTTTCTCAATTAGTTCCGTAAATAGATCATGTTTATTATTTAAAATATTCAAGGATTCATCTACAGAAAGTCTCTTTTTTCTTAACATTTTTAATAACGAAAAAACATCTTTATCTAATATTGCCGTTTGTAGAATTGTTTTGTTCTCAATATCTGTCACAGAATCATAGTTTATAAAAAATTTAATCAACGCTTTCTTATACTTTCTTAAAACTTTTTCTTCTATTTGTTCATTTGGCAAATTCTTAGGAGGAATTCGTGTACTAGAAAGATCTTTTATTAAGAAATAACATTCTTTGATTCCAGGGATATTCTCTTTAATAATTAAGTTCTCTTGGATGAAAGAAATTAGTAATAAATCAATATTAATAGTCGAAAATCCATATTCTTGTCTTAAAATATTGGTTAATTCCAATTTAGATATTACTCCATTTCTTAGGATCTTTAGAATAGTGAATTTTATTCTATCTTGGAAAAAGCTAATTAAGTTATCTTCTTCATCTAATTTAGAATAATTAATTATAGTATTAAATGCCTCAGAAATAGCACGAGTAATTTTATTAGTATTGATTAATTCTACTAAATTCCTACTAATAATTGCTAATATATCAGGAGAATCTTTTATAATATTTTCACACATATTTTTTTTATTATAAACTAAAACTAGAAAGTATATTTCACCTTCAAATTTTTGTATGATTGAAGTAAAATGGTAATTACTCTCTTCATGAAGGAATTCTATTATTGAATTTTCTTTATTTAATTCATGCTTAGCCCAAATTTTTAAAAATAAATCTTTTGGAGGAAATGACTTTTCTGGTGGATATTGGATTATAGGTTCTGGACCTGTGCTTTTATTCCAATAAACCAAAATAATTCTTTCCATATTTAAATTCTAACAATTATTCTATTAATTTTTATGTAATATCCTTAAGATTACAAAGTAATATAGTTTTGAATTAAATTAACTATTATATTCTAAATTACGTATTTCCAATATTTTAAAAAGAGATATGGCTATCTAATAGAAATGAATTTAAAAAAATTGAGGATAAGTTTGCTCTATTTTATCTAAAGTCAAAGTTAAGAGATTGAGTAATTCCTTGTTATTAGAAATGTTGATATTATCAATAACATTGTTTAATATTTGATTTCCCATTTTAATGTCATTATCAGTAAATCCTTCTTTTTTATTTCTAAATAAATAATTGAATTCTTGTTCTAACCATATGAGTTCGTCTTTTATGGTATCTTCTAAAATTCTATTATAATTTCCACTAACACTCATTTTAAATCCATTCTGAAAGTATATAATTATTCAATTCTTATTGCTTTATGAATTAAATAGTCTTCTAACTTATAAAATTTCCATGAATAACGTTTTTTTATAATAATGAAACGAACAAATATCATGAATTATTTAAGCATTAGATCTAATTCTTTAGTTTTCGTCTTATAATTAGATAGAATTAAATTTATTTATTTTAAACTGGGGAATAATTTTTAGAATTATTACTAATAGAACTCTTTTTATTTTCTTAATCTTCTAATTCTTTAAAATAATATCTCGTGATTATCTTTGAAAGTTCATAGATAGATTGTAAATTATTAGCATTTATTGCATTTTTCAGTTTTTCATATGCATCAGATAAACTCATAACAAAATTTTCCCTTACATAATTTAATTTTATTATTTTTTCTTTTTCATTCATACGCTATGAATTATGATTAAAAATAAAAAATGGAGATAATATCTTAGTAATATAGCTTATATTAAAATATCCAAAAATTTACATTTATTAATTATTGAATTCTTTTTGAAATTCATGAGAAATAAAAAAAAACAAACAGTTGTAAGCAATTTATAACTAATAATATAGTAAAAATTTCTAAAAACTGTTTTTAACTTAGCTTAATACTTTGAAATATTACCGGAAGGTATTTCTCTTCATACGTGATCCTTTTTCAGTAATCCGTACATCCTTTGCTTGTTTGCCTTTTTGCCCTTCAACTATTTCAAAATCAACTTTATCTCCTTCATATAATGTTCTAAAACCATTTTCATCATCAAGAATGCCACTAAAATGGACAAAAACATCTTCTCCTTTATCGGTAGTAATGAAACCATATCCTTTCCGGCTATTAAACCACTTTACAATTCCACTAACCATTATTTAAACCTATTAAAATACATATCGCTTGATTTTGTTATTTCAATTTGAAACAACTAAACACATAACATTTTTCATTATAAATAACTTTATGGTTTTTTCAATCCAATTCTATTAAATTTAATCTAAAACAGAGAGATCTACTAGATGATTTCTATTTTAACTTATCTTTTTTTCTCTAAATATTTAATAAGGAAGTAATAGAGTATAACCATTAATACAAGAACCCCTAGAATGATTAATAATATAATATTGAAATAAATAGATTGCTCCTGAATTGCTCCAAGAGGTAATGTATCAAAATCAATTGGCAAGGAAAGATCATACTTTATAAAAAATAAAGCTCCTAGTGTTGAATAAAAAAAAGCCCTAAAAATTGAACCTATTAAAGTTCCTATTGAATATTTCTTTATATCAATATCAACTAAGCCTGAAGTGTAAGATATAACATCAAAAGGTATAAAAGGAATGAATCGAGTAACTATAATTGCTTTAGTACCATGCTTTTTAATGAAATCATCTGCGATATTTATTCCTTTTTCTCCAACAAATTTTTCCGCTAATGGTCTTCCACCTTTTCTACTGATATAAAAACATAATATACCAGCAGCCATTGAGCCAATAATACCCATAAGACCCCCTAAGTAAATACCCCAAATCATTCCTGCTGCTAGTAAAACAACTTCAGAAGGAATTGGGACTATTAAACCTTGAAAAGCCATAATTATAATAAATAATATAATCCCTATAACCTGTAATTTATAAACCGGATTTACAAAATAATTTACAACAAATTTGTATAAAATAGTTTCATCTATGAAAAAAATATAATAGAGAAGAAATAAGGAAATTGCCAATAAAAAAATAAATATAATGATATAAATTATTGTTTTAGTGTCATATTGAGAAAAATTAATCAAATTTTTGAAATAATTTTTTAATCTAACTGAAAAAGGCTGCTTTTCTTTATACTTATTCTCATTCTCTCTTTTTTCCATTCTATTCAAAACATAAAGTAAAAATTAAGTAAGATAAGTAATTTAGATTTAAATAAAAATTATTTTTTTTCTTTAATTTAAAACAAATTTATTAGATTCCTTTTCTAAATCTTAATATATATTGATATATTTATTCAAAGGGCTTAAAAATGAAAGAAATTTTTAAGGATATTTACCATATAGGAAATTCGGGTTGTTCTATTTACCTAGTTGATACTAAAAGTGATGAAGGGTTTATTTTAATAGATTCTGGCATGGATCTTAGTTTAATTAAAAGTATAAGCAAAATAGGATTAAATCCTATGAATATTAAACACTGTATTTTAACTCATTTCCACATAGATCATATTGCTGCGTGTTATGATCTTAAACAATATAATGAAAAAGTAAAATTTTATGCGCATGATTTAGATGCTGATGCTATAGAAGAGAAAGGACATGATAGAGAAACAGCAGCTGCATGGTATGGAGTGAATTACAAACCAATTACACTTAAAAAAAGACTCAAAGGAGATCTTGAAATTTTAAAATTTGGATCATACGAATTTAAATGTATTCATACTCCAGGGCATACTCCAGGATCTTTATCGATATTACTGGAGTTAGATAAAAAAATCTTATTTGGCCAAGATATACATGGACCAATAATTCCAGGTGTAAGTGATTTTGAAGATTATCAAAATTCTCTCAAAAAAATTTTAAGTTTAGAAGTAGATATTCTATGTGAAGGACATTTCGGGATCTTTCAACCCGCTGAAGAAGTACAAAAATATATTAAACAATATATAGAATAAAGAAATTAAAAAAAATAAAAATTTGCTTTTTATTTTAATTGACTCTTAAGAGTATCTGCATTCTTTTTTATTATACCAGCTAAACTTGACTGGTTAGCCCCTATCTTCTCTAAAACTTTTAATGCCTCATCAAATTGCTTTAATGCTTTAGGTTTTTTGCCCTGGTTTTTATAAATTAATCCAATACTATGTAAAACTTCCGCTCGACCCTCTAGATCTCCAAGTATACTAAAATCTTCTATTGCTTCTTCAAAATATTTTAAGGATTTTCGATAAAACTCTTGTTCCATATAAAGAGATCCGATTTTATTGAGAAAATTTGCTTTTGCCTTAATATCATTTTGATTTTCAGATAGACTAAGCCCCTCTTCATAATATCTCAATGCTTCTTCATATGATTTCTGTTCGCTCATAATTAATCCTAAATTCTCAAATGTCTCAATCATTCCTTCATTATTCTCAAGATGTTTAAATATTCGAAGTGCCTCTTCAGATCTTTCCAAAGCCTCATCAAATCTTCTTTGATTAAAGTAAATCATACCTATATTTTTAATTGAATTAGCCTTTTCTTTCAAGTTACCAATTTGTTCATTAATTTTTAATGCTGCTTCATATTGAGTTAATGCTCTTGAATATCTTTTTTGTATTCTATAAATTTCTCCTATATTTATTAATCGTTTTGCTCTTCCCAGTAAATTACCTAATTCATCATCAATTTCTAATCCTTTTTCATATTGGTTTAGTGCATCATTATATTTTTCTTGATACTGATAAATATTTCCTATAGTTTCAAGGATATTAGCTTTCATTTCAAGATTTCCTAGTTTTTCAGCAACTTGAAGTATATTTTCATATTGTTTTAGAGCTTCGTCATACCTCTCTTGATATTGATAAACATTTCCGATAATTTCTAAGATTTTGGCTTTTTCTTCGAAGTTTTCTAATTCTTCAGTAATAAAGAGTGCTTCATCAAACCATCTTAGGGCTTCAGGATAATTAACTTGATCTAGATACACATTGCCAATAGTTTTAAGAATTTTCGCTTTCATTGATAAATCTTCTAACTGTTCAGAAATTAATAGTACTTCTTCAAAATTTTTTATAGCCATATCATAATTTATTTGATAAAGATAATTAAGCCCTATATTAGTAATTGCTATGGTTTTTCCTTCAAGATTTCTCATTTTTTCATAAATAGTTAAGGTTTCTTCGAATTTTTTGAAAGCATCGGAATAATTTCCTTGGTCTTGATCAATCAAACCAAGATTTGTAAGAGCTTTGGCTTTTCCCTTAAGATTTCCTTGTTGTTCATACACATTTAAGGCTTCTTCAAACCGACTCAAAGCTTCAGGGTAATTTCCTTGATCGAGATAAATTACTCCAATATTATTGATACTATCTGCATATCCAACATCATTCTTTAAATCCAAATAGATAGTTACTGCATCTTCAAATCTTTTTAAAGCTTCCTTATAATTGCCCTGTTCACTATAAATTAATCCAATCTTGTTGAGATAAGCGGCTTTATCTCCCAATCTGCTTAGTTTTTCAGAGATCTCTAACATTTTTTCATATCTCCTAATTGCCTTGGGATAAGCTTTTTGTTTAACATAAATGCTTCCACTCTTTTTAAGAATACTTGCCTTTCCTTCAATGATGCCCAATTCATCTATAATCTGTAAAGCATTTTCATATTGTTCTAATGCAGCTGGAAAATTTTTTTGTTTCTTATAAATATTTCCAATATTGAATAATAATCGTGCTTTATCCTCCAAATTACCTGTTTGCTCAATGATATTTAGAGCTTCTTGAAATTGGTTTATAGCTTTAGTTAAATTCCATTGATTTGTATAGATTAAGCCATTGTTAAACAGACATTCAGCTTTTCCTTCTATATTTCCTAATTTTTCAAAAAGAGGAAGCGCTTCTCCAAACTCTTTTAAAGCTTTTCTATGGTAACCTTGCCTTCTAAATATTGTACCTATTTTTAATTTAGAATTTGATTTCCCTATTAAATCTCCTAACTCATCATAAATCTTCAACGCCTCTTGAAAAGCATCGAGAGAATCAGAATATTTGTGTTGAATATTAAGTATATTTCCAATTTTTCGTAGAGTATTAGCTTTTTCTCTTAAATTACCCATTTTATTGTATATTTTAATTAAATCTTCATATTTTAATATTGTTTCATCAAAATTCCCCTGCTCCTGATAAATTTGCCCTAAATTATTAAGATCGTGTGCTATCCTTGCAAAATTTTTTAACTTTTCATCAATCTTTAAAGCTTCATTAAAATATTCTAATGCTTTAATATAATTTCTTTGACTATGATAGATTACTCCGATATTACCCATATTTAATGCTTTAGCTGTAAAATTTTTTGTAGTTTCTGCAATTTGAAGTGCTCCCTCAAAAGAATTTAGTGCTTCCGGGAATTTTTCTTGATCCTTATAAATTAAACCTATTTTATTTAATAATGTCGCTCTTAGGTTTAAATTACCTGATTCTTCAGAAACGCTAATTAGTTCTTTGAGGCATCCTAATGCTTCATTATATTCATTAAGAAAAAAATAAATTTTGTAAGAAATAGTGTTTTTAGTAATATCATCAATAATTTTAAGATTTTCTTTGAACCAATCTAAAATGTCTATAGAGAAGTTTTCTTTACTCATCTCTGGCTTAATATCTAATAATTCTTCAAAAAATTTCGTTGTATTTGTATTTATGCGATATATATTTACATCGTAATTTATTTGTTTTATTTCATTTAGTATATAATCGACATTATCCAATTTTTCTAAGGATTGAATTCGCTTAGCATCAACTTCATAAATTTCTTCCTTTCCCTTTTCTCCAATATGATTAATCCAAATGATGTTTCTAAGATTCTTTAAGACTTTAAGTGTAGGAATAATATCATTATCATTCTGACCAGAATAGCCTACAATAATAAGTGAACGTTCATTTGTGATATTATCAAATAAAGGACGTTTATATGGTTCTAATTGAAATATATTTAAACTTTCTTTATTAAAACCTAATAATTTAATTGTATCAGATAAATAATCGCTAGTATCTTCCTCAAAAATAATATTTTTAGCTGAGCCATGGATCTTATATAGTGAAAATCTTCCACTTTTCAACAATTTAATAGGATCACTATATTTTCTAAAATCTTTTTCAGTAATGACAGTAACTATCCTTTTTTTCATCAAATTAGATTGTAATAGAGCATATTCGATTAAAAAATCGAAATTCGTAGTTATTACAAAAGCCCCTTTTTTAATCATTTCTGCAATAAAATAGTGTTGAATATTTGGTTTATCGCATAATCCATAATAGTCAATAATCATTAGTTCCTCATCTAAACAATCACGAATAATATCTAAAATTGTTTCAAGTCTTAAGTTTTTTAATTTTAAGATTTTCTCTATCTCTGATTTAGAACAACTATACTTGACGATGTTTTTTATCATTTCACTGCTGGCTGGTAGACATGATGGTGGGTCGATTGAACAACCAGCTCCTACTAGGAATGTTAAATTTTCACCTTTTTTCAATAAATCACGTATGTTAAACTTCGATTCATTATTTACAGACGTCATTTTTTTCGCACTCATTAAAAAATATAAATTTTCAATTAAATTAAGTTAAATGATTCTTTTTATTCTTAAAAAGTTTATTTTAAAACTTATATCCTAATTTTTTGAAAGGATTTTGCACAAGTATCCATCTTATTATATTAATTTTGTTGTTTGAAAAAGTAAAATTTTAACTTTTTTCTTATATTTCCTTAATTTAGAATGAAATTAGAAGATTGGCACACGCACAGTGCTCTTTGTCACCATGCGGTTGGCTCCATTGAAGATTACATAAGAAAAGCTATTGAACTTGAATTAAATACAATTGGTATATGCGATCATTTTCCCTTTGAATTCTTAAAGAAAATTGAACGAATTCCATACGAAAATTATGCTATGACTTTAGATGAGATTAAGAATTATTTATCAACAGTAGAATCTTTAAAAGAGAAATCTAAAAAAACTATAAATGTAAGAATCGCATTTGAAGTAGATTTTGTTGAGAATCAAGAATCTACTCTTAATATCCACCTTTGCAAATATAAACATCATTTAGATTACATCTTAGGTTCAATTCATCTTTTAAATTTCCATGATGGAAGAGGAGCATGGGCTTTTGATGATAGTAGATTTAAAAATGATTATAACTATTATGGTTCTGACAAAGTTTATATGGAGTATTACAAGACTGTACAAAAAATGTTAAATTCCAATGATTTCGATTTTGATATCATAGCTCATTTTGATTTACCTAAGAAATTCAACGATATCCCTAATAATAAAGAAAAAGTAAATAATGAGGTGATGAAAACCTTAGGTCTTATTAAAAAAAGAGATGTTGTAATGGAAATAAATTCAAGTGGATTAAGGAAAGATGCAAAAGAGCAATACCCAAGTAAAGAAATTATTCAAGAGATGTATGATCTTGATATTCCAATATTATTAGGCTCTGATGCTCATGATCCTATTTATATCGCTTGGGAATTTGAAAATATTATTAATATGTTAAAAAAGATAGGATATAATCATCTTGTTCACTTTAAGAAAAGAAATAGAACTTATATTGAAATATAATCAATAAAAATTATTACTTTTTCAAATAAATGAAAAATAAGTGAAAGAAAAACGCCCTATTTTTAAAAAGTAGCTAGATAGGAATTTTTAAATCCCTCTACTCTGCAACCATCCTTCCATAGTTAGCGAATTGAAGAGACGAATATGTTTTGAATCTTTAGTATGAATTGCTAAATGATTATTCTCAGAATTTCCTTTAACAGCAATGAACATTTCCTCACCATCTCTCACTATGACATATCTATCCTCACGTTCATAACTTCTTAGAGTAATATTATCAAGACTAGTAAACTCATCTAATAATTCAGAATGTTCATCTATTCCCGGATTAATTAAACAAGAGACCCTCATACTTACAGACGACTTCACTTCATAAAGATATAAATCTTGTAAATCAACAATATTAGGAACAACAATCATGACATTGTGTAAACCTTTTTCTAGAATCTCCCTCATTTTTTTAAGAATTTCAGATCTTGTAATTTCAGTTTTAGTGAAATCAATGATTTTTGAACCTGATATGCTTGATTGTGCTTGTCTTAATTTCTCGTTTTCTAATTCTAATGTCTCTAAATCGACATCTGCTTTAGATAATTCATCATTTAAAATTTCTATCTCTTTTTGGAGTTTGTAGATTTTTTCATCTTTTTCTTTAAGAATATTTTCGGCAGTCACAGATGATCCATGTGCTTTTAACTCCTCCTCTTTTAATTTAATTGTTTTTCCTAAAGTAACTATTTTTTCATCTTTTGCTTTTGATGAATCTTCTAAAGTTTTGATTTGCTGATCTTTTAATTCTAATGAATCATGAATAGTCTTTATTTGATCACCCTTTAACTTTATTGAATCTTTGAGAGAATTTATAAGATTATCTTGAGTTTGAAATTTTTCATTTAATTTGTGTATAGATTCTTCAACTTTCCTTAATGTTTCATCTTTTTTTTCAATTTCAGCTTGTAGTTTATCTATGATTGCGTCTTTAGATTCATCATTTACCATTATGATATTCACGAAATCTTTTATATATATTAATAAAAAAGTTCAGCTTAAAATATATTTTCTATATTTTTAAAGTATTTAAAATCTTGAAACATTTGAAATTGAACTACATTTTTCATTTTTAATATAAAACTAAATTAATAAGATTATCCTAGAAAGTTCAGATAATAATCTATAATAAAGTTTTATGATTATTACTTGATTATTAGAATACATTTTTATTTTTATAAGAAGAAAATAACATTATGGAAAAACATGATAATATGATAAAAGATTTAGAATCGGATGTCTCTGAACTGATTGAAAAAGAACTTCAATCAGCACCAGCTATTCTCGGTATTAATGTTGGAACGCCTGAAGGAACTAAAATTGCGAGTAAGTTCAAAAGAGAGTTAAAAATGTCGATGAGTGAAGTAACGGCCGCTAGTAGTAGCCTTGTTTTTCTATCATCAAAAATTTTGAAGGATTCATTAAACCAAAAGATTTCTTATCACTTAATTACTGGAAAAGAAAAAATAATCCATTCTATTTTAACAGAAAACATTACGATGATTTCCTATCTGAATCGAGAATTAGCAGAACTCGAAGGACTAAATACTTACATAAATAATTTATATAAGTTAAGCCTACAGATATCAGCAATTATAGAAACTTCTGATATCCTCAAAGAACAAGTTTTTGTAGCTATAAAGAGAGCAATTCCTAACGCACTTGTTATAGCTATTATTACAAAAGATGGTTTACCAATCAAAATTCAAGCAACTATGCCTGAACCTATACTATCAGCTATTACTTCCGCAATTTACAATCTAGCTGGTGTTTTATTAGAAGAAGGATTAGAGTTTTCGATAATTGGAGGAGAAAATGGTTCAATTATTATTCATGAACTAGATGAGAATCGTATATTGGCAATGGCGGTTCCAGAGGCAGATGAAAGGAAATTAGGTTCTTACATTGCTAAAATAAAAGCAATTATTCAATAATATTTAAAATTTAATAAATAATATTTTTAATTTTATCTATTATCTTCAACGCGCCAAAATAAGATTCTGAGAAATTCTTTCCCTTAAATAAGACAGTACATAAAGGTTCTTCTTTTAAGATATTCTTAATAGGCTCAGTTTTATCATGAACAGATTCAAGATTATTAACTTTTTTCAATAATTCTTTATCTATTTCTTTTGGAGCAAAAAATATTAATTTTGTAGCAAATCCACTTATTTGTTTTGATCTAATCTTATTTTTTACATATTCCCATTTTTCTGGATTAAAACTTTGAATATGTAAATCTAAAAGGTTTAAATCTAAAACTTCTTCAGAAGCTCTTATACTCCCTGGAATTCGTGGATTTATTTCCATTAAATATGGATAATGGTTTTTTAACACAAAATCAAATCCATTAATACCTTTTAAACCTAGTATTTTCGTTAAAATTAATGAAATTTCAGAAATTAATTTGTTATCCTCTTTTAATAAATTTGCTGGAACAATATTTCCACAATATACAAAATCTCCTGGGGGATTAAGAAATTTTTCTCCAATTATTTGACGGTTAATAGAAATAATTTCGCATTCAGCACCATTGGATATAATAGTGCAACTTACAGGTATTCCTTCAATAAATTCTTGAATTAACCAATCAGATGGATTAAATCCTTTTACTTTTAATATTTTTAAAAGAAAACTTAATTTTTCATTATTTTCAATTTTAAAAACATTTAATCCTCCTGCACTCCTCTTCTTTTTTAAAATAAAAGGAAAATCAATTCCTATCTTGTTTTTTCCCTTAAATCTCTTATAAGAAACAGATATGGGCACATTAAATTTCTTAGATTTGAGATATTCATATATATTTTCAATATCTCGAGCATTTTTAATTATTTCTAAATCATTATTAACATTTTGAACTTTTAACTCTTTTTCTTTAATCTCTTTTAAAATAAATTCCCTTCCGTCATAATTGTCATCTAAACCACTCCCAATTAATAAATAATTGATGTTTTTATGTTTTCTAAGCATTTCTATTGTAAAATGGACTAAAAATTCACCATACTGATCTTTCAGAAATTCATAATTAGATTCTAACTCTTTTGTAATGATTATGTAATCCTTAACATAAGGATATAGATCTAAATCTCCAAAAAAATCTACTGTATAAACACGATAATCAGCTAATTTCAAAGATTTAGCTAAAGGTCGAGTATTAAATCCTACTACCAAAATTGAATTTATTTTTGCAACCATTAATTAGAGATAGTAATAAAATTTCATTGAAATCTATTTCGGTTTAAAGAATTTTCTTCAATTCTAAAATCAAAGAAGAAGGATTATACTTATCAAATTTATATACTTCTGCATTACCATATTTTTTAAAGTTCTTTTTAATATTATCTGCGGAATAAGTGTGTACTCCCAAAGCCTGAGTAGCATAGGATTTTTTAGGTTCTAATACAACTAGATGAACTTTCTGTTTTGATAATTTTTTTGTAAGATCCTTCAATTCTTCTGTTATTAGGGCATAATCATTTTCTATTTGTGCTATTAAATTAGGATATTTTACTGAAATATTTGCACCACAGTCGGAAAATATAAAAATTACGGGGATAATATTTCGATTCTTTAATTTCTCTGCTTTTATTAAATCTGAACATTTTTTTAGTGCTGCTGCCATTGGAGTATAAGACTTTCCCTCTATCTTTTTCAATTTAATTACAGCACTTTTGAAATTTACTGTAGGTTTTTGAAGAACAATTGCTTCTTTACCTCTAAAAACAATTAAAGCAATTTTATCCTTTTTACGATATCCTTCTTTATGGAGAGATAATATAACATCAGTCATTTGCTTAATTACGTAATACATTGATGCAGAACTATCAAGAACAAAAAAGAGGATTAATGGAGCACGGTATTCATAAATTTTATCCTTTAAATCATATTTATTAAAATGTAATGGAAATTCAATGTCACTTTGATTATATATTTTATTTTTCAAATAACTTCTTATAGTTGCATCTAAAGCAATACTTTTGGGAAGCAGATTGATTGGCTTCCTATATGAAACATATCTTCCTTTTTGTGAAGAAGATATTTTAATCCGTCTTCCTATACCTCTTCCTCCGTAATCAGAGATTTTTCGATCCTTTCTAATATTATCCAATATTGAGGTCATCTTTTTTTCCATTTTATAAATAAATGGCATATTTCTTGATTTGTCCTCAAAAAATTTAAAGTCATTACTTTCTCTGGGAATATTTTTTACTTTCCATCCTCCTGCAGGTTTAGGACTCCTTTTTTTGTTATCAGGGTATTTAGGAGGGGGCAATTTCTGTTCTTTTGTCTCAGGGATATCAACTTTATTTGGATCTACCGACTGTCGTTTAAATTCTTTTTGAGGAGTATCATCATATTTTAAAGGACCTTCTGTATCTTTACTAGGTTGGTATGCTTTTGGATCCTCATAGGCTTTTTGGATTTTACCATAGACTTCCGCGATTTTTGCTTTCACTTCGACAGGGGTCATCTCATAATGAAGAGAAAGAATTCTATGTTCAAATACTAAGTCCATCGCAACATCTAAATCTTCTTCGTTAATAATTTTCCTATCATTAAATGCAGCATGAGCTCGAACACACCGGATAAATGTTATATCTGCTCTTTGAGAAAAGATCTCTAACTCATTGACAATTTTTGAAACAAATTCATAAACAGAAGCAGGAATCTGAACTTCTTGAAGAATTTCTCGAGCCCTAACAATTCTATGTTTTAAAATCTCTTGTTCAGTTTCATATTGTTTAATAAACTCTTTAGGATTATCATCAAACTCAATGACTTTTTTTGTTATTTCTGCTCGAAGTCTATTGTCTCGGGGGGCCGAGATACGAACTTCTAATCCTAACCTGTCCGCTATTTGGGGTCTTAATTCCCCCTCTTCAGGATTCATTGATCCGACAAGAACAAATCTTGAAGGATGTGTTACAGATATCCCTTCTCGCTCAATGATATTTATACCTGAGGCTGAAGCATCTAAAAGTGTATCGACGATATGATCTTGAAGTAAATTAATTTCGTCAATATATAAAATTCCTCTATTTGCTTTAGCTAATAACCCAGGATGAAGTTCTGATGTTCCCTCTGTTAATACTCTATCAATTGATAGTGAACCACAAACCATATCTTCTGTAACACCAAGAGGGAGATTAACGATTCGCATCTCTCGAAATTCAGTTTCAATTTCTTTTTTCTTTTTTAATCTGCAATCTTCACAGAGATCATCAATATTTGACTTAGGATCACAGGAAAACGGACAATCTTTAATAACTTCAATATCTGGCATAACTTCAACCAAAGATCTTACAGCTGTAGATTTTCCCGTACCTTGATGTCCTGTTAAAAGTACTCCTCCAATTTGAGGATCGATGACATTTAGTATTAATGCCATCTTCATCTTATCTTGTCCTAATATAGCCGTAAAAGGATAATTTATTTTTCTCATTAATATGACTGTTATTTTTGGAGTTTAATTGATTTAATTTTTTACTTAGAAACTCTTCTAATTAAAGAAAATATCAAATTAAATAAAGATTTTCCTATAAACCATAGATTAATATTAGGTTTAGGTTAATTTTTATTAAGAATTTATTATAATTGTTCTAAAATTTTGATAAGTTATCTATTCTCTGGTCTAATTTAGAAATAACTTCATCCCATTTAGATAAGATTTCTTCTACTTTAGGAATAACTATATCTCTTTCCTTATATTCTAAATAATCTAAGAATTCTTTAATATTTTCAATTTTCATAAAAGTTTCTGCAACATACTTCCGAATCTCGGATTTTTGATTATTTAAAACTTCAGGAATTCTATTGTGTTCTCCACGTCGTATTAATGTCGCTAAATATTCTTCTGTCCCTTGCAATAGGGAATTTAATTGATTTATCCGTTCCATAATAAAGTTTTCATAAGTCTCAAAAATTCTATCTTTTGGAAAAAAATTAGTGATATCTATGATAAATTTCTGGGTTAGCTTAACTAATTGCTCCATGCTTTCATATCCTTCAATTACATAATCAACAGTATGATAAGATGCTTCAATACCTTTATTAACATCATTCAATCTAAAAATTTTAAAACCAGGGTCATTTTTTAATCGCTTTTCGGGATCCCCTTTTTTGTCTGCTACCTCGATTTGACGTATTAACCTTGTTGGATTAAATACGAGAGAAATTGCTAATGGATTATTAGTTTGATAAGACAATGTAGTTTTAATATCTATGTGGCTCATCATCACTTTTTAGCTAAAACGGTGGAAATCAAACGTTTTTGAAGCCAGGATGAGAATGCCACCAGCCAACCGTGAATTCAGGTGGTTGATTTGAAAACGCTTTGTCATCAATGATATATAAAGCTTCATAATCTTCATCTGACCATTTATATTGGTCTATAACTGCATCCTTATCGAGCTTTTGATGCATTATAGGATATACTTCAGTGATATGTACATCATCACCTTCATTTTTTCCGATAAAAATCCCACTAACTTCAAGCCAATCGTCTTTTGGGACTTTCTGGTTTGCAAATCTCACAGAGGCAGCAACAATTGTCAAATAGACCTTTTTCGGAATAATAATAGTCATGTTCCTAAATCAATTTTTTAATTATTCAAATTGAATTATATTGATTAATACTAATTTTACTATTTATGTTTTAGTTTGAATATAAAATTATATAACTATGAAATTTATATTATAATATTATTACAATATTCAATTCTCAAAATTATATACATTTTTAAAGATAATTATGTCATTAAATTTCGAAGTTCTTACAAGTCAATTAGGTGTTCCTGGGACTTCCTATAGACTTCAATTGGGATTAATTAATGGGAAATGGGCTTCTAGATTATTGAAGGGAAAAGAAGTAATTGATTCATATGTATTCAAAGATGAAGATGTGCAAGGTGATATTCCTAATCAAAATCGAATTGTCTCATGGGTCTTAATGACTGTGGCTATTCCAAATATAAACCCTCATCAAATTATGAAAACAACGCAGGCTTTGGTCAAACAAGCACTCCAAAAGAAGGAAGAAAGAAAAGTAGTAGCGCCCATTTCCGAAACAAAAAAAGTAGAGTTAGAAAGAGTTCCTGAAAGTGAATTGAAACGATCTAAAGTGACAGGATGGGTTAAAGAAGAAGGAATGAAAACAATTCAGGAATTAGAAGAAGAAAAACGACAAGCGTTTAAAGAAAGGATGATCCATAAAAGAGAAGAAGAAAAAGCTCGAGAAGCTTCTACTTTAAAAACTTCAAGAGCATTACCATCTATTCCTACAGGAACAAGTGGAACAAATATATCTACTGTTGCTGCTGAGGTATCAAAATTTTGTCCATTTTGTGGAAAAGATTTAGATTGGAAATTTTGTCCTTATTGTGGGAAACCTCTACCACATGATGATTAATTCATTTGATCTTTTTTTTTTAATGTTTTTTATATAAAATTTATTCTTTAAACAATATCCTATCAATTAAATTGCACAAACAAAAAAATGAATAAATCATAATTAATTTCTAAAATTCGGTTCAAAAATTTAAAACATTTAAATTATATATAGATTAAAACACTAACTATATCTAAAACTTATAAAAATCGTGATTAAATTTGACATCTGATAAAACTGTAATCATTAAACCCCTGGCATATTATAAGATGCTTATTCATATTCTTCGATTTGGTAACAAAGTGATTGATCGTAAACAATACCGGGAATGTATGGGTGTTCTTATTGGCCGTCTTCTCGAAGGAGAACCTGATAAAAAAGGGATCAATGATGTAATTGTGGAAGATGCAGTACCCATTTCCCATGGCGGCTCAATAGAAGTTGCTTTTGCCCCAGAAGATTATGTAACATTCTCTATGGTAGATGCTGAATTTGCAGAAAAAGGATGGTTTAGTGTAGGATGGTACCATTCTCACCCTGGTTTGAAGATTTTCTTTTCGGGTACAGATATAAAAAACATGCTTGGTTGGCAGACTCCTAATCCAAGCGCTATTGGAATTGTTTTTGACCATACCTTCTTAGAGAAACCTGGAGATATGGGATTTCGCACATTTAGATTAGATGACCCCTCTAAAGGTCAAACAACAGGGTATCATGAAGTAAAAACAGTAGTTGAACCTCCAGATAATCTTGAATATTACCAAAAACTTATAGAATTAATTAACGGTGTTCACTCTAAAGAACCACCAATCTTAGAAATTAATGAAATGCCTGATTTATTTGGTGATATTGCTATTCCTAGTCAAGATCTATTAATAGCAAAGAAACCAGAATTAGAATTAACTACAATTTTTTCTGCTATCCAGAATGGAATCTCAAGTTTTTTAAAGTTGACAATTGAGCCATTTGTAACATTTCTTAATGTATGGAGTCAAGAAATAATTAGAAAAACAATTGAATCCAATTTAGAAATGAGAAATAATATTTTAGTTATAAAGGAAAAGATTGGAAATGGTATCTCTAATATACAAAAAGATTTTAAATTTTCCTTAAAAGATAAATTGAATCAATTAGACACATATATCGATGATAAATTTGATGAATTTGATTATAACAATGAAAGTCTTAAAAAAATTATAAGTCAAATTAAAATTGAACTTAATGATAAATTGAAGGTTATATTTGAAGAAAAGCTAAAGGTTTCTCTAGATCAAGGTATAAACTCGTTTAAAGAAACTCTAGAAAATTTATCAAAAATAAATCAAGAAAGTTCTAAAGTTTTTGAAAAATTAGAGAGTGAACAAAATTCTCTAAATAGTTTATCAGAGAAAATTGATTCCATTGAAGATTCAATCAATAATAAATTAAAGAATCTACAAGACGAAGTTATAAATAAACTGTCCAAAAACATCAATAAAATTGTAGGAAATTTTATTAATTTAAATAAAGACACAAAGAGTTTCTTATCAGATTTAAAAGCCGCAATTATATTACTGGAAAGTTCAAAGAATCCCATACAAAGTAAAATAAAAACCCTAGAAACCGAAAATAAGAATCTCCAAAAAGATTTATTAGAGTTAAAAACTATAAATCAAGATTTATTGAATAAATTAAAAAAATTAGAAGGAGGAGAATAATTGAAAATGCCCGAAAATAAGAAAAATAACAATCAAGACAAAAGTGAGAAAGATCAAAGCATTTCAGCGGAAAAAGGCAGAATATTAATAAAAAAAGAAGCTTTCAGAAATATGATAACCCATGTTTTAAGATTTGGAAGCAATGCATTAGAAAAGAGTGTGGAAGTTATGGGCATTTGCTTAGGAGAATTAACTGAGAATGGGAAAGACATTGTTTTAATCAATGCTATTCCGATCACTCATGGAAAAAAGGTATCAGCAGGGTTTACTAAAGAGGATTATGATTTATTAACACAACTCGAAAAGCAATATCAAAAGAAGAATCTTAATATCGTAGGATGGTATAGTTCGCACCCCGGGTGGGGTCTTTATTTTTCTGACATAGAGATAAAAACTCATCAATTTTTTCAAAAGGAAAGTAATCCTAACGGATTTTGTATTGTTTTTGATCATACTTTAATGGATAAAGATAAGTCTTTTGGTTTTGAGATTTATAGATTTGATGATTTTAAAAAAGCAGATAAATATAATACTGTAGTATTTGAAATTGAAGAACCAGCAGACCTAGATTACTTTAAATGGGTTCAGAAATTTGTAGAAGATTTCCAAAAACAGACACCTATCTTAATTAAAGAGATTAACGAATCAAAAGAATCAATTCCGGGAGAATTACAAGAAATACCTATATCAGAAGAGATATCACCAGAAGAAGAATTAGATGACTATTCACATATTTCACCGATAATTTTAGGATTTCAAACAGGAGTGTCTAAATTTTCTGAATCGGTAATAGATATTTTCAAGTCTCAATTTGGAGATTGGACTAATAATCTTAAAGAAGGATCTTCGAAAGGTTCAGAATATTTACGTAATAGCATAAATAAAATGAAAGAAGCAGCCTCTCAAAGTCTTATTAAAGTAGAGAATTGGTTTAACAGAAGTATGGATAGTATGTTAAATGGATTTAAAGAAACTGTTGTTAAATATGTAGACCAAAGAGTTGAAGCTCAAACTCAGTTAAGAAATGATCTCAATAATATAAAAGAAGATCAATTTAATGATTTAGACAGAATTACTGATGATAATTTAAAATATATTAAAAGTGAAATAGCATCTGTTGTTAAATTAACAACTGAAAAAGTAAATAATATCACTGAAATGAATTCTAAGATTGAAAAGATGATTGGCAGTATTTCTAACGTAATCTTAACAATTGAAAGTGAATCAAATAATCTTAGTAATAAAATAGAAAAAAATATTGAAACAACAATTAATCAATTTGAAATAAGTATTAATGAAAAAATTGAAAAAATGAGTTCAGAATTACAACCATTTAAAGAATATTACTCAGAAATTAGTGAATTGTTAGAAAAGTTACAAAAAATAATCACAGATTTTCGCAATATTTAACTATGTAAAACTATAACTTTTTTCCTAAAAGCTTATTATTAATTATAATCTAAAAATGGTTTAGAAAAACTGTAAACTTGAAACTCTAGAAATATGTAATCTATATTTAGGAATGTTAGTACTCAATCGCTTTAATTGATTCAATTTAGCAATTTTACCTAAAAGTCTTCCTATTTTATCGACTTTAATGTCAACTCCAAAATTTTCCTTTAGAACTGAATTAATTTTATAGGATGATAAAATAACTACACTTGAGATATTTTTTTCGCATAGCAACTCAATTGCCTTTCTTACTAAGCGAATTAGAGTTTCTTTATTATCAATCTTAGTTTTTTCCATTCTCAAGAATTTTAAAAAAATTTGTTATAATTAAATTTATTATTAACTATTTTTAAAACTTTCATCTAAGTTTGATTCTTATTTTGTTTTTAACATTATAATTAGGTTTAAATTAAAAAAAATGATTTATTAATATAATGTCTATTAAGCAATCTAATTCTGTTATTTCTCCAAAAAATTTGGGCTCACTTGGAGTACAAAAAAGTTCAGAAGCAGAAATAAAATTACTGAAATTAAAGCGTTATATTTATCACATAATTCAAATATAGGGAAAAGCAGGTTCAGAATGAAAAAAAAAGAGTTTATATCAAACCTTCGAACAAAGATTGCAGCCTTTAAGTCAAGAACAGGTGAAAAATTAAAGGATTATGCTGATAAACTTGTTCACAAGGAAGTTTATGTTGATGGGCAAGAACCTCCAAAATTTTATTCATTTGAAAAAAAATTTCTTGGCTTGTATATTATTTTTATAATATCATCTTTAGTTTTAATATTAGCAATTAACTTTTCACAAAATAGTTTTATTGATACAATAATTTTTACTGTTTCAAATGCAATTGTTGCATTCTTTTTGCTACTATCTGGAGTATTAAGTATAGATAAGTTAAGGTTATTTTTATTTGAAGAACGAACTTTAATTAAACAATTTATTTTTTATATAGCTTTATTTACTTTACTTATTCCAATTTCTTTTTATATCTCAACAGATATTAACTTCATAACTTATTTATCGATTTTTGCAATGATATGGTTATTTCTTCTAAGCAGCAGATTCTATATTTATTCTAGGAAATTTGCTACAAAAATTGAAGCAAAATTTATTAAAAAATATTCAATCCCTAGATATCTTATCGCCATTATTATTCCCTTTTTGATATTAATTGTTCTTGTTATTCTTTCCCTATTTTATAGGAGTTTCTTAGTGTTTCTTTCATTAGATATTTTTGGCAAGATTGATCCTAGTGCCGCTGTTAAAGTATATAATCTAGAAATGCGTGTTGTTATGCCGTTAATTTATTTTAGTTTGGTATTGACCTTGGTATTTATAATATTTGAATTCGTTTTTACTAGAAGGCGCGCAGAAACAAAAAGAGCTGGAACCTTTGACAATTTTACTTTTTCTTTAATTGTTTTATTCATCTTTTTCTTTCAAATTTTGGAAATCAGCATCTTTATGTTATTAAGACCAGAGACAATAGATGCATTTAAAGCAACGGTAGGAGCTACTGCCTCGCCCCTTGGCTTTATTTTAATTCTTGAGTTTATTATTTCTATGTATTTTCTATATAGGGTTGTTAAAAAGACTGGTAGAACATTAGGTTGGCGTATCTTTATATTTAAGAAAGACGGATTAATTTTATTCTTTTTAGCATGTGTGCTCGCTCAAACTATGACACGTTTTGCTCTAACAAATGAAATAACAAATCAAGAAGTAACTCCAATTGGGATTTGGTTAATGGCGGATAAATATGTAATTTCAGTATTGATGATTTTTCTATTAGGGAGTACTTTATTAGTCTATTATATAAAACCTCATGAGACTTCAATGTTTATGAGACTTCAAAAAGAATTGGTATATGATGAAGAAAAGAATATTGAAAAAATTTATAAGATTATAAGAAGTGAATACATCCGGAGGGGAGAGACTTTTCCAATTGAAATACTTGAACGTGAATTAATTAAAGCGACTCGATTATCAAAAACTAATGTTTACAATCTAATTGAGCAATTAGCAAGTAAAGATATGAACATTCTTATAACAGAAAGAAAAGAGGAATTTGGAAAACCCGTAAAATTTTTAGATTTTACCTCCGTTACCGAAAGATTCGATAGAAAAGGAAAAGCACAAGAAAAAGCAAAAAAATTTCTTGCTCAAAGATTATATGAAACAAGTTTAGCAAAAAAGAGTAGAAAAAGTAGATTAAAAACTATTAGTGAATCCGAAAAAGCATCAGATCAACTTATTGCCTCTCTTACTACAAATTATATAAAAAAGCAAGTAGATGAAAAAAAAATTGAAAAAGTAAAAGAAGAAGCAAAGTTAACCGCTGATTTGAAAGTAAACTTAACAGATACTTTACAAAATCAACTATTAGAAATGATTAAAACTGAATATTTCTATAGAATAGAAAACAATGATAAATTCTTAGATTTTTCTATCCCTATCTCAGAAATTTCAGATCAAATTGAATTAAATACGAGAATTACTCCTGGAGAATTATATCCCATCTTAGAAAATCTTAGTAATATTGATGTGGAATTTACTTTAATTGATAATCCTGATGAACCTGAAGATAAAAAAATCAAATTCTTACCCTTTGCTGATGATAATATGAACTTCTCTTTAGCTAATTTTCGACCTGAAGAGTATGCTAAATTTAGAATTCATGTATCTAAAAATTTTTATAGAGCTCTCAAAGCAAAGAAAGAAAAAAGAACCCTTTTTCAATTGAAAAAAGAAATTTCAGATAAAACCGAAGGTCAAAAATCTTGGTATAATCTAGTAGATAATTTATATAAATATTATCCTTTATATGTTGAAAGATTAATTTCTATTCCGAATAGAACAAAATTAAATAACCAAATAAGGAAAATGATAAAAACAGATGAAAAGAAAAATAGTATGAATAATTAAAGTTTATACTACTTTAGAAGCAGTATTGAGAATATTACAATTATAATCCCCTATTTTTTAGATATCTATTTCCTAAAAATTAAAACAAATTTAAAAGAAAAAGAAAAAGAAAAGTTTAGAAAATTCCTTTCTTTCGATTATTTAAAAAAAGATAACATTGAATCTTGAAAGATTTATCTATGAAAACAACAATAAAATCATCTTCTCGTGTTTTTATTGGGTTATCCTCATTTCAAATGCTAGCTATGTTTAGAAGAGGATTGTTTTATACTTTTCTATCAATTTACTTAAGAATCTATTTGAACTTGTCAGTTACAGAAACAACATTATACGCTACTTTACCAATGATAATGAGTGTGTTGTTTCAGAATTTAGTATGGGGTCCTATAAGTGATAAATTTCAACGTCGTCGCACGTTAATAATTTTAGGAGAAATTATTGCTGGTGTTGGTACAATAATCGTTTGGGGTATACATTTCTCCTTTACTAATTTCAAAATAGCTGGATATGTAGTAATTATTGGTCTCACTTGTATTGAAATGTTTTGGTCAATGTCTAATATAGGATGGAGTGCATTAGTAAGTGATATATATCCATCTAAAAAACGGAGTAAAATTATGGGGCATTTGACCAGTATAGGGGGTTCCGGACGAATTATAGGAGTCTTCATTGGTGGATTTCTATATAAAGATGGATTAGGTTTTCATAACGGGTCATTATTTTTTATAGCATCATTTGTTATGTTTATTTCAACTATTCCAATGCTCCTTGCTCCTGAAGGTGGTATAGCCTTAAGAAACAAATTAGAAGAGAATTCTGATAAAAGCATAGAAAATAATCAAAACAGCATTATTATTTTTATTATCTTTATTATTGCTTTAATTTTTATAAACTTCGGAAGAAATTCTATTGCTATACCCTTCCCACAATTTTTAAAATTGGAATCTGGTTTTAATGTTGATGATTTAATGCTCAGTTTTATTGCGAATACATCTTCATTTTCTGTTATTTTAATTGGATTTTCCGCAGGAATATTAAGTAAAAAATTAGGGCATGCGCTGACCTTAATATTTGGAACGACTATTGGGATCATTGCTTTAATCATTATAGCAACTACAACCTATCTACCAATGATTTTCCTTGGAAATTTCCTAATAGGTGCGGCTGAAGTAATAATATATGCCTCATCTTATGCTTTTGCGTCAACTTTAATTCCAGCAAGAATTCGAGCAAAGTTATTTAGTGTATATAATACTGCATTCTTTTTATCTTGGGGTTTAGCTTGTACTCTTGTATCTGGACCTTTAATTGATCTCTTAATAAATGCAGGAAAAAGTGATATCTTTGCGTATCAAGTGTCATTTTTGGTGGGGGCGTTGATTTGCTTAATTGGTTTATTAATATTCACATTTTTAGAAATTTGGCTGACTTTAAATAAGAGAAAGTTAAAAATAGCTTTAAAAAGTCTAAGGAATTAATTTAATCTAATATATTAACTCAAATTACTTATTTCTTATTTAAATTTTTTTTCTTTAGTTGAAATTCACTACACACATTTATTGCTTTATAATCATTACAATTCAAATTCTTAGGCAAAATACAAGAATCATAGAAAGGACAAATAATTCTCATTTTGGGGCTTTGATTTGATTGCTCACTCATATTATCACCTAAACCCTTAAAGATCGTAGTGTAAAGATTCGTTAATTTATCTTTTTGTTTACCAGTTAATATAATTTTTTGTATGATAAATAAATAAAAGATAAAAAATAAAATTTATTATTTACAACAATTTTCACAGACAAATTCATTCAAATCTATATAACCACAAGACTCTCCCATATAACACTCCAATGCTCCAGTTTCTTCATTAAAAATCATATCCTGACCACAATGTTTTGGAAGTGTCTCAATAACATTTCCACATTTAATACATTTTAATTCCATAGTTTACATTTTCACCTTTTTTTAAATTTATATTAATATTTTTTTCTTTACTCAATCACTTCCATAGGTTTTCCGTGATGTTCTGGGATTGGCTGAGCACCACAAGATGCACCCATCCAACAGACTAACTGGTCACCTTCTCTATGCATAGGTTTTCCACAGTGCATCGGAAGTTCTTGTTCTACACCACATTCCACACATTTTAATTTACCCATTTTTCTATCATCCTCTTTATTATTTTTTCTTTCTTTAATTTTACTTTTAACAATTTCCATGGTTTTCCCATGATGTTTTGGAATTGGCTGAGCATCACAGTTAGCACCCATCCAACATACTAATTGATCATCTTCTTTATGCATGGGTTTTCCACAATGCTCTGGGAATTCCATTTCATAACCACACTCTGAACATTTTAAGATCTCTATTATTTCTTCGGATAAATCCTTTGATTCCTCTTGATTCTCTTTTTCGATATATTTCTCGGGATTATTTTTAAAATCTTTAATACAATTTTCACTGCAGAAATAATATTTTTTTCCATTGTATTTATGCTCAATCCACTCTTCTGCACGGCCCTTCATACCACAGACGGGATCAGTGACTAATTCTGAGGAATTCGCTTGTTGTTGCATCAGTTTCGGATCAATATTTTGAAAATTAGCATATTTTTCAGGATTTAATTTAAATTCTTTTTCACAAGCAACACTACAGAAATAATAATTCTTTCCTTTGAATTTATATTCAATCGATTGACTGGGAATAATTTCCATTCCACATATAGGATCAATTACTCTCTGTTCAGTTAAGAGTTTCATTTCTTGGATCTGTTTTTCTGTTTTTGGTTCATATCTTTTCAAGAATAATGCATTCGTAACAACTGAAACGGAGCTTGAAGCCATAAATATCGCAGCCAAGTATGGTGGAAGAAAATATCCTGTAAAGGCATATAATAAACCAGCTGCTAAAGGAATTCCAATAATATTGTAAATAAATGCCCAGAAAAGGTTAGTAATCATCTTTCTATATGTTTTCTGGGATAAATTGATTGCTGCAACAACATTTCTTAAATCTCCTCGCATAAGAACAATATCAGCTGTTTCAATAGCTACATCTGTTCCAGACCCAATTGCGATTCCAACGTTTGCTTGTGCTAATGCAGGAGCATCATTTATTCCATCACCGACCATAGCAACATATCTCTTTTCTACAGAATCTTGAAGTCTCTTGATCGTAAGTGCTTTCTCATTAGGTAATACTTCTGCTAATATATGATTTTCATCAAAATTCAAATCCTTTCCAATACTTAACGCAGTTTGTTTATTATCACCAGTTAACATATATATTTCCAATCCACTCTCACGCAGCTTTTCAAGAGCGTAGGGAGCTTGATCTTTCACTTTATCAGCAATACCGATGATTCCTTTGATGTGATCATCAACACTTATTAATACTGTTGTATTTCCTTTTTCTTGGGATTCAATGAATTTCAAATTGAATTCATTAAAATCTATTTTATTTGCTAAGAACAATTTTTCATTGCCAATTAAAACTCGTTTACTATTTATTTTTGTTATTAGCCCTTTTCCCGGTATTGCATCAAATTCACTAGGAGAAACTAATTTCAAACCCTCTTGATTTGCTTCTTCAATTATGGCTTGACCAAGAGGATGTTCAGAACCCATTTCGGCACTTCCCGCAAAATAAAGAACGTCTTTTTTACCTAATCCTTTTCCGATTAAATCCCTTTCAGAATAAATCACTGTTACCTTTGGTTTTCCAACAGTTAAAGTTCCTGTCTTATCAAAAACGATTGTATTGATATCATTTACAGCTTCTAAAGAGTCCCCTCCTTTCATAAGGATACCGTTTTCAGCACCTTTCCCCGTTCCAACCATAATTGCTGTGGGAATCGCTAACCCTAAAGCGCAAGGACAAGAAATTACAACTACAGATGTAAAAACTAATAGTGCAATCTCAAAACCTAAATTGGCAATAAAATACCAATACAAAAATGCAAGAGTAGCGGTTATAATTACGATAGGTACAAAATAACTACTTACTTTATCTGCCAAACGTTGTCTTGAACCCTTTCGAGCTTGTGCATCTTTAACAAAATCAATGATTTGAAAAAGAAGAGTATCTTTCCCGATTTTTTCGGTCATCATTTTGATTAATCCCGTTTGATTAACAGTAGCACCTATAACAATATCATCCACCTCTTTTTTAACATACTTGCTTTCACCTGTTATCATAGATTCGTCGATTTTTGTTTTACCTTCAAGAACTTTTCCATCTACGGGTACTTTTTCACCGGGTCTAACTAATAGTATATCACCGATCTCTATCTCTTCAATAGGAATTTCAATTTCTTTGTCATCTTTTAATAATGTTGCTGTTTTAGGTTGTAAACCAATAAGCTTCTTTATTGCCTCAGAAGCTTGTCCCTTTGTTTTATGTTCTAAATATTTTCCTATCAAAATAAAGGCAAAAATCATACTCATTGCATCATAAAAAACTTCACCCGATATAAAAAACGTAGTCAGTACAGAATAAACATAGGCAGTTGTTGTTCCTAGCACAATCAGCACGTCCATATTTGTTGTTTTATTCTTAAGCGATTTATATGCTCCACCTAAGAAGAAAGAACCTGATAAAGCAAAGTTACCAGTTGCCAAAATAGTTAGTATTAAATTTCGAGTGAAAGTAGGAGGGACAACAAAATTAATAGGGGTGATAATAGCTGCAAATGCTAATGAAATTATGAGAAGGATTAAGCGATATCTCATTTCTTTTTTATGTTTTTCAATCTCCTTATCCACAGCACCAGCTACCTTCTCAATTTTGTATCCAAAATTCTTTACGAGTGAATAAACTTCATTTTCACTTAATTTTAATTCATTAAATTCAATGAAAAATTTTAAAGCCTCAAAATTGCTCCTGACATTTTGTACACCATTAATTTGCCTAATTTTATTTTCTAAGATATCAAACTCATTTTTTTGCAGAGAATCAATTACTTTAAGATCCATCTTAGCAAGTGATGCTTTATACCCTAAATTTCGTATTGCATCATCAAAAACTTTATAATTTGCTACTTTAGGATTATATTCAACGGTTGCTTCTTCATTTGCAAAATTAACAACAGAACTTTCAACCCCTTCTAGCCCTTTTAATTTCGTTTCTATTTTCAATGCACAAGAGGCACATGTCATACCACTAAGTTTGATTTTAATTTTTTCTTTTGATTCCATATATATTTACCATATAGAAGTAATCCTATTCATTAGAAATCAAATGAATTAAATATAACTATTGGTTATAAATTGTAAATAAAAGTAAAGATTTGGTAGATATTAATTGCTAAAAATTCTAAAAAAGTCTATATAATATTATTTTTTCTTTTCATGATATTTTTTTATAGCATCCTTCAATCCGTCGGCTGCTAAATTGCTACAATGCAGCTTAATAGGAGGTAAACCATCCAATGAGTCAGCTACATTGTCTCGACTTATTTTCGACGCTTCATCAAGGTTTTTACCTTTAGCTAATTCTGTTATCATTGATGATGTTGCAATAGCAGCAGCACAACCAAATGTTTGAAAAGAAATATCCTCAATGATCTCTTTTCCATCTTTTTCTTTCACTTTAATATAAATGAACATAAGATCTCCACATACAGGATTACCCACTTCACCTATAGCATCAGCGTCTTTCATTTCACCCATATTTCGTGGGTTTCTAAAGTGATCCATAACTTTTTCCGAATAAATAGCTAATCACCTAATAAAAACTGCTATTATATAATAATAAAGCTTCTTAGTTTAAAGTGTTAATGGTTGTTATCTAATAAGTTCAAACAGATAAATGTGGAACATTAATATGTTTAACATTAATTTAAGATTAAGAGTTTTCTCTTAATTGGGATTGAAACTTTTTCTACACCCAAACTTTTTACATATTCTGCTGCTTCCTCTAATCTCTTAGGACTTTGATGGAAAAAGCAAACTTCCTTTGGCTCAAGGCTTTTTATCATTTCAGCCAACTGATTTTTATCAGCATGTAATTTAATTTTAAGTTGAGGAGCAAATGTATTTATTAATAATGCACGAAATGGCATTTTCCATGTTTCTGATAATTCAATTTCTTCATTTCCAGAAATTAAATCCATTCCCGGCTGTTCATGAATTGAACCTGCCAAAAACACAAGATTGTGAGGGTTACGTCCAATAATATTAATAATATTTCTAATAATACCATATGAAAGATCAGGAGGATGTGAGATAATTATATTATTTTTCTCCCTTAAAAAATCTAAAGTATCATGATCAAACCATCGAAATTTAATGCTATTAAATGGATTTGCTTTATCACGAATTAATCTTGAGATAGGACCATAAATATATTCATATCGATGATTAATAACCTGAATATTTTTCCTTACCATCATGTCTACATAAATATTAGGCCGTTTTTTGAAGCCACGTCTTAGTTGCAACTTCCTAAAATAGCGCCAAAATATCAACATGAAAGTAATTGCTAAACTCGAGGGGTCGGCGCCAATAAGGACATTATCTTCATATTCTGCTTTTTGTTCTAAAAATAGAATTAAACTGTGAAATTGATCGGAAATATTACCAAAATCTTCTCCTGCACTTGTTCCATCAATTAAAAGATAATCAATCGGTCGAGAAATTTGTTCTAAAAATCTTCTAGTTCCTGCAAAGGGAGTTATATCATGATAGGTATAATCTCCTGTATATAAAAATCGAAAATTGTTAACCTTTGCCAATAACATCAAAGCTCCTGGCATATGTCCTCCATGAAAGAAAGAAAGATAACAATTTTTTTCTTTAAAATCTATTTTATCACCATTTTCAACATAAATTACATTTCTTACAATATTTTTATATTCTTCTTCTTCAATTTCTTCATGAGTCTCCTGCTTTAAAAAGTTAGAATCCCGTAATAGAAATAGATCTAATGTAATTCTTGAGCATAATATCGGAATATCTGGATTTAATTCAATCAATTTTTTAAGTCCTGAAATATGATCAAAATGACTATGTGAAATAAAAATTGCATCAATTTTTGGTTTGTATAATGAAGAATTTTGGATTATTTCATGTTCAGAGTTAATTTTCTCTTCTATTTTTTTTTCTTCTAGGATTAATTTTGGAAGGTTCTCAAGATATTCTTCAATATGTTTAAAGTCATCTACTTTTTTAGATACATCAATTTTTTCTTCTTCTTCACCTTCTTGAGAAACAGTTTCATAAATTCCGCAATCTAATAAAATATTTAGGCTTCCTATCCCTAAAATATGACAATTATGATTTGGTTTAAGTACTATGGGATAAATAGTTACTCTAGTTTCGGTATGGTTATTCTGAGAAACTGATAAACCTTTAAAATAATATTGGTTATATCTTTTTTCAATTCTATCAATTGCTAATGAAATTTCACTAGGTCCGACAGGAACTCCTGTTATATAAAAGTACCATCCATAATTTTTAACCAAATTTTCCAAATTTTCATACATCTTATCCCCAATAAGAGATTTTACAACAATAACTTTCTCTTTATTGTAATATATTAATTTTCTAATTGACTTCTTTTCTTTTAAAGGTATATCTTCATATTTATGAAAAAAATCTTCTAAGACTTCTTTAATGGGTGTTTGTGGAATATTTTCTGATTTAATTAGCTTAATATACTGGAAATATTCTTTAGTATAATACAATGAACGCATATTTTCTTTTTGTTTAATTGAAAAAACTAGATTTTCAAATTGAAAATTTTCTTTACTTATCGTGCTTTCTTGTTTAATCTCTTGTTTTACTCTTTTCTTTTTGGATTTTTCTTTCTCAGGTTCAGGTTTAGCTATAAAAAAAAACCAACCATAATCTTGAATGAGTTTATCTCTATTCCAAATAATATCCTTTCCAGATTTTGTAATAGTAATGATTATTCTATCTTTTTGACAGTAGACAATTTTTTTTATTAACTTTTTTGACTTTTCAGAAATGTATTTATTTTTCAAAAAAAAATGATTTAAGACTTCAGAAATTAATTTCTGAGGAATTTTTCTATCTTCCATAAACTTAAGTTTTTGATTATATGACTTAATTTTATAGGAAGAATCAATATCTTCTTTTTTTTTAAGTATAATTTTTTTATCTAAAAATGAAAATTCCTCATTATTCATTATTTAATCATATTTAACAATTAAAAAAATAGTTGCGATTTCTAACAAACTAGAAATATAATAAATTTAAATTTTATTCCGCTAAAACAACTCCGGGATGTCTAATCGTTCATCTTTCTGCGAATTTTAAAGAAAGTTCTTTCTTTAAATCAGCAAGTTTATTTTCATTTAAAAATGGTTTTTAAATGTTCGCTCCGTTTCCTTTTAATTAAAGTAATAATGGTGCTTCTTATTTATGATTTTGGTGTTTATTCCTTAATACTACTTAATTTATTTTTTTTAAGAATCCCAAAAAATTTATTATCTTTCATTGATATTTCTTATAAGTAAATTGGTACAACTTTGAAATATTTTTATAGGAAATAAATCTTCAGATTTTTTGTTCTTTCTCAATCTCTTGTTTTAACTCTGCGATTTCAAGATTTTTATGTTCAATACCTTGTTTTAATTTAATAAATTCATCCTCAAGTTGATTTAATTCTTTTGTAATTTTTTTAATTTCTTCTTCAGAAGCAATTGAATCCATAATTTCCAATTTTTCTCTTAAATCATTGATCATTTTTTCTTTAATTTGGATGGTTTCTTGCAAATCGTTTAGCTCCTCTTCTTTGGATATTATTTTGTGTAAAATTATCTCTTTTTTATCCATATCGATTAAATCTTCAATCCTAGTAATATATCTTCTTATAGCTGTTAATTTTAATTCTTTATCTTCTTCCTTTTTGAAAAATAAAGCGATATTACTATCTTCTCCAAGCTTTAAAACAATAATAGAAATTTCATCAGTTTCAAAAATAAGTTTTTTATAATTATCAAAACTATAATTACAAATTTCATAAACTTTTTTAATATGATTTAAGAAATCTGCTAGATTTTCACCCAATTTGGGGATATTGATTTCTTGTTCAAAAGTAGTTTGAAAAATTGTTCCATTATTGTAGAACATTACAATGTGGATAACTTCTGGTAAAGCTGTTTTTATACGAGCTATATTTTTAAATACTATTTTAATATCACCTAATAATAATATTCCTAACTTTAATTAAAATACTTCCGATTCCTAATCTAACTTTTTGAGAACCAAATTTGTGTAAACAATAGAATGTAATTATTACGCAAGTAATTATTCCAATAATAATAATACCAATTTGAAAATTAAATATTAAAGTGTAATAAATTGAAAGAATCATTAATTGATAATTAGTTGTAACAAAACCTAATTTAAAAAATGATTTAAAGCTAATAGGACGTTTATTTTGTTCAGCAATGTTAACTACAAGAATATTATCCCCCAATGGAGTTAAATTATCACCCCAATTTGCTCCAAATGCCATACTATAAAAAATCTGTTTTCTATCAATTAATAAAGCGTTTTCTGTCATTTTATCTGCAACAGGAATTAATACTTTTGTAATTGGAATATTGTCAATACAACTACTTAAATATGCTGAGAACCATAGAATTAGTAATAATTGTAAGAAAAGGTTGTTCCCCCCCAAATTTAACAAGGCATTTCCAATAGCACCAGTAACTCCAGTTATTTCAAGACCACCTACTATTATAAAAATGCCTAATAAGTAGAACAATAATTCAAAATCTATTTTATATATTATTACTTTGGGATCTATTTTAGTAATTATAAGTAAAATAATAGCAATGGTTATAGCAATAATATCTGCTGATATCAAGGAGGATGGTATTATTGCTAGTAGTGATAGTAAAATTATCAAAGCGGCTAATGATTCAACTAATAATCGTTTATTTTGAACAACATTCCACACATTAAATTCTCTTAATACTCTTATACCTTCTTCAGGCATTATTAATTCATTTTTATAGATTAAGATAAAAAATAATATAGTAAATATGAAAAGTACTATAGAAATTAATCCAACATTTATAAAAAACTCCAAAAATTCTATTCCTGCAAATGTTGTGATTAATATATTAGGTATAGAAGAAATAGAAAAAATAGTCCCTCCAATATTCACTAAAATTGCCTGTGTTAATATATAAGGAGATGGATTGATATTTAAAATTCTTGATACGGTAATTGTTAGGGGAATAATTATAATGACCGTTAAAATGTTATTTAAGATTGCTGATATGAATACTGTTACACAACAAAATATTACCATTAAAAGGATGGGTTTTCCTCTTGATAATTTGATTAATTTTATTGCGATCAATTGGAAAGTACCTGCCTCGTGAGAAATGTGAACAACCATCATCATTCCAATAATTAAAATTAAGGAATGCAAATTCACAAAATCATCATCTTTAGAACTGAACATTAAATCAACAACTATTGAAAAATCGAAACCTTCTATAAATATCAGCACAAAATACGTAATTATTGCCGCTGTTAATGAAGCAATTGCTCGATTTAATCGTTCACTGATAATAAGAATAATTATAACAATAAATGATATTAGGATTATTATTGCACTTACGAACAAATTTGCTCAACTTTCCTAATTCAACTGTAGTAAAATTTTAAAACTTACTTAAAATAATAATTTTACTCAGTCATATATCTGATCCTTATTATCCCCTTCTAAACCATTGTACTCAAAATCCTTACTAATTTCATTGTCTTCCATATTATGTTCTTCTTCATTATTCACTTCGAACTCATCACCATATACTTCTGAGTTGATTTTCTTTTTTTTTTTGTTTTTCTTAGTATTTTTTTTCATAATACCGCCTCATCAAAATAAGAATTGCTAGGTATTTTCGATTTTCCACCTCAGAAAGCACACATATTATTACATTTAAAATATGTAATTGATATAGAAATAACTATTTCTAAAAAAACTCATTTCAATTTTTATCTTTTTACTGGAAGATTTTAAGGAATTTAGATTTTATAATTACATATTAAATTTAATATTCTTCCCAGTCTTCATCCATGTCTTCCCAATCTTCCTCCTCATCTTCCTCCTCCTCGTCCCAATCATCCTCTTCCTCATCCTTTTTTTTCCCATAAGCATATTCCATTTCCATATTCTCCATCTCCATTAATATCTCAATTTAAATTAAATTAAAATATATATATTTTATCAATTACGTAAAAAATCAAAATACATATTTAAATGTTTCTAATTTATATAATAATTGCTAAAAGTTAACTTATGAATAGAAATATGGTAAAATTTAAATAGAATTATAAAAATTAACGATAATTAGTTTTCTCAATCCTTACAAATAATAAAATAATGCAGATATTCTTAGTCAAAAAATTCATGAAGTAGGTAGAAAATTAACAATAACTCTTAAATTCTAAAAATTTTGTTTTATAATTTGAGAAAATACTAATTATAATAAATCTATAAATTTAATAATCTTTCTTTTGGATTTCTTGGATTAATTTAAAGAAAGCCTATTTATTTAAAAGTGAATTGATTCTATTTCAAATTTATAATTCAATCAATTAAATAAAAAGCAAAATGGCTTATAATTAAAACTTTTTAGTCCATAAAGTAATATTAGTTTTCATAAAATCTTCTTTATAATGAGAATTCCCAGTATAGAGCTCTTGAGTTATTTTTTATTAACAAGATGTATAGCGAAATATTTATAAATAAGTTAATGTATATATGTCATCAATATTCAAATTTAATTTATAAGAAAGAAAGTCAAATTTATATAAAATTAGAAAGGAAATAATAAATTTAGCTAACGTAAAAGTTAAAAACTAAATAAGATTTTTAATAAAATAATAAAATATCAGAAGAAATATAAGATCATTTGACTCAAAATAAAAATTAAATAAAATGAATAAGAAACTCAAAAAAAAAAGATGAATGTTAAACCAGATTATCTTAATAAAAAAAAAAGTAATTTGAAAAAAAAAGAGGATAACATTCCACTCTGCTTTGGTCCTGTTGCTAACTTAGAAGAATTTGTTAGAAAAGATTGGTGGAAAAAAATTTTTAATGCTTATTATTTGAAGACAGATGGTGATGTAGTTGAAGATCAGAAGATTACCTCTTATGAAGTAGATATTTTTTCAGAAATATTAGATTTTAGACCTGAACATCACATCCTTGATCTTTGTTGTGGACAAGGCAGGCATTCCATTGAATTTGCAAAAAGAGGTTTTGAAAATATTGAAGGATTAGATCGATCACGATATTTAATTCAAAAAGCAAGAATCAATGCTAAAAAAGAGGGTGTAATATGTAAATTTCATGAAGGGGATGCTAGAAAACTGTCCTATCCTGCAGATAGCTTTGATAAAATTATAATTTTAGGGAATAGTTTTGGATATTTCGAGTCTATAAACGATGATTTTAATGTTTTAAGGGAAGTATATCGCATATTAAAACCCTGGGGTGGTGTATTAATCGATTTAACAGATGGAGAATATCTAAAACACAATTTTCAACAACGTTCATGGGAATGGATTGATAAAAACCTCTTTGTATGTCGAGAAAGATCATTATCATTAGATAAGCAAAGATTAATCTCTCGTGAAGTAATTACTGATGTAAATAAAGGGGTGCTTGTAGATCAATTTTACTCTGAAAGATTATATTCAAGAAATAAAATTTCAGAGATCTTAGAAAAAGCTGGTTTTAGTGATATAAAATTTCATGGCACAATTAAGCCTGAATCTCAAAGAGATCAGGATTTAGGTATGATGGAGAGAAGAATTATTGTTAGTGCAATTGTTAAAAAAGAATGGACACAAATTACAAGAAAAACAACTTTACAGGATAAAAATATCGTTGTTTTATTCGGGGATCCAAATAAACCTGATAATCTTAAACCATCGACTATTTTTGATGACGATGATTTTTATACTATCGATCAATTAAAATCTGCTTTAAGAGATCTTGAAGGATACAATTTTGTTTATCTAAACAATCACGATACTTTAATCAAAGATTTACAAAATTTAAAGGGAAAAACCGATTTTATTTTAAATTTATGTGATGAAGGATATTACAATGATCCAAGAAAAGAATTACATATCCCTGCTCTTCTAGAAATTCTTAAAATTCCATATTCTGGTTCAGGACCGCAATGTTTAGCATTTTGTTATGATAAATCATTAGTGAGAGGTATTGCAAAGCTATTAGAAATTCCTGTACCTGAAGCGATAATTATTAAACCTGAAGATAAAATTATTGACCTACCTTTATATTTTCCTGCCATTGTAAAGCCTAATTTTGGAGATTCAAGTTTTGGTATTACTCAAAGAAGTGTGGTGAATGATGGAGAGGAATTATTAAATGCAATAACAGAAATTAGAGAAAAATTTGGTTATGATAAACCTATAATTATTGAACAATTCCTCCCTGGGAAAGATCTAACAATAGGCGTTATTGGAAATCCTCCTAACGATTATATAATTCTACCGATAATCCAAGAAGATTATTCAAGTTTACCGCCAGATCTACCAAAAATTTGTGGATATGAGGCTAAATGGCTACCAAATTCTCCTTATTGGAATATTAGGTCAATAGCTGCTGAACTTCCAGAAGTAACAGTACAGTTAATTGAATCATGTTCTTTAAAATTATTTGAAAGATTAGAATGCAATGATTATGCAAGATTTGACTGGAGACTTGATGCTAATGGAAATCCAAAATTATTAGAAGTTAATCCGAATCCTGGCTGGTGTTGGGATGGACATTTAGCTAAAATGGCTAAATTTGCTGGTTATTCATATAAAGAAATGTTAACAAAAATAATTAATACTGCTGAAAGGAGATTAAAAGCATTTCAAGTTTAATTTTTTTTTTTACTTGAAAAAATCTAGAATTAAAAACACAAATTCCATTATAAATATAAAACATAATAAAATCTCAACATAAAGTAAAATTCTTTCATTTATGTTTGTTTGAGCAATATTATAAATATCACCTAAAGTTTCAATTCGATGGCGGATACTATCACTCCATTGTTTTAATTGAAATAAATTTGCTAAACATGAATAAATTTGAGATAAATAATAATCACCAATTAATTTTGAAACATTTTCAACATTTTCTAGTAAAAATGTTAAATCATGACGTAATCTAAGTAAGTTTCCTACCCTTTTTTTTAATCTTTTTAATAATCCACGACCCTTAAAGTAAATTTTTTGTATATCACCTTCTGCTAGGTTTATTCTTTTGTCTAATAAATAATCTAATACACGCAATTCAAGTAATTGAAAATTAGCAATCTCAATAATTAGTAATATATCTTCATAATCATAATTTGGATCAATAATCAAGCACCTATCAAAATCAAAAATTATCAAATCGTTTTTTAGAAAAGAAAAAGAATGCTCTAATGTCTGATTTACTTGATTTTGATGTAAATTTAAAGAGGGATTCTCACCCATTAGTAGAGCAGTAAAATAAGCTTTATTTTTTTCAAGAAAATCATTAGGATTTTCAATTTGGTCGGTTAAACAAAAGATTGTGTATTTCTCATAATGTAGTGAACCGCAAATATAATTTTCTTCATAAATATACTTTTTTATTTGCTCATAAACTTTGTTAGAATGAAATTTTAGAAATTTATTTATTTCAAATTCACCATCTTGAGTAAGAAATCGGGCTCTTTTTACATTATGTAACTCTTCTAAAGGAAGATTGGTGAAATATAATCTTCCTATGAGAGATATAACGCCATCTTCATAAATTTTAACAATAAATTTTATATCTCTAACAAAATCTGTTTTTATTGAAATATTTTGTTCTAGTTCAATAACTAGAGGTTTAGGAAAATCTACATAAGAAGGTGTGTCTTTAGTTTTAACAATCCTCTTATCTGGAATTTGAGGAAAAATAGAAGCAAGTTGCCCCAAATTTATACTCCTTCCTATATCAAGTAATCTAAGAAATATAACTTCTCCATTCAAATCTAAATACCTAACTTTTATAGTTCGATAGAAATTATTAGTAAGATTATATATAATTTTTTAATTTTCTTATGTCATTAAGAAGGAAGTAAGCAATCTATAGGATATTTATTTATAGTAGTTCTATTTTTTGGATGAATTTTCATAATTTATTTTAATATTTATGATTTGTAGATTTTTCATCAAACATATACTTTGTTCCTTTCTTAAGGGGAGATATCTTTCTTAGTCTTTCTATTATTGAAGGCAATTTTTCTAAGAAATAATTAACCTCTTCCTCTGTTGTAAACCTTCCTAATGAAATCCTTAAAGAACCATGAGCTTCTTCCGGTTTTAAACCTATAGCTAACAACACATGCGATGGATCAAGTGATTTTGAGGAACACGCAGATCCTGTTGATGTTCCAATACCTTCCATATCTAAATCTAAAACAATAGATTCTCCCTCAATATATTTAAATCCCAAATTTATATTATTGGGGAGTCTTATTGAAGGATGTCCATTAAGATATGTATCTTCAATGTTCTCTAACACAAATTTAATAATTTTATCTCTTAATCTTACTTGCCTTTCAGCCTCTTTATCCATTTCTCCTTTTGCTATTTCCACTGCTTTAGCAAAACCAGCGATAAGTGGCACTGCTACTGTACTTGGTCGCATGTCTTTTTCATGCCCACCACCAAACATTAAAGGTTGAATATATTTACCCCATCCTTCCTTTTTCCCTTTATTTCTTATATATAACAATCCTATACCTTTTGGACCATAAATCTTATGAGCAGAAGCAGATAAAAGGTCAATATTTAATTCATTCACATCTATGGGTAGTTTACCAAATGCTTGTACGGCATCAGTATGAAAAATGATGTTATATTTCTTAGCAATTTCTCCGATTTCCTTAATTGGTTCAATTGTGCCTATTTCATTATTTGCAAACATTATGGTTATAAGAATAGTCTTTTTAGTTATTGCTCTTTCCAGTTCATTAACATCTATTAAACCAAAATTATCAACTGGTAAGAAAGTAACTTCAAAGCCTCTCTTCTGTAATTCTTTACATGGATTTTCAACAGCATGGTGCTCTATAGAAGAGGTTATGATGTGATTCCCCTTTTCTTGATTCTTTAAAGTCACTCCCATTATTGCTATATTATCAGCTTCTGTACCTGATGAAGTAAAATAAATATCCTCTGATTTTGCTTTAATCAAAGAAGCTATTGTTTCACGAGATCTCTCTAGCAATTGACCCGCTTTTTGACCTATTGAGTGCAAGCTAGAAGAATTTCCGTAGGTTTCTTTAAAATGTTTCCCCACTTCTTCAATTACTTGTGGATCCATTGGAGTTGTAGCGGCATTATCCAGATAAACATATTTAGAATCATTCATATTAGAACAAATGTTAAATTTTAGTACTCTAAATAAATATTTATCATACTTAATTTTAATACTTTTAATTGGAATTTATAAACTAAGTTTAATTTTTGATAACTTAAGATTTATCTATACTTTTATAATCGAAAAAATGCCCTTTAAATTAATGTGGGGAATCACTGGAACTGGATTTGTGCTTCAAGAATCAATAGATTTAATGAAAGAACTCCAAGAGAATTATAATGTGGATTTAACAGTAATTTTGACAAAAGAAGGGGCAGCAGTAGTAAAATGGTATAAAAAATGGCTTCCATTGACAGAGACCGTTAAAAAAGTTAAAGTAGAAAAAACACCAAATATTCCCTTTTATGCTGGCCCTCTACAACTTGGACAATATGATATGTTCTTAGTATGTCCAGTTTCTGCTAATAGTGTAGCCAAGATTGCCAATGGAATCGCTGATTCATTAATTACTAATTGTGTAGCTCAAGCGATAAAAGGGGGTGTTACAGTATACCTCTTTCCCTCAGATCAAGATTTAGAACCAATTGTCACATCAAGACCAGATGGAAGTCCTTTAATTCTAAAAATTAGAGACATCGAAATCGAAAATATTAAAAAATTAAAAAAGATGGAAGGTATCCAGGTTATTTCAGATTTTTCTCAGATTAAAGCTCTTACTTTAGAAAAAATTAAAGAAAAAAGTTAGTATAATACATTTTTTAAGCTTCATATTTAACAGGTTGGATTGCCCCCTCTGGGCATAATAGTTCACACTTCAAGCAACCTTGGCATTTTGCAATCTCCTTAAATTTATATCTTATTCCTTCTTTTTCTCGTCCCTCTTTTTTCACAATATCTTTAAAAAATAAATTTTTTGGGCAAAATTTTCCATCCAAATCAAGACACTCTTCACACATCGAGCATTTTTCATGGTCTACTTTAATGCTTACTATTTGTTGAGGATGAGTAATTGATGTAACTTCAATAGCGTTCCTTGGACAAACTTGAACGCAATTCAAACAGGCTTTGCACTTAACATAATCTACTTTTCTTATTCCATGTTCGAAATATATTGCTTTAGCCTTACAAGCTCTTAAACAACGTTCACACCTTAAACATAATTCTTGATCAATTTGAACTGGAATAAACTTTTCTTTAATATAAGATTACCTCAATATTCTACGTAGAAATTAATATATTACTTATGTAATTTGTCTAAGTTGAGGTGAATTTTAAAATTACTTTTTATAAATTATCAATAAGATTAACCCTAATAAAATTAATAAAAAAATAAAGGAGAAATCAAAAATAAAATATTTAATTATTGAAAATATTGAGTGTATCCCTCTTTTGGAGACGAAGGTAGTTGTTGTTGTCTTTGATATTCTTGTGCCTTCTGTGCCAATTCTAACATTTTGGCTTTAATCTCTTTCCCTTGTTCCATTAATTGGGCAGTATCAATCTTTAATTTATAAATTTTATTCAAAACTGTAATAATACTAGCTGCTCCTTCAGGTGTGGGAATTTCCAATACTGGAGTAAATAAAGCATAAGCATCTAATTTATTAGATAATGCCTCATTCAGAACTGTTGCTTCAGGTCCAACGATAATCCCTTTCTCAACAGGTTCGATTTCAAGGTTTAAATCCTTTAACTTTTTAATCATATTCTCTTCTGCCGCGAAATAAACTGGATACTCATCAATTACACCTAGCTGTTGAGGTATACCTTGGAAAATTAATATTTCTTTAGCTTTTACATCTTCACTAAGAGCCCAGTTGCATATGGTTTTAGAAAGGTCGTTGTAAGCAGTGGAAACCTGAAACGGAACTTCTGATATTCCAACAATTATGTTTTTTGAGGGTGTATAATATAATCTAAATGGATGTTTAAGTACTCCCTTATAAAAGACGCTAATAGGTGGTAAATATTCAGAAGTTAAAAATCCAATTTCGCGAATATCTGGAAGCTGATCTATTAGAGTGTTAGCAATAATTGGTCCTATTAAACCAATTCCGGCAAAACCTAATATGAATGTAGAACCCGGTTTAATTTCAAATGAAAGATCTTCTATAACGATTGAACTTTTTTTACCTTTGTTGCACACATACTCTTTTTTAACCATTAATAACACTTCATAATATATTGTTTTAATTTTTTAATTTGATTCTATATAATTTTATGAACATTTCAATATTAAAATTAGTCTATTATTATTTGTCAATGCAAATATTTTCTTCTATTTGATAATGAATGATTTCAACATGGAATCTAATTTTTTATAACTAAAGTATTAAAAATTAGGTGTATTATACTAATTAGTAATTGAACAACCAATTTGAGTAGTTTGAAATGCTTTTAGAAGTAAAGAATCTAACAATACCAACATTAGACCAAAAATGTGTAATTCTTAATAAAGTATCATTTGAGGTCAAAGAAGGGTCAATTCACGCGATAATCGGTCCAAATGGGTCTGGTAAATCAACGTTAGCATACACTATTATGGGTCTTGATAATTATAAACCTTCTGAAGGTAAAATATATTATGATGGCATAGACATAACTAATATGAATATAACTGAACGAGCAAATTTAGGTATAACTTTAGCATGGCAAGAACCTGCAAGAATTGATGGATTATCCATTCCTAAATATATATCACTTGGTATCAAAGACAAGGCAAATATGAAAGAAGAAATAATTGGAGCTTTAAAAATTGTAAATTTAGAACCGGAGAGATTTATGAATCGTATTATTGATGAATTCTTAAGCGGAGGAGAGCGAAAAAGAGTTGAATTAGCTGCTGCTGTTGCTATGAAACCAAGGTTAATTATTCTTGATGAACCTGATAGCGGTTTAGATATGATTGTTATTGAGGATTTCATGAATATATTTAATAAAATAAAAGAGTTAGATATGACAATCCTTTTAATAACACATAGAGAGGATATTGGAATGGTTGCGGATTATGGAACTTTATTATGGAGAGGAGATGCTTTAATAACAGATGAATTTCCAAAGGTTATGCTAAGGTATTGTGCTAAAGCGGGTTTAAAAGAGTTTTGTAAACGTACCTTGTTTAAAAATGGAGGCTTTTGTGTTGATGAGGATTATATTGACAGAATCTTTAGAGAGGAAGGACAATCATGAGTAATGTTGAGTATCCGAGAGAGATTTTAGAAAGTCTGGAGGATTATAATATTGATATTAGAGATTTTTTGCCAGGACATGGAAAAGGTGCTAAACTTCTCTTAGATTTTAATAAAATTAGAGGAATGGAGGATGTAGATGGTGTAATTCTGAAAGGTAGAGAGATTGAAAATGGAATTATAGCTGATGTTATAATAAAAGAAGGGACTAAGATAGAAGAACCCATTCATTTATGCTTCGGAGTAAATAAAGAAACAGGAATTCAAGAAATATTTCCAAGAATCATTGCTGAAGATAATACAGACGCTACTGTACAAGCCCATTGTAGTTTTCCTAAAGCAAATGGTCTAATACATAAAATGTTTGGACATTTTTACATTGGAAAAAATTGTAACTTCACATATAGCGAAACTCATTATCATGGTGAGAATTCTGGTGCATTAGTTGCGCCAGTAGCTTATGTGTATGTTGGTGAAAATAGTGTATTTGAAAATACTTTTTATCTTACACGAGGAACTCCTGGTAAAGTAAAAATCATGATTGATATATATGCTATGAAAAATAGTGTTATTAAATCTAACATAAAAGCTTTTGGAAAATGCAAAAATGATTCTGTCAGAATAAGAGATTCTGTATTTCTTGAAGGCAAAAACGCAAGAAGTGTTATTAAAATGAAAGCAGTCGCTAAAGATGGCGGTGAAGTGTTAATGTTTGGCATTACTGAAGGAAATGCACCACGATGTAATGGTCATGTTGAATGTAGTGAAATTGTATTAGGGAAAGGATCTATTTGTAGAGCACGTCCATTTATTAGAGCTATAGATCCTACATCCAGTGTTTCACATGAGGCATCTTTGGGGAGGTTTCCACAGAAATGGCTCGATGAGCTTCAAGCAAAAGGCTTAACCGAGGAAGAAGCTACTCAAATTCTTATTGAAGCAATGCTTCAAGAGGAGAGATGAAAAATCTTAAGTTAATATGATAATAATATAAAAAATCAAGTATATGATTAATAAAAAGGTGAATAAATAAATGGGAGAAAATAAAATAAATGTAGGAGATAAAGCACCCTTATTTAAATTGGAATCTTTTAATGCTGGATCAATTGATCTAGCAGAATTATTAGGAGATCAAAAGGTGGTATTAATTTTTTCACGATATTTTGGTTGTCCTCTTTGCCAATTAGATTTAAAAGAATTAATGGAACGTCATTCTGAGATTGAAAAAAAAGGAGCTAAGATATTATATATAACTCAATCTGGTGAAAAAGTGGCAAATGAGTTCATAAAAAAGGAAAATATTAAATTTCCCATAATTCCAAGCTCAAAAGATGATCTATATGCTGAATATGGTTTAGGTGTAATGGAAGCTGAAGCAATAAAGCAAGTTAAGGTAAGATTTAAAGAGTCTATAAAAGCAGGAATTAAACACGGTGAATATGAAGGATGGGAAAAACAAGGACCTGGCCAATTCATAATAAATCAAGAAGGTAAGATAATTCATGTAAAAAAAGGATGGCTTGATATCAACAGTATACTCGCAGATTTATAGTCTTGAATGATTAAAAAATAAATTTAAACATCAAAATTGAGAGAAAATATGAAGGAAAACACCAAATATCATAATTATCGTTTCATAGGAAAAATAAATGTGGATGAAATTCAACCTTGGTTTGATTTTACTACAACAAAACCATGGGATGATCCAGAAGTTCCTTGGATTTTGGATAATAAAGTTAGACGTGAAATATTAATCAAATTAGCAGAAGGTTCAAAAGATTTCCAAGAACTCTATGATATTATTAATTTTTCTCCTAAACCTTTATTAATTTCAAAAGAGGAATATGATTGTAAAGTATCTTACCAATGGACGAAAGAAACAATAGAAAATCATTTAATGACCCTAGAGTGGTATAAATTAATCAATTTAAAAGGAAATCAATTTGAATTGGCAATACCAATTTTTTCAATGGAAAAATCAGCTAAAATAGAAAAATATATTATACAATTTGCAGAACATTGGATAAACATTATAAAGCTCTTAAAAAATGAGATTAAAAGCAATTTAGGAGAGATAGAAAATAAAGCACCATTATATGAAATATTAATTGAGAACGCTGTAGAAAAATTATATGATCTTCTTAAGAAGGAAAATTTACTTCCTGATGAGCCAAATGTTAAAGCTTTATGGGCAGAACAACTTAGAAAAGTTAAATTTGAGGAATGGATTGAAAAGAATTTTTAAATAATTTTATTAGATTATAGATTAAAAAAAAAAATATATCCATTTTAATATCTTAATGAACATTAGAGATTTAATATGAACATGAATATGAGACGGTTATAATATTTTCTTTTTCTTAGCAATTTTATATACCGGATTTATCATTTCATTGTTTATTTTATCATTATAGACCTCTCAAAATTAATTGATAATACCTATGTATTACTTAGTTTCAAAAGAAAAAATTATATGATTATCTTATATATGTGGATATTTTGCTCCTATCACCGAGATATTCATAAAACAATAAAAGCCCAAAAATATATAATAAGAATCTAAAAAATGATGAGTTCAAATATAGGTGAATCGGAACCCGTCCTCAAGATTAACGATTTGTTCTATGAAGTTGAAATCGACAATAATGAAAATGAAACTATTAAACAAAATTCCGATACTCCTATAGATGAAAATTTAGTGATTCTTGAAGAAATTGGTGAAATTTTAAAAAATTGTACCATGCTCACTGAAAAGCAAAAATTAGATTATTGTGAAAGCCAGCGATTTTTCATGAAATTGTACTTAAAGGAAGTTAATAGGGAATTCAACAAGAAAAATAGTATAAATATAAGGATTAAAAATTCATCTCAATAATTAGTACAATATCTGCTTTTTACTAATTTTAAAGCTACTTTGATTTGTCAAATTGTAAAAATTCTAAACGAGCAGTCTAAATAATTTACAATCTTGTCTATACTCTAATAAAAAATCAAAAATTAATAAGCAAAGCTATGAAATATTAATAATACACATAAACTTAATTATTAAATTAAAAGGTGTTGTTTTAAATGAGTAAAGAAAAATTTTGGATTAAATCTTATGACGATCATGTACCACCAACGTTAACATATCCAACAGAGGATCTTGGAACTATTTTAACTAAAACAATGGAAAAATTTGCAGATAAAGTCGGTTTTTATTTCATGGAACGTACTTTTCTTTTTGGAGAAATACTAGAATATTCTCAGAAACTTGCAACTTTTTTACAAAAAAATGGCTTTAAAAAAGGTGATATATTAGCAATTTGCTTGCCAAATTCTCCACAATATTTATTTTCTGCTTATGCTACTTATATAGCGGGGGGGACTGTCACAGGTTGTTCACCATTATTAAGTGCCGATGAAATAGCATATCAAATGAGTGATTCAGGGGCAAAATTTTTAGTGACTATGGATATACTTTATGAAAAAGTCTTTTCAAAGATTTTAGATGGGTTACCAAATATTAAAGTAATCATACCTACAAATATTTCAGAATTTATGGGTTTTGGCGGTTTTAAAGTATTCATGGGAAAATTACTTAAGAAGATTCCAAAAGGTAAAATTGAACCTTGGCCCGGTAAAACAGTTGTCCCATTTCTAGAAGCAATTGATATTAATATTGATTTAAAGAAGGTTAGTGTTGATCCAAAAAATGATTTAGCCCTCATTCAGTATACTGGTGGAACCACAGGACGCCCGAAAGGAACGAGAATTGTACATTCTAATTTAGTATCAAATTGTCATCAATTTGATGTCTGGGTCAATAGAGACAAAGGAAAAGAAATAGTGCTTTCAGCCTTTCCTTTCTTTCATATAGCAGGATATTTTATTGGGCTTTTTTTAAATTATATTGGAGGAGCACAAGTCTTAATAGCTAACCCTAGAGACACTGATCATATAATAGCCGAGCTTATTGATAAGAAACCAACCAGTTTTGGAAATGTTCCCACATTATTTTTAATGGTTCAAAAAAATCCTAAATCTAAGAAAATTCCTCCAGATGTCTTAGATAATATATCTTTATACGTAAGTGGTGCTGCTCCTTTTCCGCCAGAAGCAATAAGAGAATTTGAAAAGCAATTCCACACAGAAAATAAATTTGTTGAAGTTTATGGAATGACAGAAACGGCGGTACTTGCAACAGTGAATCCTATGTTTGGTAAAAAAAAAATTGGGACCGTAGGATTGCCATTACCAGATACGGATATTAAATTAATAGATACAGAAACGGGAAAAGAAGTAGGACTCGGAGAACCTGGAGAAATTCTAATCAAAGGTCCTCAAGTAGCTAAAGGCTATCATAATAAACCTGATGAAACTGCTAAAGCTTTCGATAAAGACGATTATATTCATACAGGTGATGTGGGAGTTTTTGATGAAGAAGGGTATTTAAAAATTGTCGATCGAACCAAGGATATGTTAATTGTTAGCGGATTTAAGGTTTATAGTGTTCACGTTGAAGAAGTCATGACAAAACACCCGGATATTAGCATAATCGCCATTATTGGAATTCCAAATCCAGAGCGACCTGGTGCTGAAATCGTTAAAGCAGTTATACAATTAAAGGAGGGTGTTTCTGCTACTGAAGATGTAAAAAACAGTATTAAGAAATATGCTGAAGAAAATCTTTCAAAATATGAAGCCCCAAAAATTTGGGAATTCCGTGAAGAACTTCCGTTAACGCTTGTAGGAAAGGTCTTAAAGAAAGCATTAAGGGAGGAATAATTCCGAGAATTTTTAATTTTTGAATATTTTTTTTAAAAATTTTTTTAAAAATTTTATATTCATAATCAATAGCTTTTATTTTAAGAGTAGTTCTTTTTGACTTCTTTGATTACTAAATTGATCAAATCTTTAGCATTTTTTATTCCATAGAAGGTTACCTTATCAAATAAGCTTTTAAATTTATCTTTTGGAATTCTTGTCGACCCAATGAAAAAACCAATAATATTATGTCCTTTTTGAGCTAAGTCCAACATTATTTTCTTTGTATTGCTCCAATTATATATACCAAAATCAGTTATGATAAAAACAAGTACATTTCTATCAGCTTTAGCACATTGTTCTGCTATTTGTTTTATGGGTAAAAATGTTCCACCTCCCTGATATCTTAGTAAGGTACGTTCAGCTTTTTTATAGTCTGCTGTCCATTGGCAGATATCTGCTCGATTTGAAAAATTAATTACACTAAATTTTGCACCCTTACTTGCTGCATAATGAAGTGAAGCAAATGAAGCTACTAGAGCAGTATGATAAGGTCCTTTACCTCTATCTGTTCTTGAAGTATAATTCCAACCCATAGAACCAGAAGAATCCAAAACAATTAATAAGTCAGGGATTTGTTGTTCGACGAGTTGTCCTGGTCCTTCTCTAAATGCCCATTTTCTAGTAGTCATATTCGGAATAATAACAGGACTAGTTAGTAGAGTTTGTACAATATCTAATTCTTCTAATCGGTCTCCAATTCTCCATACTTCAGGATAAATGGGTAATTGTCCTCCTGGTTTTTCCTCGTAAATTTTGATTTCTATGAGATTTTTAGCCAATCCTCTATACCAAGTTGCTACCGGATATCCATCTATCAATATCCCTGCTTGCCCTGCAGGAGCCCCAAATTCTGAAAAGGGGATATCTTTTGCGAATTCTTCTGCTTTAGTTCTTAAATCATCTTCATTGCCTTCTTTTAATTTATCTGAATTTTTATTCTCAAGAGGATTATCCATCACTTCTAAAATATCTTTAGGGATTTCGATCATCGCCCCTCCGGGGCTCCTCCTTTTTTCTTTCCCTTTACTTAAGATCCCACCTGTTCCAATTAAGGTAAAGGTATCTTGAATCAAATTGTTTAAATAACTAGCAATTATACTTACTTTTTTCTCCCAAGTTGATTCATCCTCGAAATTTTTTAAAATAACTTTAGTAACTCTTTCTGCTAAGGAATCCATTTCTTTAAGCGTATCATCATTTAAGATATCAACATCCCACATTCTTTCATAAGCTCGAAATAAAAATTTTGTGAAGTTACTAATTGAACCCTTTCTTTTAATATGTTTATAGGTGATTTTTAGCTCCCACATTATAATGCTAGGATATTTTTTGTATAATTTCGTATCAATTATTAAATCTGCAAAAATATTTACAATAATTGGAGCATAATTCTGATTTACCTTTTCCATTGCTGCCCTAAGTAATTTTGCATTAATTAAACCATCATAGGGAATAATCTGATAATGTGAAACCTCATGGAGAGAGATAATATGGAAATAATCAATATATTCGTTGTCATCTTTTAAAATCGGTGTATTTGCAAGATTCATTGTTATTTGCCATTTATGTTCAGGATCTATATAAAAACCTTCTAAATGTGTATAATCAAATATATAGTTTGGGTCATTAAGAGGAGGATAATAAAATTCTGCTAAAGTTTTAGCCCAAGCTATTTTAGCTAATTCAATTAATTTCTCTTGTTTTAATTCTAATCCTTTATTAATGAGTTTTGATTTAATTCGTTTAGATTGTGGCATATTTCATACTTATATCTTTATTCTTGTTTTTGTATATAATCTAAATTATCTAGAATAGATCTTAATTTTAAAGCATCTGATCCTCCAGAAATTTGAATATTTACAAGTGAATCATCATTAGTTCCAGTAACATTGATTTCAATTAATATATCTTCAGTTCTAATCTGTTTTGTCTGTCTTTGATTAAATGCTTCTCTTATTGGTTGATCTAAATTTGAAAATTCAGACGCAATGTCTGCCCATAACTCTTTCCAATAAGAATATTTAATAATATAATCAGTTACAGTTTGTTTATATAGTTCTCTATTACACCATTCAATTAAATCGCCTCTATTTGGAAAATCAATATTTTCCATCAGAGTATTTCTGATTTCCGCAAGGTTATCAATATCCCCCTTTTTAGCAGCATCATTAATTTGTCGAGCAAGGGGAGGATATGTTTTATTATTAACTGAATTAACAAATGGAATTAAATCAAATTTAACTATTAAATCATTTTTCTCAAATTTTTTTAACTCAATGAGATCATTTTCTTTAGGGCTCCCTTTTCGATATCTTTCAGTAATTTGATAACAGATCTCACGATTTTTATATCGCTTTTGAATAAAACTTAAAATATTATTAGTGAATTCGAATTTGTTTCCATAATATGGAGGTTTATCCAATTCTCGTTTAACATATTCTACCCTATGTGAAATAACATATGGAGCAATAGTATTAACAACATTAATATCAACTATAGGTAAATTTAGTAACCATGCAACTGCCTTTGAATATCGAAGGAGATCTTTAGCTACTCTAACACTTAAAATCGAATCTATTTTATTACAAATATTTTGAACTGTGTTAAAATGACATCCTGAGCATAATCCTGCGCTAGGTTTAAGATCTTCAGTATTACCCTTATCAACTCGAGCACATAATGTAAATTCTCTAATTATTGCATGTATATAATTATTAACTTCAGATGAGAATGATAATCTATTGACATAATACCAAATTTCCATAAGATCGTCAATTGTTAAAACTTTTGGTACTTGAGTAAGTTCATCCCATCCGCTATATTTCTCATCTTTTCCAGATAAAATTAACTGCAGATCATGACTCGCAGGCATAGAAATTGGAACGGATATGCCAAATCTATCTAAAAATGGTTGTGATAATTCAAATGTACCAACATCATGAGGATTTATCGTAGAAAATAAACAAAATTTATTAACTGATGTGATAGAATCATAATACTTAACAGTTCCTTCAGCAAGCAGAGAAAGTAATATATCTTGAGCATATGGTGTAAGACGATTTACCTCATCAATAATTTTCCAGAAGTTTGTGACAAATTGTCGCCATACTACTTCTTCCTCTCCATCTTTCATTAACTTCCCTAGCTTTAATGTACCTATAAGTTTCTCTTCAGTTAATTGAGGATGACCTCTTATAATTGAGTTCTCGATTTCATTAAGGGAATAGGCAGTAAACATTCTTCCTAATAATTTTACTAATGTAGTCTTACCTCCACCATGACCACCAATTAATAACATAGCAGAATTGGGTACTAACGCATTTATTACACATAATGATAATATTTCCGGTAAAACTCGAGTTTTTACTTTTTTGCCCTTCTCATCATAATGTTTAATCGTTATATCCTTATAATGTACAAATAATTGATTTGCTTGAATTAGATTGATAATTCTCCAAACTTTTTTCCTGAGTTGGTCTTCTTCTCCTAAATTTGTCGACATACTGATTGTTCTCTTCAGATTTTCAATATTAAATAAAAATCAGTTCAATTATTTAATTTTATTCATTCCCATATTATTGTTTTAATAGTTTAAGAGGTAAAGGTTAAGAATATGGAAAATTTCTTAACTCTAAATCAATAAGTTCATTTAAATGCTCAATAATATAATCTGGATGGACATCTCATTTTTTGTAATGTTAATAAAATTGCCTATATAGAAAATGTATAAATAAAATGAGGAAAAGAAAATATCTTCTTATGATAAAAAGCTTTTATATAATAATTACCTAATTTACTAAATTAAGCTAAATCTAAAATATGATTTTAAAAAGAAGTTATATCAATCTTAAATGTCATCTAAAGATTTAAAACGAGCAGAAATCCTTATAAAAGAAGGAAAGTTTAATGAAGCTCAAATAGCTTTAAACGAAATTGAACAAAAAGGCGATTTATCTTCATCTGATTTGCTTTCTTTTTATCTTTTTAAAGGCTCCATTCTAAATATCGTAGGGAGTTATTCTAATGCTCGTAAATATGGTGAACTGGCGTATCGAAAAAGTCAAGAATTAATGAGAAAACTTCAATCAATAGATGCACTACTAATTATGGCTTATGCTTTAACACATATGGGGGATATAGAAAAAGGTATGGATGTAATAGTACAATGTGAAGAATTATTGAAAACTCTTAAAGTAGAAGATCAAAGAGAAATCACTAAGAGAAAGGGAGCTTTAGCAGCATATAAAGGTTTAGCTTATTTTTTTATGAGTAAACCTGAATTATCACTGAATAATGTGCTATTGAGCTTAAAACTACGCGAGGAAGTTGGTGATAAAAATGAGATTGCTCAGAGTCTTATGATGTTGGGAACGGGTTATCTCTATCTTGAAGGTAATTTTGAAGAGTCTTTAAAGTATTCAGAGCGTTGTCAGGGGATGGCAGATGAGGTTACCGACAGAACTATTATGGCATATAACTTAATTAATCTTGGAAGTATATCTCTTATGAAGGGAGATTTAAAACAGAGTTTGGATGAATATCACCAAGCTTTAGAGATACTTGAAGAATTTAACAATATGCAATATATTGGAGCCTGTCTAAACAATATTGGAGAAATATATCGAAAACAGGGCAAAATTCATGAAGCTTTAAAATATTATGATGAAGCCCTAACTTTGACTGAAAAAATTGGAAATGTATGGATGATTTCCACCCAGCTAAATAATTTGCTTTTATTGGCTTTAGAGATAGGCGATATTAAGTTAGCAAAAGATTACTTAGGACGTATGGAGAAGCTAAGTAATCAATCAGAAAGTAAAAGGGTTAAAGGAAATTATCAGTTATGTAAAGCATTAATTTTAAAAACGAGTCCAAGAGCACATAATCGATCAGAATCAGAAGAAATCTTAAGAAATATTGTAAATGAGGAAATGGTTGATTTCGAATTAACTACAGATGCTCTTATTAATCTTTGCGATCTTCTCCTTATTGAATTGAAAATTACTAACGATCCTGAATTGTTAGAAGAAATACAAAACTTTATAACCCAATTATTAAATATTAGTGAAAGTCAAAATTCTTATTTTCTTTTAGCTGAAACCTACTTACTACAATCTCAAATCTCACTTTTAACTCTTGAAATAAAAAAAGCTCAGCGTTACTTAATACAAGCCCAACAAATAGCCGAAAGATTTAATCTCAATCACTTAAAGGAAAAAATTGCCTATCAAAATGAAGATTTACAAAGAAACTTAAATTTATGGGACAAATTAAAAGAAGTTGGAGCACCTCTGGCGGATCGTTTGGAACTAGCTCGTTTAGAAGAACAAATTGGAGGAATGCTTCAAAGTCGTTCTGTATTAACAAGTCAAGTTAAAGAAGAAGAAGTGACAATTCAAAAAGAAAAGAAAATCTGCTTAGTATGTAGAGGCGTAGTGTTAAGATTCTCATATATATGTGAGTGTGGAGCAATATATTGCGAAGATTGTGCACGAGCAGTATCTAATTTGGAAAATGTCTGTTGGGCTTGTGAAACTGCAATTGATTATAATAAACCTGTCAAACAATTTAAAGAAGAACAAGAAGGTGCAAAATTCAAAGATAAAGG
>JBHLMP010000021.1:0-54973 GCA_048938025.1 Promethearchaeota archaeon
AAACCAAACAGGGCTCTTATCATCAACAACTCCATTATAATTCATTGTTAATTCTTCACCCTTAGAAATATCTCTTATTGCTATGAACTTTATAGAATCATTTCTATAATTATACTCATATCGAACATTTGGAGTATAAGAATGATTCATAAACTGACAGTTAGTCATAGCAAGAGCCATTTTGTATTCTGATTTATATTTTGGATTTTCCCACATAAAACAATAATTTGAAACAATAGTTTTATCAATTAGTTCATAATCTTTATTAGGAATTAAGAGGACGTTAGCAACGTTAATAACTTTTCCTTTCTTAATTTGCTGTTTAGCAAATAATCCTTTCCCTTTTTTAAAAGATATATATTTAACTTCTATTAAATCATTCATAAATTTCACCAATTTATTTAAAATGCACAATAATATATTTAAATTTTTATTATTTCATATGTGGAAGTTTCATAAATTTTTGATTTAAAAAAATAGTATGATATATTTTGATTAAAAGAACAAATATCCAAGTACTTATTTTTACCAGAACTCCAGAATTAAAATTTTTAATTCTTAAAAGAACTCCTGAACGGAGTGGATATTGGCAACCTGTTTGTGGAGGTTTAGAGAAAGGAGAGCAACCAATAGAAACAGCTAAAAGAGAAATTCTAGAAGAAACTGGAATTGAAAAATTAGAGAATATATATGATTTAGATTATACTTTTACCTATAAAGAACCAAAAAATGGAATTCTCATGAAAATGCGAGATATTTGTTTTGCTGCCGAAGTTAGTAATGAAATTGAAATAGTTTTAAGCAATGAACATGAAAAATATATATGGTCTACAGAAAAAGAAACAAAAAAGACACTAACATGGAAACCTAGCTTAAAAACTCTTGATAAATTAATGAAGATATTAAGAAATGAAGAAAAAACTAAATCAGTTTAATGATTTGCTTATTTGAAATATTTTAACATAGATTTTTATTCAATTGAAGCATGACGTTTATCAATGTCATTTTCAGTAACGTTTAAGAGATTCATTAAAACACTTCCAATTGCATCTAAAACCGATAATGTAGAAATGTCAAATAGACTTGTATAGGGAGCAAGAGTTTCTTTAGTTACTGCAGCATCTTTACTCTTTCCTTTAAGTTCTATAACGATATCACTTACTTTTCCAATTGAACTGTCGATATTTGTAGTAAATAACGCAACTTTTCCTCCTATTTCCCTAGCTTTTTCAGCTATTGCGACTGGAGATGTTGTCTCTCCACTACCACTAATTAAAATAAGAAGATCATCTTTAGTATAGCGAGGTGTTGTTGCATCAGATATAAAAGTGGAATTAATATCTAAATGCATTAATCTTTGAGCAAAACAGCGACCTATATAGCCGGATCTCCCTGCCCCATACACAAATACCTTATTATTTTCAGTTTTTATTCTAAGAATGAGATTTACCAATTTCAAAATTTTATCAAAATCAAGCATTTCAGAATTTATATTGATTTGATTTGCTATTTCGAGCAAGGTTTCTTTAAATCTTTTAAGTATCTTCTCATTTTCCATTTTTACACTCATATGAGATTTATTCTTCTCTAAAGATTTCTGGATGGACACATCTTCTCCATTCTTCTACAGTCTCTTTAGGACCTAGACCAATAAGTAAATCACCTTCTTGAAAAATAAAATCAGGTTTAAAAATGTAAATCCACCTTTTTTCTCTTTTCAAGGCTATTATATGGAAACCTCTCTTATAACGTTTATCTTGAAGCTCTTTATACGTTTTTCCTTTAAAGTAGGAATCTTCTGATAATGTTTCACGAACGACGATTTCAGCTGTTTCTTCAATAGCTTTTTGAAGTATGATATGAGGTTCAAATCCCTTTAAAATATTTTCTACTATATGGGCGGCAGCATCAGATATTTGTTCACATGAAAATACAATACGCATTATACCAGTTAAAGCTCTTGGATTATCAAGCTCATGAGCAAAATCTAGCAAATCTTTTTCAAATGTAATATTAAGCCCATCCATTAATTCTTCCATCTCTAAAACATCTTCAGCAACTTCATAACTATTAAAAAATAAAGCAGCTAAGGCTAATTCAATCATCGTCTCAGAAATATCAGTTATATAAATATAATCCCTTTTTAAATCTTGAAGGTATTCAAAAATTTCCGGATTTTGTAAATCAAATTCAGGTTGATTTTGCTCTTTTTCTAAATTAAATCTAATTTCTTCATCGTCTAGTGCTATTTTTTTAACTTCTCTAATCAGTTCTAGTTCCCCTTTCACAATTAAAATATCATCTTTAAGAACTTGTTCGTCTTTACTGAAAAGCCAATTATTATTCCTTCGTATTGCTATTAGATCTACACCATGCCAGGATCTAAAGTGAATTTCTCTTCGAGGTTGATTAATAAATTCACAACCTTCTCTTACTGTAATTTTCACTATTGGTTCTGGAACTTCATCCCAGAATAATTGAGTAAATTCACTAATATTACTATTAATAAAAACAACTTTAGCAATATCTGCAAGTGCATCTGAAATTTTATCAATAGAATATCCCATTACTACGATTGGTTCTAATTTCTTTGCCTCTTCAAATCCCCCTATCTGAGTTTGAACAATTTGTACATTCAGGAGGAATGTCAATTCGTGAATACGCTTTTCAATTTTAGAGACTTCATCAGCAAGTTCTTTACTACTGAACTTAATTGCACTATAAGCTAAATCTATCATTAAATCGATATTTTGTTTCATCTCTCTTAAAATATCTTTTAATGATAAAGGCTTGTATTTAAATTTCTTCTTTTTTTCTGGCATTCTAATTTAAAAACTCTTTTCTCCTTTGATTATTTTAAATAAAAATATATATAAAAATTATTAGAAGTAATGGTGTTAAAAAATCTAGTAAAGAGGTGATGAAAGGGATTAAAAAATTATTTGGGTCATTACCTCGTTTAAAAAGAAAAATAGAACTAATAAATAAAAAAGTAAATATACAACCAAATAATAATAACACTGTAAGTAAAAGGATTATGAATATTAAAAACGGATTAACAAGATCCATTCCAGTAGCAATTCCCATACTATATCCTAAAATAATTAAAGCAATTAAACTTAATAAAATTGTTATTAATAATCCAAGAAAATCTTCTTTTAGTCTCTCTGATTTTTGAATTTTGGGAGGAATTGTACCTATATAGAGATGAGTAGTTAATCTTGAAATTAAAACGGTCGAAATATCACCAGTCAGGGAATTTAACGCGGGAAGTATTAGAAGTATAACAGGGAAACTATATAATATTTCTTCATTACTTGATAACACTGAACCAGAAAAAATTCCTATAATAGATGACAAAATAACTATTATTATAGATTCCTTTATAATTTTTTTAAAATAATCCATTTAGGGCACCTCTAATATTACTAGCGTTAAATAGAAACAGATCACCATCATAAAATCACCAACGGCCGTCATAACAGGATTAACGATATTATTTGGATTTAAACCATATTTAAATGTAATATAATTTAGGATTGTAGAAATTGGGATTGTAATTGATAAAGTTAAAAGGATAGAAACAATTGGGATTAAAATTAAGTTTTTTATTGAAATGCTAAATATTCGAATAAAGAAGAAGTTTAAGAAAATACCAAAAAATGCGATTATGAGGGCAGTTATTATGGATAAAAAATATGTAGCAATAACATTTTCTAACCATCTTCTTATGTGAAATTCTCCAATTATAAAATTACTCGCTGTTCGTGCAATAAAAGGAGCAGTAATATTCCCCCTTAATGATAACAATGCTGGAATAATTAATATCAATAGAGGAAAGCTTTTAAAAGGCAAAATTAATAGTGAGAGAGCTATTCCTGCAAAAATATCTCCCACAATTGAAATAATTTCTGATGGAAATGTCTCTTTAACGATCTTTCCTTTAGTGTCTTGAGACGACATATACCATCCTCATCAGAATTCATTGTTTCAACTATAATACTTTCATTCATAATTTTTTAAATTTTCTAATGATTAAAGCTATTAAAAGATTCCTAGAAAAGGTTTATTAGTTAATTATTAAAGATCTCCTTCAATTTAAATATTTATTTAACACTAATTTGATTACAATCTTGCTTAAATTTTAATCAAGTAAGATTTCATAAGAAAATTGATAAGTATAATTAGTCATACCTAATAAGAAAATAAAAAAAAAGGAATTAATTGGAAATTTCCTACAAATTATTTTCGTTGTCTTTTAATTATTATACCAGAAACAATAAGTATTCCTATTATGAAGACTATTACATTATATCCTGGGATTATAGGTTCTTCCTCTGGTGCAGTTACTGGAATATAAGACATCGCCGAAATTACTCCCATTGGTCCCCAAGCTTCCATTTCAATAGTGATTGAGTTGGTTCCATAATCGTAGATAATAGATGCATAAAAGTCTGGAGGAGCCGGATCCCATTCTAATGTTCCGCTCATGTTATAAGCAAAAAATAATGGTGCAATATCGTGGAGATCGAGTGAAGACGGAAATGTAATTGTCATAGTCAAATTACCAACTATTAATCCATTATTAACTATAAGTTGATCAAAATAGGCTAAAGCAGTACCATTAGGCAAGGAAGCATTCACAGGATTATAGGGAAGAAAATTATAGATATATTCAACTCCAGGACCTCCAACAGCAACATCAAACTCAACATTTACGGTCATATCTGTTATAAAATCACTCTGTAATGGAAAACTGTGTGTACCAGGAGCACATGCCCTATAAAATTTAGGATAAACTGACATGTAATTCCATCCTCCTCCTGGCCCTGGCAAATTACCCCAGCCATCCATCATGGTCATTCTACCCGAAGCCTCATCAAAGTAGAAGTGTAGCGTTCTATCTAATGTGGAATTTCTAAGGATTACATGTCCAGTACTATATGTTATATCGTCGTAAACAGGACTAAACGCATCAAAAATATTTGTAAGTTCTGAAACAGAGGTATCTTCAGGCATTAAGATTGGCATTAAGCGCATTTCAAAAATTATTGGTGAAATTGGCCAATAGATATTTGCTATAGCAAAGAAATCTGTACCACCATAATCCCATAAGAGTGTTGATGGATTCCATCCTTCATAAGAAGCAAATGGACAAGAGAAAAACTGATACTCTGGTTGACCTGAAGGTAAAGTCCATGGAATTCCATAATAATTATAATATTCTTCTATAAATGTTAGATTCGCGAAATATGTATAAGTTGCAATTATTGTTGCTTTAACATCTCTAAATCCATTCTCATAATCATCATTTTGTTTGAAATATATAATATCACCAATATTTACCGACCAATCAACTAAACTATGCGTTTTTAATTCGTATAACATAAAACTACCGTTAATAAACATTTCAAAAGAATTAGCCATACCGGTAGTTTTACTTATAATAATTCTTACATAGTCTGTACCAGTGGAATTCCTTAAAAAAACGTCATAATATCCATTTTCATTATAGTGGATCTCATCAAATTGCATAGTCTCCGAGATACGAAGTGTATCATTATTCCACATAAATTCAATGTGTTCCCGGGGAATATTAATAGGCCAGAGAAAAGGCATTATATTTTCCTCTTGGGCATCATCATAATATTGAGGATAAAAATTATTGGCTGCGCCTACTATAACATTATCCATGAATTCATAATCAGTTCCATTCCACCAGGATCTATCAGCATAAGCAACTTCATAAACCATATAAACAGGTTCTTCCTCTGAGAATCCATTTTTAGTCTTATTAAATAAAATTGGAGAAAATCCTGTAATATTTATTTTCCATTCCATAGCTTCTTCAAAAGGATCAGGATCCTCAACGGAATCATAGTAAAAGGTATCTCCGGGACTTACACCCCACTCAACCTCGTCGGTGATATCATAATCGAAGACTTGTCTCATTGTAGCGTTAATATAAACCGGACCCTCACCCATATTAGCAATTAAAAATGCACTGCCCATTTCCATTGTACCATTATTAAAATACGTCCCATCAGTGAAATAACCTTCAGTTTCATTATAAAAGTATATTCTATTTCCAGGACCAGTTGAATAATTACTAAAACTATTAAATGCCATTTGATACATCGGTGATCCATAAAAAGATTCATTTAGAATGCCAGCTATAATATCCACGTCGAAGTTTGAGCCGTTAATTGGTAGAAGAAAAGGCATTCCATTACGACCTGCCATATATTTATGCTTAATTGGATCAGCATCATGATATCCGAAGAGGGCAAGTTCTTGGGAATCGTCATATGCTTCTAGCTCAGAGAGGTCATTATAACATTGTGTAGCGTTTACTTGGGAATAGTCCCTGACTCCATAACCAGCATCGATTGTAACGTTATTAATAGATGTTATATTATAAATCCAGATATCCTTAAACATCATATAGATTTCACCAGTACTGGCATTTGTTAATATGAATTCTCCTTCAAAATAGATTTGATCTCCTACCTCAACATCCCAGTGCCATCCATTGTTAGGATGTGCGACAGGTATATCGTCGGGGCCTCCTTGAACATTTGTCATCAGTGAACTTAACGCTAATAGTGTAGGAATAGTAATTAAAAGAATTAATATATATTGTTTGCTCTTTTTTAAATTTCTCATAAAACATCAAATATATTCTTATATTTTAAATTAAAAAATTGATTAAGAAAATAAGAGGTCATTTAAGTTTTTATATTTATTGGTACTTTCGAAAAAAATGTAAAAATTAGAGTTAAATCTTCTTTTAAAATGTAATTTAGAAAAGTTAAATAAACTGACTATAGTAGAATAACTTTATTTATTATTATATTATTTTTTAGTATTGATGAGATTTCAACAATATGAATCTAGGTTTAAAGCAGGGGAATTTTTAGCAGAATTTATTAAAGAGGAAGCTAAAGTTTTAAATAACCTCATCAATCAAAATTCAAATTATTTTTTTTGTTTTGCTATTCCTAATGGGGGAATTTCTGTAAGTGAGGGTTTTTGCTCCAAATATAACATCAAATATGATATTTTAATCGTCCGAAAAATAAAAATACCTTTTAATACAGAAGCAGGCTTTGGATCTGTAACTACAGATGGCACTATTTTAATTAATGAGCCTCTCCTAAATCAATTACGGCTTACTGAAAAAGCAGTAGAAGATTCAATTGATTTAACAAAACAAGAGATTCAAGATAGACTGAAATTTTATAATAAAGATGTAAATTTGGAAGAACTTTATAAGAAAAATATTCAAAATAAATATATTTTCATATTTGATGATGGATTAGCTTCAGGTTTTACGATGTTAGCGGCAATTAAAATGATAAAAAAGTATAACCCTATGAAGATTTTTATAGCTGTACCAACAGCTCCTTCAAGAACAATTAAAAGAGTTATTCAGGAGGTAGATGAGATCTTTTGCCCTAACATACGAGATGTCATGTGGTTTGCTGTTGCTGATGCATACAAAAATTGGTATGATGTTCCTGAGAGGGAAGTTATAGAAATATTAAATAATTCCCAGTATTATATCTCTAATATTTAATTCGAATTAATTCAAGATTAAAAAATTTCCATGCCATCTAACTAAAATTTAATTTTGAAGTACTTAATTCGTATGATAACAAAAGAAAAGTAAAAAAAAAAAGAGTATCTTTATGAACTAATCAAATGGAACAAGATAGAGGCATGCGGGATGTAAAATTCATCGCGTTTTTTAATTACAACAGTGTGAAAATATTCAGCTAGTCCTAGAAAACCTCTGATTACAGATTCATCTTCTTCAAATCGGAAAGTAACAACTGCGACTGCAGATGAAGTACTAAAACCCACTTTATCGTATACACGCTCATCAATCAATGGGATTTTAAGTTCATTGACAATCTCATACACCCTTTTAATGAAAAGTTCCTTTTTTGGCAACTTTAACCCACCTAATATTAAAAACGTTAAAGATTATCTTATTTTAAAAAATTTAATTAATTTTTAATTTTTAATAAATACAATGAAATATAGTATATAATATTATTAGATTTAGGATTTATAATAGTTAATGTTTTTTGTTTTGAATTTGGAAATACTAAGGATTAAAATTTTGTTTACGGATGGAATAAAAATATAAATACATATTAATATAATAAAAATATAATCAATTATAATAATAATATGAATTATTATCTATTTTTCAAAAACAAGAGAGGATTTGAATAAAACGTGGTTTCAAAAGAACAGAAAAAAATCGAACGCGTTATTAACTTTATGAAAAAAGGCTTAACATCTCTCGCTGATGATCTAGGAGAAACTGTAAAAGGAATAAATGATTTTATTAAATCTTTAGCAAAAGCTCAAAAAGATTTAAAGGAGATTTCTATTATAGAAGAAGTTACAACTGTAAGTACCTCCTCTAAAAAAGTTGTTGCACCAGCTAGTAGTTCTGCGAAAACAAAAGCTGCAAGTACATTGTTTAGTTTATTGAGTGGTAGTGGTCAAGAAGGTGCAGCTGTGCCTGCAACAACAGCAGCGACTCTTGGCGCTTCTCCTATCGCCGGTGGTCCTCCAAAACGTCCAAATAAGAGAGCTACTCCATCAGTACCAACTGTTGGAGCTCCTCCAAAAGCGCCTAGTGGTGGTCCTCCTCAACGGGGCAATTTACCCCCTGCTCCAAAATTACCTCCAGCACCAACTCCTGGGGCTGCTCCTCCGACAGCTCCAACTACTGGTGGCCCACCTGCAAAACCACCTTCGTTTGCTAAAAGACCCGGTCCTCCTGCGGCTCCAACTGGAGCTCGTCCTCCAACACCATCTGCTGGAGCAACAGCTGCAATGCCACCTCCTGCAGCATCGGCAATGGCTCCTAGAGCTGGTGGAGGATTAAGTTCTCTCCGTGATGAGATGTTAGATGAATTAAACCGATTAAAAAAGATAATGAGAGGAGAGTAAAAAACTTAAAGATACTTGTTTTTCTTTTTCTTCAATTTATATTTGTTTCACTTGTAATATTTTCTTAGACAGTTCTAAAAATTTTATTAGTGTAAAAGTAATTAATATTTTAGACTTAATATAATATTATATTAGATATAGTTATTTAGGGATTTTATCTTAAAATTAAATTCTAACTATCATAAGGTATGGGAAATCTTACTGTTGTTTTAGATATCGGTCAATTTTCTTCAAAAATTGGATTTGCAGGGGAAGACACACCATCTCAAGTTTTTTTAACGATAGTTGGAAAGCCAAAATATCAATCTTTAGATACTCAATATGGTTTGAAGGACTTAGAGGAAAAAGAATTATATGTGGGGGATGAGATTCAATCGATTGGCTTATATAAAATATTTCAACCTATTGAAAAGGGCATTATTGTCGATTGGAAGCATTTTGAAAATATTATAGACTATATCTTTTATAACTTAAGAGTAGATCCTAGTCTTGTAAATTTATTATTTGCTGTGCATCCATTATTTCCATATACAGATTTGGAAAGAATTTTTGAGCTCTTTTTGGAACGTTATCAGTGTATGGCGTTCTATCCAGTATTAGATTCAATGTTAACATTATATTCTGGAGGATTTCAAACTGGTTTAATTATCGAAATTGGTGATAGCAATACCAGAATAGTACCCATTTATCAGGGTTATAAAATAGAGCATGCTGTAAAGATTTTAGATATTGGGGGGAGAGTACTAACTCGGTATATGGAAACAATTTTAGAATCTATTGGGTGGTCTGTAGACTCTTCTATCAGAAGAGAATTAGTCAGAGTGTTGAAGGAAAAAGCTTGTTTTGTCTCATTAGACTATAAGGAAGATTTAAATAGGAGTGAACAATATACAAAAGATTATTCTTTACCGGATGGTTCTACTATAACGCTGAATCAGGAGCGATTTATGATTCCAGAACTTTTATTTAATCCATCTTCAGAATTAGAAGAAGAGTCATTACCACATGCAATTATGGATGTAGTAGAAGCCTGTGATTTGGATATTCGTCCTGATTTATTAAATAATATTTTTTTATCTGGGGGTTCGAGTATGTTTCCAAACCTTAAATCACGTATCTACCAAGAATTAGAACTTGAATTGGCAAGGAGAAAGAAAAAAAATCAAGTTATTAGAATTATTGCACCAACTGAAAGAACTTATTCTGTTTGGATAGGTGGTTCAATACTTGCTATGATCCCTGAATTTTCAGAAACTTGGATAACACGTGCTAAGTATTTTAATGAGGGGATCCCACCAAATCTTTTATAAATGTGTTATAGTGATAATATATTTTATTAAATAACTGAATATGCTATTCATTCTTAATATTACAACTCGTTTTATAGGTATTTAAAAATGGAAGATCTTAAAGAAGATGAGTTTTATAAACCAGATTATTCAAATTTATTCAATAAAATTAAGGATATAAAGACTCCTGTGAAAAATGAGATATTGATAGCTTTGCTTGATGGTCAGTGGCATTCCGAACTTGATTTAATAAGGATTACTAAGAAAAATCAAAATTATATGGGCGCAGTTGTACTAGGTACTATGATAAATGCTTTGAATCACTACATTAAAAATAATTATTTAGAAAGAAGAGTGATAAATGGTAAAATGTACTATAAAATTTCAGATAATTATGTAGGACTAACTAGAGCAGCATTTAGACTTAATACAAAAAGTTTGCTTTGAAAAAGGAAAAAAATTTTGAAAGATTAATCATTCTATTTTTTAACACATCGATTATTCAAAATCATATACTCTTCACATTTGGAACAGAACATATTCCCTGAATTCTCTTTAAGACTTTTATTCCAACAATAAGGACAAAAATAATAACTCAATTGTTTATTATTTCTTCGATAATAAACTCTAAAAACATTAAATCCACATTTGAGACATTTTGAGTCTAAAATGGTTATCTTACCCCTTTGTGGTAAAGATAAATAACTCTTACAATTATCATCAGAACAGACAAGGAATCTCTTTTTTTTAATCGTAGTTATTAATTTCATTGGAGATCTATTACAATAAGGACACATTGAAAATGTTAAGGGTACTGAAACACTTTTCTGCAAAGAAGTTCCATCTTTAATTTTATAATTATTAATACGCTTAAAAATTTCATTTTTCTTTGAAATGAATAAATCAAATAACTCTAAAAATTTCTTTTTAACATTATTAACTACATCCTCCATTTTTTTTCTATTTTCTTTAATTTCATCTAGTTGAACTTCCACATCTTTAGTAAAATTTGGTTCTAAAAAGGGTAACCAAATTTCTTTTAAGCATTCAATTAAAAAAGTACCTAATTCTGTAATTATGTATTTACCTTTATTACGATAAATTAAACTACGTTTTTGTAATAATTGAATAATAGTAGGACGTGTCGATTTTGTACCTAAATGATTCTTTTCCATTAACTTTAAAAGCGAAGTATCTGTGTATCTTGCTGGTGGTTTTGTTTCTTTTTCATTCAAAAAGATTTCATCCACTGGAATTTTATTTCCAACGATTTTTATAAATATATCATAATTTTTTTTAAGGAAGGGAGCTATTGCTAAATATCCCTCAGATATTAGAGCAAGAATCCTTGATTTAAATGGTTCATCTTTTATAGATAGTTCTAAAATTGTTTTTGATTCAATAGCATCAGATCCAAAGAGTGCTAAATAATGTCGAGCTAATATATCATATACTCTTTTTTGAATATTGGTTTTGAACCGAGAATCATTTAATTCCACGCTTTCTAAAGGTGTTATTGGAGGATGATCTCCAGCATCTTTTTTTCCTTTTGTTGGTTTGACTCTATTATTTTTCAGTAGATTTTGGGTATAATTCCAATATTGAGAATGAGTTATGAATTTCTTTAGATACTGAAGGTGATCAAAATTTGGTTTGTATATATCACTGTCAGTTCTTGGATATGATATTATTTTATTAAGATATAAAGAATTCATTGTCTTTAAGGCTAGATTTGCATTAATCTTTAAAACTCTTGTAAGTAAAATAAGAGCTTTTGAAGTATTAAGGGGTGTGGGTGGAGGATTTTTAATTAAATTTGTTGTATTGTTAATTACGTTAGCAAATTTTTCATCCTTAATTTTATTGAATATAATCTTCACTAAAGCTTTAGCTGCTTTTTGAAATGGATTTTTTTGATGGTATGCTTTAAATTTTCCATCTTTATGATTTAAATTAGCTTCAATCGTGAAATAAGGTTCTGGTACAAAATTTTTAATACATTCTTCTAATAGATAGATTAAGTATAATAATGAGGTCTGAACTCTACCAATTGATATAAATTTAGCATTAAATTTATCCAAAAGAGGTCTAAAAGTATTAGTAGCTTCTTTTGTTGCAGAAAAGCCTATTACAGCATCTATAATTGCCCTTGCCTCACCTATTTTTGCCCAATTATACTTTGGTGGAATTGTTTGATTAAATTTTTTTATAATTTCATCTTTTTGTAGTGAACTAAGCCACATTTGTGACAATCTGATATTTGGATTCTCTTGAATAACAAAAGGTAATGCATCTATAAGCCCAATATTGCATCCTTCAATATCTGCATCTGTTCCAATTATACAGTAATTACAAATTTTTGCATACTCTTTTAATGCTTTTATATAAGCTCCTATATAATTGATCGGTACCTTCCTAATTGATTTTGGATTAGTGATAATATCGCGAGGATTAATATTAGTCCACCCTTTGAACGCATCTGTGTTTCTATATTCAAGTAGATGCCCTCTTAGTGGTAACACATAAATATTTCTTGATGGTACATAACAAATGCTTAAACTTTTTGTTTTTTTTATTAATTTAACTGGTCCAAGGGCTTCTGCTATAGCTTCTGCGGCTTTTTTTTTCTCAGCTATTATTAGAATTGCCATTTCAGTTACGTTATTAAAAAAAATATTCCTTTCTAATTTATTTATCCAATATTCAATAAAAAAAATATAACTGAATAATGGATTATTAATAACTATTTAAAAAGAAAAATTTTCATTTCTTTGAATATCAAATTATGAAGGAAGAAAGAATGAAAATGTTGTACCTTTATTTAATCCTTCGGATTTAGCCCAAATTTCGCCACCATGGGCTTCAACTATTCCTTTGGAGATATATAGACCAAGTCCTGTTCCTGAATCTTTGATACCAACATTTTTGGCCCCAATTGGATGGTTTATCCTTTCAAACTTTTTAAATAATCTGCCTATTTCATCTTTAGTTAGACCAATTCCATTGTCTTTAATTTCAAAAAAGTACTTCTCATTAACTTTTTTAGCCGAAATTTCAATCCAACCATAGTCAGGTGTAAATTTAATAGCATTTGAAATTAAATTAGTGAAAACAAGAAAAATACGTGTGGGATCTATATTTAAAGTTATCTCATAATCAATATTAAGGATGATCTCAAGATTTTTTTCATTAATCAGATAACTTAATTCGTCCAAGCAATTGCTGATTATTTTACTTACATTTATTTTTTCAATTTGTAATTGTAATCTACCTTCATCAATCCTCATAACCTCCAATAGCTGATCCATTAAAATTTCTAGGCGTTTAATGTTTCTCTGGACGGTTTTCAAATCTTCAAAAATTTCCGGAATTAAGGCGTTTTTATGCTTGAAAAGAATATAATCAGTAAAACCTGAAATAGAGATTAATGGAGTTTTTAGCTCATGAGCTGCCATAGTAATAAAATCATTTTTAATTTGATCTAGTTTTCTTAACTCAATGTTTTGTTCTCTTAATTTCCTTTCAGATTCAATTAATTTTTGTTCTATTTTCTTTCTTTCAGTGATATCACGTATTATGGTGATTACTTGGGCTACTTTCCCTTGTACAAAAATGGGGAATTTTCGAGTTTCTGTAATTACATCAATCTCTGGTAAAATAGTAGTTTCTGTAGTGATAAGAGATAAACCAGTGTCAAATACTTGTCGATATTCTTCATAAATGTTGTCTTGTAAAAATGGAAAAACTTCCGAAATCTTGGCACCAATAATCTCTGTTTTAATATTGAGCTCTCTGAGCCATTTTTTAAGTGCCTGATTCATTAGAATAATTCTCAAATCTCTATCAACAACATGCAGCGAATCACCTAGCGAATCAATAGTAGTATGATATTGTTGCTCTGACTTTCTCAATTCAAGAGTCCTTTCTAATATTTTTTGCTCTAAGAGTCTATTTAATATTTGTAACTCTTTTTGAGATTTTTTCAATTTTTGTTCAGCAATTTTTTTTTCAGTTGTATCTTGAATTATTACCTGCAATAGTGTGTCATTACCTACTTTTACTATAGTAGTCTGGAGATCTAGCCAAAATTTTTTTCCGTCGACTCTAGTTATCTGAAATTCAAATGAACTTAGATTATCTCCCTTAATAAATTTTGCCAATCGCTCCTTTAATATATTTATAAGAAATTCAGGTCTTTTAATTATTGATAATACTTCAGAAAACTTTTTTCCTATTAGATCTTTTCTCTCATAAGCAGAAAGTAAATTATTCATTGTAGAATTACAATCTAGAATTGTTCCATCTAATTCCATCAACCAAATGGCATATGGAGAGCTTTCAAACAAATGACGATATCTTTCTTCTGATTCTTTTAATTTTTGTTCTGCTATCTTTTTGTCAGTGACATCTCTTAATAGGGTAATAAAGCCAATCACTTTCCCATCATCATTATAGTAATTTTTAGACGAACTTGATAACCAAATATAATGCCCATCTTGATGCTTCGCACGAAATTCAACTTCTTCAGTCATCAGTATACTCTCTTGACTAATTGCCTTTGAAAATAATTCTGTTAAATGTTGAATTTCATCAGGATGAATATTTTGGAATAATTTAGTTTTTAGATTAATTTCACTACCAAGCATCTCAGAAAATTGAGGAGAAACATATAGAAATTTACCATCTAGTCCAGTAATCACTATTACATCTTTTGTATTTTCAATGATATTTCGATATTTTTTTTCAGATTTTTTTATTTCTTGCTCTAACTGGAATTTTTCCGTAATATTTCGTGCTAAACCGCTAAAACCTATCTTATTTCGATTTGAATCATATCTTAAATATATTGAGGATTCACATATCACTCCTTCTCCATTTCTTTTCAGAAATTGAAATTGAAAATCACTTTCAGGAATTTCAGTTTTATAAACATTTTTATATACTTGGAAAATTTTATTCCTATTTTCTTCATCTACTAAATTCTTAAAATTTAATCCTAATAATTCATTCCTAGGGATTCCTTGAAGATCACATAAAGCATCATTAAAAAAAGTAAAATTTCCTTTTAAATCAACTTCAAAATAGCTTTCTTTAATGTTTTCAAGAATATTTCGATATTTTTCTTCAGACTCTCTTAATTTTTGTTCTGCTACTCTTCGAATTGTGATATCTCTATAAGTGGAAAGAATTCCTACAACCTCTCCGTCTAAATTGTGGAGTGGAATTCTATTTACTTCAAACCAAATTTTGTTACCATTATGTAAAACTAAAAATTCTATAGTGTGGTATTCAGCTTTATTATTTACCATTACTCTTCTTTCGTTCTCTTGAATTTTTGTAAGATCTTCCTTAACCCAGAGTAAATCATCATCTTTTTCGCCGATTATATTTATTGGGTTTTTAATTCCAGTTAAAACAGCAAAATTTTGATTACATCCTAAATAATTCAAATTTGTATCCTTCCAATAGATTAATTGTGGGATATTATCAATCACTAACTCTAGCATTTCTCTAGTTTTTTGATATGCTGCAATGCCTTTCTTAGATTGAAGAAATTTCCAATATCTAATTTCAGGTAAGGTTTCTGTTAATTCGTTGAATCTTGCTTGACGAACCTTTATTTCTTGTACCATTTTTTTAAACTTTGTTATTTCTCTAGAGAATAAAATAACTTTATTTTCTTTAGATGTATCCACAAATCGTTTACTTTTTATCTCGTACCAATTGAAAATTCTATCTCCATATTTAATTCTAATCTCGGCAATTCCATATCCTAATTTAAATGTTCTTTCCAACAAGTCAATCATTGGAACGGTATCATGTGGATGGATAAAATGATGTAATTGTTTATTTTCAGTTGAAACATGTAATTCTTCCAAATCTATGTTTGTATTCGTATACTCACATTTGAAGTTCATATCATATATAAAAATCAGATCCTCAATATTCTCAGATATTATTTGGCCAATATTATAAGTGGTTTTAGATGAACTTGACATTTTTAAAGCTACCTAATATTATTTATTTAAAAATTGGGATAAATAATGATAATTTTATAGTATTATACTATAATAAATATTAAAGCAAACATGAATTTATTTCTTAAATAAAAATAAATAAAATAACTTATCTTTATGTTATATATAAATGCCTTTTATAGAACCTAATTTTGAAATAGATGATAAAGGAAGGGTTATTTGCCAACAACACCCAAATTATCCGTTTTTCATAATGCCAAATAAAAGTTATTTTGAAGAGAGAAAATTAGAACTTTTATTAACATGTAAAACCTGTTCTCATTATCAAAATAATGATTGCTATTTTTCAAAATCTAGAATTAATAATATTGAGCAGAAGAGACTAAAAAAATCAGATTATTTATGCAAATTGTGTGGAAATCGCATTGATAGAATGTTTACTATTATTCATAAAATATATTTTAAAGAAAGGTATAATATTGATATGCCATTAATCTGTTGTAATTGCTATGAAAGTTTAAAAAGAAATGAGTTTGTTTCAAGTTCTAAATGGAAAATTTATCTTATTTTAACTAGTCTATTTTCTACAGTCTTTTTTCTTATTTATTTTTTAACATTTGGGTTAATTTTTGGCTCATCTCTAAGCTCGTCTTTTACTTTTTTGCTAATAGGGATTATATTATGGGCAATTATTGTATTTAGAGATCTAAGGAAATTGAAACAGATAATCTCAGGAAGAAAATTTTATAAAAAAAATTTTATAAATAAAGAATCTATTAGTGGGGACAAAAGATAAAAGTTATCCTAAAGAACCTGCCCTTCCTCTCACACTTTTTCGCATTTGCTCTTGCCTTGTAACTATTTTACTAAATTCATCTTTTGATTTATTAGTTAAATTAACAATTTCAGGTACAAAATTGTTTTTAATAAAATATTTTTTACATTCTTCTGAGATTAATCCATTAGAGATATTCACAGGATTCTTTTTAAAATAATTAAAATTAGACTCCCATTCATCTAAAAAGATATCTAAATTTTTCCTTAATTGAAAAATAGGTAAAACACCCATACTATTTGGAGTATTAATTGCTATATTTGCATATTTGGCAGAAAATCTATTTCCATTGAACGAAATTGCTATACCACCTTCATCATTTATTCTCTGGAGCATATTAATATCTGTTATTGAATCACCTAATGCAATCATTTTAGAAATAGGTGTACCGGTTCTTTTTGAAATTTCTTCCACAGCTAATTCCTTCCTTTTTCCCCCTCTAACTTTTACTTGATTCATGACCTTAATATAATCTGAATTTTTATTTTTCCAAAAGAAATCATTTAAATCTTCTATAACACTATTAAGATCCTTATTATTATCTATATAATTTTGATAAATTTCTCTTACTAAAACATTTACTTCATGATTTATGTTTGATAGCCCTTCCTTTAAGTCATAAATGTTTAGTTCAGTACAATAAACATGGTCCCTCGGTATTTGTAATGCTGATGAAACATTATGAGCAAATTGAGCATAGCTAGTAGAAATAACAAAAATCTCCCATTTCTTTTGAAGAATTTGCATTATTTCTTGGCATCCAGGTAATAATCCTAGATTCTGTATTGCTAAATCAATTAAATCTTTTTTAGAAAAACAAGCAACGTAGATAGGTGCCATTAGACGTAAAGTATCGCCTGGTTGATAATCAGGTATTTTTAGCTTTTTCTTAACTCCAGGGACATCTATTATATAATCATCATAAGTAGAAATCATGGAGAAGAATTCTCCCATATCATAATTATGAAAATAGAGATCTTTTTTTTTATTTAATAATTGCCCCATTTCGAAAGCAAAATCTAAAACACTAATTGGTCCCTCCAGATCCCAGCAGCAAACATTATGCATTTTTTATCCTTTTCTAATATTTTTTACATTACTTTAAATAAAAAGAATTTAAATTTCTTAAAAAACCTCTTATTACGAGCTTGTTATAAATACTGAGTAAAATCTATTAATAGTGACACAAATCTTCATGATCAAAGTTTTTCTTTGAATATTTCCTCAATAGATTTCTCCATCTTTGCTTTTTTAATTATTTCACGCCAATTGGGTTCTATTGCATCAAAACTACCCTCAGCAAGTTTCCTTAATTCTACATCTGGAGAATTTAGAAAAGATCCAATATAAGTTAAAGCTCTTTTATCTTTAAGCCTTGTTAGGCTTTCTAAGATACAAATAATCCTAAATTTATCTATTTCTTTTTTTTTTAATTCTTCTTTTAAAATATCAATTATGCTTAAAGTAACTTTTGCATCTCCTATTCTTCCCATTGCTTCGATTATCCTATTAATTACCATATATTCTTTTTCTGATTTAATAGCCCTCCATAGTAAATTTGATGCGCGAGGATCCTTTAAAAGCCCTAACTTTCTGGCGGCTTCAGCTCTTTTTTGCCAGTCATCACTATTAAATAATAGACGAATTAGTTCATTGAAATTAGCATTTTTAGAATAAGCGGACATATTTCAAGTTAAAATAAAATTGGATATTATTATAATGTGTTGATTATAAAATATTAAAAATTTCTCATTGGTTTATTTGTTCAAGAGTGAATTCATATGATCAATCCTTTTCTGGAGCAAGTTTAATGTTCCCACATCTTTTCTATGAAATAGTTTTCCTTCAATACAACTAACACCGCGTTCGGCAATTTTTTCTGCATCCTCAAGTGTGTTAGCAATCCCTAGGATTCCCATTGCTCTAGATGTTGTCGTATAAATATTATTACCTTCCCGATATACAGAAGCATAATAATATTTCGCACCAATTTCATTTAGTTTTTCCTTGTTAATTTTTACAATTTGATCTCTTTTTGGAGATACTGGATATCCTTCTGGAGCTAGATATTTACACACAGTTGCCTTATTTTCATAATTAATATTCCCTGGTAAATTTCCGTCAATAACTTTCCAGCATATATCTACAAAATTAGCTTCAAGCAACGGTAGAACATTCATTGCCTCAGGATCACCCCATCTTGCATTATATTCAATTAACTTTAATCCCCTTGCAGTTTTCATAAATTGTCCATAGAGAAATCCTTTATATTCTACACCAGTTTCAGCTTTCACAGCTGCTACGGTTTTATTCATATCTTCTAATGCCATTTTAACATCTTCTTGAGTAATAAATGGCAAAAGATGATTTTCTATACTATACGAGCCCATCCCTCCTGTATTTGGACCTTTATCACCATCATATGCCCTCTTATGGTCTTGAACTAAAGGTGAACCTACAACATTTTTACCATCTACAAAAGTTTGTAATGTAAACTCTTCTCCTTCACATTTCTCTTCTATAAGAAATCTACTTTTCTTATTAATTAATTCATGGCAATACTCCAAAATCTCTTTTTTCGAAAAAAGATGATCACCATAAACCTTTACTCCTTTTCCCCCTGTTAAACCTTCTGGTTTTATAACTATATGTTCCTCCCCAATATCTTTAATGTAGGTTTCTACACCATTCATTGAGTCAAACATTTTACTTTTCACATTAGAGGATATTTTATATTTTTCAAGTAAAAATCGTGTAAATATTTTTGATCCTTCTAATTGCGCAGCTTCAATTCGTGGACCAATACATGGAATACCGTTCTTTTCTATGGCATCGACAATCCCAACACATAAAGGAGCTTCTGGTCCTATAACCACAAAATCAATTTTTTTACTTTTGCAGAATTCTACAATTTCCTTGAAATCGGTTTCAGAATGAATTTTTATATCTCTACTTAAATCTTCTAATCCTGCATTTTTAAAACTCATAAAAGCAAAAAGTTTAGCACCACCATTAACAAGAGCTTCTCCAATAACATGTTCTCTTGCGCCATGACCAACAATTAAACAATTAACCATAATCAACCAACAAAGAGAAAATAACAATTTGAATTCTTAATATTAACTATTTAGGTTAACAAATAATTTTAACCTTAATTATTAACCAAGCAATTAATAATTAAACAAATCAAAGGAAAAATTGAATAATTAAATTATAATACTTTCGATCACTTAGCCTTGTTTCATATCTTTAGCCCTAGCCAGATATTCCTCCAGATTCTTCTTGATCTCCCTTTTATTATATTTTCCTACACTTGTCTTGGGCACTTCGTCGACAATGGTCACCAGTTTAGGAAGCATCCATTTGGTTATCTTACCTTTCTCCACACCTTCAATCCTGAGGAAATCAATCAGGTCATCTTCCTTTTTGTTGGAATCAGGTACAAGCTTTATGATGGCAAGGGCTTTCTCTCCCCATACGTCATCAGGAACACCTACAACAGTAGCTTCAAGGATGAAATCAGCCGTTGCAGCCAAATTTTCGAGTAAAACGGTCGGAACCATCTCTGCACCGCTTCTAATAACATCTGACATCCTATCAGCAATCACTATGAAATCTTCATCATCAACCGTTGCTATATCCCCAGTATGAAACCACTCCTCGTACCACACATTCCCAGTCTTTTCAGGATTCTTATAATATTCTTCCATGACCCAAGGACCACGAATTACTATCTGTCCTAAGGTCCTATTGTCGTGGGGAACTGGTATTCCATTCTCGTCGACAACTTCAACCTCAATCCCAGGAATAGGAAGACCCGTTTTCACCCTAACTTCATCCAATTTTTCCTTTGACCAGTTTGTCATATATTTTTTTACCCAAGCGATAACTGTAACTGGTGCTGTTTCAGTCATTCCATATCCTGAGGTCGCAGTAAATTCAGGAATCTTTTTCTCGACTTTTTTTTTTAATCCTAGCGGAAGAGCTCCCCCTCCCACACCAACATCTACAAGGCTGGATAAATCATATTTGTCTAAATCTTTATACTCAATAAGCATAGCTAAAATTGTTGGGACCACTGCTACATATGTTACCTTTTCAGTTTGAATCAACTCGCAAAAGCCCTCAACCGTGAATGTCCCTGGCAATACTATTTTTACTGCCTGAAATACATTAATGAAAGGTGCTCCCCATGCGTGTATGTGATAGAGAGGTGTGAGCATCATAGGAACCGTATTTTCACCAAGAAATACACTAGTTGGATCATTTCTAAAAAAGAAATAAGCAATTATGTGCAAACTCTGAAGATAGAGCGCTCTGTGAGTGAACAACGCTCCCTTCGGAAGTCCTGTAGTACCAGTAGTATAACAAAGAGTAGCATAGTTATCCTCACTTAAATAAGGCCACTCGAATTCTTCAGATTCCTGTTTAAGCAACACTTCATATTCAAAAAGATTCTCTATCTTCGTATCTGGCAATCCTGGTTTATCTGACATATATATAAATGTCTCTATAGTGTCTTTTATTTTATCATAGATGCTTTCAACTAGGGGAAGAAGTAGATCATCAAAAAATATCACTTTATCCTCCGCGTGATTTATAATGTACATTATATGATCCAAGGCAAGTCTCACATTGATCGGATGGAGCACTGCCCCACTGCAGGGTACAGCATAATAAAGTTCTAGGTGCCTGTGTGTATTTAGTGCTATGGTAGCAACTCTATCACCTGGTTCACTAGGTTTTCCAGGCTTTACGCCAAAAGATTTCAAAGCATTTGCTAAACGGCAAGTACGTTTATACCACTCAAGCCATGTAAAACGCTGGTATTCACCCGTGATATGGTTTCTATAAACAACGCCAATCTCATTTGGATAAATCTTCACTGGTCTTTTCATAAAAGTCGTGAGGAGTAGTGGATAGTGAGAACTAAATTCAGGATAGGTTTTATGTTCCATTATCATTCTCCATTGTTCTTAAAGATTTCATAGATTAATTCTATAAATTCATTAAAAAAATTATTATGATTGATTTTTTACAATATCAGAATATTATTAAATATTCTTTGATTGGGTTATATTTAAAAATAATTAGAAAAAAGATAAGAAATGTTAGAGGAAAATTATAGAAAAGCTGCACGAACAATTGTTAAAGCTGGTTATATTCCATTTCCTATAAATGATACTATGATTGAATTATTAAAACTATTAATTGATAAAGAACAATTGCCCTTTATAACGGCATTCAGAAGAAAGGCTTCTCAAACTATGGAACAATTAAAAGACAGTAGTAAAATGTCAGAAGATGAGATAGAAAAGCATGTGGATAAATTAGCTAAAACTGGTTTTATATTCAATCAATTAAATTCAAAAGGAATAATGGTATATCGATTAATGCCAATATTTTCGATTGGATCCTTTGAATATTTCTTTATGAAAAAACTCGAAATTTCTAAAGAAAATGAAAAAGTAGCAAAGTTATTCGCTAAATTATTCGATGAATTAGCACGTTTTGTTCAACAAAATTACGATACTATAGTTCCTATATTTAAAAATTTCCCTCCAATGGATAGGACTGTACCCATATTAGATAAAACAACGACAGGTGAAGATCTTGATATTTTAATTAATGAAGAGATAAGCATCCCTGAAGAGAAAATATTACCAACTCAAAAAATTGAAGAACTTATAGAAAAATTTGAGGATATTGCTGTGGGTCATTGTTTTTGTCGGCATCATAAAGATTTATTAGGAAATCCTTGTAAAACTACAAACATAAGAGAAAATTGCTTTACTTTTGGAAAATCTGCACGCTATACAAGTGAGCAGGGATTTGCGAGGATGATTTCTAAAGATGAAGCATTTAAAATTTTAAAAGAGTCTGAAAAAGCTGGTTTAGTCCATAAAGCTTTTCACCCTCATGAAAACATTGAAAGGGATGAAACAAGTATATGTAATTGTTGTGAATGTTGTTGTGCAACTTTTGAGATGTGGAGAACAGGAGCCATCTCTATGATAAATTCAACTAATTATTTATCATCCATAGATGAGAGTTTATGCGTTGGATGTGGGACATGTGTAGAAAAATGTCCTGTTAAGGCAATCGAATTAAATGATGATAATAAAGCCGAAAGAAATGCAGAATGGTGTATAGGATGTGGAGTTTGTGCTCATTTCTGCCCTGAAAATGCCATATCTTTATTGGAAGGAATGCGTAAAGTCTACGTCCCTCCTCCTAAATTGCGAAATTAACATATTATTTTATCTTTCTTCATTATTTAATTCCCTTAAGAACCTTGAAGCTTTTGCTTGAATATGTCAATAGTGTTAGAAATCTCTTCAATTTGTAAATTAAATTCTTTAGGATGAACCTTTTTCAAATTTTCAAAATTTAAAATTATTTGTTTTAGTTCATCAATCCATAGTTTCATTAATATTTCATCTTCTTTACCAGTAATTACATTTTTTAACTCTGCCCTTATCATAGTTTTTAGTTTCTCTAAAAGTTGATTTTCGTTTACAGTGAAGGAGATTTTCATTACATCAAATTGAGTTTTAACTGCTTCTAAGTCAGATATGATTTTGTTTTTTTCTAATAAAAATTGGTCATTAAATTTATGTACCATACTGATAATAATATCTTCTTGAGTTCTAATCGTTTCTTCAGTTTGTTCTTTATATATTGTAATCTCCTCTTTTATTTTTCTAATATTTTCATTAATGAATTCAACATTTTCTTTAAGTTCTTTATTGATTAATTCGATATTTTCCTCAAGTTTATTAACTTGGTCTCCTAATTTCTGAATTAACTTTGGAGTTACTTCCTTAATAACCTCTTTTTTAGGCAATATTATTCACCATTTCTCTTTTTTTATTTAATCTTTTTATTATGTTGTGTTTTTTTCTCTTTTTCTAGTTTTAATATTGATTGCAACTTTAACTCAAAATCCTCTTTGAAATAATTTAAATCTTTGGATGTTTTATCAATTATCTCGTTGAGTGAAGCTATTGGAGTGTTCTTTAAATTTAGAATTAGATCTTTAATTGCTGTTAAATTATTGCTATAAGCATTTATAACATTCTCTTTAATTTCATCTAATTTGGGAATATGATATTGAATATCTTTATGTTCCTTAGATCTTTCAGGTAATTCGATATCTCTTTTAGACGAAACTGAAACTTTTTTTGCAATAGATTTCTTTTTAAGAGTATGTAAATCAATCTCTGCTAAATTTGTAAATAAATCATTTAGATCATTCTCACTTTTACTGATAAATCCTAAAAAATCTTCTGAAAGTCTATTACCAGTATCTTCAATTTGCTTTTCCCAGTCCTGCAAAAAATTAAAAATGGACAGTTCAAAAAGATCTTGGACTTGATGTTGCGTTTTAGCAGAAATAAGAATTAATGGGATTTCTTTAATACTAAATCGAGCAGAAATTTCCTTTATATCATCTTCCGTTGATATTAAATCTAATTTATTTCCAATCAAATAAGTTAAGCAATCTTCAGAAGACTCTGTTAATCTTTTTAAATACGTTTTTTGAAGTTCTAAAAGTGTTTCTTTTGTTTTAGATAAATCAAAAACTAATAGAGCTACATCAACATTGTTAAAATATACTGGGTTTAGCGGATTAAAAGAAGGTTGACCACCAATATCCCAAATATTCATACGAATAAAATAATCAGTCAATTTATATTCTTTTCTAGAAATATTACTTCCTATTGTAGGAATATATCTTTCTGGGAAACCTTTATCCAAATAAGAATTGATAATGGAAGTTTTACCAACACCAGCATCCCCAAAAATAACTAATTTTAAATTAATTTCATTACTAGACATTATCATGTAAGAAATCTAATTGAATAAATTATGATAGATTTAATATATAAATTTGTTCTGAGAATAGGACTGATAATTTATGGAATTTAAGAAAAAAAACTATGAATCCAAATATAATTATGGTATAGTAAATTTAAAAATTTAGATAATTTAATTCAATTAGATTAAATAAAATACATGTTTAAAATATGAGCCAAAATCGTTGTATTGAAATACGTAATCTTTCTAAAAGTTATAAAGATCTTCTTGCTTTAAATAATGTCTCTTTTAACATAGAAAAAGGAGATATCTTTGGATATATTGGTCCTAATGGGGCAGGAAAAACTACAACTATTAAGATTTTAGTTGGATTAATCACACAATATAAAGGAGAAGTATTTGTTTATGGAAAATCTATTTCCAATTATAAAGATCTTCATAAGCTTATAGGATACCATCCTCAAGAAGTAGGATTTCAAGAATGGAGGACAGTTAATCATGCTCTAACTACTTTTGGTCTTTTATCAGGAATAAGTAAAGATAATCTCGAAGATCGTATTCAAGATGTTTTAAAATTTACCGAACTTAGAGATGTAAGATATAAAAAAATTAAACATTTATCAGGTGGTATGATCCAAAAACTTAGATTATGTCAAGCCCTCTTACATGAGCCAGAAATTCTGGTTTTAGATGAACCATTATCTGGTTTAGATCCTTCGATTAGGTATCAAATAAAAGGATTGATCAAATCACTTGCTAAAAGTGGGAAGACTATTTTATTTTCTTCACATATTCTAAGTGATGTTCAAGATATAGCAAATGTTATTGGAATTTTGCATAAAGGAAAGATTCTTAAAATTGGAAGTCCTAATGACTTACAAAGTGATTTTAATATAGGGAACATGATAAGAATCGAAGTTGCTAAAAATTCATTGTTGTATCAAGATTTAGAAAATATTGATGTGGTAGAAAAAGTAGAAAATTTGGCTTCAAACATTCAAATTGTGCATTTAAGTTCTAATATTGATTTAAATTCTGCAATTAATCAAATTCTTAAATTATTATTAGAAAATGATTGTAAGATTAGAAATTTTAGTATAGTTCAACCGAGTCTAGAGGAAGTATATTTAAAGTATGTTGGAGGTGAACTTAAATAACATTCTTATTGCTTTTTTTTGATGAGTTAAGAGGTTATATTAAATCTAAGGTTATGATTATTCTATGGTTTGGAATGCCATTATTAGCTGTTCTAATCCGCTTCCTGTATCAACAGGCAGAGGTTGAGGGATTTTTAACCTCATTATTAATAGGAATGGTAATTTCAAGTATAGGTAGTACTCTCTCTTCTGTAATGTTAAGCACATCAATAGTAAGCGAAAAAAATCATAAGGTATATGAATTATTCTTAGTAAGACCCGTTAAAAGGTGGTATTTCCTATTAGCTAAATTTTTTGCTGTTTACCTATGTTTAGTAGTAGCAGTTTTCATTTCCTACATAGTTGTATTAATACTAGATGCCATTGATTTTGGAGTAACTGCAGATGACATAATAGAGATTTTAAAATCTATGTTAATGCTTATGGCTTTTATGGCCGTTTCATGTTCAATGGGAATCTTTTTTGGAGTATTAGTCCCCTCAGTAGCAGCTGCAGCAATCTTATCAGTTTATTTGGGAAATCAATTATCGTCAACAATTTTCATTTTACCTCTTCTTTTAGATATTGGTGATCCAGCTGTAATAACTCCGATAGCTGGATACTCCATCGCTAGTATAATTATGCTTTTAAATATTCTCATCTTCAACAGAAAGCAATTCTAATTTATTCTTTTTTTTTAATAATTCTAAACCAAATCTTGTTTCTTTTTAGAAAATTTATTATAAGCATAAAAAATTCTATGAATAGCAGTAATATTAGTTCCGATTGCCAAAATTATCATTGTCCACCAAATAGCGGTTGGAAACCAAATTTGGAATATTGATCCTATAAACAAAATCGGGATACGATCTGTTCTTTCAATTAATCCTACTCCGTACATACTTTTGACTCCTAATGCTTCGATTTTGGCTCTAGTATATGAAGTTAAAAACGCCCCAATTATCACAATGAGACCTATTTCAATTGAAGTGTAGCCCCCCAATATTACTCCAAAAAATAGAAAAAAATCTCCGATTCGATCTAAGGTAGAATCAAGAAATGCTCCCATCTTTGTAGGACCTTGAAGACGTGCTACCACGCCATCTAATTGATCAAAAAACTCAGTAATAAATAAGAATGCAATAATTAAAGGGAGAATTTGAAAAAGGAAAACAAAGAATGTTATGATGGCAGATATCATGCCCAAAAGAGTAAAATAATTTGCAGGTATTTTTACTAACTTTCTTCCTAAGGGAAGTAATAACTTTTCTGAGAATTTTTTTACTTGTAATAGCATGCTATCCTAAATATGATGTTATATAGTCTCTTTCTTGAATTAATATTTAAAATATTTTAGAATATTTTATCAGTTTTATTATTATAAAATTTTAATAAAAATAAAATTAGAGATTATAAATTGGATAATATTTCTTTTTAAGATAATCCATAAAGTATTCTGGGTTTAAGTCTTCCCCTGTGATTCTTTTTATTAAATCGCTTGCTCTATAGATACTTCCATGTTGATGCACATTTTCTCTTAAGTAATTCAATAAATTGGAAAATTCACCTTTTCTATAATCCTCAGGTAAGTTTGGCATCCTTTTTAATGCATCTGAATAGATTTGGGCACCATATAAATTCCCTAAAAGGTAAGTAGGAAAATATCCAAAATCTCCCCACGACCAATGTACATCTTGTAGAACACCTTGTGCATCGTTAGGTGGTATAATCCCTAAAAGTTCTTCAAATTTAGAATTCCATGCTTCAGGTAATTCGTTTACTTTAATTTTACCATCGATAAGTTCCTTTTCTAATTCAAAGCGTAAAATAATATGAAGCCCATATGTTACCTCATCAGCATTTACTCTTATAAATGAAGGCTTAACAACATTTATAGCTCTATAAAATTCTTCTAACGGATAATCTTTTAAAATTTCTGGAAAATATTTTTGAAAGTGTGGATACCAATAAATCCAAAATTCCTTACTACGTCCTACAAAATTTTCCCACATTCTAGATTGAGATTCATTGATTCCCAACGAAGTGGCAGTACAGAGAATAGTATCATGAAGTTCTTTTCTAATACCCATGTCATAAAGACCATGACCACATTCGTGTATTGTTCCAAATATACAATCACTTAAGTTATCTTCTATCGTCCTTGTAGTGATACGAATATCCATTGGAGCAAGAGATGTTGTAAATGGATGGGTTGATCTGTCTTGACGCCCATAACCAAGATCAAAATTCAATTTTTTTATTATCTCAACACTAAGTTCAAATTGCTTATTTGGATCATAGTTTTTTCTTAAAATTGAATCAACAGGTTTATCCGAAGAAGATTCTAATTTTTTAACAAATTCAATTAATTTGGTTTTTATTGGATTAAAGATATTGACAATCCACTCATATGTAGCACCAGGTTCATATAAATCTATTAAAGTAGAGTAAGTATTTGGGTGAGTCCCTAGTTTAATTGCTTTTTCTTTATGTAATTCAAAAGTTTTTTCTAACATTTTTTGGAAGAGTGAGAAATCACTTTTAGATCTAGCTTCTTGCCAAGCTTTTGATGCTAATGTTCCAGTTTCAACTATTTCCATAACCAGTTTCTCTGGTAATTTTGTTTTAAGATTATATTCTCTAGTAATTTCTCGCAACATAGCACTTTCAATTTCATTGAGATTAGAAAGCTTTTCTGCTTCCTTTATTAATTTCCCGACCTTTTCTGAAGTTATTCTTTTGTGAATTAATTTTTCCAACAGTGACATTTGTTTACTTCTTCCTTCAAGTGAAGTATAATTTCGCATATTGACTTCTCGATCCCAACTTAGTACACTTTGTATATAACTTAATCTCATTATTTCGGTAAAAATGTCCTTAAGTTCCTCTATTGCATTCATTTCACAAACCTTAAATAGTGATAATTACAATTAAAAAAATTAGGTAATAATATACAATAAAATTTTGTTTTTTCCACTAAAACTATAGTATAAATATTAAAATTTTATACTTAAAAATAAGGATTTTATGTGGTTACATTTGTTCCTGCTTGACAAAAAAGTCTGCTGCTAGGTTAATATCCTCCTTAGTCAATGCTCTTCCTAAGGAATTTTGTAATTCTGATATTAATAGTTCACACAATTTTAAACTCAAGGTACTACCTTTTTCAGTTATCATGTTTTGTAACTCGGTAGCGAAGTCACCTAATTTAGCTTCATCTTTTTTTACCTGTGATTCATCCAATTTTGGAAATAAATCAGTAGGCAATTTAGTTTCTTTAATTTTCACTTCTTTTTCGGTGGGTATTACTATCTTTAAATCTTTTGGAGTTAATGTAAGTTTTTTAGGTTTGGGAGTAACTTCCTCAGTTTTGAAAATTTTCAATTCTTTTGGTTTCTTTTCTAGTTGTTTAAATGACACCATTTTATCAGTCGTCTTAATAGCTGTGTCAAATGCTTTTGTTTGAACAGAATCCTCTGGTATAGGTTTTGTACTAGGCAGAGGTTTTACCATTACTTTTTTCGCAAATTTTAATTTAGCAGGGACTGCAAATTCTTTCTTTCTATCCATTTCTTTTCTAATCTTTACTTTTTCGTCAATTATTTTTCTAAGATTATCTGCTTTTGTTTGAAGACTTGGTAAATACATAAAATCTTGATATAAATTACATACATTGATTAATTCATTATATTTCGCTAATGCTTGGACATTATTTCCAACAGTAACTAATTCATCAGCTTCTTTTATTAATTCGTTAAAATTTGGTGGTAGTGTTTCCTTTAAACCTACAGTCTTTTTTATTAATTCCTCAATATTTTGTTTTACTTCAGGATCATTTAGAGAAAGTTCAATAAAATCATCTATATCTAATTCGTTCTTAATTCTTCTTATATCTTCATCATCTACTAAATCTCGTTTATTAGCAATCATTAATAATCTGGAAAAATTACTTTCAAGTTTATGCAAATTTATAAAATGATTAAATACCTTCAAATGATAGTTTGATAAGTCAAATAATAGAATAACTAAATCAGATCCACTGATGAACTTAGACCACAAAGGAGAAAAATTATCTTTTATTTGAAAATCCCATAAATCAAAATTTAAACCATCCATCTCAAAAATTGATGATTTAGCAAAATTCATTATTGATCTTTCTCCACCACTACGGAGCATGTTATAGAGTGTTGTTTTTCCAGAACCAGTTGGTCCAATAATTGATATCTTTGAGTGAAGATCTTTTTGGATCAAATCTAAGAAGCGCATAAACTCATATTTGGAAGGACTTGATTCTCTAATCTTAGAGGGGTCAGGAAATAATTCGTTAAACTTTTCCATCGTATTTTTTATAATATCATTCAAGATGTCAAGTGAATCGACTAAATCAGCTATAAACAAAAAATACAATTCTCCAGTTCCCCTATGAAATATCTGAAAATTTGAAACCGGACGACTAAATGTTTTACCAGACAGTGGCATATCGATATATTCTTGGATAATTTCTTTAACGTTATTTAATTCCTTGCCACTTAATGCCATTGCATAATCCTTACAAAATAGATGTTCAGCTTTAAGAAAAATGTGAATTTGTCTTAACATATTCTACTTATCCTAACACATTCTATTCTATCCTACAAAGAAAGAAGTAATACTTCTTAATAATTCTTTATAATTCCTTTCTAATAAAAGTTTAAGTATTTTTATAGAATAATATAAAATTGATAAAAAATATTAGATTTGAAATTAATTTCTTTATAAGATCTATAATAAAATTTTGATATTCTAATTCAAAAAAATGCCTTTACAACCAGAACATCTATTAGATTATTTGGCAAATGAATCAGAAACTAAATACAAGTCAGATTTGATTGACTTATTAATGAATAGAATTGATAAATTATGTTTTGAAGAATGTCAGATTGATAGAATTCAATGTACATTGACGCCATTATGTGCTAGACGCTTTTTATTGAAACTAAGAATAAAAAATGGTTTAATATTAGATGATCTGCCAAAATTTTGTTATAGCGTTCATAAAGGGGTCATCGAAAGGGATTTTAGAAATAAGACTGTTGTATATAGACCGTATGATACTTATTTATATCTAATAGACTTTTTAGATATCTTTTTTCATGGAGATTATCGAAAGTTAAATAAATTTATTTCTTTCCAAAAATGGAAAGATGCTTTAAAGATATTCGATGATAGGATTCAAAATCGAAATGAGAATTTTAAATACATATTAATGAATAATTATATGATTTTCAAATATGATGATCGTATACATGTTATCTTTATTAATGAAAAATATGTTCTTTGTAATGCTAATCGCGAAAATATTGTTAGTCTTGAATTATTGTTGGGTTTAATCATATTGTATGCTCAAATCTATTTTCCTGAGGTTAGTATGAAACTAATTCCATCCAAATATGTATCAATTTCAACAATGGTGCCTCATGATGTGCTTTTAAAAATTAAAGATAAACGTCCAGAAGAGAATATTTCAAAAATAGATCAATATTTTTGGAATGTTTTTGTAGAAGATCTAGATGCTCTTACACAGTATTGTGAAGAAATACATTTACAAATGGATGATAAAGAAAACTTAGAAATAATGTTGAATATTAGTGTAGAATCTAATGATTATATAGGATATAATAAGCGGTTACCTTTAAGATTTAGAGATTTACGATTAATATTTAATTTTATTACGCGAATTTATAATGATTATTATATTATTTGGGTAGATTAGATAAATTAAAAAATAAGAGGTTAATAATAATGAATGAGGTTGAGAATAATGGTAATAAAATTCAAATGATTAAAGATCTTATAAAAGATGGAAGAATCGATGATGCTGTGAAAATAATCGCACTTTATTTGGGTGATTCAACAGAAGAAAATTATATTGAAAAATTAGAAAATATTATAGAAACGTTATTACCTCTTCATGGAGGGAGAACAGTATTAAGATTTTTGATTGAAAACTTAATTATTGATATACCTACTTTATTAGAAAATCTTTCAAAAAAAGACTCATTACTAAGATATACTTTTTTACTATTACTGAAAACAATCTGTGAAAATGAATATGATTTATTCCTCCCATATAGTCAAGATTTATTAAATTCTGATGATCCTAATGTCCGAGAAGCGGCTTTACAATTATTGATATATATGGCAGGAGGAGAAACTGATATTGACGATGAAGCGATTATTAAGACAATTATGTTAAAGTTAACAGATGAAAAAGATTTTGTAGTTGAAAAGGCTATTCAAACTTTAAAAGCGATAGGTAGAAAAAACCCGACCGTATTAACAAGAATCTTAACTGATTATGCAAAAGAAATACTAAATGTTCCTGAAAATGAAGATTTAAAGAAATCAATAGACTCAATATTAAAATCCATAGTTTCCATTGATAAAATAGGAGAATTAGTAGAAGAAGAAAAGATGGAAAAACATTTGGAAAAGGAAGAATCAGAAATTTTAGATAAAAAATTGGAACTAAAAAAGAAAGGATTAGAGATTAAAAAGAAAAAATTGGAATTAGAAGAAAAAGAGAAAGAAATTGAAGAAAAGGCAATACAAACGAAAGAAGAGACATTAAGATTGAAAGAGGAAATAATAACGAAAGAACAAGAATTAACAGAAGATATAGAAAGTAAAGAAAAGCTTGCAAAAGTAAAAATACCAAAAAAGCTAAAGAAGGAAGAATCAGAAATAATTGATAAAGAATTGGAACTAAAAAAGAAAGATATAGAAATTAAAAAGAAAAAATTGGAATTAGAAGAAAAAGAGAAGGCATTAGAAGAAAAAGAAATCTTAGAGAAAGAAAAGACCTTAAAATTAAAAGAAGAATTAATTGAAAAAGAAAAGGAATTATCTCAAGTAGAGTTAGAACTAAAGCAAAAAACGATTGAACAAAAAGAACAGAAACTTAAAGAAGAAGAAACAAGAAGGATTAAAGAAGAGCTTAAAAAGATAGAACCTGACGAAGAAAAAAATAAAGAATTCCAGGAATGAATTTCATTCCTCATCAAAATCAATACTAGATTGAGGTTTATTCTCGGTAATAGGAGCTTTATGTAACCTTCTTACTAATTTTCGAACTTCTTCTATTTTCATACTTTCTGGAGCTAAACTCAATTGAATTTTTTTTGCTAGATCATATGCTAGCTCAATGTAATTTAGATCTTCGAGGAATTCGACAATTTGAATTTTATAATCTGTATCTTCTACACCTTCTCCATATTCTAATAATTTTTCTTTAAGTAAAATATCTATTTTATCAGATCTCTCAACATATTTTACCTTTTTGACTAATTGCTTAAAGCTGTTCATTATATTGTAAATTTCAGATTTAGCATAGCTATCAATATTTTTCAAAACATGAAAAATATAAATTTCAGCTTTTTCCCATCTTTTAAATTTTAAACTGGATTCAATTAATTCTAAAAGAGCTAACTCATAGAGAAATTTACTTTCAATATTAGGTATAATTTTTTCAAAGATCCAGTCTAATAAATTAGGTAAATCGAACTTCTCAACGATATCTAGTAAGAATTTCTCTACAGTAAAATATAACTTTGCATTTTCTGTTTTTGTAGAAGTTAGGAATGACACTAAAGCATACTTAACTCTACCCATAGCATCTTCAAGATTTAAAGGTTTTTCTGCAAATTTGTAAAATGCTGATTCTAAAATCGGTTGAACTTTATCTTTAACATTGAAATCATATACAAAATATTCACCCCAACTTGGCGTTGGTCCAATATTTTTTCCAGATTTCGTAGATTGTTTCTGCTTGGGTTTTTGAGGTAATTTTGGTTGTTTAGTCTTTAATTCATCAGATAGTTGTTTTGCTTGTTCTTCAGATATAAATTCAAGAATTATTTTATCTTTTTCTTTTGGAACAGTTAATCGGAAAAATACGTCTACTTCTTGATCTTCAAATAATATATCTCTTAAATTCTTTGGAAAGGTAATTCCAGTTTTAGTTTTTTTAACTATTTCCTCAAATAAAGGAGTACCTTTGGAATTCTCTTCTTCCATATTATTAAATTATTTAGTTATTTTATAACTATTTCTTAGTATTTTATTATTAATTTAATTTATTTTTTTATTATTATCCTGTAATATTAACTAATTCTATTCCACGTACATCAAAATTCTGGTCAATAAAGCATAAAATGGCGTGTCCCTCATGAACATATACTATTGGAACAGGATAAGATTCAGCATTTTCAATAAAATTTTTTTTAATAAATAAAGTTAGAACTTTATTACATACTCTACATTCAACATTTATTCTTTTTATTAAGCCTAAATCTGCAAACTTTTCGATAATATCTTCAATTTCATTTTTAAAAGCATTAAAAATATTAATAGAAAAATTTCCATAAGACAAAATTACATCCACATCATATATCTCATGAAATTTAAGACTTACATGATCCAACAAAGCTTCCAGTAATTGAAATTGTACCTCATTTCTAGAACCAACAGTATATATTAAATTATCTTTTCTGATATGTATAATTTTCATATTTCCTTTAGTTAAATGAAAGAAAATATCGTTAACTGGATTTTGTTTGACAATATTTAAGTCTAAATCATACCTTTTATATGATCTAGCTGGTTTCCACTCAAATAAGGTGAACTTCTCAGTACTTATATTGATAAATTCAAGATACTCTCCGATATTTTTATATATAGGCATTTAACTCACATTAAATGAAATTAAATCTTAATGAAATATAAGAATAATAATTTAAAATTACTATTATAACTAATTAATGGCGATTTCAATATAAATATCTTTCATGCTTTCTTTTTTTGTTTAAGATAAAATTGCTATTTTCTATATAAATTTTAGCAATTAAGGTTAAAAGCCATGTTTTAAAGTTCTTAATAAATAATATAAATTATATAAAGGAAGATTTTCAATTTTTAATTACTCTCCTTGATTAATAATTTGAAAATTTCATTAAAGAGTGAGCAATTTTGGATAAAAAGAAAATTAAAAGAGGATTTGACTTTTTTCAAGAAACACATATAGCAAAAGAGTATGAAAATTTATCTTTTTTTATAGTATTGGTTCAACCTGAGCATGCCGGGAATATTGGTTCTATATCACGTGTAATGGAAAATTTCAATTTCAAAAAACTGGTTATATTCAATCCAATTGAAGAAATTGAAAAAATATTCAGTTATGAAACCCAAGGATTTGCTATGCATGGAAAAGATATTCTTTTGGATGCTGAAGTAATAATTATTCAAGACCAAGAAGAATATCTCTCTAAATTTAAAAAGTATCTAGAAGGATTTGATTTAGTTATTGCTACAACTGCTAAAGGCCAAAGTTACTCAAATATTAGAAGATTAGCGATTTTCCCTGAAGACTTAATATTTCCAAAATCCGAAATCCCATTAAAAATAGCTATACTTTTTGGTAAGGAGTCAAGAGGTTTAACTAATGAAGAACTCAACTTTGTAGATATATTATTAAGAATCCCTACAGGATCCAATTATCCTACTTTAAATATTTCACACGCTTGTGGAATAGTATTATATGAAATATTTAAAAAAATAAGCGTATTAACAATTGGAAGAGGTAAAAAACCTGTTCTTTATGCAAATAAAGAAGATCGTCTTACTCTTTATAACTTTATAGATTGTCTTATTGAAAAGTTGAAAATAAGATCTCATAAAAAAGAAAATGTATTTTTTGCGTTTAAAAATGTTTTTGAACGTGCTTTTATGTCAAAAAAAGAATTGCGTTTAATAACAGGATTATTTTCTAAAGTAAATTCAATATTTAGTAATATAAGATTATATGAAAGTTGATTTAAGAAAATTAAAAAAAATTAAATTAAAAAACTTAAATAAGATATTTTTGCTGTAATTCAACATAATCATAATAATCTTGAAATTCTTCTTCTACAAATTCCAAAGTTATCTCGTAAAATTGTCGAAACAGTTCTTCTGGAAAGATATTCTCCTCAAAAATTATTTTTGAAATTAATTGTTCAGTTAAAATTTGTGAGTTGATTGGCTTATTATATAATAAAAACTTCATCATAGATTTTTCAACAGTAGTTTTAACTATATTTTTCACAAACTTTAAACCTAAGTCAGAATCTGGGTCAAGAAAATATGGATAATTCATGTCATCCAAGATTGTTATCAAGTTTAATTTGCTTGAGATCTTATCCACTCCATATTCTAATGAACTAATCTGAATTCCAAACTTCTCACAAAAATCCTGTTTTGATTCATGAAGAGGAAATGCTAAAGGGTGTCTTGAGACGATGTAATATGCAGAAATTAGGAATTTAAACAAGTTATGAGGAATTTTTTCACAGTTACTCAAATATCGATATATTAATGTAACTGTATCTAGTAATAAATCAAAATTAATGTCGAGTTGTTCCAAAAATTCTTGGCTATCTTTTAATAAATCAACCGTTATCCTTTCTTTTGTATTAAGTATTTCATAATTTGGTGTATAAAGTTCTAACATTTCACACACACATTCGATACTTATTATTGTCGGAAAATATAATTTGTGGATAATATTAAAATGACATCCGTGATATATAAATGCATCGTTTGTGATGCATTTAATGATCGCTGAAACAGAAGATTTAAATATTCAAAATTTTTTCTCTTTAATAAGTAATTTCAATTTTGTCGTATTGATCTGAAAAATGCCATCAAATTCTACGGAAATGCCTAGAATAACTGTTAGTCTTGATTTATTTGATGAGACAATTATAAGTATGATGGCTAAAAAAAGACGTAAATCAAAATCTGAAGCGGTACGTTTTATTGTAACTCAATGGATCTCTTCAAATTCGAATTTATTAAAAGAGCAATTCGGTATTGACACTGAACATGTAAGTAAAGAATTAGAAATTGAAGATATAGATGATTTTATCAAAGAAAAAATTAAACAGCTCATGGAATTTTCAAAAACTTTTAAAAGCATCGATATTGATTTGCTTGCCGAGAGCCTTGAAATGAGCCGAAAACGATTAGTTGAAATAATTTTTAAACATCATGATAAATTCGAAATAGAGCTTAGAATAGAAGGAAATCAAGTTATTAAAGAAGTGTAATTTAGATTATTGCAAAGAGTTGGTTGAAATGAGTTCTGGAAAACTGGTAAAATTTTACAATGATGTTTTAAAAAGCAGATATAATAATTCGGTAGATCATTATTTTTCTCTTTCTAATTGTGTAGTTTCATTTTCTTCTTTGTCTAAAAACAAACAAACTTCTTGGATTTATTTCGGAAATGAAAAGATACCATTTAAAGAGAGACATCCAGTATTCAAGATGATATTAAGAAATGAATTTTCTAATGCTATAAAGGAATTTAGTAGAAACCTTAATAAAAATAAATAAAGATTTTTTGACATTAATAGGAAAAAAGTATTGTGTTAAAAAATACTAATTTTTCTCTTTAGACGTATTAATTTATATTTAGTAAGAAAAGTCCAAATTATTTAAATAACTGAAGTACTAATATCAATTTATCTAAAAAAATTTTATAAGAAAAAAGCCTATATTGAAAGAAAATGATAAAAAGAAATGCATTATTAGCTGTTTTTGGTATTCTTGTCTTTTTTTCAGTATTAAATTTCTTGCCAGTCGTAAATGGTTATGATTATATATTTACTGATGTTGAAGACGATGTTTATAGATATTGTGAAAGTACTGATCAAACAGTTGTTGGAGATTATCATGACGAAATTGATATTGTTAAACTTAATGTTACTGGAAAGTACGCAAGTTTTACTGTAGCAGGTGATCTTGGTGATTGGAACGGTAGTTATTGGGCCGCTCTTATTTTTTCTTCTCAATTTATTCCATGGGAGGGTCCTCTCAATTTTGCCTGGAGGGTTCCTTATTATTATATAGATTTTGACTCCCCTTCTTTTGTATCTTTAGAGAGAGGTTATAGTTTGGGAGAGGGCGATTTTGCTTATGAAGTATGGAATGGTACAGCTTGGGAAGATGAAATTACTGGTACAGCAGCAAATATACTTAATGAAAGTTCACAACATTCAATAATTGCCTATATTCCTGATGCAGTTGAGGAAATTCCCAGCAATATGAAATGTCTGCTATATATAAAGTGTTGGGAACCCCCTTCTTATGATTGTACGTATGCGGATTTTGCCCCTGCTCTGCCTACTGCTGGAGGAGGAGGTAACATTCCAGGTTATAACTTATTCATACTGTTCTGTGTGATGATTGGTATTTCTATACTTCTTGTAAGAAGACGAAATAAATTAAAATAATTTTCTTTTTTTCTTTTTAATTATTCATAAAGAACGCAAGCCATCAAGGTAAATTTCCATGGAATGTCATTTCCATCATATACTAGAGATTTAACTTCATCAAAAGGTTCTTTTCCAGAAGAAGAGAGAGGCCTCAAATTATTGCCAATTATTTAAATAATCGATTAGCTTATTTTTATACAAAAAAGGTTAATTCTTAAAAACTATATATTGAAAGAAAATGCCAAAAAGAAATATCTTATTAGCTGTTTTTGGTATTCTTGTCCTTTTATCAGTAATAACTTTCTTACCAGTCGCAAATGGTTATAATTATATATATATTGATGCTGAAGACGATGTTTATCAATACTGTGATAGTACTGATGAAACTGATATTGGTGATTATCATGATGAAATAGATATTGTTAAACTAAATATTACTGGAAAGTATGCAAGTTTTACTGTAGCAGGTGATCTTGGTGATTGGGATCCTCATCATCATGCCGTAATTATTTTTTCTTCACATTTTACATATAATGGACCACACGAGGGTCTCTCTTGGAGATCTCCTTTTTACTTAATAGACTATGAATCCCCTTCTTTTGCTTCTTTAGAGAGAGCTTATAGTTTGGGCGGAGACGGATATGTTTATGAAGTATGGAATGGTACAGCTTGGGAAAATGAAACTACAGCAACTCCAGCAAATATACTTAATGAAAGTTCACAACATTCAATAATTGCCTATATTCCTGATGCAGTTGAGGAAATTCCCAGTGATATGAAATGCATACTAAATACCGAGGTAATACCGTGGTTTATACCTTCTGATTGTTGGTACGAGGATATTGCCCCTGCTCTGCCTACTGCTGGAGGAGGAGGCAACATTCCAGGTTATAACTTATTCATACTGTTCTGTGTGATGATTGGTATTACTATACTGCTTATAAGAAAACGAAATAAATTAAAATAAGTCCTTATTTTTTCTTTTTATTTACACAATATAAATCTATTATTCATAAAGGACGCAAGCCATCAAGGTAAATTTCCATGGAATGTCATTTCCATCATATACTAGAGATTTAACTTCATCAAAAGGTTCTTTTCCAGAAAAATCTTTAAAAGTTTTCCATGCGAGTTTTCCTATGGCTTGCTCATTTTCCGATATTTCTAAAAATCGTTCTTTAATCCCTGCCCAGTAAATTCGTTTCATATCTATTATTTTTTTTAATTCAGGCAAATCAATTAAGCCTTCCGTAACTAAATTCTCACTAACCAGTTGGAAGTGTTTACTAAATTTTCTAGAAATCTCTTCTGGATTACCTTCTGTTCGATTGTATAAAAAAACTAATCCAATTGCTTTCATTTTCAACTAAGTGTTTTTAATTATATGATTTGAAAAATTAATCTTCTTTTTAATAACTTGATATTATTAATCATAAAGCTTATTATTGTTTTTATTAAATATCTGAATTGATTAGATTTTTTTTCTTATATCATATAAAAAGGAATTTAGGTATGCCAAAAGTATGCAAATGGTATTTTTGCTGTCCCATAAAATATTATGTGGAAAAGGGTAAACTTGAGAGAAAATGGATTGAAGAATATTGTTTGATAAGTAATAATGATTGTGTGAGGTATGAAATGGAAGAAAAAGGTGTACCCCACCCCGATAATTTACTTCCAAACGGGGAAATCAGAGAAGATTTAAAATAGATAGTTTTGAAATTAAATAAATATAATAATTGATGAAGATCCTTAAAATTATTAATAAACTTTGTTTATTTGATTCTTTCTTTTCTTAAATGTTAATGTTTTTGGTCCAAATAATAATAAAACAATTACTACAACAATATCAAGTAAAATTGAAAAAAGCAAATTGCCTAGTAATGTAAGATATTGTAGAAATATAAAATTAGATGCATTAATCGATGTGTGAAAAGTCATAGCTACTAATATACTACCATTTGTATTGTTATTTAACCAAGTGAATAATATCGATAATATAATTGTGGAAGATACAAAGAAAAAAAAGGTTTGATTCACATAAAGCGACCCAATTATATAAAATAAAGGAAAATGCCACAGACCCCAAATCCCACCAAGAATTATACTCGAGTTAAGCGCATCATATACAGATTGAAGGTGCTCTAGTAAATAGCCTCTCCATCCAACTTCTTCTTGAAGAGGACCTCCAAGGAAAAAAATTATAATATATAAATAAATAATATTTTTGAAATCTATTAAAGGATTTAATCCTTGGGGAGTATTTCCATCAATACTTAATGCAAGTATAAAGGAAACACCAAATAAAGCAGGAACCAAAAAGATTGATACTAAAAAATAATACCATTTATGCCAATGCCAACATCGGTGCCAAAGATTTTGGGTAGCTTCAAAACCCTCGCCGAAAAGAGTGAGGAAAAATCCTGCAAGAGAGGGACCAAATGACCCTATTAGCATTAAACCATTAAAAACTAAAGAGTAATTAAATAATCCAAAGGAAGAAAGCAAACTAGGCAACCATAAAAGCCACGAAAATGAAAATGTAATTATGATAAATAAAGTTACATTCTTATTATGAGGGTAATAGTCGTCTAACATTCTATAATTTTATTAAAATCGAAAATTCGTTTACATCTTCATTAGTATTAGATAATATTTTCAGTAATCGAATATTAATTGCGAATTTATATAGTTTACCTCTTGAAATGAGGATAGTTTTTATAATTGGACATTTTTACATAACTCAACACACTTTTTCTTTTTCTATAAAGATTTGGTAATAAGTTCTATAAATTCTTATGACATTGCTTATTAGATTTAGTATTTTTTGAACAAAAATCCTCTTTCTTTTTATATATTGGTAAAGAATTACCTTTAAACTAATATTCTGACTTGGAATAAAAGTGAATTCGCAATTATTAGAAAAGAAAGTTGAGGGTCTTTTAGAAAATATTCTAAAACCAGAGGAATCAGAAAATAAAAGGAGAATTCAAAGAATAAAATTTCGGCTATTATCTAAACTTGTAGCTGATCTATTTGATAACAAGGATTCAAGAGAATGTTTTCATAATATCTCAAATCTAATAATTTTGATGCTTAATTTGTATAAAGATACTTTTCCTGTTGATATATTTCTAAATAAAGAAAAAGAGAGAGAAGTAAAGTCGACAACTAAACATAAACAAATCTTGAAGCAAGAATTTCTAATGAAAGATAATTTTAGGAGGTAAGAGATGGGTTTAAATGTTGGAAAGATAAAACAATCAGAAAGAATCCATCTCTCACCAGACTTTAATAAATCATCTGTAATTAAAAGTAAAAATAATAAATTTGATTGCATTATTACAAAAGATTCTATCATTATTGCTAATGAGAATTTGGCAATTATCACAATTCTACATTCTCTTTTGTTAACTAACTCAGATCTAAATAATAAACAAAAGCTGGATTATTGTAAAAGTGAAAGATTCTTCATGAAATTATATTTGAGAGAGTTAATAACTAATCTTAGTTCAAGAGATTTTGAAATTAATGTTAATTTAAATCCATATTAATATTCAGTTTTAGTTTTATTACTAAATTTGTCGAGAGTTTTCTTTTAAATAACACTGATATTATAATATGCTTAAATAAATTAGTGTGAGATTGAAATTGAGTTTAGAATTAATTAATAAAGGAATTAATAATATAGAGAAAAGAAAACAAGTTAATGCACCTCAAGAGTTTATTGACATTTCAACTTTAGCAACTCCTTTTTCTAGTATTTTTGAGAAATTTTCTCCTTCAGATATTTATACTGGAAATGAGATTATTCCTTTTAAAAAAAAAGACCCAGAATTCAAACTTATATTAATTTATGAGTTTGGAAATGCGTTAAAAGAGTTAAAAAAAAAATAGGATAACATATCTTTTTATGTAATATTTGTACTCTAATACTTTCAAAAACATTTAATTGAAATAATTATAAATATGACTTGAATTCTATATAGTTTTAATAAAAATTATATGGTAAAAACAACAATGGAAAAACTAAATAAAATCTATGAAAAAATTCATGCAAGTTATTTTGCTATTATAGGAGTCTTGGTCTTCATAATTGGGCTTATACCTGCGATTTTAGTACACCCGGATTTTAGCTTTTTGTCTACATTTATCAGTAACTTAGGAGAACCGTCATCGAATGACTTATGGATATATTTTAATGCACTATGGTTTATCACAGGAATATTAATGATCTTTTTTATATTTGGTTTTACTCAATACCTGCTAGAAAAAGGAGCTTATAAACTGGGAACCTGGATAATGTGTATTTTTGGTGTACTTTCAGCAGTAGGGATTCTAGGTTTAGCGATATTTAATGCGGAGGATGCATATAAAATGCACTACACATCAGAATTACTTTTCTTCTTTACAGGAATACTATATCTTTTTGGATATGCAGCTTTAGAACGTAAGCTATCAAGTTTCCCTAAATGGCAGGTTATATTTAATATAATAGTAGCATTCTTCTTTATTCTATATTTGATTTTGTTGATAGTCAATAGAATAAACGAAGATATTGCAGTTGAAGCCCGAACTCTTGCTGAATGGTTATTTCTCTTCGCAAACCTTACTTGGTTCGTTGAAAATGGAGTTTTTATACTGAAAAAAAAATAATCAATTTCTAATCTTTTTTATCCTAATTTTTTTAATTGAAAAATAGTAGGATTTAAAAACACATTTTGGCACATAGGACAAGCATTATATTTCATCAACCAAGATGATACGCAATAATCATGATATTTACTACCACAAAAGGAGCAAGTTATGGTTCTAGCTTCATTATAATTGATATATTTATGGCAGATTGTACATTGAATTCTTTGATTAGATATCTTGGTCTTTTCAATCCTTAATGGCTTTCCACAATAACAACAAAAATTCGCTTTGTTCTTATTACGATCAGGTAGTTTATTACCACAATAGGTACAATAATTATAACTATATTGAGACAAGATACATCTCACTTTCATCTATTTATTAGATCACTCTTTAACATAATATCCAATATTAATATAAGTAATAAAATGATCTTTAGTCCAATTTTTAGAAGAAAAAAAGATTTCTTAGAAGCGAAAAAAAAAGATATATTTATTTATATTTAGAGATAAATTCCTTCAAGGGAGTAATATATTCCTTTCTAAAAGAAAAGATATTATTATGGCCAGCTCCCTCTATTAAAATTATATTTTTTTCAACGTTTTCAGGGAGAATTTTATGTATTACTAATCCCTCTTCGATTGGAATAATCCAATCTGCTGTTCCATGAATAACTAGAACGGGTTTTTTAAATTTCTTTATTCTTGTATCATTGGAATACTCTTTTAAAGATTCTGGAGTGATTTTAGGGCTACTAACTCTAAATAACCGTGTCATTATATTATAAGCACTTGCAAATCCACTCTCAAAAATGATTCCACGCAAACTATCGGGATTATGAGCACCAATTTCAGAAGCACAAATACTTCCAAGTGAACGACCTAGGATAAATAGAGAATCATTTAAATTATTATTATGCATCCACTTATAAAATTCATTATATATTGGCATAGCATCTGTTATTAGACTACTATAAATTGGTTCACCGGAGCTAAATCCATACCCGCGAAAATCAACAACTGCTAAGTTAACATCACATTCAAAAAAAAAGTCTAAAAAGTAGCGATATTCTAATGCAACCTCTCCATTTCCATGGAAGAGTAGAATTGTTGGCAATTCTTTATGGTTTAAATAGAAAAATCCACCAATTATTATGTATTTACTAATTTGAAATTGTAAAACTTTAATATTGGCCTCCAAATTTTGTGGAATTGGTGTTTTTCGAGGATAAAAAACAACATTGGAAATAACAGGATTATCAATAATCGATTTTTTTACCATTTTAAAATGTCTCTTATAATATTTTAATAAAATTACTCAAATGCTTATATTATTTTTTCAAAATTTTTGTACAAAATGCATAAATTTTAAATAAAATTGAGATCCATATTTATCTGCATTTGAATCCAATTTTTTAAAAAAATAAAAGAGGTTTAGATAAGTTATGGGAATTTTTATGATAACTGTATGGTATCCAATGCATAAAGCTACTGATGTAGCTAAAACCTATCTAAAACAGCCTAGAGAGATACCTTTTGTAACAAAATGGAGAGCTTTCAATACTACTGGTGGAAAAGATGGATTTAAGCAATACCATGTAATTTACACTGAAAGAGGGAAAGCCGAAGAGGCAGGATTAGAAGTATTTAAATATTTTAGTGCTTTTATGAATATTGAAGGTTTTAACTTGCTGGTTGAATCACTAACAGGAGTATCAGATAGCTTTAAACTAATTGGAATGAACTGGTAATTAATAAATATTTTAAATTTTTTTTTTTATTTTCTATGTACTTTTTTCTTATATGCAACTAAAAGAACCGATACTGTACTTAGCAGTATTAAAAAGAATATTCCAAATGCAAAATTAACAACTTGTCCATTTTCATCTAAGCATATTTCATAATCAGCAGCTTCCCATGCTGTAATACCTCCAAGCATATTGTAGACTTTCGTAAAATTTTGATTTACAAGAAACAGACTTCCAGTTTGACTTCTACCACCAGTTCTGCAATATACAATAATCTCTGTATCCTTATAAGGTTCAAGCTCGCTAATTCTTGTTGCAAGTTCACCAAGCGGTATCAAAATTGCATCACATAAATGACCCTCATCATATTCCCATTGATCTCTTACATCCAAAACAATTAGATCAGGATATTGGGCATTATTGTTTATCATGTCACGTGCTGTGGATACATCAATATCTGTATAACTTTGTGCTTTAACATTAACGATTGAGACGTAATTAAAAGATAAGAAAAATATCAATAAAAATAGAATAAGAAACATATATCTATGGATTTTAGAATTTAAACGTACTTTTGAATTCATTTCAAATCACCTTCTAATAATTTATTTTGCTTTTCCTTGAGCTGCTACAGCTTCCATTGCTTCTTTGACTTTCTCAGCTTCTCCAAGGTAATAATGTTTTATTGGCTTTAAATCATCATCAAGTTCATAAATAAGGGGAATTCCTGTAGGAATATTGAGACTTACTATTTCATTTTCGGGTACATTATCTAAGTATTTAACTAATGCACGTAAACTATTTCCGTGGGCAGATATTAGCACTCTTTTTCCAGATTTAATAGTTGGTGCTATTACATCATGCCAGTAGGGTAAGAATCGCTCAACCGTATCTTTTAAGCATTCCGTTTGTGGTATATCCTTTGGATCTAATTCTTTATATCTTGGATCATTTCCAGGATATCTTGGATCTGTCGTTTTAAGAGCGGGTGGAGGGGTATCATAACTCCTTCTCCAAATAAGTACTTGTTCTTCACCTACTTCTGCTGCCATTTTCGCCTTATAAAAACCCTGTAATGCTCCGTAATGCCTTTCATTTAATCGCCATGAACGATAGACAGGTATCCACATTAAATCCATATGATCTAATACAATCCATAGAGTTCTTATACCTCTTTTCAATACAGATGTATAAGCTATATCAAACGTATAACCTCCTTCTTTTAATAATCTGGCAGATTCTTCCGCTTCTTCAATTCCTTTTTCTGAAAGATCAACATCAGTCCATCCAGTAAATCTGTTTTCTTTATTCCAAGTGCTCTCTCCATGTCTTAGAAGCACTAATATATAGATATTAATTCACCTCATTAAACATCTTATTTTAACTTAAATATATGTATTAATATTTTAAATTAAATTATTTCTTTGTTAGTTATAAAACTTACACTTATAGGAGATAAATCGTGATAAAAGAAGGTATACTAAAAGGAGGAAGACGCAAGGAAGAAAATTGGAATAAGACTAAATTAGGTGAACCTTTTAAAGAAGCAGTAGATCAATTTAGAGAGAAGGTTTTAAATCGAAAGGATTTTGATCCAACCTCATTGCTCCAATTTGGGTTGTTTATGTCCTTGGGAGTAATAAATATTTTAAAAGAGAATGAAGCTAGATTTGGAGTAGAAGGTCAAAAAGCCGTAAATGATGCGTTAATAAAAACCGGATATATGGTCGGAGAATATATAGTAAAAGATATTAAAATTCCATCAGGAATAAGCCCAATAGAATTGATGAGTTTTTTGGCAACAATTATAAACACACAAGCATGGACATCTATAGAGGATCCACGAATAGATAACGATAAGCAGTGTTCATTTGATATTTTATGGTGTCCACTACAAGATATATATTCTGCTTTTGATTGTCGAGTTCAAAGATACCTAGTACAAGGAATTATAAATGCATTTAGAGATTCTAATATATTAAATAATGAATATCATATAGAATTCACTAAAACAATTCCCGCTGGAGCAGAATGCTGTACTTTTATAATTTCTGAGAAAAAACCGGGAGAAAGAGATAAATGGGTAGTTTATTCTAAATTCTTAGAAAAGAAAGCACTAAAACAAAAAAGAAAATAAAAAAGTTTTATTAATAAAATAATTTTATTATTCAGTTTTTAATCATTTTTTCTTTAATGTCCCATCTCTTTCAGTTTTTTATGTTTCGCATCATGTAACATAAATATATCCTTATAATAAAAAAAATTATATGTATAAATATCCAATTTTATTTTAATATAAAATTTTACAAAAAATGTGAATCCAATAAAAAATTAGAGTTATTAGTGTTTAAAATGAAAAATTATAAAAAATCATTATTATTTTTAGCTATTATTTTGTTTTTGATGTCTTTTTTAAGCCATAAGGCAGTGTGTGATACTACTTTAAGAGATACAACTTTTTATCCTGAGATTGGCGATAAATTTACATGGAATGCTCCTGGGGGATATAAATATGAATTAACTATAGAGGATATGTATGATAGCAATCCTTATTTTCAAATTAATACGACATTAAGATATTATAATGCCTCTATTTCAACATGGCAGTTTTTAATGTACGATGAATTTATGGTGGGTGCTAATGAAACCCAGAATTTGATCAATTATAATATAGAATATGTCCTAAGTGCATTCATTTTTTTAATACCTAAACCTATCAATTTAACAATGGTTGGAGAATATTTAATAACTACATATTATGATGATTATGAAATCTCAGGGAAGACTTTAACTTTAGATCCAGAAAGTTTTATTAGTTATGCCATTACATATAATTCTAATGGAATTGCAACTAAAATAGTAGCGACAATTTTTGGTTACTCAGTGGCTATAACATTACAAAATGGTGGTAATGAGATATCTTTCGGGTTTAATTTTCTAGTTATCGCTGTAATTGGCGTTGTAACACTTGTTTTAATAAAAAAAAAACTTATTAAATAAATATTGCTGCACTAAGTTAATTAATTAAATACTTTTTTTTTCTCTCTAATAAATTGATCTACATCAAATGGAATCTTTTCACCTGTATCTACCACTCTTCTTATTGCTAGTTTTTTGCTCTCTTCAATAGCTTTTTGGACCGGTTGATATTTTCTAGCAGGATTTCCAAAATAAATCCAATCAGGATCCAAGATTTGATTGATATGAGTAACTGTCCACACGCCTAATGTTGTTCCTTTACAAACAATAGTACCGGGAGTAACGATACAATTTGCTCCAAGTACAACATGATCTCCTATAACTACTTTTTTAATTAAAAGATAGTCTAAATTATCTATTCTAATAATTATACTTGAAAAAATTTGGGCTCCTTGTCCAATCATTATATTGTTTCCAAAATCTATAAATTCAACATCACTCCAACCATCAAACATGGTACTTTTAAAGTCTGCTCTCATATCACACATCTTGAAAGCAAAATTACTAACCCAAGGAAAACAGAAATTATTCCAAATCCAAAAGATGTATTTTTTCACAGTTACTCTTAAACAAAAGTAATGATAATCTCTATTATGCTTATCCACTTTAAAAAGCCCTTCTTTAGGTTTATGAATTAATTTTAGGATTATTAAAATAAGCTTGCCAAAGAGTAAACTAATAAGAATATATATTCCCCACCATACAAAAATATCAACACCTATGACTAAAATACGCCAGTGTAGGAAATTTGAATCCATTGCAAAGCTATAGAAAGTTAAAATCAGCACTGATGGCATTATAAAAGATAAAATATGCAATACTAAGAATAGAATTATTGCTATAAAATCCCAAGTAAAAGCATTTGTATTTATAGGGATTTTTGTTATATCGATCGAATTAATATTTTCAATTTTTGAGTTTGTAATTTCATTCGCCATGGTATTCTCCTCCAAAAATTTTACTAATTTCGTTTTTATCAAGTTTTTTAGCAGGAAATCCCCCGTATATTCCATTGTTTCCAAGTTTATCATATTTTATTGTCGCACACATTGGTAATATAGTTGAATTATTTCCCATTTCCAATCCGGGTAGTGCCCCATTTGAAGCACTTAAAACACAATTATTGCAAACCTTCGCTCCAAAAAAAGTTAAATTCTCCTCTCCATATACACCATCAACTACATGATTAGTAATATGAGTAAAGGTCCCCATATAACAATTCTTCCCAAATTTGATATGACTATGGAAGAAAGTCTCCTCAAAGATTGTATTTTTTTTAACTTGGTTGGATCCTATAAAATTTAATTCCCAATTTATTAACCAAGGAAATGGGGAACGCATAAACGCAAAAATAGGATATTTGAATAAGAAGGATCCAAAATGATAATAATCTAAGACGGTAGAAGATTCATCTAAGTTTCGATCATAAACACCTTGTTCTGGTCCCCTTTTATCTGCTAATTTATAAAACCACTTTGTAAATAGAGCCACAAAAAATAAATGAAATAAATAAATTCCGATTATTATTAAAGGTGTTAATAATAATATAATAAGGTTTAAACTCAAATATGATTCTACTGACAAAGCTGTTGATAAGGTATTTGGAATTAAAAATACAAAGAGAAATAAAATAAATAAAAATCCAGGGATTATAAAAGAACATCCTATAATAATCCAGCCAGTAATAACGTAAAAATGAAATGGTACCGATAATTCTTTAACATGTGCTCTTAAAAATTCTTCATTAACCTCTTGTTCGAATTCTTTTTCGAAAATGGAGGTTTTAAGTGCATCTAAATTATTGTTTGATTTACTTTTTTCAATCTTTTTGGCAGGTACACCGCAATATATTGAATCTCTTTCAAGATATTGATTCATAGTCGTCATAGATATTACGTCAAGAATAGTATTTTGTTCTATTATAGTTCCTGGCAAAACAACAGCATGAGCACCAATAATTACATTATCTTTAATTATTACCTTTTTTATTATTAATTTATCTTGAACAATTATGTTAGACATTATAAGACTGCCTTGTCCGATTTTAATATTTTTACCAAATTCAACAAATTCACAATCAACCCATCCTTCATTTAAGGAATTAGAAAAAGAGGTTTTAACCCCTAAAATTTTGAATGCTATCATTTCGAATAAGGGTAACGATAATTGACGAGCCAACCATACAGGCCATTTTTTTATTACAGATCTTAGACTCCAATAACAATAGTCTTTATCTAATTTAGTTCTATTAAATATTCCTTCTTTAGGTTTATGTAATAAATTTACAAAAGATACAACAACTTTAGCAACTATAATAGAACTCAAAATTAAAAGAATAATACCTAAGAAAAAAACTAAAGGAAAAAGTACATAAAACATTAATTCCATTTTGGGAAAATGCTGCCAGAAATACCAGATCCATAAAATTGATGGTTGAGCGCTTAAACTTATAACTATAAAATATAAAATTAAGTATCTTTTTTTAGCTAAGGTATTTGTTGTTCTTGGTCCTTCTCGTAATGATGCTGGAATAGAAATCTTAGATTCACTTCACTTTTAAGTGTGGTCTGGTATAAATATTAAAAATAAAGAAAGAACAGTAGTTAAATCTTTTTGTCAAAGATTCGATATTAAGGAGAATTGAATTTTTTATTTTTTTCTCGAAATAATTGTAAAAAATTGATTGAAAAAAGCATTTTTAAAGAAAATTGAAATACAATTTACTATTATTTCATATAAATTTTCATATTGTAAATTTCATGAGGTTAAAATAAGAATGATTGAACCATTTTTTTGGTGGACAGATGAACAAAAGGAAGTGGCTAAAAGAGTTTCACAGTTTGTTGAAGATAAATATGAAGAAGCTGAAAAGTATTTTTGGAATACAAAATTTCCTTGGCCCTTAGTGAAAAAAGTAGCCGAAGAGGGTTATTTTGGAGCAGGTGTTCCTAAAAAGTATGGGGGTTTAGAATTGGGTGCTACTGGAGGTTGCATTGTAGCTGAACAATTGGGACGTCTATATGCAGTGGGACATGTATTTACAGTGAGTATGTTAGCTGGTTTGGAACAGATGTTAAGATTTGGAAATGAAGATCAGAAGGAAAAATGGCTTCCAAAAATCGCTAGTGGAGAGGAATTAGGGGCGCTGTGTATAACTGAACCTTTTGCAGGATCTGATGCTGCAAATATTTTTACCACCGCAGAAAAAGATGGAGATGAGTGGATTTTAAATGGTAAAAAACGATTTATTACAGGCGCTGGTGTTTCGAATAGATATTTCATATATGCAAAAACAAGTGATGATCTCACAGTTCGTAAGCAATACGGGCATTTAACTTCTTTTATCGTAGAAAAAGGGAGACCTGGGTTTACACTTGAAAAAATTAATCCATTAATTGGATTTGATAACGTACCAAATGGATATATTGACTTTGAAAATGTAAGAATACCAGATGAGAATCGTATAGGAGCTGTAGGCAAAGGGTGGAATGTCATGATGGCAGGATTGAATTTTGAAAGATTAATTGGTGCCACTGTGTTTGGAGGTTTATTCGAAGACCTCATTTCAATACTCTTTTATTATACGAAACGTCGAGTACAATTTAGGAGAGCTACGATTCAGTTTCCTGGAATTCAGAATGAGATTGCAGATATTATCGCGAAAGCAAAATTAGCTAGATTGTATTCCTACCACTGTGCCAAATTAATAGATGATGGCAAAGAGCCTATGATTGAAGCATCCATTGCAAAAATGGTAAGTACCGAATTTGTTCGAGATGTTGGGATTAAAGCAATTCAAGTTCTTGGTGGAGATGGTCTCACACGATTCCTTCCAGTAGAAAGAATCTTAAGAGAATCTAAAATAGGAGAAATAGCAGCAGGAACAACAGAAGTTCAAAAAATGATTATTTATAGGTTCTCTTCAATGTTACCAATTTATAATAAACATATAAGATTAAGATGGAATAATGAAGTAAATGCTCCCATAATTTCTAAAAGAGAGTCTAAATTTAAGGGATTAGATGTAACCGAGGAAAATGTTTTAAAAGTCATTGCTCACGATTATAAAGTTAATCCGGGAATATATATGACTCCTGAAGATGTTAGAGAGGATATAGGTGGAAGCCGTTCGGCAATAAAAAATATATTTGAATCCTTAGAGAAACAAAAACTAATTGTTACCCATCGAGATCGTCAAGGTAAGATTGTTTTAGTGAAAGCAACTTATCTTGGTTTACAAAAAGCATTTCCTAAAGAATATTACCAATGGTTTCCAGAGTGGTATGATGATTCAGATAAGTTTTAAATAGCTTGTTTTTATTTTCTTTTCTTTTTCCTTTTAGTTATTCAATTTCAAAATCCTTAATCATATCAACCCTTTTATCTATATCAAGAGTGATTGCTATAAGCTTTGGATTTTCGTCATCCTCATCTTCAGGATCATACATTACAAAGTAAAAAATGTTACCTTCACTATCAAATCCAACTTCCATTTCACCAACTTCTGGTAATATCTTTTTAATATTATCTGGTGCATTATCTTTAAGTATATTAAATATAGAATCTTCAAGTTTTTTCTGTTTTTTTCTTATTTCCTTAATTTTAGAGAAATCAAATTGTCCAAGGGATTCTTGAGCTTGGTTATTTAAATCATTCCATTCTTGGAACATACTTTTTAAACTAAGTTCAGATGTCATAAGAACTTATTTCATTTGATAAAAATAAAACTTGTTATTATCAAGGGAATAAATATTAATTGAATATTCTTTATTAGATTATTGAATCTTAAATTGAAGGTGTTAAAAAATGGCAATCCAACTTCCAAAGCCAAATTTAAGGGGTACTAAAAGTCTTGAAGAATGTATTTTTGAACGGGAGAGTGTTAGAAGTTATAAATCTAAACCTATCGAAATTGAGAAGATTTCTCAAATTCTATGGGCAGCACAAGGAAAAAAAGGATTTAAAAGAACAGTACCATCTGCTGGAGCTACATATCCTTTAGAGATTTATGTAACAATAAAAGATAAAGGTTTTTTTCATTATGATGTAGATAAGCATTCTTTAAAATTAGTAACTGACGAAAAATTAGAAGAAAGACTTTCTGGTGCTTCTTGGGATCAAGAATTTATCGCTGAGGCTTACTTAAATATAATAATATGTGCTGAATTCTCAAGAACTACTGAGAGTTATCGTCAAAGAGGGATTAGATATGTATATATCGAAGTTGGTCATTGTGCTCAAAACGTTCATTTAGAGGCTGTTGCCTTAGGTTTAGCCTCAGTGCCGATAGGAGCGTATGAAGATGACAGAGTTAAAAAACTGTTAGCACTTCCAAAAAAGATTGAGCCTCTCTATATTATTCCTATTGGTTATCCATAATTATTTTTAATAAAGAATTTATATAAGAATAACAGAGAAAGATACTATTTAATGCTAAACAGCGATACCAAAATAGAAACTAAAATTTTGAATAATATCATCTATTATATAGTTATTTTTTTTATTTTCTTATTTTGGTTCTTTTATTCTACTTATGACAATATCTCTATTCTAATTTTAATCTGTTTTTCTATGTTATCCCTAATGATATACTCATTAATTAAAAATCTAAGGAAAGGCATGGAATTAGAAACCAAAATTTTTCATATTTTATTACTTTTCATTCCAATTACTTTTCTTTTAGATATAATTTATTTTTATGACCCATTTACTCCTCCTTTTTTAATTCCCTTTTATGATTTAATAGGTATTAAACATCAATATAGCCTCTTTTTAATCCTACTATTATTTTCACTAATTTTTCTAAAATTAATAGGTGTTAAAATCTATTTTTCGATAAGTATGAAAATTAATACAGATTGGAAGGGAGATGAGATATTTGAATTTTTTGCTCATAATATAACCAACAAGAAAATAATTCTTTTAATAATTCTGTTTCCTCTTGGAGCCTTTGTGGAGGAATTTATTTACCGATGTTTATTTTTAAGTGTTTTGATTTATTCCCTTAATTGGAATCTTGTATTTAGCATATTTTTTATTTCAGGTCTATTTGGAATAGTTCATTATTCGGCTTCGAAAAATCTGGGCCATGTGCTTTCTACGCTAATATCATCTTTAATTTATTTTTATGCATTAATTAATTTAGGGTTATTATATCCTTGGATATTTCATTTCATGACAAACCTGTTAGTTGTATTGTTTTATGTCCAAAATAAAAAGAAAAAGTTAAATCTAGAATAATAAAATTTTAATGTCCCATTGAGTTCATCACTGGATAATTCCAGATTTTTATAGTTTTATCGTTTGATCCACTGACGATATATTTTCCATCAGGAGAGATGGCAATTGAATCTACTTCTCTTCTGTGCCCTTTGATTGTTTCCACCAATGCACCAGTTGCTAAATCCCATATTTTTAGTTCCTTATCAAATGAGCTGCTAACCACATATTTACCATCTGGAGAAATTGCTACAGATAAAACATAAAAAGTATGCCCTTTGAGAGTTCGAATTAGCTCACCAGTGGAAAATTCCCATACTTTCACAGTTTTATCATTCGAACCACTAACGATATATTGTCCATCAGGAGAAACCACCACTGAGGTAATAAATTTTTTATGTCCATCTATCGTTCTTATAATTTTACCACTATTGAGTTCCCAAATTTTTATAGTTTTGTCATTCGATCCACTAACTACGTAATTACTATCAGGAGAAATGGCGATTGAGCTAATTTCTTTTCCATGCCCCTCGAGCGTTCTCACGAGTTCGCCAGTTGTAAAATCCCATATTTTAATTTCCTTATCAAATGAGCTGCTGACTACATAATTACCATCTGGAGAAATAGCTACAGATAAAACATAAAAAGTATGCCCTTTGAGAGTTCGAATTAGCTGTCCTGTGGAAAATTCCCATACTTTCACTGTTTTATCATTTGATCCACTGATTATGTATCTTCCATCAGAAGAAATAACCACCGAATTTACGTATTTTTTATGTCCTTCGAGAGTTCTTACAAGCTTACCTGTATGTAATTCCCAAATTTTTATTGTATTGTCTTTTGAACCACTCACAATGTATTTACCACTTGGAGAAAACGCCACCGAAGCCACACCCTTTCCATGCCCTTCAAAAACCCTAGCAACTTTGCCTATTATTAGTTTTTCTATAGGTACTTCTTCTTCTACTTCCTCTGGGGGGATAGGTTCAGGTACAACTTTAGGTGGTACTACTTCTTCTTCTACCTCCGCTGGGGGGATAGGTTCAGGTACAACTTTAGGTGGTA
>JBHLMP010000021.1:55073-57603 GCA_048938025.1 Promethearchaeota archaeon
TTCTTCTTCTACCTGCGTCTGAACAATTTGTTCTGGTTCAATTTCAAACTGCCGCTCCTTTTCTCTTGGTACAATCTCAGTCGTTTTAAACCTTACCTTATCCCTTACCAATTTTCTATCTGAAATAACTTGCTTTCTAGATATTCTTCTCTTTCTTATTACTAGCATCCCACCTATAACTATTATAATAACAAATATAATGACAATCACTAATGTTATAATAATTCCGAAAGGAAATGAGGTCTCTTCGCTAATTTCTTGGATGTCTACCTCATTGCCGCTAAAACTGTTATTTAAAATTTCATTAGATCTGCTATGGTATAGATAAATACCAACAGAATTATTATTAATTGTATTTTCTAAAATGATATTATTATCACTCTTTGTTAAATCTATCCCAAAGTTGGTATTATTATTTACAGTGTTTCTCAAAATACTATTTTCATCGCTTTCCGATAAACGTATCCCATAATCGTTGTAACTTACAGAGTTTCCTGTAATACTATTTTTATCGCTTCTCAATAAACGTATCCCAAACTTGTTGTAATTTATGGTGTTTCCCGAAATGTTGTTATTATTATTGTCACTTTCTAGATCAATCCCACCATAATTGTTGTTGTTAATGGTGTTTCCCAATATGTTGTTGTAATAATTATTCCACCCGAATTCCATCCCATAATTATTGTTGTTAAAGATATTTTCCAATATGTTGTTACATTGAATAGAATAAATACGTATCCCTACATAATTGAGGCTTGCATTATTTCCCGAAATAATATTCCTACCGCCCCCCATTAAACGTATACCATAATCACTATTAAATTTTGCGATGTTTTCCGAAACGGTATTATCATCACTACTTTGTAAAAGTATCCCAATAGAATTATTATTTGAAATATTTCCCGAAACATTGTTATCATCACTATTCTCTATTCTTATACCTTCAAATCCATCATTTTGGATATTTTCTGAAATATTATTATTATGACTATATGATAAGCGTATGCCCCATATAATATTATCTATAATATTTCCCTTAACATTGTTATTATTACTATTTTCTAAGTAGATTCCATAAGCACCATTTTCTGAGTTTAAGGTATTGTTAATTAATTGTCCATTATCAACATTATACAATTTGATCCCCGAACAATTCACGGCCCTTCCGGGATTAATAAGAGTACAGTTTTCAATTTTAAAATACACGTTGGAATTTTCAATCCAGATACAACTTCCCGAATTTCCGGCATCTATTGTCAAATTTTTAATAATATAAGGATCTGAATATGTACCATTCCCTGTACATTTTCCATCATTTCTAAAGTCAAACCAACCTGAATTACCACTTATAAGAATTTTTTCTGATATATTTGACAACTTTAAATTTTCCTGATCTAAGATAATATTTTCGCTATATACCGAATTTCTATCCCTATTATTCACACTAAAATTGAGATTACTATTAATAATAATCAATAAAGCGAAAAAGATTCCTAAGGTTATTATAACTGATTTAATTTTAGCTTTTGAATTCATTTTGTTCACCCTATCAAAATAAAGAGATGATATAATTATGATTGCTACTTTTTATCAAAAAAATTTATTTTGCACTTTTATATAATTAGGTATCAGATTTTAGTTTATAAATATTAGCTTAATGTTAAGACAATAAGGGTATAAAACCATTCTTGCTACAAAAACCAATATGGAAAAATTAGAAATAATATAAATTTCTAATTTTATTATTTCATTTAGGATAAATTTGTTTCTAATAATTAAATTTTATTTTAGGTTATATTATGGCTGATCCTTCAAAAATGGATTTAATTAATAAAATAAAATCTGAATACAACAAAAAGCTTAAAGATTTGGAGCTAAAATTAGCTGCTAAACATAAAGAGCTAAGGAAAATTGAAAATTTAATCGTTCATGAAACCAAAAAGAAGGTTGTTCATTCAAATATTTCTAATTCAAAATCAAGAAGAGTAGAATTAAATTTTGAGATACATCAACTAGAAAAAGATATAAAAAGAATCCATAAAGAAAAGATTAAAAAACTCAGAAATTTATAAAGAACTATTTCAAATTATAGTGTAAAACAAAAAAACCAAATGATCCCATATTGATGGATTTTGACAATATTAACAAAGATGAAGTTTTGAATCAAATGAAATTAGATTTTGAAATTTTTTTAGCTGCATTAGTCAAAATGAAGATGGTGGATAACTTTGATCATACACTTCCTCAAGGATTAACAAGATTTGCTGAATTTTACTTTTCACATCACAAAATAATTTACAAAAATCAAGAAGATCCGCACAAGATTTATACCGAATTTTTAAAGTGGCTAAATACATAAAATTTAATATATTTAACAAAACCAATTATTCATTCAGGAATAATCACAGAAGGATCTTCTTTTATTTTATCTAAAACAATTTGGGTTTTAATTTCTTCTACTCCAGGGAGATTACGAAGTTTTTCAATGAGTTTCATTGAATCAGAATGATCCAGACATTTTGCCATAATG
>JBHLMP010000022.1:0-55075 GCA_048938025.1 Promethearchaeota archaeon
TCCAATAACATCCCTTAGTGCACCCTGAGTATAGTTAAATACAGCTCTCATAAAGTTTTCAATTTTTGTTGTAGCATATTGAGGATTTATAACTTTATAAAATACACTTGTATCGGCGGTAATTGGTATATTATCTTTTGTGATAATGTCTTGTTTAGAGATATCTAACGTTTTAATTCTTAAATCAATTGACATGGATTTTTCAATAAGCGGAAATTTATATATGATCCCAGGTCCTACAGTTCTTTTATATTTTCCAAATCGAAAGATTATTAAGCGTTTATACTCAGTCACGGTTCTAAGTCCTGATATGATTATAAGGAAAATGATGCCTGCCAAAATACCAAGTAATACACCTACTATAATACCTATCTCAGAAATTTCAATCCCTCCATAATGTTTTTTTTTAAATTAAAGTAACTTTAAGCTAATTATATTTTTTTTCCTATATAATATTGCTTTTTAAATTTAGTTACGATCGTTAACATAAAAGGTATTTTTTTAATTCCCACTGTTTTTCATTATCGTTTGATTTCGCGATTTCATATCCTTGAAGTTCAGCATATTTTATATCCAAATAAATTTCTCGGAATTCTTTTCCTAAAACCTTTTTTATAAATTCACTCTCTTCAAATGCGTTCAAAGATTCTTCTAAACTTCCCGGGAGTTTTTTAATCCCTAATTTTTCCTTTTCATCATTAGTTAAATTATCAACATTTTTAGTAGTTGGCATATTAGGTTCGATTTTATTTTTTATTCCATCTATTCCAGCTGCAAGTAATATTGCACTACCAAGATATATATTCATAGCTCCATCTCCAGCTCTATATTCAATTCGAGCAGATTTTTCATAACCTGGAACACGTATTAGTGCTGTTCTGTTACCAATTCCCCAAGAAGTATATACTGGAGCTTCGTGGTTAGGAATTAAACGTTTGTAAGAGTTAGTAGAAGGATTTAATATGGCAGAAATTGCAAATATGTGCTTTTGAATTCCTCCAATATAAAATCGAAGAATATCACTTATCCCTCTTTCTTTATTGACAAAAAGATTTTCACCATTTTTAGAAAGAAATTGATGAATGTGAAGACCATTGCCTGCCAATTCAGGAAAAGGTTTTGGCATATAGGTACAAATAAGATCATTATGAAATGCTTTTACTTTTGTTATCATCTTAGCTGTTTGAACGTTATCCGCTTGGTGTAAAGCATCATTAGTGGTTAATTCCACTTCTTGTTGACCAAAACCAAATTCATGGTGAAAAATTTTAACACCAATACCCATTTGCATTATTTCATCAATGATTTGACGACGTAAATCTTGGAAGAGATCTTTAGGAAGAATATCCATATATGTTCCCATATCACCTGGATTTTTATCTTTTGTAAGAAAATACCATTCTAATTCTGGTCTTGTTTTAAAAGTATATCCCATAGATTTGGCCTTATCGAGAATTTTCCTTAGAATTCCGCGAGGGCATGTGGGATATGGTTTTCCTTTATTATCGGTTAAATCGCAAATAAAGCGCCCCACTCTGGGATTAAATGAGAGTACCGCAAAAGTATTGAAATCAGGAACAGCACACATGTCACTTTGCTCAATTTTAAGAAATCCTAGAGATGAGCCATCTATTCCTGTACCTTCCTGCATCTCATTCCAAATTTTAGTAGGAAACTCAACAGCTTTAAATTCACCCAAAATAGTCGTAAACTGGAACTGAATGTAATCTAATCCTTTCTCTTCAAAAATTTTATTAAAATCTGTCATTGGTTTCATCAGCTACTTTTAAGTTGATATTCTATATTCTCGCAGCATTTTCCTCTTCTACTGCAATCATAAATACACGAACATCTATTTTTAATTTCTTCTTGATTACATTCTGTCATAACTTATCGATTATTTTGTATATAAGTATAGAAATTATTGAATTTAAATTAATCATACTTTAAAAAAATTAATTGTATTAGAAAAATGTTGGAAGTAATAATTTTAATTAAAAAATAAAGCGAAAAAAAATATCAAGAAAAAAAAAAGAAAATTTATTTATTTGAACTTATTTCTTATTTACCTTCTTTATGATTATTATCGAAATTGCGAATATCGAGCCAAATAAAATTAATACGTTATATCCGGGAATTCCAGGAGAACCACCACCGGGAGGTTGGCTAGACCATTTTAAATCATATTCATTTCCTGCGTCACCCCAATCAATTAAAAGATAGTAGATTCCGCTCGAAGGAACAATAGTGTTAATATATTCATTATCAGTAGAAGACCAACTTGCCGTTATAAAAGAAAGAGAGTTATCATAAACAGTAATATCGATATCCCCCTCACTATGAGTAAAAGTCAGCTCTACTCTCAAATGCTCATTTCCAGATGTAATATAAATTTGATACCAATCATCATCAGCCTGAATACCAAGGCCGTCAATCGTACTCAACCATACACCTTCATAGGATGAGAGATCATAAGCTTCATAATAATAGTCATTTTCCTCATAATTATCATCAGTAGGAGCTACAGGTGATGTGTCATTCCACCATAAATCATATTCGTTTCCGGCATCAGCAAAAAAGATCAAAAGATAGTAGGTTCCACTGGAAGGAAGTATATAGTCAATATATTCATTATCAGTAGAAGACCAACTTGCCGTTATAAAAGAAAGAGAGTTATCATAAACAGTAATATCGATATCCCCCTCACTATGAGTAAAAGTCAGCTCTACTCTCAAATGCTCATTTCCAGATGTAATATAAATTTGATACCAATCATCATCAGCCTGAATACCAAGGCCGTCAATCGTACTCAACCATACACCTTCATAGGATGAGAGATCATAAGCTTCATAATAATAGTCATTTTCCTCATAATTATCATCAGTAGGAGCTACAGGTGATGTGTCATTCCACCATAAATCATATTCATTTCCTGCATCGCCATAATAAATTAAAAGATAGTAAGTCCCACTCGAAGGAACTATATAGTTAATATATTCATTATCAGTTACAGACTCACTATACGTTATTAAGGAGATAGAAGCATCATAAACATCAATGTCAATATCCCCCTCACTATGAGTAAAAGTCAGCTCTACTCTCAAACGCTCATACCCAGGAGTAACATAAATTTCATACCAATCATCATCTGCCTGAATACCAGATCCGTTAATCGTACTCAACCATGTGTCTTCATAGGATGAAAGGTCATAAGCTTCGGTATCATCGTCATTTTCCTCATAATTATCATCTGGGAGATTGGCATAATACGTTAATAGAAAATCATCCCATGACAAGTCATTAGTGAAATCTAAAATTGTTTCATAACTACTATCATAATTCCCAATTATTACTGGATAATAAATGGTAATTCCATGAAAACCTGGATGATTCAACCCATGTGCTTCAGCTATCATCATTGAATTTATGGCATTCATAATATTTTGTGCTGCATTCTGAATTGCGGTATCTGAAATTCGATTATAAAGCTGATATGAAAAATTGTATAAATCAATGAATGTTGGATCAAAATATGATGCATCACTCGCCCATCTAGCAGCTCTTATGTCAGTTAGGTATGTACCAATTTTAGAGGTTAATTCTAATGCTAGTGATTCGATTGCGGTCGATAAAGTATTTTCTTGTAATAAGTCTACAGCTGATAAAGTTTCAATATCATTGGTACCATAATATTCGATGTACCTATTTACTATTATGGTTCCAAGAGAATTTGGACTCATCGTTGGTGTGCTTGTTAAATCACTTAGAATTGTGTCATAAGGCCATCCTTCTAATGGGATAACCTCCTCAGAAGAGACGCGTACTTGTGCTAAATCTTTTAATTGGTAGTCAACTTCTACATTTGCCATTAAACAGGCATCAAAACCAAGCAAGTCGATATATACATCTGCTGTAGAAAGAGCTGTTTCTACTTCTTGGATTGTGAGATAATCAACATCAGTGTTATCATAGCACACTCCTTTAAAGAGGGGATCATTTTTTTCTTCCTGACTTTTCCAACCATCTCCATGATTCCATAGCACTAACGCATAATGATCGGATGGCCAATTTGTAGTACCCCACGTAATAAAGTTAGAAAGCGTAGATGACAATCCCATATTTTGTTCCCCGAGATCTAATAAGGCACTAGCAGCATTTGGAGTCATTCCTGGAGTGATATAAAATCTTTTTGTTGTTGTCCAATCATCGTAAGATGTGTCATATCCTGAAATTCGATCAAATTGTACAACAATACTAATATTAGCATCTGAACCAACAGACGACATTTCTAAAAAGTCACTAATACCAGCAGCTTCTAGGTTATTATCGGCATCTAAGTAGACTAAAAAAGTCCAATCATTTGGAGATTTACCATTAGTATTCACTGTTTTATCTTCTTGAATCAATCGTTCATTTAAATTTGAGATTCCAACGGTTCCGTATAATATCGTTGCTACAATATTAAAAATAAGAAGTAATACTAAATACGCAATAATTTTTTTATAGATTTTTGTAGATTGCATAAAATTATTATGATCCTTCAAAATATAAATCTACCATTTTTATTAAAAGTGCAATATTAATTCTTCATAACCGTAGTATTAATTTTCTTATGAGTGATTAATAAATAGAACTAGATGCTTAATTAAACATATTTAGTATGTTATTTGAGGTAATAGTTTAATGCAAATTGAGATCTTAGAACCTTCGGATTTATTAGATAACAATGGTGAATTAATTCAAAAAGGGTGGGCACGTAAACTATTACTTAAGTATGATCGCACAAAAATTAAAGCTGGATGGCTTAGGATCAAAGAATGGGATTATTATGCAATTTTAAATCCCGAATATGGGATAACGTTTACGTTTTCAGATTTAGGATATGCTGGACTAATTGCAGCTGTGTGGTTAGATTTTAAAGAGAGAGTTTTCATACCTGATGAAATAATGGTCTGGTTCACTAAGGGGCATTTGAACTTACCTAGCAGCTCTGAAACTGGAGATATCAATTTTTCTGAAAAAGGAAATACACTTTCAATTAAAAAAGAAGAAGATAGACGCATTATTAACTTTAATTTTCCCAATTTCGACAATGGTCGAGGAATTGAAGCAAATTTAGTATTATATCAAGATCCTAATATGGACACAATGGTAATTGCTACTCCATGGAAGGAAAAACCAACAAGGTTTTATTATAATCAAAAAATCAATTGTATGCCTACTCAGGGATTTGTGCAATTAGGTAATCAGAAATATGATTTTACTGATTATAATAGTTTTGGGGTCTTGGATTGGGGTAGAGGAGTATGGACTTATAAAAATACATGGTATTGGGGTTCTGCTTCAGGAAAGTTAGAAGATGGTACTCCAATTGGGTGGAATATAGGATATGGGTTTAGTGATAGATCTTATGCCAGTGAAAACGTGATTTTTTATGATGGTGTAGCACATAAATTAGATCAAATAACTTTCCATTTCGATCCAGAAAATTATATGAAGCCTTGGAAATTTACAAGTAATGATGGACGGTTTGAGATGAATTTTGAACCTATATTAGACAGAAATTCAAAAATCAACTTTTTAGTGCTGAAAAGTATTCAACACCAAGTCTTTGGTTATTATACTGGATTACTTATTCTTGATGATGGAACTAAAATTCAAATAAAACGCCTATTGGGCTTTGCAGAAGAAGTTTTTAATAAATGGTAAATTAAAACTTGAATATTTGCATTAAAAATTTTAAAAAGAATAAATCCTTATTCTACTAAACTGAATGTTCCTTCACTTTCACCACAATTGGGGCATTCTTCTGGAATATCGTCTAGATCAAATTCAAATCCACATTTATCACACTGCCAGACCAAAAAAATTTACCCTATTTGGATTATTTAAATCTATTGTAATTAGTATAAAAAAAAATTTATCTAAATTTAAAATGTTTTTGGGAATAATCTCGATTCTATTATTTTTAGGCGATAACACCCTCTTTTTTGGCCGTTTCCAATTGTTTTGTATGATTATAAAAAAGCGAAATTTCTTCTTGTGTTAAAATAATATCCGCAGCTTTAACATTAGCTTCCATGTGTTCGATTCTAAATGCTTTTGGAATAGTAATTACATTTTCATGATTTATTAACCAAGCAATGGCTATTTGTTGTATTGTAGCATTATGGGATTGTGCAACCTTCATTAGGTTATCCCGAATTTCACCAGGTACGTTTGAATATCCACGATGAGCTAGGGGACTATAAGCAGTCATAATTATTCCTTCTTTCTGATAAAATGGTAAAGAATTATGAATGTGTTTTTGATAAGTCAAATTAGCATGAACTTGATTATTCACTAATTCAACTTTTTTAAGAGCCTGTTGTGCTTTTTTAAATTGTTCAACTGAGAAATTACTTACTCCAATATATCTTGTTTTCCCTTCATTAACTAGCCCCTCTAGAACCCTCATTTGCTTTTCAATCGAAACAAATGTAGATGGCCAATGAATCAAATACAGATCTAAATACTTAATACCTAATCTTTTTAAACTGTTATAAGCAGCTTTCTTCATTGTTTTATACCGTAGATGCATAGGAAATAATTTACTGGTTATAAAAAGATCATCTCTATCATGCTCAGCTATAATTTCACCGACAATTTTCTCAGAAGTACCACGTCCATAAAACTCTGCTGTATCAATGTGAGTTAAACCAAGTTCTATTCCTCGTTTTATAGAATTCTTCCATTGTTCATAGTATGCTTTGTTCTTTATACTTCTTATGCCCCAAGTACCCTGTCCTATTATCGGAATTGTTTCACCAGTTTTTCCTAGTTGAATTTTTCTCATGTTAAAATAAACAAAATTAGAAAATTTATTAATACTCGTTTTAAGTCATTGAACTTTATTCCAATCTATTAAAGTTTCTTAATATTTTCCTTAAAATTATTTATAAATTATAAAATGAGAAGACTTAGGTAATATTTTTATAAAATTAGATTTACCGTAATAGGAACAATTCACTAATGAAATTTTTTTTTGAATTGTAATTTAAACCACTTCCATAAATTCTTACCTAAATTACTTAAAATTTACCGGTAAATTTAAGAGTTTACCGGTAATTTACAGTACAAGCTTTATATACAAACTTAACTATGTAAATTCTGATTAATATTAAATTGATTTTAATTGAAAATAAATTATAAGAAAAGGCGAAAAATAATGCGCAAAAAATTGATTAAAATAAACATTTTGATAGTTCTTCTGGCTATATCAATTATTTTCCCGGTTTTTGCTACTTCAGCTAAAAAGAAAGTTTGGTATCTCACATATCCAATTTATATTAATGAATCTATCGATGGCTTAAAATGGGCAAATTGGGCTAACCAACCGTGGTGTAAGGGATCAGGTACAGAAGACGATCCGTACATGATTAAAGATCTAACAATTGAGGTAAGTGGATCTGTTTTTGCTATGATGATTGAAGGATCAAGTGTTCATTTCAAGATAATGAAGTGTACTTTGCGCAACATAGGAGGGGAAGGAACTGCAGCGCTCATATTGCTCGGAACACAAAATGGAGTCATCTTTAAAAATACATTTTATGGAAGCAACACGGGAATAGCCTTAATTGGATCGGAGAATAACGTAGTTCAGAAGAATCTGTGTTATGAAAATACTGTCGTGGGGATTTACAACCAATGGGGTATGTTTAATAATATTAAACAAAACGACTGTAAGAACAACGAAAACGGAATCGTGATTGAATCAGCCCATAAAACAATAATAGAGAAAAACGACTGTACAGGGAACGGTTTAACAGGCATTGCATTGATAACTCAGAATGAGGAAAATACTCCTAAAGATAACATCATTTATGCAAATAAGGTAGAGAACAACCAAGTGGGAATTTACTTAGGTGATGCGGATAAAAACGATATTATTAGAAACACAGTTGCACAAAACACGTACGGTATCATGTTTGACTTTGGATCCCAGGAAAATACTGTATATCATAATAACATCATTGATAATGTCGTCCAAGCGGTTGACTTTCAACCCTGGACGAACAATTGGCATCATCCTTATATGCTAGAAGGAAATTACTGGTCAGATTATACAGGTATGGATAGTGACGGTGATGGTATAGGAGATACGGAGTGGCCCGAGATTGGATTTGATGCATATCCTTTCATGGTAGAAAATGGTTGGGATATTTTTACTGCTAAAGAGGAGGAAATACTAAACACGTTTCTCGATCCCGATTCTAATCGGTTTCCTGGCCAAGTTCAAGCCAATGAGACGATTTACTTAATTTTTGGAATGAAACAAGGATTTTCAGAAAGAATAAACGGATTATTCTTCCCCCCATATACAGCTCAATTTTTGTTTTTTGGAACCCATGAAATGCAAGGTAGTCTTTGGTATTTCGATGAGATAGTGGGGGGAGAGCCTGGTCTTACCCAATTTTTCTATATAGTATTCCCACCAAACTTTTTCACTGATATAGGTTTTCCTTTAGGGTGGTATGAGTTTTATATACAAGTTAGTCTCTATAACGACGGGGTACAGCAATATGACACGATTGGACCCTACTATTTTGAATTAGTCTAATAATGGCTCATCAGAGCCTATTTTTTTTTTTTAATAAAATTAATATAAAAAATAAAAAATAAAAGAGTATAATTTTAGTATTGTTTTAAATATTTAAAAAGTATATGCAGATCTGTTAGGCTATCAATAGGCTTAATTATGATATCCTCTGCTCCTGTTTTAGTTAAAATATCCTGTTTTTTATCTTTAGAAACAATAGCAGATATTAAAATTATTGGAGTAGAGTTATACTCACTTTTAGCTTTTAGTATCTGACAAAATTTATCTCCATTGATATTACTCGTTTTCAAGTTTATATCAACCAAGATAGCTTTCGGAGTCAATGTTTTTAATAAATAGAATGCTTCCTCTGATGTTTCTACTGATTTAATGTTGATCCCTTTCTGTGAGAAAAAAGTATCTATGGTTTTTCGTTCAAGTTCATTATCTTCAATATATAAAACATCAATTTTTTTCACAAATCTAGCAATTTTTGGCTCCTCAAAATGATGTTTTACAGATTCTTCTATTCCTTTGAGCGCTTCTTTAATATTATCTATCACTTCTAACATATTTTCACAATCACCATAACAATTTTCCAACATTAAAATTGAAAGTTTAAGAGGTGAAAGTTTTTGCTTCAATTCTTCATAAAAACCGTTGCCTTCTTCATATACATCAATAGCTTTACTAATAAACTCATAAAAGTACTTCTCATCATATTCTATTGAATGATTTAGTGTGTTCTTCTTAGCTACTATGTTTATGTAATCAATGTTATTATCAACGAAATTTCTTAAAAGACGAGCTTGGTTATTAATTTTGAACTCTTCCATAAAATTTTTTAATTTAGCGTCAAGATATGGTTCTACATAAGAATACCATTTAATATCCTTCCTTACTTTTTCTAAATTCTTATTTTTACTATTTTGATTAATTCTACCTCACCAACTTTTATTATTTTTAACTTTTTCCATAAAAATGATAACACACTTCTTTTTACTATGCTTTTGGGATTATAATTATAAAATTACTCCCTTTTGACGAGTCTCCTCTTATTCGATCCTCTATCCACATTTTACCCTCCCATAAATTAATTAACATAGCAACAAGAGAGAGCCCGATACCCATACCTTTGGATTCTTTACTCTTTCTATGGCCTTCTTGAAGGATTTCATACTTATCTGTAGCTTCTATTCCAATCCCATTATCTTTAAATTCTAATTTTGTGAATTTCTGGTTTAATTCTATTATTTCTGATATTGAAACTTCAATTTGGACTAATGTGTTTCTGTTATATCTAATTGAATTTATAAATATATTCTCAAATACATCAAGGAGTAAAGCATTAGCACTTACGTAGATTGTTTTAGCCTCAGAGTTAATTTTAATTTCGATTCTTCTACGTGGAAAATTTGTCTTAGCAAATCGAACTGCGTTGTTCAAATTTTTTAAAAGATCTATAGGTTCTAAAGGCATTACAGATTCTTCCAATTCAGAAAGTTTTCTAAAATTTCTCACTAATTTCTTCCCTCGACTTACTTGTTCTTCAATAAGTTTAAAATATTCCAGGATATCCTCCTTTCTAATCCCTTCTTTTAATGACATTATGCATAATTCAAATGCATTGCTAATTGAATGAAATAAATTTGAAATATCATGAATAAATAACCCTTCAAAGCATTTAGCTCTAATATAGACTTTATCATATATACTATCGATTTGCATGACATTTATCACTCCTATTTTTTGTGTTATCTTAATATAATTACAAAAAGACTTCGATTTATAGTTTCTATTACACAACTTTCCGCGAAGTTCGAACTTTATAAGTCACAAAAAAGAAAATAGAATAATTTAAAAACTCAGATCTCCTAAAATATTATTGATTTGACTTTCAAATGGTTAAAAAGTTTAGAATTATTTATAACTATATTATCTAGATAATAAGCTTTGAGAAGCTGAGACTTTATTTAATTGAAATTATAGAAGAATTAATTTTTTTTAAAGATGTAATAAATTGGATTGATTCTTACTTATAAAATTTATATTCTTCTGGATTATTCAGCAATAATAGCAATTATTCTTTCGAAAATTTCTTGTTGATTTTGGCGACTTAAACTAAATACTACTATATCTGGTATTTTAAGAAGGGAATCCTTTAGTGGATGTTGTATTTTTTGCCCAATTGTTGCGATAATTTTAATGTCAGAATGGAAAAATTCAGTTATTAGATTTTGAAATTTTCTAGAAAAAAGCTCCATTTTTCCAATTTCATCAATAACTAATAATTCTTTTTTATGAAATACAATATCTTCTAATTTTGAGATTAAATTCTCAAATTCTTCTAAAAAAATATGATATCGCCCTAATTTGTATTTAGTATTATAATTACCAATCCTTGCTAATTTTCGCCTTTCTCCTGAATTAATATCTTCGATATCAAATCCAATACGATTACCATCTTTTCGAACTTCTGGAGTTAAAAAGCCATAAATTGTATAATTACGATTAGAGAAATATTCTATTAATTTAACAATTGAAGTTGATTTACCACATCGAGGTGGACCAGTTATAAGGATTTTTTTAATCATTTAATTGATAAATTAAAATTTTAAATAATAGTAAGAATTTAAATGAAATTATAAAATAATTAATTAATTGTTTTTTAAAATTACAAAGAGAGATGAAAAAATGAAAAGTTCTACATTTACGTTTACAGATCAAGATGGGATTAAGATTTTCGTATATAAATGGGAACCAGATACAGTCCCTAAAGCTGCTGTCCAATTTATTCATGGAATGGCAGAACATGCTAAAAGATATGCCCAAGTAGCAGAAGCTTTATGCAATGCGGGATATATTTGTTATGCCAATGATATTCGAGGTCATGGAATGACTGCTGGCGATTTAACTGAAGCGACTTTAGAGGGGAATGCTGGAGTTTTAGGACCTAATGGATGGAGAGGGGTGGTAAATGATGTTTATGAGCTATCAAAGATTGTAGAGAAAGAATATCCTGGTCTTCCTTTATTTCTAATAGGGCACTCTTGGGGTGCTATGATTGTGCAAGATTATATTCAAGAATGGGGAAATGAGATCAAAGGGTGCATTTTAAGTGGTACTACTGGAAAAGTAAGAGCATTAGTACTTAAAGCTGGCAAAATGATTGTTAAAAATGAGATAAAAAAATTAGGACCAACTGCCCCAAGCGAAAAAATGCATGATATGAATTTTAAGAGTTATAATCATGATTGGCAACAAGAAGAAGGAGCAACAGGATTTGAATGGCTCAGTAGAGACAAAGCGGAAGTCCAAAAGTATATTGATGATCCATGGTGCGGATTTATTACTCCTGCAACATTTTGGTTAGAATCTATCAATGGGAGTATAAAAATATATGATGAAAAAAACGAGCAAAAGATACCAAAAGATCTACCAATTCATTTTATTTCAGGAGCTTTATGTCCGGTAGGAAATAAAACTAAAGGAGTCACGGCGATGATTAATCGACTAAAGAAGCTTGGTATGAAAGAGGTGACTTATAAATTTTACCAAGATACTCGACATGAACTTTTTCATGAAATTAATCGTGAAGAAGTTTTTAAAGACGTTATTAACTGGTTAGATTCTCACTTATAACCTAATTTTTTTTCTAAATTTTTCCAATTCTATTTGTTTAAATCTTTAAATTTCAATAAGAGTGCCTTTTGTTTATCAGATATTTTTTCAGGTACTTTGATATTCACTATGACATATTGATCTCCCCTTTCTTTTCCCCGTAGATATGTAGCTCCACTTTTTTTAATTCGAAATTCTGTTCCTGGCTGAGTTCCTGGAGGGATCGTCAACTCCCTTTCTGTCATCTTCTTTTCTTTATAATCCAAAGTAAGGACCTTGATTTTTCCACCTAAAATTGCAGTTATAATATCCAAATCTATAGGAGTATAAAGATCATAACCACGACGAATAAATCTTTCATTCTCTTTAATTCTAATCCCCAAATAAAGATCACCAGGAATAGCATTTACAGAAGGTACATGCCCAGCCCCCTGTACTTTAAGATGAACTCCATTTTCTACGCCGGGTGGTATATTAACATGTATAGTTTTATGATCAGGAACTACCTTTTTACCATTACATACCTTACACTTCTTTTTAATTACTTTACCTGTACCATTACAAGCATAGCATTCTGACTCACGAATAATAGTACCAAATCCAGATTGCGTCATTTTTCTAATTCGACCCGTTCCTTGACACTCTGGACAATTTGTAATACTTGATGGATCTTCAGCTCCAGTTCCTTCACATGCGTCACAGGGAGTATATCGTTCTATTGGGACATCTTTTTTTACTCCAAACATAGCCTCCTCAAAACTAATTTCTAAGAAGTCTTCTATATCTTGTCCGACTTCTCTACGTGGTGCAGTTCTTCTTCTAGCTCTTGAACCAAAACCACTGAAACCAAAATCATCAAATCCTCCAAATGGACTAAATTCACCAAAGATGCTCCGAAATAACTCATCGATACCTGGTATTCCACCACGGAAAAAATCACTCATATCTATGTGTACTCCACTAAAACCGAAGCGATCATAATTTTTTCTCTTATCAGAATCACTTAATACCTCATAAGCTTCTTGGAGTTCTATAAATTTTTCTTTTGCTTTAGGATCTGTTTTGTTCATATCTGGGTGAAGTTCTTTAGCTAATCTACGATATGCTAGTTTGATATCATTCTGGGAAGCATCTTTACTTACTCCCAATACCTCATAGTAATCTCTTTTTTTGCTGGAACTCATAATCTCTTAGATTCTTGTTGTTATCAAATAAGGTTAAAAATCAAGTAATTAAAATTGTTTCTGAAATTTAATTTTTTAGGTATTTGGTTATTATATAAATTAATATATGAAATCTTTATAAATCAAATCTCTTATCAACATAAATGAATTTGCTCATAAAAAAATCATAAAACCTTATATATAGCATTGACTTATCTAAATTCTATGGAATCTAATGAAATTGAAATAACTGAAAATCTTAAAACTAGATATTATCTAGTCTCCGGTTGCATAGTAGTTCTCTTTATTATATTTACTGTAATGTTTAGTCAATTCCCAGGTAAAGCATTTTTATATTTTCTAATGATTGAGGGAATTTTGGCAGCCATTATAGCTCCTCTTATGATTTACGCCTATTCTAGGAACAAATGGGTAACATATGCCTTATCAGAACAAAAATTTATGATTGTAAAGCCAAGAAAGATTCGCTTTGAAATTAGTTGGTCGGAATTTGATGTGATGAAATTCAAATTATTAGGGAGTGAGTTTGGCACACTTAAAGGTAGAAAGTTGGAAAGGAAAACCAATGTATTTAAACTTAAATTTTTACGCGGAAATGATCAAATTAAAGATATAAAATTCGCTGTCCTCAATAGAGCTAAAGCGAGAGAACTAGGCGCGGCAATAATTAATTATGCAAAAAATATGGGCAAAGATATTATCTTAAAACAACGTGATATACAATTAAGAAATCTAGATGTTTAAGATTTTTGAGGATTAAGTTTAATATTATTAAATAGAAGCTAGAATTAGATAATGTAATTTTATTTAATGATAAAATTAGCAAATTCCTTTTCTTATTTAAAATAATAGTAAAAAAAAAGAGGATTATTCTCTTTCTTAAATAGTTAATAAGATTTTTGTTGATATTAATTAATACTACTTATTGATCCGAATCCTCATCCCAGTCAACGTCCACAACCTTCTTCTTCTCTTTTTCATCTTTTTCCTTTTTATATGTAGCACCACCAGCACCTGTCTCGTCAGCTCCACCGGGGGGTACGCCACCCATACCTCCTGGAGGGGCACCTCCCATACCGCCCGCGGCACGTTGAGCTTGCTCGGCTGCTTGTTGATAAACTTGATCTTGAGCTTGTGAAGCGTAAATTCTTTGGGAAAAACTATACATAGATTTTTGCAGATTTTCTATTCCAAGTTTTATTCTTTGAACGTCATCAGTCTTAATATCTTCTTCTAGGGAGCTGATTGCCGCTTCTATTTCTTTCTTTTCATTTTCCTGGATCTTATCTTTATTATCTTCCATTAATTTCCTTGTTTGGTAGATCATAGAATCTGCATTATTTTTAACTTCAACTAATTCTCTTACTTTTTTATCCTCCTCTTCAAATTCTTCTGCAATTCTAACTTTTTCTTGAATTTCTTCAGGAGTTAAACCTTTAGCTCCAGTAACAGTTATCCCTGTTTCTTTGCCCGTTCCTAAATCTTTTGCAGTTACATGAACTATTCCGTCAGCGTCGATTGAAAATTTAACTTCAATTTGCGGAATACCTCGGGGAGCAGGTGGGATTCCTGTTAAATGGAACATTCCTAATGTTATATTATCTTTTGCCATAGCTCTTTCTCCTTGAAGAACATTTATGGTAACTGCTGGTTGGTTATCAGCGGCTGTACTAAATACCTGACCCTTTTCTGTTGGAATTGTGCTATTTCGCTCAATTAGTTTTGTGAATACTCCTCCGAGAGTTTCAACCCCCAGTGATAGTGGGGTTACATCTAATAAAAGAAGGTCTTCTACATCTCCAGCAATAACACCACCTTGAATAGAAGCCCCTATTGCTACACATTCCATAGGATCGACTGAATGCTCTGGTTCTTTTGCAAAAAATTTCTTAAATCTTTCTTGAACAGAAGGCATTCGAGTAGGACCACCAACTAAGATTACTTTGTCAACATTGCTTACTGGTATTTTAGCATCGGAAACGGCTCTTTGCATAATTGGATCTAATCTTCTTAGTACAGGTTCAATTAGAGCTTCTAGTTTTGCTCTTGTCAATTCCAACGTTAAATGAACTGGATTACCCCCTTTCTGACTTAAATACGGAAGATTAATCGTAGTGGAAAGTGTAGTAGATAATTCAATTTTCGCCTTTTCACCAGCATCTCTAATTCTTATCATTGCTTTATTATCACCCTTCAGATCAATCCCTTCCTTCTTCTTGAATTCTTCGGTTATCCAATCCACTAATATATTGTCCATATCTGTCCCTCCTAATTGGGTATCCCCCGCTGTTGACATAACTTCCACGACACCCTCTCCGTATTCCATGAGTGTAATATCGAATGTACCACCCCCCAAGTCTAGAACGCATATTTTCATCAATTTATCTTTTGTATCTTTATCGAGACCATAGGCTAAACAGGCAGCGGTTGGCTCGTTAATCATTCGCACGACCTCAAGACCAGCAATTTCGCCAGCATTCTTAGTGGCTGTTCGCTGTGCATCATTGAAGTATGCTGGAACTGTGATAACGGCTTTTTTCACATCTTCACCAAGGTATGCAGAAGCATCAGTCTTAATTTTTTTAAGTATCATTGCGCTTATTTCTTCTGGCGAAAATTCTTGCCATTTTTCTCCCACTTTTAATTTTGCCTTATAAGATGTGCCCATTTTCCGTTTTATAGCTGTAACTGTTCCATCAGGATTTGATACTGCTTGTCTTCTGGCTGGTTCCCCAACTATCTTTCTACCGCTCTCATCAAAAGCAACATATGAAGGAAATGCTTTACCCCCTAAGGTTCTTCCTTCTGCTGCAGGGATAATTTCTGGTTTGCCTGTGCCCGTTAAAATAGCGCAAGCACTGTTAGAAGTCCCTAAGTCGATTCCTATAATTTTTTCCTTTCTAGTAGATTTTTCCTTCTTTTCTCCTTTCTTCTCATCACTCATAGTTAAAATATCACTTCTTCTTAGAATTATGGATATTTAATAATTTAATCTTAAAAGATTTTTTAGACTTTAATAATTTAATCTTTATAAAATTGTAAATTGTTTCTATTAAGTATATATTAATTAAAATAGAATTAAAAATTTTATTTATATAGATCGCTATATCATAAAAAATAAAATTGATTATCAATTTTAAATCATAAAATTATAATTCATATAACATTCTAACGAATTATAAAGGGAACTGATATGGCCAAAGAAAATGATGACGATATAAAAGAAAAAGCTACGCAAGAGGCTTCTGCAGAGGAAAATATAACATCTAAAGAAAAAGTAACAACTCAACCAAGTTCTGAGGGAGGATCAAAAAGTGAAGAGGTCAAAAGACTAGAAGAAAAAGAGCATTATGAATTAGATTATTTCTCGAAAGAAGATTTAGTAAAAAAAAATGAAGATCTTGAGAAAGAATTAGGGAAACATAAAGAAAGTGTCGAGAAATTACAAAAAGTAAATGTAGATTCGAAGAATAAGTATATGAAATTACAAGCCGACTTCGAAAATGCTCAAAAGCGATGGGATAAAAACCGCCAAAACTTAAGAATTGAATATACGGCTTCTGTTTTGAAAAATTTTTTACCCTTATATGATTCTTTCAAAAAAGCTATTGATAGTGATAAAGCAAATGAAACCGAGAAAAACATACTTACAGGATTTTACAATCAATTTATGAACATTTTTAAGTCATATGGGGTTGAGCCAATACAGGTTAAAATAAATGATCCGTTTGATTATAGTATACATGAAGCTTTAAGTACGGTTGAAAAAGAGGATATTCCTGAGAATAGTATAATAGAAATAGTCCAAGACGGTTTCAAATATGGAAAAGAAGTTATAAGGTATGCAAAAGTTATAATTTCTCGAAAACCGAAACCTCCTGAACCAGAACCTGAAGAAGAAAAAATTGAAGAAAAAAAAAAAGAACAGATTATTGAAAGCCAGGAAACCTTAAGTGATAAAAAGGTACTTAAGGAAGAAAAACTTAAAGAAAAGAAATCCAAAAAAGAAAAAAAGAAAGACATTCAAGAATAAGGCATATTTTAAACTAGTTTTAATAGAACCTATAAGTAAATTTCTATTCTTTTTCAATAATAACTTCAAATCCTCTTTTTCGTAAATATTTGCTTAAGAGAGCACCTATGATAGATAACCCTCCACTTAAAAAAGGTGCAATAACAGCAAATCCAGGATTAAATATTTCCCAATAACTAAGTTCTAAACCATCAAATTCATTATAATAATAATTCATCATGATCTCCATTTGAATTATATAACTTATTGTTGCTAAAATAAGAGAAATCCCTAAAATTATCCAAAAAAGTTCATATTTATTAGAATTTCCCTCTTTTGCTGCTTTGTAGGCTAATATACATATCCAAGAAGCAAATATAAAAAGCCCAATGAAATGGATGAATTGCTGTAAGAATATAAGTAATGATGCTTGGGTTGGTGATATTTCAAAAAACCAATATGTAGAATATCCATAGGGAACAACATAAAAAAATACAAATCCCCACATCCAATAATATACCTTTATTCCTAATAGATTCCCATAACATGAAGGAGTAAATAGTCCAATAATTGTTAAAATTCCGGCAATTAGAGGAAATAACCAAATATAATCTTTTAAATAGGCGATAATAATCAGCTCTTCTTAGAATATTTTAGATTAGAACTTTAAAAGATTTAAGTCCAATTAAGTAATAGGAGAAAATTCAATTTAATAGTTTGGCTTTTATCGGAATTTTTAAATTAATATGAAAGCAAGATACTTATAATAAATAGGGGAGTTTTTTATTTATAACCTAAAATCTTATTAGCTTTAATATTCTATCTTACTTAAATATTCTTAAATGTGTTAACATTATGGGAGAAGAACCACAATTACCACCTATTCCGGCAATCGGAGATGTTTTAGATCGAAAAAAATCATTTATAGAGAGAAAACATAGTGTCGTTAAATGTGGAGCATGTCAGGCTGATTATATACGAGCGTTTAAACAGGGAGATTTTGTATTTAAAGGGTTGTTGGATGAAGAGTGCGAGAAATGTCATAGAAGAAAATTAACGATCGTTGAAATTTATTCTGAATGGATTAATCCAAAAAAAGAAAAAAAATAATAACTTGCTTTAATAAAGTCTTTTTTTATTAGAGTTTATTAAATTTATTCAAATCTTGATATTGAATATCATAAGCGAAGAATTAGAACAACCAAAAATCCTAATAAAAGCGAATCTTTAGAATTATCTAATTAAATCGCGAAGTTCTTTATAACCAATAATTTTTAAGTTAACTTCTTCAACGCACTCCATTATTCTCTTATCTGTAAAGGCTTCATAATCCTGATTTCGCCAAGCTGCTGAATCGGGAGTTATAGCTTTTAATTCAGAACTCCTTTTCGCTGGATGAAATAAAAAATGAGTTAAACCCGGTTCTATTTCTCTAATAAGCTTACAATAATATTCTTTTTTATTAGGTTGCTCACCCCCCGTTTCAGTAATAACATGATCTAAAAGAGGAAAACCTTCTGCTTCTATTATTGAAATGAATTTTTCATAAATCTTTATATAATCTTTTAATCCCCTCGCAACCAGTTCTTCTTTAGTTACTCGTGGAAAGAGTCCAGGAATCTCAAATTCCTTAGCTAAATCTATGTACGATCTAATAAATTTAGGATGGACTATAGTTGCCATATGGGGATCAATGTGAGTTACATCTATTCCATTATCTAAAGCCAATTGAATTTGAGAACGCAATTCAATTTCGGCTGCTTCAGCTGTTACATTAGCAATTGCTTCTTCAGACGTGCGCCAAAGGGAATTTTCTGAATCCAATAATCCTGTTTTAGGATCCACACTACTTAATGCTCGCCATCGGTAAAGATCATACTCACATGTGAGAGTTAGATGAACTCCCAAATCATATTTTGGATTACTCTTATAAATTGATGCCACCTCTAAAAACCAAGGAGCCGGAGTAATTATGGCTCCACAACTAGCAATTCCGAAATCTAAACATTCAAATGAAGCGACATTTGAAGCGTGCGAGAAACCGATATCATCAATATGAAATATTACTACTTTATCAGTTGTTTCATATCCCAATTTTTCAATAATTGATTGATTTATCATTATATACAACTTGTTCTTTTCATATAAATAGATATTAAAAACTTACTTACTACTCTAAACCTAACAGTTCAATAATTTTATTCGCCATAGAATATGGATCTAAGGACTTTTTCATTGCTTTTTCTAAATAAGGTTCAATTTTTTCACTATTATTTACGAGGTCTTCAATCTTTTTTGATAATTTATGTTTTAAAATTTGAAGAGTTTCGGATTTTATCCTATTTAGTTGATAATTTTCAATAAATCCTGTACTTTCTAAGAAACTTCTATGAACATTAACAATTTTAAGCAAATCTTCAAAATTCTCCCCTGTTTTTGAGTTTACTTTAATGACCTGAGGTGTCCAACGCTTCATTTTCGCAAGATTTTTACTAAATTCTTGTGAATCATATATAAAATTTTTATTTAGCTCTAACATCTGCACTATTTCCGCTACTTTTCTATCCGCTCCTGGCAAGTCCATTTTATTAACTACAAAAATATCAACAATTTCCATTATACCTGCTTTAATGGCTTGAATATCGTCGCCCAATCCTGGGACTAATAAAACTACAACAGTCTGAGCAGATTTGAAAATATCAACTTCGCTCTGACCTACTCCCACAGTCTCCACGATAATAATATCACAACCGTAAGTATCTAAAATCTTAATTACATCTTCTGTGGCTCTTGCAAGTCCTCCGAGCTGCCCCCTATTGGCCATGCTCCTGATGAAAACATTTTCAAGGGTAAAATTTTGTTTCATTCTTATTCTATCTCCAAGTAAAGCTCCACCAGTAAGAGGTGAAGTAGGATCAACACAAATTATCCCAACTTTTTTACCCTTATCAACAAAAAGTTTAGTTATCGTTGAAATAAAAGTAGATTTACCACTACCAGGTGCTCCGGTCACTCCTAAAATATAAGCATTTCCAGTTTTATTATAGATATTATTTACAATTTTTTCTGCTGTTTCAATGTCATTTTCTACGATAGTAATCAAACGGGCAGCAGCACGAGGATTTCCTTCAATTAATTGATCAATTAAATTAGAGTAATCCATTATCTTTTCAAATTATTTTTGACAAATTCAACAATCGTTTTTAATTCAGTACCTGGACCATAAAATCCTTTCAATCCACATTTTTCTAAAAAAGGTTTATCTTCGTCTGGTATAATCCCACCAACCGCAACTAATACATCATCAATGCCATTTTCTTTTAACTTTTCCATAATGACAGGACATAGAGCATTATGAGCACCACTTAACATTGATAGCATCACAGCATCAGGATCTTCTTGAATGACTGTGTTTACAATATCATCAGGGGTTTGGTGAATACCTGTATATATTACTTCCATTCCTGCGTCTCTTAAAGCTCGCGCAAGGACTTTTGCGCCTCGATCATGTCCATTTAAACCTGGTTTGCAAACTAAAATCTTAATCTTTCTCTTATCTCCCATTGGTTACACCTTATTAAAAAATCGAGTCTTCATGATATATTCCGAACACTTCTTTTAATGCATTTATGATTTCTCCAATTGATGCATATTCTCTAACAGCATTAATTATATGAGGCATTAAATTTTCAGTTCCTCTAGCCGCTTCTTTTAATCTATCTAAAACTTTATTTAGTTTTTCGTTATTTCTTTCGGCTTTAATTTTAAGAAGTTCTTCGACTTGTTCTTCAGCTACCTTCTCATCAATCTTTAATAATGGTGTAGTACAAGGTTCTCTCAATTTGAGATCATTCACGCCGACAATAATTCTCTCTTGTCTTTCAATTTCTTGCTGATATTTGTAGGAGGCATTGGCAATTTCTCTCTGGAAAAAATTAGCTTTAATAGCGGGGATTACACCTCCAAGTTCATCAATCCTATCAAAATATTCCTCTGCTTCTTCTTCCATTTTATTAGTAAGCCATTCTATATAATAAGAACCCGCTAAAGGATCAACAGTATCAGCAACTCCGGACTCATGAGCAATAATTTGCTGCGTTCTTAATGCAATTTTAGCAGCCTTCTCTGTTGGTAGGCATAATGCCTCGTCGAAGCTATTACTATGTAAGGATTGGGTTCCACCCAAAACAGCAGCTAGTGCTTGAAGTGTAACCCTAGCAATATTATTTTCAGGTTCTTGAGCAGTTAATGAAACCCCTGCGGTTTGAGTATGAAAACGCAATCGCATTGATTCACGTTTTTTTGCCCCATATTTATTTTTCATTCTTTTAGCCCAAATTCTTCTTGCAGCTCTATATTTACAGATTTCTTCAAAAAAGTTATTATGAGAATTAAAAAAGAAGGACAACCTTGGAGCAAAATCATCAACATCTAAACCTCTTCCAATTGCAGATTCAACATAAGCAAATCCATCTGCTAACGTAAAGGCTAATTCTTGAACTGCTGTTGATCCTGCTTCTCTAATATGATATCCCGAGATGGAAATAGTGTACCATTGAGGTACATATTTCGTACAATACTCAATTGTATCAACAATTAATCGCATTGAAGGCTCAGGAGGAAAAATCCAAGATTTTTGTGCGATATATTCTTTTAATATATCATTTTGTATTGTACCACGTAGTTCATCAGGAGTATGCCCTTGTTTTTCTGCGGTTACAATATACATAGCAAGTAATATAGATGCTGGTGCATTTATAGTCATCGAAGTAGATATTTTAGATAAATCTATTCCATCAAATAAAGTCTCCATATCTTTTAATGTATCTATACTAACTCCTTCTTTTCCAATTTCACCCAAAGCTTTTTCATCTAAAGCTTCAATACCATATATAGTATGTAAACTAAATGCAACACTTAAACCAGTTTGACCATGTTCTAACAAGAATTTATATCTTTGATTAGTTTGATCAGCGCTTCCAAATCCAGCAAATTGTCTCATCGTCCAGAATCTCCCTCGATACATATTTTGATAAACACCACGCGTAAATGGAAATTTTCCAGGTTCTCCTAAATCCATAACATAATTTAAGTCTTTTATATCATCCGGTGTATATAATCGTTTAATCTCAATGCCTGATAGATTTTTAAATTTTTCTCTTCTTTCTTTTTTAGTTGGCCTTAAAGTTTTTTGTTCATCAATTTCAGTCATAAGATATTCCTTATAAGTTTAAATTTCTCTTGGTAAAATAATAATTGATTTATGTTAGTTTTTTATAGGGATTTAAGATTATTAATTTTTTTTGTTGAAGTTTTATAAGGATTTTGATCAGTTCATTTAAATCAGTTCATTAAGGATTTATTACAAAAAACATTAATAGGATATATATTTAATTCATGAACTATGGATTTATTTTAATTTAAGGTTCATTCATAATTAAGGTATAAATATTTATGACAAAACTCATATATTTAGGTTGTTTAAGTCAAAAGAATTATGAATCTACATGTAAAAATGCAATAAAAATTATTAAATTCTTAGATAATGAATATAAAGTATTTGATGATGCACCATGCTGTGGTTCCTTAGCATTTAATGTCTCTCCAGATGAGGTATTAAAAACTCATGTTCAATACGTAAATAATTGGTTTAAAGCTAACGATATAAATGAACTTGTCACAATTTGTGCTGGATGTTATAGTTATCTTACAAAATATTATAAAGAATTTCTGGGAGCTGATTTTAATGTTGAAGTAAAACATTTACTCCAATTTATCACAGAACCGGGGAATTTACAAAAGCTAGATCTACAGAATTCAGGAAAGAGGTTAAATATAAATTACCATGATGCCTGTCATCTAAGGAATGCTTTAAAACCAATTATAGAGGAATCAAGAATTATCTTAAAAAGTATTAAAAATGTAGATTTTAATGAAATGGATTATAATAGAACAAATAGTATTTGTTGTGGAGCTGGTGGAGGAGTTTATTCTATTTTTAAAGAAAATAGTGACTTCAATGCTAAAGCTATTTTTGATAATATGAAAAAAGGAAAAATCTTGTTAACTGCTTGTCCATTTTGTTATACTGCCTTGAAACGCATAAAGGAAGAAAATAATATAAAAAAATCGATTATCAAATTTGAAGATTTTATTGCTAATCTAATGGAAGGAGTTGATCCCATCAATTGAATGATAAAGCAAAAGAGTTATATGAAGAGCTTAAGGATAAGGTAAATAGAATAAAAGAAGAAGATAGCCTAGAAAGTCATTATTGGAATTTCTGGAAACTAGGTTGTTTTTTAAAGACGAAAGCTCATGATATAAAAAATGTATATGAAGATACAAGCCGAGAATTTGTAGAGAAATATAAAGAACAACTAATAAAAATGAGAGAACAAGTCCTTGAAAATTTAGATTATTATGTAGAGAAATGTATAAATGTGATGCGTAAAGCAAATAATTTTAAAGTATATTATGCTAAAACGAATGAAGAAGCTCACCACATTTTTATGGAACAGCTTGGAGATAATAAAGTTGTTTACAAATCTAAATCGAATGAGGCAAAGGATATTGGGATAATCGATTTTTTGAAGGAAAATGAAGTTATTATTAAAGAAACAGATTTAGGGGATGTTTTAGTTCAATTATTCGATTATAAATTACCTAGTTTTCAAGTAGGACCCGGAGCTCATTTTTCAATCGAAGATATAGTAACAAAAATAAAAAAAGTGTACGGGGTAGAATTAGAACCAAAACCAAGTGCAATTGTTGATTATTTTAGAAAGACATATAGAAAAGAATTACTTAATGATGTAAAAGTTTCTTTAACATCAGCTAATGCAATATCTGCTGAGGATGGGACGATTATATTAGGTGAAAATGAAGGAAATATAAGTTTATTAACTCGAGCAACTGAAAAGCATATTGTAGTTTGTGGAATCCATAAAATTGTACCCACAGTTTTAGACGCTGTGCTTGTAGCAAAAATACAATCTAGAATAAACAATGTGCCTTTTAATTATATCAATCTTATTTCAGGTCCTTCTAGTACATCAGATATACGAGGTATAAATGTTTCAGGAATGTATGGAGCAAAAGAGGTTGTTGTTATTCTCGTTGATGAGTGGCGTACAAAAACTATAAAAGAAAATTTATTTTATAAGGATTACTTGAAATGCATCTCATGTAGGACCTGTAATTTTGTGTGCACAGCAGCACGTGCTTTTGGTAATATATTTGCTTCGAAATATGGATGGGGGGCTACTGCTATTCTAACAGACTATATTCACAATGGAATCGAAGCTGCTGTTGAAGATGGATTATTTTTTTGTACTAATTGTGAAAACTGTTATCATTGGTGCCCCGTTTCAATAAATATAGGTGAAATTATGAAATCTATAAAAAAAGAAGCAAATATAAAAGGATTATGTCCTCCCCCTTTAAAGGAATATCAGCAAAAGATACTTAAAGATAAGAATCCATTTAAATAAAAAAAAATCATGTAGAGCGGGTTATAATAAAATCAACCAATTTAACCTGGTTTTTAACATTCTCGTAAACTTTTGGAGCTTTTTCTTCTAAATAATCCTTAAAAACCACCCAATTCTGCTTCTTATCTGAAGGCGCTCCATCTAATAATTTTTTGACTTCATTAAAATCCCATACAAAAATAAGCGCATTGTTAATTCTATTAGCATCATCACATAATAGAAAAAGATAATAATCGTTCAAATCCCAAGGATTGAGAACATGAACTGGTTTATTTCCATCCCCTGCTTTCTTGCCTCTTAATGCACGAGTATCTACCTGTGTTGGTAATACCATATTAAAAGTTATATTCTCTTGCTTATATTCTGCAGCCATCGATTTTTGTAAACCTACCACAGCATATTTACTTGCAACATATGCTGCGAATTTTGATGGAGCATTAGGATATGCTTCACTTCCAGTAATTATAAATCTTGCTTTATCCTTCTTATCATCCTTCTTCATGTAAGGATAAGCTGCTTTAAATGTATAGAACACTCCAAGTATATTAATATTTAAGATCTCAGAAAATTTCTCATTCATAAATTCATGAGTTGTCCACATTCGAGAATATCCAGCGTTGGCAACAATTCCATTAAGTAAACCTAATTTATTATGAAATGTTTGAAATGCTTCTTCAACTTCTTCAAATTTAGTTATATCTGCTGGTTTAACAACCACTTTTACTCCAGCAGCTAATTCTTCAATTTCCTTCTTCGTAGTATTTAATTCTTCTAAAGTTCTAGATGTTAATCCAATATTAGCACCTTCATTAGCACATGCTATTGCTATCGCCTTCCCTATCCCTCTACCTGAACCAGTTATTACAATATTCTTTCCTTTTAACAACATGATTTTTTATCGAAATTTGATTAAAATGATTAATTATATAAAAAAGTAATAAGAATTTTAAATTTTGAGAGTAATTCTAAAATCCTATTACTTATTAGACTTTATATGCTTCATTAATAGCAGAACATCCCCCACACCTTACACACCCAGCTATGTTTTCTAAAGGATTAACTCCATATTGCTTCATTAACTTTCCAGCATTAAGATAAATTTCCAGTAAATTTTCATAATTAGTTATAGGGAGATCTTTTTTTCCTGGAATTGAGCGAACTGGAGTAATAAATGGAATAACTCCTAGTGAAATTACCTTTTCGATGTCCTTAATAAAATTCTCTTTAGATTCCCCAAAACCAGTTAAAACATACGTTTCTACTTGATTTTTACCAAAAACCTCTAAGGCATAAATCCAATTTTTTTTAAATACATCATAGGGGATATGAGCCTTTCCAGGAGTAATTTTTCTTCTTAAATTCTCATCTAAAATTTCAATATGTATACCTATTGTATCAGCACCAGCTTCTTTCAATTTGTTTATATAATCCAAATCCTCTAAAGCTTCAATTTGTACGTGCAATGGGATATCTGGGTGATTCATTTTTATACCCCTCAATAATTCAATGTATCGATTTGCGCCTTTATCAACTGTTTCTTCTGTGCCACTGGTTAATGTCATATGAGAACATCTGCCTTCTTTTTTTGCTGCTGTGATAACTTCTGACATCTGAATATAATTCTTTTCTAAAATAGTAGTGTCGTATGCTAGACTTAATTCAATTCCACAAAACTTGCAGGCTTCCCCACATGCCCAATATGTACATTTTTGATATATGGTACTTGCTAAGCAATCAATTCCATGTACTAAAGCGATCTTTCTCATCTCAATGCCATCAGACGTTTTTAACTCATAAAATCGTGGGTTGGTAACCAGCTTTACCTTCCCAAAATTTTTACCTTTTATTTCATCATAAATTTTAAAGTATTCTTCCTTTTTTTCTTTAAAAATTAAATTGGTTTTTTGTTTATCGTTCCATAGAACAGTATTTACTAATGTTTTATCTTCTAATAAGAAATATCGACCTCCAAGTGGTCCCGCCCCTCCTTTACGACCAAATTCAATTTCAAATCCTTGGTCTTTATAATGTTCAATTAATTGTCTGTCTAAGAAAATTCCTTTACATAATAATTCAGTCTTTTGTTCTAATGCTGTAAGAGAATCTATCATATCAATAAAATTAGTTTATTATTAATCTTCATGGATTTAAATTATCTCGCTTATTTAATTTTAAGTGTTATTAAAAGAAAGAAAATTTTATAAACTAATCGATAGTATTCATATTTAATCAATTTTTATAACAATTCTCTTTTTCTAGGAAAAATTTTTTAATTATTCGTTATTATTTCATCTATATTTTAACTTAAAAAAGTGGAAAAAGAAATGGCTCATCGGCGTCCTTGGAGGTGCTACAGTTCGTGGTCGCGTAGACCCTATCAACATAAAAGAAGCTCTAATCGTAGACGGGAATTTGCACGAGGTGGAGCTCAGTCCAAAATAGTTCGTTATTGGGGTGGAAACAAGGAAGCTCCATGGGAGGATTGGGACCTTGTTATTGGGTTGAAGGTTAATTCTCAAGTCCAGATTTCCTCAAATACGCTCGAAGCTATAAGAATTACAATAAATGGTGTTCTTCAAAGAAAACTAGGTAGACAGAATTATCGGCTTCGAATTCGTTCTAAGCCATTTCAGAAGATTCGGGAGAATCGTATGTTGGCGTTTGCTGGTGCAGATCGGGTACAATCAGGTATGAGGAATTCTTTTGGGAGATCTACGGGAGTATGTGCCAGAGTTAAAGCGGGTCAAATTATTGCGGATGTAGGTACTCATATAAGAAATCTTCCCTTAGTGAGAGATAGACTTAGAGTAGCAAGTATGAAGGTACCTAGTTCATGTCAAATTGTTATTATTAACTATAAGACTCCAGAACTCTTAAAACAATCAGGATTGCCATTATATGACGATAAAAGAAGAAGAGAAGTACCTCTTTATGAATTAGAATTTGCTACTACTTAAGTTTTATCCCCAAAATGGTTTCCAGCGATTCCATATGTCCCATCGCTGTATATTTTTAATATTATACAAGAACGCTTTTTGTCTATATCTACTTTTTAATATTTTATAAATTTGACGGGATATATAAACTGGTCGCTGCATGAACTTTCTATGAGCATCTTTTATTCTTAGCATTAGTTCACTCAAAGGTATATTAAGAATAGCAGTACCAACTTCCCAACATTCATCAGGGTTGATTCTTTTTTGATCAACCATTTGATCCCAAATCCAATTTCCTGGAATTATGCCTAGAATGTGAAATTGTGGAAAATCAATATCCAAGTTTAGTGCTAAATTAAATGTATCAATTATTTCCTCGCGTGTCTCAATTGGCGCACCTACTATAAAATTTGCTAGAATAATATCAATCCCAACCTTTTTCGAATTCTTTATTGCATTATAGACTTGATTTAGTGTAATTCTTTTATTATACCAGTCTAAAACTCTTTGTGAGCCACTTTCGACTCCATAACTAATGATCTTGCAGCCCATATGTTTCATTGCAGTCAGAAGCTCCCTTGAGCTCTGAGTTACCCTCCCCTCAGCCATCCAATTTATATCTATCTTTTCTTTTCTAATTAAATAAGATAGTTCCATTAATCTTTTTTTACTTATAGTAAAGTTATCATCAACCCAATACAAATTTTGATAACCTTGATTCTCAAGTAGAGAAAGTTCTTCTACTATATTTTTTGGAGATCTTGGACGCCATCTGCCCCAAAACATAGCGCTTGAGCAAAATGTACATTGAAATGCACATCCTCTTGAAGAAGAAGCAGTAGTAAAATTTCCTAGCGAAATATCAAGACCTTCGACTTCACTTTTATATTCTACATTTCCTAATAATTTTCTATTTGGAATTGGAAGTGTGTCAATATTTTCTATTAAAGGTCTATCTTCATTCCTAATAATTCTCCTATTACTTCGATACGATACACCTCTTATATCTTCAAAGCTATGACCTTTTTCAGTTTTTTCAGCAATTTCTAGAAGAGTGTTTTCCCCCTCTCCTCTAATGCAAGCATCAATGAAGGGGTATTTATTTAATATTCTGATATCATTAAAAGTTGCATGATAATTCCCAAATATAATTTTAACATTAGGATTTATTTCTTCTTTTACTCTTTTAGCAATTTCTGCAGAACTTATCCCCGTTCCTGAGGTGGTTATCGTTGAAAAACCTAAAATATCTGGATCCTCTTGTTTTATCCATTGAAGAGTTTCGTTAATTGAAGTTCCTCTCGCAAATTGATCGTAAATAGATGTATCAAAATTATTCTCAGTTAGATAAGTCGCGAGGTATAGTATCCCCATTGGCGGGAATCCATAAAAATCTATTTTTTCTTTAACATATTTTTCGGCTTCTTTAACAGTATTTAGGAAAATACCTTCTTTATCTGGGGGTTTTGGAAAAATTAAAGATACTTTCAAAAAATCACTTTAAATGTGAATTAAAACATTATTATAATTAAAATCATTTTTTCAATTCTTATTAAAGATCTTTGTTGTATTATTATTAAAGATGTTTGATGTATTTATTAAAAGAGATAAAAATTTGTAAAAATTATATACAAACTCAAAAAAAAGTTTGGTAAATGAAATTACTTGATAAAGAAATTCGAAAAGTAGCATTAGTAAATCCAAATTTTATTACCAAAAGCATTACAGATAAATTTACAATCCCTGCCTTAGGATTAGAATATCTTGCTGCTAATATTTTAGATTTAGTTGAAGTGAAGATAATTAATGGTAAAGTAAGGAATTTAAACCTAATGGAAATAATGGAGGAAATTAATGAATTTAAACCAGATATTGTTGGAATTTCATGTTGTTTCACAACAGGAGTTAATTTTGCCTTAGAAATCGCGAAAGAGTCAAAAAAATTTGGATATTCAATAGTTTTAGGTGGGTGGCATCCTAATTTTGCTCCTTCTGAAATTTTAAAGTATCCATTTGTAGATATTATTGTTCGAGGAGAGGGAGAAATAACCTTTCGGGAATTAACCGAAAATAAAAATTTGGAAGAGATAAAAGGATTATCCTATAAAAATAATGGGAGCATTATTAACAATCCAGATCGCCCATTAATCAAAGATTTAAATAAGCTACCACTTCCAGCGAGAAAATTGAGATATAAAAAGTCTTATTTTCAAATCTTTCAGATGCCTATAGATGCGATTGAAACATCAAGGGGTTGCCCATTTAAATGCACTTTCTGTAATATTCATCTCTTTTATCGAGGAACTTATAGAACAAAAAGTCCAGAACGGGTTATCCAAGAGTTAAAAATCATTGCAAATGGAAAAAAACACATAAATGTAATGATTGTGGATGATAATTTCACAACCGATATTAAAAGAGTAGAGAAAATTTGTGACTTAATAATCAAAGAGGGAATCAAAGTGGATTTAACTTGTCAAAGTCGCATTGATGTTATAAAAAAGAATCCAGATGTAATCAAAAAAATGTCTAAGGCAGGATTTTGGTGTTTTTTCCTTGGTATTGAGTCCTTTAATCAAAAGGCTTTAAATAATATTCAGAAAAGAGTTCATTTAAAAGATATTTTTGAAGCAATCAAAATACTTCATGATAATGATATAGTTATAATTGGCAGTATGTTGGTAGGTTCAAATCTTGATGAGGAAGAGAAAGATACTGATCTAATGATAAAAGTTGTTAAAAAATTAAGAATAGATTTTCCATTATATTCCGTAATGACACCTTTACTAGGTACTAAATTCAGAGATATCTTGATTGAAAAAAATTATCTGGTATCTCATAATTGGAGTGAATACAATTTTACCACGGCAGTAAATCGATTAAATAAACTATCAAAGGAAAAGCTTGACCAACTTTTATCTAAGGCTTATTATTATGGATATTTTCATAGGGGGTGGAAAGATACTTTAATGAGATTATATAGGAAAAAAGGAATTAAAATATTTTTAAATACAAGAAAATTTAAAGCTCTTAAGGATCTTTTAGGTTTATTTAGAAATATTAGAAGAATGAAAAATGAAATAGATTCAATATCCCCTACCATAAAATTTAATTGAAATTCCAAATTTTCAACAACAATTCCAAACCTTTCTATGAGATAATTCAAAACACGTCACTAATGCAATGTTAAGTATTACACGTAATTCAAAAAACAAATCTTTTCAATTGCCAATATTAGGATATTTGGGGTATATTATCACTAAATTTTTTCATTCATGTACACCGTTTACTTTTATTCATGAAAGATTTGAAACTTTGACATTATGTAATGAAATTCGTAAATTGGAAATAAATAAACCTATTTACATTACTGGGCTTGCTCGTGCAGGAACTACCATTATGCTGGAAATGTTGAGTAAACACCCAGATTTAGCAACACATCAATATAAGAATCTTCTTATACCATATATCCCTAATTGGATGTATAAAATTTCCAATAAAGTTAAGTTTTATTCAAAACCTACTGAAAGGATTCATAAGGATGGTATAATAATTACGAGTGATAGTCCCGAAGCAGTGGAGGAGATTTTCTGGAGAAAATATTTTAAGCACATAAATACTGAAAATTCTTCACATTTAATTAATGGAAACACTATAAACCCCAAATTTGAAAGATTTTATATAAATCATATACGAAAACTCTTAATTGCCCAAAATCGTCCTCGTTATTTAGCAAAAAATAATTATAATATCACTAGATTGGAGTATTTATTGCGACTTTTTCCATCTGCCAAATTTTTGTTAATAGTTCGTAATCCAGTCAATCATATTGCTTCTTTAATCAAACAAACAAAGCTTTTCATGAAGATGGAAAAAGATATTCCTCTTTTACAAGACTGGTTGAAAATTCTGGGACACCAAGAATTTGGTCATCGTCGCATTTGCATAAATGTAAATAACACCGAACTAATTCATAAAATCCGTAAATTGTGGAGCAATAAAAAAACATATGTAAAAGGATGGGCATATTACTGGGTATCTATTTACGATTTTATTGCCGAAAATCTTAAAGTAAATGAAAATCTAAGAAAAGCAACTTTTATAGTTAATTATGATAAATTATGCGAAAAGCCAGCAGATATTATTGATGGAATACTTGAACATACTGAACTACCATTAGATAAATTTCTGAAAGTTAGAGAATATTATATCAGGCATTTACATAAACCTACTTATTATTCTCCTGACTTTTCTGAACAAGAACTCTCAGATATTTACGAAATTACAAAAGATACAGCTTCCCGATTTGGATTAAAAAATCCTTCAGGTAATTAATTGTTTTAAAGTTACAAATTCCGCGTTTCTAGCTGACCATTCCTCAATAAACCCTCGTAATCTTTTTAAAAATGTTTTTCCTGTATGAAGCCAACGATCTGGTCTAAAGAACATATTTTTAAATATTTCTGACTTACTTACATTCTTACGAATTAAAGTTTTCATATTAATTGCTTCACACGGATGAAAATATAATATAAGTAATTCATTTTTAAAGATCTTCCGTTTTAGAAAAGGATAAGGTAATCTCAAATAGATACTATATTTTGAAGGGTGAAATTCTTGAATTTTCTTGTTATCTATTTGGTAATGTGATAATTTTTTGGGTGATACAATCGAGGAATCGTATCTAAATCCTAAATTACTTAATATTTCGAATAAAAATTTTGATGGTTTTAAATAAGGAGCTCGAAAACCAATAATCTCTGAATTCTGACAAGTTATTTCTAGAATCTTTTTATTTTGATAAATTACATCTTGACATTTAATAAAATCTAATTGATTTAATCGTTCATGATTTAAGCCATGACAAGCAATTTCATGACCTTTTTGCTCAATTAGTCTAATAATTTCTGGTAGATGCTTAACAACATTTCCAGTGCAAAAAAAAGTCCCCTTGATATTAAAATTATTTAAGATATCCAATATTTTTAATAATCCAATTTCCACGCCAAAATATGTATTTAAAACATTTGGAAGATCCCTTTCAATATCAAAAGTCAATGCAATCTTCATAATTAGCGCAGTAGTCTTTAAGATATAATATAAACTAATTTTATTTGTATTAAATTTTATTTAAAAGCATAAAACTGATAAATTTATTATTAATTTCAATATTTAATTTCAGAAAAGTAGATTAAAAAACAATGCGATTGTTAATATTAGGTGCAGGGATTACTGGGTGCACATTGGCAAGGCTGATGAAAAATAAAGATTATATTGTTTCAATTAAGGAAAAACAAGATCATATTGGAGGATTATGTTATACAAAGACAAGTCCTAATGGAATTCTATATGAACCCTATGGTGGACATGCATTTCACACTAAAGATAGTCGTATTAAAAAGTTTGTTCTTAATTTCTCAGAGTTTAATAATTATATTCACCGAAAGGGGATTTTTATCAATAATGTATTACGTCATTTTCCTCTCAGTAAGAAAACCATTCTTGAGATGGAAAGGTGTGAAAAAATACTCAAGGAACTAGAAGAACGACCAACTACTCCTGATTTAACTAATTTTGAAACTTTCGCAATTTCTCAATTTGGTAATACTTTATATAAATTATTTATATATAATTATTCTAAGAAAATGTGGGGTGTAGAACCCAAAGAGTTAACAACTGAATATATTAAAAATCGTATAACACTAAAAGATTCTAATACTCAGTTATTCGAAGATAAATTTCAAGGGCTACCGGTTAAAGGATATACAGCATTCCTTAGAAATATGATAGATGGCATCCCTATTGAATTAAATACTAGTGAATTTGATAAGTCTTTATACGATCTCATTTTATACTCTGGTCGAATAGATGAGCTTTTTAAATTTAAATTTGGAAATTTACAATTTAGGTCTTTACGATTTGATTATAAGGAAAACGAGGTTTGGGAAAATGATAATTATGGTTCAATTAACCTTCCTCAACATGCGAAATATATACGAAAAGTAAATTTTAAAATTATGTATCAACAGAAAATAAATAAATCATGGATTCAATATCAAGAACCCATATCATTCAATAATAATATACCAATGTATCCTATATATACTAAACAAAATATTGAATTATTTGACAAATATCTTATTGAAGCTTGCAAGTCTGATAAAATTATTCCTGTTGGTCGTTTGGGATTATATAAATATTTAGAAATGGGACAAGCTATTTCTTTAGCAATGAATATGATTCCCCTAATCGAAAATTGGAAAAGATTAAGCCCTAAAAATAGATTTCTTGAAATTAAAAAGATAATAGGGTAATGAGCCCAGGAAAAGTTATATTTGCTTCTTCCAATCGATATCTTTTGCTAAATTATAAAAAATGTCTTTCTTTTTATGATATTGGGCAATACGTCCTAAACTACGACGTGTGCTTAAAAATCTTCCGCTAGTTAATACTGAAACAAAATTTAAGGTTTTAATTTTGCCCTTTTTCATAATTCTACTTAGATATATTAATGAATCTGAAAAAACCTTGTCAATCCCTATTAATTTTTCCGGTAGTTCCTTAAATCCACCAACTTTAGAAAATATATCTCTTCTAACAATTATATTGCAACCTATAAGTTCAGGATATCCAAGTAAAGTTTTAAAAAAATAATACAAATGCATACTAAAGTTAAGAAAAAAATAGACTGTTATAGTATATGTCTGAGAACCCAATTTAATTGAAATGGCCCTCCCATCATAATATTTTACTCTGGCACTACAAGCAAGAAGATCATTATGTTTCCCAAAGATTCTATAAATCTTTTGTAAGAAATATGGATCTATTATCGTGTCTGCATCTAAAAATATTAGTAAATCACCAGAAGTCTTAGGTACAACGTAATTTAATTGAAAGTTTTTACCCTTTTTGGGGGATTTATACACTTTCGCAAATTTTTTGGCAATAGAAACGGTTTTATCAGAACTTTGCCCATCAACTACAATAATTTCATAATGAATGTCGCAATTTTGCTTTTTAATAGCTGTTAATGTGTCTTGTATGTTAGGCTCCTCGTTATAAGTAGGGATAATAACAGAAATTTTTGGTTTATAATTCATTTTATTTTTATCTATAATAATTGAGAATAGAAAATCTATTTATTATTCAAAAATGATTTTTTATTATTCTATAAAAGTTTCAAAAAGATTAAAAAATTAATTGATTATGGAATAAGAGAATGTCTGAAGTCTCTGGAAAAGTGAAATTTTTTACAAAAGGTTTCATATTTTCATTTATTTTTTTACTCTTTAGTTCAACAATTATCATTTTGCTTATAATAAATAGAATTTTTTTTTCAATTTCATGGATCGATTCAATTTATAGATATATAACACCAATATTATCAAAAATTTTCTATAAATATAATATCTATGTCTATGGTGGAATTTTAATAGCTTTTGTGTTGCTACTTCCTTTATTTGTTCTAGGATATAATATAGCAAAAACGAAACAATTGACTGGGTCAATAATGTATCTTTTTAGTTTATTAGGATTCGTCATTATCATTTTCATAGCATCTTATTATACTTATTTTAGTATCTTATTTATCAAAGATTTAACTCTCAATGTGAGATTATTGCTATTCTTACTTTTTTTGCCAATTAATTTTCCATTGAGTCTAATTTTGTTTTTAGTAAATATAGATTTCGCAATATTTTTTAAGGATTTAATTAAAGCACGGAAAATTTGGAAACATAAAAGACCTAAATTTGAAATCGAAGTAAAAGGTAAAATAACTAATATCAACATAGAAACGGAGCAACATATTTTCACTCCTGTACCAATGTTAATTATAGCAAAATACCTTCAGACTAAGGGTTATTCTGTATCGTGGTTTGTAAGAGGCGCTTTTAATCATTTAATATCATTAGTTATCACCTATTTAACAGGATGGCCACGAGCAAGAAACGTATTATTTCGACTTACCGGAATGAAAATAGGTAAAAATTGCCATATTTCTCAAAAAGCAATACCGGATCCACTCTTACCTGAATTAATTGAATTTGAAGATGGTAGTGGCTGTGGTATTGGAGCAAAATTATTAACCCATAATGCTATGAATATTAACCATGGAAGCTTCAGTTTTGGTCCAATTAAAATTTGTAAAAATGCAAGAATAGGAGCATACTCACTTGTATTACCTGGAGTTACTATTGGTGAAGGATCAATTATTGGAGCACATTCCGTAGTAGCAGATGACATTCCCCCATATTCCATTGCACATGGTTCACCGGCTAAAGTTGTGCGGTCTTTAACTGAAGATGAAAAAAAAGAGGTAAATAAAGAATATTAGTTTTTTAAATAATAAAGCTAAGGATAAAATTTTTTAATTAGATTTAACAAATTATAGAATGGGTAATTTAGTTTGGCGTCTGAAATTATACTTAATGATTTAAGAAATGAAGTAGAAGCAACTTCTAATGATTGTAAACTATATAAACAAATCTGTGAAGAAAAAGAATATGATTTTGATCAGACAATCAAAGGATCAAACCTTGATGAAGTACCTTATGTAAATTGGAATTATTTTAAAGAATCAAATAAAAGATTTCAGGAATTATTACGAATTCCTTATAATAAATTATCGTATTGGACAATTAGTTCATCCACGTCTGGAGATCCAAGTTTAGTAGGGAGAGGAGCTGAAGACATTGAAGTATTTAAAAATAATTATAGAAAAGTATTTGAAGAATATTCAAGAATGCGCTCAGTTGAACGTTTAATCTTATTTGCGCCATCACTTGAATTTATGAATAAAATGCCGGGGACTTGGTTAGGAAAACGAGGTTTTCTTTTTTATCGAGATATTACAGATATTTGGAAGCATTATGAGATAAACTATTTACTGAAATTCAAAGTTTGGAAGGTTCTTTTTTACTTAATTACTCATTTTAAGGCAAAAGCATTTATCGAAATAAATGGAAAATTAATGGTGAAAAGTCTTAAAGAGGTAGAACACCAGCAAATCCCTACATTAATTGCTAATTCAGTTCCTCTAATATATCAAAATTTTGTAGATTATCACAAGAAACATAAAAAAGGTTTTAATATGCCCAAAACTTTCAGGATTCAACTTGGAGGTGGAGGATGGAACGGTATAAAGGGGAGAGTAAAACTTGAGCATAAAATAGATAAAGTGGACTTTATGGAAAAGATATCTAGTTTTTTTAACATCCCATATGATAATATTACAGATAATTATGGTGCTACTGAAGTTCCAATTGCCTGTGGTGGTCATTGGAGTAAGAATTATGAGGATTTTCTTTTTCATATTGATAAAGATGAAGCTTCTTTAATCATCCGTGATATAGAAACCCTCGAAAGAATTAAAAAAACAAATGAACCCGGTATAATAGAGGTATTAACCCCTTACGGTGTCAAATCTTATGCTGGTGTTGCTGTCATGCTTGATGATATAGTAGAAATAGTAGATTTTAATAAATGTGTTGAATGTGGTAGAGAAGGTATAGTATTCAGAATAACGGGAAGAATGACACCAGAAATTGGAAAAGGATGTAGTTCTTTTACGAATTTGTTCCCTTTTAAATAAACTCTTAAGTTCTTGAAAACCTTTTTATGTAAAATTTAAGAAAATAAATATAGAAATACCTAAATTTATAGTCTAATAGCAATACAAAAGTCAGTAAATAGAATCAATATGTTTGATAATAATTCTAATTCTTGGATAAAGAAATTAATTATTCTTTTCATATTTATAGGAGTAATAATGTTAACTGCTGAAGTAGATTGGGCTGCGGAGCATCCTGACGTAGGAATTGCTGTACGATTAATATGGTTAATTAGTTTATTAAGTTTAGGTTTAATTTTACCCATTCTATTTATGTATTTTGCAGGAAATGAAGAGAGCGAAAGAGGAGAATCTGATAAAAAGTGGTTTTTAATTGCAATTATTCTATTCTTGATCGCTAATGGGATACCAGTTATATTTTACGTCATACTTGAAATCTCACCTGGTTTTTTCTTATATCTCCAAATAATTTTGTTTGGGTTAATTCCGGCTTTTTTTCATCAGCCAAAAAAAATGAACTATCGAATTCTAATATTAGTTATTCTTTTTGGAGCAATTATTATCCCCTTAGGAGTTTTAGTCAATTTGACAATTAATGATATCTGGTATAAGGGAGTAGTTGATAAAACTATGTACTATTTATCCTTTTGGGGATTGGTAATGACCTTTTTCTATCTTATTGTTGCGATTGGCTGGAAATTGGGTGGTGGCACTAAAAGGCAAAGTTGGAATATATTCGTAGCTGGCACTCTTTTACAATATAGCACTCTTGAAGATTTCTTATATTTCTTATTAAATGGAAAACCGCTTCCTGGTAATTGGCCTTGGATGAGTGATTTTGTTATTAATCTAGAGGTTTTATTTGGGCATATTCCTACTGATTTAGATCTTCTCATATTTTGTCTAATAATTAGTATAATAGCGCTATTTATTCTTTTTGATGGTCATGGATACATATGGACAAAAATTAGAGAAAAACGATAATAAAAATAAGTGGAGAAATTAGTGAAGCCAATCTATTATTGAAGAACAACTTCTACCTTGAGCATCAGTTAATCGACCAATTACTCTAAATGTAGCACCTTCATAACCACATTCTGGACATTTCTTTTTTGAAATAAGCTCTACAATATCGTCAACAAGTACTGCCTGATTTATGCTACCATTTACACCATATGGAGTAATCACTTCGAGTAAACCTTCCATACCATCATTTACAGGTTCTAATTTATCTAGATCTCTTACTATTATCCTAGTGGTATCAGGGCAATGTAACAAGAAATCTTGATATTTTTCAGACCAATGTCCTCCAAAGAGAGTCGGACTCTCTGTAAATGCATAAATATCAGCAATATCTTTCGATTTAATGTTAAAAACTCTTTCATAATTTTCAATAAATCTAACTTTTTCTACTGCGTCTAACTTTGCTTCACCCTTAACGCCATCCCATCCTCCACCACCGCAACCAACGAAAGCTACTCCATCAAGATCAAAAGAAACATTTTCTTTTAATAGTCTTTTCTCAAACATGTTATTCATTAAAAGTGGGCTCCCGCCAAATATAATTTTACTCACTTCTAATCCTTTCCAATGTCCTGTTTTCAGAATTGTTTTAACCATTTTCAACATTTTGCTTACATCTAAAATAAAACCCCCTCTTATTGAAAGAGATGAAAGTATTGCCCAGATTGTTTTTAAAATTTTTCCTTTTACCATATATTCCTCATGCCCATAGTATTCCCAAGGTTTGTTCATACATGCTGTGAAATAGCGTGTTTTTTTAACATATTCAAAACCTTTAGCGTTTTTTCTTGCCATAAATGACATCATCAAACGATTTGGGGCAAAATTAAAAACAAGACATCGCTTGGATCCAAGTTTTAAATCTTTCCATCTAAAAAACTCTGTGAAAACTTTAATTGAATTATATTGGATCTGGTCAAAATCATCTAATGTTCGAGGAACAAGTGAGGGGTCCCCCGTGGTAGAAGATGAACATGAAAATAATACAATTTTATCAAGAGGTGCTTTTAATAGTTGTAATGTTCGATCTTCTGATTTCTTATAAATATTAGTTGGAGTATATGGGATAATATCTAAATTTTCGATTATTAAATTATCTGGAATTGTAAAATCGAACTTCTTACAAAAATTTTTTCTGTAATAATTACAGTTATTATAGGAAACTTTTATTTGCTCCAATAAATCTTTACAAAATTTTTCATCTGGATAAAGATTAGGTTTAAAATCAAAATATTTCGTTTGTAATTCTTCAGGTAGATAATCATGAACTACCAAATAAAAAACCGATCTCTGTAATTCTTTGTATTAATTTAAAGAATTAATGTTAAATAATTAAATCTTATCTGATATTTACCAAAAAAAAAAGAAATTAAATTATATTTTAGATAAGGCTACTATTTCTGCTTCTTCTTTTTCGAAAAACATTGGAGTTTTTTCCCAACTTAAATCTTTAGGAAGTCTAAATTGACGTAAAAACATATAAAGATGAATAAAGCCACTTATAGGAAAAAATAACAAAAGGCTATAATGCTTATCACAGTATTTTCGTACCGCATTAAACATAAATCCAAATTGAAAGATCAGGCAGAAAAGGGTCCAAATAAGTAAATAAAATTCTCCAATCATTAAATAAAATATGGCAAAACCAATAATAATAGGAATCCATGTATCTAAGTTTGCTATAACCATCATTGTCATATTTCTGGAGATAATTAGTGATTTTCCATTCTTTTTTTCACTTTTCATTTGCATTAATTGAGGCATATCAAAAATGAATCCTGCTAACCAGCGGGTTCGTTGTTTTACTAAAATATCCCAAGTATTTGGTACATATTCATAAATTTTTGCTTTGGGCGAAAAGTAAATTTTTACTCCATCCAAATTTAATAACACAGATAGATATAGATCTTCTGTCATTGAATCTTCATTAAAACCTCCATATTTCAGAAGATGTCTTGTTCTTACGGCAAAATTTCGACCAAATGAATAAGCTGATGACCCTAATCTATTTTTTATTTCAAATAATAACCCTCCTCCAGAAACAATAGAATAATCAAGAAAGATACCTTTAGTTAATTTATTATCTTTCCAATTTTTAACTAAAACAGGACCTATTACTGCATTATATCTATCATCTTGAAATGGTGAGATTAAATGTTTTAATGTATCTGGTTGTAAAATACAACCTGCATCATAAAGGACAACAATATCATTTTTTACATATTTTAAGCCATAATTCAGAGCTGGAGGTTTTCCCTTTTTAGGAAGATCCTCTGATAACACTTCTATATCTATTGTGTTGTGCTCTTTTGCAAAATTTCTACAAAAACCTGATGTATCATCTGATGATCCACTTGTAATTACAATTATTTGGATGTTTTCCTTAGGATAATTTGATTCAATAATCGAGTTCAAAGTCCTTTCAATTAGTATTCTTTCATTTTTACACGCAATTAATATACTTATCTTTGCATAGTAAGGTGTTTTGGTTCGATAACCTCTACCAAATGACGCTAAGAAATGGATTCCATAAAAAATTATAAAACCTAGCAACATTATTAGGCCAATTAATGGAAAAATAAACCACCAATAAGTTAAAGGGCTAAGAATGAACCTGTCAATCGCTCTTTTTACTCCAGATGACCAGAAAGGTGCTAAATACATGTGAAATAGCACAAAAAATATTACCCATACAGAACCAAATAATAAATATCTTGAGATTTTCATATTTTCATTCACCTATATTTTTATCCAATTTTTTTAAATTTTTCCAAATATAGCTGGCAAAAAGAATCACCGAAAGAGTCATAATGCCTAAAAGACTGATTTGATAAATCAACATTGTCCAATCTACTATCCACTCGTGCGATGCAGACCATATTTCAGTAGCATCGGGATTAATTAAATGGGTTATTAATACAGTAAGACTAGAGGAACCATAGAGTGCAAAAAATGTAGTAATTAATAATATTCGTGTTATTCTCTCACCAATAAATGGTTTTGTTTCATGTAAACCTAAACCTTCATGTCTTGCTCTCATATACTCATAAATAAAAATTAGTAAGATATTGGTCCAAACCATCCATGAAAAATTAAATCCATTCGATAAAACCACTAAATTAGTAGGAACTAAACATACTAACATTAATGTATCACTTACTCTATCAATCACATTATCTAGCCAAGCACCACTTTTAGATTTGATATCCAATAACCTTGCGATTGCTCCATCAATCCCATCGATAACTCCTGTAACTAGTACTAAAGCAGCAAGTGCAAAAAACAAAGAGCCATAACCTAGTTGGTCAGAAAACAAGTCTAATCTGTGCCCCCTACTAGCTATTATAACACCATAAAATATGAGAAATGATAAAATTAAATTCATAAAAGATACCATGTTTGGAGTTAAGCCCCATTTGATAAAGATTTTTGCTCCGTGATATGTTATTGGCATATAAATTTTTCCAGCTGGATCCTTTTTCATTTGTGCAAATTGTTCTTCTAACTTGTGGGCTTGTCCATGATCGCCAAGCCAATCTTTTATAAATTCATCCAAGCTCATAAATTCTTGTTTCGGTTTTTTATTAGTGAGTCCAATAATGAAAATAATTAATAGGATCCCAAGTAAGACTAGCGGAAATACTATATCAAATATTATTTTTGTCATATAACTTGCCGGGTATTATTTTATTCTTTATTGTTCTTATAAATTTGAAAATGGTAATTTAATATAGAGTATCATATGTTATTTAAATTTAGTGTTGAACTCATTATATGATTAAATGAAAGTTTATTATATTCAACTTGTATTTATAATATTAATACTATCGTCTAGGTAGAATAAAAATCTTGAAGAACCTTGAATCTTTTTTTAACCCAAAAAGTATTTTAATTGTAGGTGTTTCAAGGAAAGCTTATACTTTTAGTTATACTGTCTTAAAAAACCTTTTAGAGATTTTTTATAAAGGCAAACTTTATATATTAAACCCTAATGCTAATGAGATATTAGGTGTTAAATCCTATCATTCATTAGAAGAATTACCTGAAATTCCAGAGCTAGCAGTAATAGTTTTAGGTACAAAAATATTAGACAGTGTGGAAGAATTAGGTAAGTATGGTGTAAAATATGTAACAATTCAATCTGAATTAAAAACAGGAATTAATGATACTGATTTAACATTAAAATTGCATAAAGTCTGTGAAAAATATGGGATAACATATTTAGGACCTTCAATGATAGGAATTATTAACTTTATTGATAACTTTACGACATCAATTATTCCTGTTAGACAACATATAATGCGTGAAAATAAGAACATAAAAGAGGGTATAGGTTTCATAGCACAATCCGGAGGGTTAGCAGGAGCTTTAGGGTGGTGGAGCCCTTCACAAAAATTACCCATATCAAAAGTTATACACCTAGGAAAAGGCTTTCACGTTAGTGAACAAGACATTATTGAATTTTTTCTTAATGATAAAACAATTAAAGTTATTTCTTTGTTTTTAAGGGAAATTTCGGATGAATTAATCGATGCAGTAAAGGGTATCTCTCCATATAAACCTGTTCTTTTCTTTTATGTAGGTAAAAACGAATTAAAAGAAAGAGAATTAGAAAAAGCAGGAGGAATATCAGTATTAAATTATATTGAGCTTTTTGAGATAGCTAAAATATTCTTATGGTGTCCAGAACCAAAGGGTCCAAATTTAGGGATTATTGGACCTAGTTCTGGTGCAATTCATCTAATTGTAAAAGAAATGAGAAAACAACATTTATCTTTGGCAAAACCAGACAAAGAATCTCAAGACATAATTATAAATAAAATCGGTGGCTCTACTTGCGCATATGGTAACCCGGTTGATTATTGGCCCCCAGAGAAATTTATCGGTATTAAAATCTGTGGGATATATAATACATCAGCCTCTACCTTATTAAGAGATGAACATGTTGATGGATTAATCCTTGCCTTAGAATTTTTTATTGAAATTGAATTCGATTTTAATATATTTGATAGTATAAGAAGAATAAATCCAGATAAACCAATTATCGCAATTCTTATACAAGCTGAACATGAAGGAGCTAAAAGAGTATTTAAATCTGCTTCAGAGATAAGGATTCCCGTCTTTGAAAATGAAATTGAGCGAGCTGTAAGAGGATATAGATTGTTATATGACTATTATTCAAAAATAAAAAAGAAATAAAAAATTAACTTAAGAAAAAATTTCCTTTAGCTCTTCAGGTACTTCATCTGATTCATCCATTAAGGAAAGAGCATAAATGGATTCTCCACATTTACACTCTTTTGCCTCAAATAAGTAAAATCTAAACTGATTTTTCCAATTGCAAATTTGAACATTACTAATATTAGCAACATCCCCACAAAGACAAAAAATTGCCAAATTTGGTGAATAAGCTGGGATTATTGTCTTGAAATCTAGAGGTGCTTTGTTAAATTCACATTCATTTAACATATCGTTAATTTTTTCCGCTAAATTATCTTTTAGAGTTGGAATAAAGCTATTTATTATTCCACTGCTCCCGTTCATTTCTGTAAGAACAATAAAATTTTTTTCGCGCTTTTCTGCTTTAGCTTTTTCTGGAAAAATTGGCTGTTGGTATTGCAGAAGGTTCTCAGGTATAGGAATTGGTTCCACACCAGGAGGATAATCAAATGTATAGAAAAACTGATTAGTTCCTCTTGCACTTTTTTGACTAATCATTTTTAGATTTTCATAATCTCTACTAGACAAAGTAAATTTTATCAGCTGAAGAGGAACTTTCAACTCAAGAAGTTTTGATCTGACATTATCTAAGATTTCGCTTGCAAAACTTTTTAGAATCATGATATCTTCTCTATTCTCTGCATACATCTGATTTTTATTTTGATCTTTAAATTGAAACCATTTTTTGACAACACTTCCCTTTATCAATTGAGGAACCATACAAAACACACATAAGAGTGGAAAGAGAAAGAAGAGGATTCCCTCTATAAATGATAACCCAATGATAAGAACAAACATAGGGATCAAAAGTAAGAAAGTTAACTTTCGCAATCGTTTATCCATTGATGATTTAATTCCTTTGCTAAATGCAAGCTCTTCTGCATTAGATTTTAACTTTTTTATAGTTTCAATAATTTTCTTTGATTCAAAGCTTTGTACCAATAATTTATCTTCTTCTTCTTTACTTTGTTTAAAAGTTGCCATGTGAGTTCCTATTTGATTTAAATATTGGTCGATCGCACGTTCTTTATAGATAAAATCTAAAGTCTCTTCAGAATAATAATCTAAAAATCGTGCTATAAAAAGTTTTTTTTCAACATCTTGGATGGCTGTTGGACTTAAACCTAGAGCCTCTTGAATCAGTTGACCCTGTGTTCTTCTAACTTGTCTTTTAGATCTTTTCTTTTCTTCAGTTCGCGCTTTTGAAAATTCAGCTTCTACTTTTTTATCGTTATCAGTTTCACTCATAATCTAATCAAAATTAGAATTTTTAAGATATATATACTAATAAATTATACTTGGATAATTAACTTTTCTAAAAATTCTACTTAATTTTTAAGGTAAAAAAGCACTCTTTTAATTAATTCTCTCTAAAGTCAGTTAAACCTAAAGAAATCAATCTTCATTAATTAATTTGGTTCAATAATTTACCAGATTGCTTTTTATTATTACATGTAATGTTTAGTATTATTAGAACTATTTTTTATTTTTAACATAAAATATCAAAATTAGGGGATATTATCATGCAAAAAAAAAATAACCTGATATGGATTTTCTTATTAGGAATTTTAGTTTTTAATTTGAGTCTTGGTTTAGCTGTTGCTTCCGATGATGATGATGATGGAATTGATGATGATTTCGAAGACTCTAATAAAAGAGATATTGAAATTGAGTTTGATTCAAATGAAATACAAATTAAATCAGAGCAAAGGAATGGTGACCGTCAAGATGAAATTGAATTGACTATCAAATATGATTCTGAAGGATTAAATATTGAAATTAGTTATGAGTCTGAAGTTGAATCTGAAAATGAAACTGAATCTGAATTTGAAATAGAATTTGAAGTATCATTCCGTAAACTTATTGAATTTGTTGATCTTAACAATAATGGTGTTTATGATGAATCCTTTGATCAATTTATTCAAGAAACAGAAATCAATACATTTCAACCAATAATTTATACATCATTTGACATATCTATTGATACAAAAATGCATTATATCATAATTAATACTACTGATGGAGTGTTTGCTGCTCACGTATACTTAGTAGAAGAATTTACAATTGTAAATAATACATTAATCACCCCAACTGAAACCAAAATTGATATTGAAATAAATAATTTTAACTACATCGACGCGAATTCACAACTTGCCCTATATGTGGAACTAGGATCTGAAATGGATTATGAAGAAGATGACTATACGGAGGATGAGGAAGATGGTTATGCTGAAAATGAAGAAGGAGTATACACATCAAATAATGGATTTGCTGGATTCTTTAATTGGGCTGAGAATGCCACCATTGATGGAGTCTCTAAGAAAGTATTAGCTAGTGAAATTACGGTTGATGAATATGATGATCAAGAGCAAAAACTTTATCTTAATTATCCAAGAGGAATACATATTTATCATGATCCAAAAATAGGTATTATGACCTTGAGTTCATCAGCTCTCCTATTACCATTTGTTCTCTCAATATCGATTGCATCTGTAGTTGCTGTGATTGCAATAATAACTATTCTCATCATAAGAAAACGTAAAGTTACTTAAACAAGTTTTGATAATCCAAAAATATTCAAAATATTTTTTTTTCCTTTTAATAAATATAAAAATTGAAAATGAAAACATCTTTAGTTCAGTAATTTACCAGCTTATTTTATATTTAAAATCGGACATTCTAGGATCAGATAAGATTTTCAGCAAAATTTATAATATACCAACATTGCAATTAATTTGAGAATACTATCATGAAAAAGAAATATACTATCTTAAGTTTCTTATTCTTAGGCTTTTTAATCTTTAATTCCATCATTGGAATATGTGTTGCTTCAGATGATGATAGTGATGGTGTTGATGATGATTTTGAAGAATTAAATAAGAGAAATATAGATATAGAATTTGATCATGATGAGGTTGAGATTGAATCAACCTTAAGAGATGGTGAAACAGTTGATGAGATTGAAATTTATATACATAATGAGAATGATGGTATTCATTTTGAATTCAGTTACGAATCTGAATACGATAATGAATCAGAATCAGAATCAGAATTAGAGTTGGAATTTGGAGTAGTTTTCCAAAAAATTATTGAATTTGTTGATCTTAACGATAACAATATTTATGATGAATCTGTTGATCAACTAATCCAAGAAGTTGAATTAGACTCATTTGAAGATGTGAGTTATGCTGAATTTAATATCTCCAATGATTGTAAATTACATTGTTTTACAATAAACACAACAGATGGCATATTTTCTGCACATGTTTATATTGCGGAAGAATTTGATTTCATAAATGATACTTTAATTACACCAACAGAAATTAAAATTGATATCGATATTAATAATTTCAATTATCTCAATGCCACTTCCCAACTTGCTCTATATGTAAAACTTGAGTCAGAACTAGATTATAAGGAAGAAGATTATACTGAGGATGAAAAAAATAAATATGCATCTAATGAACAAGGAGCATTCATCACTAACAGTACATTTCTAGGATTTTTTACATGGAATGAGAATGCCACTATTGATGGAGTTTCTAAAAGAGTATTAGTTAGTGAAATTCAAGTTGATGATGATGATGACCAGGAACAAAAACTCTATCTCAACTATCCCCGTGGGATGAAGATTCACCATGATCCTAAAATTGGTATGGCAATAGTTAAATCAGAACACAAACCTTTTTTTGCTATAGTTATTATTGGAGTCGTTTTGCTATTTGGTGTAACTACAGCTGTGGCCTATAGTGTTCATCACTTTTCAGGTAGAAGGGATGTTATTCCACTGATAGATGAAGAAGAAAGAGGAATTCCAAGGAAATTAAATCAATCGTTAATTCAAATTTTTGATGAAGAGAATGCTTTAGAAAAAATCTCTCAATTAGGTGATGTAAACTTAACTGCTTTATCTGAAAATTTTTTAAAAGTTTTGGAACAGCTTGAGTGGGATTTAGATGAAAAAGAAGAATTCATTAAAGAAATGCTTTCATTAACCCCAAAAGAAAGAGAAAACATCATCCAAGAAATGATAGAAAAAAGTAATTTGTGAAAATTAACAAATTACTAATAGCGTAGGATATTATGAATATGGCTTTAAACTTATCAAAACAAGAAGAAATCGTATTAAATGCAGTTCAGGACTATTTAAACAAAAATAGACATTTTAATCTTAAAAAAATTCTTCCATTCATCCAATCAAGGTTTAGGAGGGCTTCAATAAACATAAATAAATATGGAATAGAAACTATTCTTAAATCTCTAGTTAAAAAAAAACTAATTGTAGAGGGTTCAAAATTAACAAGTAATGAAATCCTACAGAATGCTAAAAGAGTAGAAATTTACGATTTTATTTTAAAAAATCCTGGTACTTACTTCAATAAAATTATTACTAAATTAAAGATTAGCAACCACATAGTTGTGTGGCATCTTAATATGCTAGAAAAGTTTGGTTATATCAAAAAAGAAAAAATAGAAAACCACAATGTTTATTTTGATTCAGAGGTGGCTTTCAATGAAGTAAGGATAAAATATTATCTCTCAAATAGAAAATGTGAAAAAATTATTGGTTATTTACAAATCAATAAAATTGGTATTAATAAAACTCAACTTTCTACTGATTTAAGTATGCATATAAATACAGTTCAAAAATATTTGATAATCCTTGAAAAAATTGGAGTAATATCTAAAAAAAAGCAAAGTCGTACTACTCTATATTTTCTAAATCCTATTTGAAAAACATGTGGTGGATGTCTTTACAAAAAGGTTAATTCCTCTAAGTTAAATTTTAAAATGTATTATGATTTATATTAAAACTATGGAAGTTTATGAAACTCACAAATTCAGAACTTATGGTTTAATAGGTCTTACACTTTGTTTCGCAGTTCCCTTGATGATTTTCACAGGTTTCGCTATTGTAGAAGGAGGTCTTTTCCTAAAAGCATTTATCTTCATAGATTGCCTTGTACTCCTACCTCTTGGGTTCATGTCCTTTTATTTTTATTTCTTTAAACTTTGGATATCATTTGTAATTGATGAGGAAAAATTTGAGATTATTGGACCACATTCTAAAAAATCAGTTTACTGGTCAGAATTTGATAATATGAGATTGAAAGTGAAGGGTCATCATATAGGGCTTGTTCAAGCTACTACCAGAGATAGGGTTGATTTTCGGATTCATTTCTATCATCAAGATCCTAAAAGATTAGTTAAGTATATTAAGTTCCATTTTTATAAACAATTGAATGGAAAACAAATACTAGATTCTATCCTCACTTATAGTCAAAATAAGGGTAAAGACGTAATTTTAACAAAAAGATATATTTAATCAAATTTCTTTATAAATTTTTCATGAATTTACTATTCATGAATTTGCTATTATTAGATTCAAGTATCCTTAGATTAATTTGGAAAAAAGAATGTAAAAAAATTAATATTCTGTAATATTTAGTATGGAACACTCACTACTTCTTTAACTTCCGGGACAAATTGTTTAAGAGCTCGTTCAATTCCCATCTTTACGGTCTGCTGAGAATATGGACATCCAGCACAGTGCCCCAATAGACGAAGCTTTACAACTCCGTCGTCCGTAATATCAACGAGTTCACAATCGCCTCCATCCATTTGGAGCTGCGGTCTTATCTTATCAATTACTTGTTTAACTTTTTCTTTATCCATTTTTTTCACATATAATATATATTTTCCTTAATATAGAATATAAAAACTAACTCTTAAAACCTTTGTTTTATATTTTATTAATCTTTATTCAAAATATTTACATTTAGCAAGAAATTATCCAATAAGATTAATAAAACAAAAGTAATCAAATTTCATATTGAAATCACTAATTATTAAATAATAGGTATTATTAGAAATGAGTGAAAAATATTGTATATCGTCAGAAGATGTTATAAAAACGGCTGTAAGCGCCTCAGGGAAAAAAAGAGAAGATTTTAACGTGGATCCTTATGTGATATTATTTTTCTCTGGATCCTTGTTGGAATATTTAAAAAAGGAAGCAAAAGTAGAGAAGATTGAATGGCTCGCTCCTTATCATCCTTATGCTGCAGCTGAATTGTTTAAAGGGAACTATCAGGGGATACCATTTACTGCTGTATTACCACCGATGGGAGCTTCACCAATTTCTTCACTAACAGAAGATCTTATTTCTTGTGGAGCAATGGTTATCTTACTTGTATGTGGTGCTTGGGGAATTGGAAGGAATGTAAAACTTCTTGACTATGTTATTCCAACACATGGAATTGGGATTGATGGTACTTCTATTCATTATGGAAGAGAATTAGATGAAGAATTAGAAATAGATCTTAGAATTGTTGAAATCTTGGTTGAAGAAACAAAAAGTCGGACAAATAATTATCATGTGGGAAAGAATTATTCTAAAGAAGCATTTTATACAATAAGCCATGAGGAAATAGGCAAACTACAAAATAAGGGTGTGATTTCTATGGAAAATGGGGAATTAAATGTTCTTGCAACCATATGTAAATCAAAAGGAGTTAAATTTGGTGCTATTTTTTATAGTTATTGTAATTTACTTGAAGGATGGAAAATTCCTTGGGGAAGTGAGAATTATAGAGAATGTGTGTATCTTGAAGCTGAAATTGCATTAGCAACCCTTAAAAGAATTATAAGTATTAAAATAAGTTAAATATAAGAAAAGATTTAATATTTAAAATATAATATTAAAGATATTAATAATTGAATGTTGATTATTTCATTATGGATGAAAAAGAATTTGTAAAACAATTAAATAAAGCACAAGACTTAATGATACAAGAAAAGTATAATGAGGCCCTTAATTTAATTGGAGAATTAAAGGAAATTGAGAGAAAAAGTGATTTTAATTATAGCTTAACTCATCGCTTCTATCAACTTGATTCAAACATTCATTCACTTTATAATCAACAGGTTATTTTGGATCACATTAATGATATTTCTAAAAAGCAGGCATCAATATCTTTTCAAGAAATAAGCGCATTAATAAAAAAAAATACCAAATTAGACTTAAGTGATGATATTTTAAGGAGAGAAGTTGAATTGTTAATTTTAAGAAACCTAATAAAGTGCGAATTAGATGGGGATCTATTAAAATTTTAAAAATTGTGTTCAAAAAGTCTATCAAAAATTATCGACTTTTATAAATCTATTTTTGGAATAATTATAAAACATTAAATATGCTAAGCTATGATAATCTACGCATTGGAAAAAAGTATCGAGATAAAAGTTGTTTATTATGGACCGGCTCTTAGTGGAAAAACAACAACTTTAAAATCTCTTTTTAACCATTTTGGAAAAAAAGATAAAGTATATAGCATTGAAAGTACTGTTCAGCGAACATTATTTTTCGATTATGGAACAATTTTATTTAAGAATGATTTATGGAAGTTAAAGATCCATATCTATTCAACCACAGGGCAGGACTTTTATTTGGTAACACGACCTATTACGTTAAAAGCAGTTGATGGAATAATCTTCGTAGCAGATTCTGAGATAAGTGCTTATGAGCGTAATCTTATTTCATGGAAGGAATTAGAATCCTATTTCTCAGTTACTTTAAAAAGTATCCCCAAGATTATCGCATTTAATAAACAAGATAAACCTGAAAAATTTAGTCCTAATAACTTTTTAGAGGAAATTCAATATGAGAAGTACAATAACATTGATACGGAATATACTATAGCCTTAAATGGAGAAGGAGTCTTAGCTTCGTTTGAGAATATCTTAAGATTGATCTTCAACGATTATTATAAAAGTGAGTTAATCACAGCCATGAGTTAATATACTTCTTACTTAATTTTTCAGGTTTTTAGATTACTTTTGATCTAATATTCTCAAAGTAATTGGCCTTACATCATTTTCAATCCCAAAGGTAGGGATTATCCATAGATATAAACAATATCTAAGATCTCGATAATGTGGTTTAGAAAAGTTCATATGTCCCAATTTACCAGGAAAAAATATACCACCTCCATTAGATAAATCCTTACAAACTGACTGGCCTTTAGAATTAACTAGATATTGAGTCACAGCGTAATGTTCATCATCAATGCAATATATATAAACTTCTGGAAAATCCGGATGTACATGAGAAAAAATACAATCATCTTCTAAATTTACACTTGTTACAACACCTTGTTTTAACGCTTCCATTGGAATATTAGTGAAGCCAGACATGAAAAAACCATTCTTTATTGCCGTCCAAACAGTTCTATACGTTGCCATTTTATGTTCTGAACCAAATTCTCCTCGCGGAGTAAATTTTTCTAAATTAAATCGTTGAATTTCAAATTCTGCGTCCACCTCTTTTCTTGAAAGGCTAAAAACTAGACAAATTTTACATTTATGTTTTGGATTAATAGTGAATTTCTTTTCAGGAGGTATAAAAAACAGATCATATTGGTTTAAATCAAACTTACTCTTCTCATAAATTAGAAGTGCTTTTCCTTCCAATAATGAGCCATTTAATATTTCTTTTTTATCTGTTCTTAGTTTCAATTCAGAATCAAAATAGAAATATTCCAATTTAACATTATTAAATTCTCTTTCAACTGGTTCTTTGGGGTCTTCAAAATAAAAGGAATACATAGTGGATTTCGTTAACTCTTCTTTCTTACATGAAGAATTGTCTAGCCCTTTCAATTTTGAAACCAAATTTTAATTAATTAATTTTTCAATTGAACTTTTAAAAGAAATCAGAAGAAACTGGTGATTGAATTCTTAAGTTTCGTTGTGAATTATCAGATATTAGAGAAATTAATGCTGAAATATTTTGCTTAGTTTCATAAACAATTTCTTTTTCTTCTTCTTTTTTCCATCTATTAAATCCAGTTAAGTATGGTGCTGTTTCAAATAAACCTTCCATTAGTCCGGAAACCTTAACTGTTACACCTTGAAGATCTTCTTTTGAAATATTCTTAATTCTTAAGCGATATTTTTCTAAATCCGAATCTATAGAAACAACTTTATAGAATTTTTGAAATTTAGACGAGATCCCATCAAATAAAGAGGGAGCTCCAACATGTTCTCTAGAAAACAGATCCAAATCTTTTTTGCTTTCTTCAATAGGTTTTACGCTTATAGTTATAGGTAACTCAAATCTAATTTGTTCTTTACCATATTCTGGTTTCTTATTACCTATTATTAAAAGAGACCATTCAGTATAATCACCATATTTAAAGCCCCAATACTCTTTTTCTGTAGGTTTCCATAAATAATTATGACTTGGTTCACCAATCTCGGGGACTTTTAATAGTAAAAAACCTTTATCAATATCAGTTGTTTTAGCAGCTCCAGCAATAGCAGGAGGGAGTTCTTCAACCTTCCGGCAATTTTGTCCATATGCTTCACAATAACAAACCAAATTCGATTTTTGTAGTAATCGCACTTCAATTTGTTTGAGTTCTTCAGATGTGAAACTTATTTTGATGGTTTCATCAGGTTTAAATACATCTTTTGTGAGAAGCACATTTAAACCAGAAATTGAAAATGAGATTGGCTTTGGCATTTTAGCTTGAAGACCTGATTCTTTTGCTTTTATTTCAATATCATGAGTTTTATTAATAACTAAATCTTCTTCTGGATTAAGAGGATGTGGTTGTCTTAAAATTAGTTTAATAAAATAATTTAAATTTCTATTTTTTATTGTAGGAACGACATTATTCTTTATCAATAGAGACCTATCTCTTATGTATCTACCTGCTTCAAAATTTCCTTTTGAAAATATTTCTTCTTTTGAAATATGAAGCTCTTTAGTACAAGGAGGATTAGTAATTAATCTAATACCACTCCATAAAATAGAGGTATCTTCCTCAAAAGTAAATTTGGTCCTAATATTTAATTTATCTCCAATAAATACAGAACCGTTATTTAAATCAGTTAACTCTAATTTTACCAAGTCTAGATTAATTTAATGAAGTGTTTAATATTAATTTTATAAAAGGATGAGATTTTATTAAAAACTTATTATTAGTTGTTAAGATTTAAGGATTACGTAAATATTTTTCTTCTTTATTTTTCATTTTTTATAAAAATAACCTCCTCATTTTCAAGAAAAAGGTAATAAGTAAATATTATAAGTTAGTCTTTATATTTAAAATTAAAAAGAGTTTAAATATTAGGTAATAATGAAGGAAAGTGATGATAGTCAAATAAAGGCTATTCTCTTTGACTTAGATGGCACCTTAATTGAAATTGATTTGGATTTATTCATATCCAACTATTTAAAGTTATTGGCTCAAAGTGTAGCTCATATTATTTCGCCTAAAAAGTTTATTGCTAAAATCTTAAAAGCTTCAAAAGCTGTTGAAGAAAATGATGGTCGCAAAACTAATATAGAAATATATATTGATGCTTTTTTTCCATTAGAAGGGTATTCTTATGAAGAAATTAAACCTTTTTTCGATAATTTCTATGAAAAAAATTTTTCTAAATTACGTCAATATACCCGTAGGAAACCAGAAGCTAGGGCTGTCATTCAAACTGCTTTTGATAAAGGATATGTTGTAGTAATCGCCACTACTCCTATACTTCCTTTAACGGCTATTGAGCAACGATTAGAATGGGCGGGCGTAGATGATTTTCCATTCCGCTTAATAACAACTATTGAAAATAGTAGAGCAACTAAATCATTAACAAATCTGTATTACTATGAGCAGATTCTAAACACTATTGGATATCCAGCTGAATCATGTCTGATGGTGGGTGATGAGGATAAGGATATGATTGCTGGTCAATTAGGAATGCAAACTTTTCTTATTCTTAATTCTAATACAGAAATAAATCAAAATAAGATTGAGCCCACATATAAGGGGGATTTAATAGATTTGTTAAATTTGATATAAACTTAATCATTTCCATGTATATTCAAGTTTACTCATATTATAAATCTGATAAGGATCCTCCATTAACACTTTAGCTAAACACTTAGAACAATAATAAACTTCTTTTTTCCTATCTTTAAAAAAACACATAAATAATTTTTCTTTCTGTAAGCATCCTTCGCACCTCATTTTTCTATCTCCTTAAAAATTTGTTCTGAAAAAATAAAAATATTATTATTAAATTAAAAATAAAGTTGCCTTCTATTTCTTTTTCTAAATCACTTTTTCGATTTCACTGCCATTTTATTTATCTCATCATATCTAAAACAATCAATTGTATGATCATTAACCATACCTACAGCCTGCATAAATGCATAGCATATCGTAGGGCCAACAAATTTGAAATCTCTTTTTTTCAAATCTTTACTCATTTGTTCTGATTGTCCAATCTGCGATGGCAATTCTGAAAGTGTCTTAAATTTATGTATTATTGGTTTGTAATTAACAAATTTCCAAATATACTTATCAAAAGAGTTAAATTCTCTTTGGACTTCTAAAAATGCCTTTGCATTTGCAATTACAGCATTTATCTTTAATCT
>JBHLMP010000022.1:55175-57152 GCA_048938025.1 Promethearchaeota archaeon
TATTTTTTTTTATTCAGTATGAGCTGAAATAATTAAATCAGCAAAAAGCTTCATATCGTTTAATAATGTATTCAATTTATCTTGTGAATCTCTATCAAGCTCCTTACTTTTCATAACCAACACAGAAATTATATATTTGAAAATATATAGCTCAATTTCCTTTCCGTCATCATTTCTACCTTTAAAATCTGCGGAATCTGACATAAAAATATTTTCTCGAACTGCATTACAAGCATTAATGAAATCTCTTAAATCACCTCTCAACATTAATCCACTACTCACTCCCTGAACATTATGAACTATAACATTTCCTGAAATATCGGAAATAATAATTTTCGCTTTGATTTCGTCAAGTTGGGTTTCTGCTTTTTCTACATGAGACTTCAAATCAGCATAAGATGAGATTAAAATATCCCTAAATACTTTCGCTAATTCATCTTGTAGATATATACTTGTTAATTTATATGCAAAATCATAATCTTTGAATAGATCTAAAAAGATTTCCTTTGCTTTTTTAACATTTGTATCCAATAACTCCTTCTGGTAATCTTCAGTATCATATTTGTGAAGAAAGAGAAAAATTGTTGGTTTTTCATTACTTTTTCGATAAATATCTAATAAGCCTATGAAATATTCCTTTGCCTGTTCAAAACTATTAGGATCATGTAAATCTACAATGGGAATAAGAATATCTGTACCTCGAAAAATTTCAGGTTTTTCCATGTATTCTTTTCGATATTGTTCTTGACCTCCAAAATCAAAAATGCCAACTTGCAAACCTAAGAATGGATGGCGTCTTGTTTCATATAATATAGTCGGAGACAAACCTTTTGTTTCTTGTGCGCTCTTTTCTGCAAATGCCACAGAATATAGGCTCGTTTTGCCACACCCAGAAAGGCCAATTAATGATAATTTAAAGAGAAATCACCTATTTTTTTTTAATTGTTTCTTTATTTATTAATAAATTTTATAATTTTTTATTTCATTTAACTGTTTTAATAAAATTTCATTTTTTTATTCCTTTGGTGTGATTTTAAGAGTTTTGTAAAAAATTTTTCCAAAGGCTTCTGTTGATGCTTCAACTAAAATATTTGCATTAATAGGTTCACCTTCTTCTATTTGTAAAGGATAACCTATATCGACAGTTTCATATGGAAATATTTCCTTAATAGTAGTAATCCACGGTCTTTTTTCAAATACCTCTTCTACGGTTACAATTCTAATTTTCATATTTTCTAATACAAACCCGATTGTGTTTGTTAGTGAGATATTTACAACTCTATCCTCTTCATTTAATGCTTTTGAAACACTTAAGAATTTTCTTGGACCAAGAGGCGCAGCAACGGTAGGTTTTTCCTCTTCAGGACCTGTTCGAATCTTAGGCTCTTCTTTTACTTCGGTATCTTTTACAATGAAGACCTTCCTTTTTTGTATAGTGTATTGAGAAACTTTTTTAAGTTTAGCTAAGAATAATACTGAATTTAAATTAATAGCATCAAAGGGTTCTATTTTAATATAACCCTTATCGGCAGCGTCCTGAATAATTTCAGTGCCTAAACCGGTTCTAGCAAATACAGTATTTTTATTCGGACCACTTCCGACTGACCCTACAGAAATATCAGCATTTTCAGCAGTTAAATCTGTACAAAAATTGCAACTGGAAGATTTAAACTTGTCTAATTCTTTAATTGTATATGACTTAACTGGGTCTCCGTCTGGATCATAATAAATATGGAATTTTCCCTTATTGATATCCATTTTTTGTACTTTTTCCAAGGTAATGCCATCTTTCTCAAAATAAGGATATAGAGCTTCTGGAGCAAAAGAATCCATACAAAATAGCCCAATAGTTAATATATGCGCACGCATAAAGTATTTAAGCATTCCTGCTGGAGAATTAGTCATTTTGTTAACAGCATCGATATTACAAGGAGTACCAACAAAAGCAATAGATCTATAATCTGCTCTTATAGCATC
>JBHLMP010000023.1:0-56179 GCA_048938025.1 Promethearchaeota archaeon
AGCATCATCCTTAGATTCAAATTCTTTTATTTTTTCAAAAATCATCATTTTTAATCCCATAGGGGGATTTATTTCACTCATCATGCCAAATATGTTCGCCCATTTTAGTTTCAATTCTTCCAAATAGCTATTTCCTAATTCTGTTATCAAATAAAATTTATTTGCACGTCCATCTATTATTTCCTCTTTTGTTTCTAAATGTTTTCTAACTTCTAAATCTTGTAAGGTTCTAATAAGTGTTCCTCTTGGAAACTTATATTTCTCTTGTAATTGATAACCAGTTATACCGTTAGGATGATCAGAAATTATTAATAAAACTAAATAATCCCTTATCTCTTGAAATAATTCTTTACCGAATGGTAATGGAAATTTGAAATATGAATGAAAAAATGGTGGCATTACTCCCCCTAAAGGTGGTGGACCGCCGTGTGGTGGCGAATGGGGATGTCCATAATGTTCAGGAGGACCTTGCCCCATGAATCTATGTTTTTCATACTCAGACCTAAACTGATCTCTATCTCTATTAAACATATCTTTATCAACTTTAATTAAACTTGTTGTCCAAATAGGTCATATGATCAAATAATAAAAACTACTATTTAAACTTTATTGTGTTTTGACATATGTCAAAATTGGACAAATCCCCTTTCTGGGGGAAAGGTAAAACTAATTAAGTCTTGACTCTAAAAATTATTATTAATGAAAGTGGAAAAACTATGACAGAAGTTTATATTGAAGATACAAAGAAAGGGATTAAATCAGCCGTAAATCAAATTTTCTCACGAATTGAGAAAAATGGTCACCCACTTCTCAAAAATTCCAAAGAAGTCTATATTAAAGTGAATGGTATTCATTTTAAAAAACATACTTATACATCTCCAGAAGTTTTAGAAACCGTCATTCTTTATTTAAAAGAAATTGGAGCAGATGTTTATGTAATGGAAAATTGCACACAAGGAAATTTCACTAGGATTGTTTTTGCTGTCACTGGATATAAAGAAGTATGTGAAAAAACGGGGGCAAAAATAATATATTTAGATGAGGAAGATACAAAAACATTTGAATTTAAAGGCAAACTTTCATCTAAAGATGATCCTAAAGGATATAATTTGATGACTTTCAGATTACCAATGACTATAGTTAAGATTATGGAAAATAGAGATTCCATAACATATATAAATTTACCAAAATTGAAAACTCACAGTATGGGGGTTGTTACACTTGGTATTAAAAATCAATGGGGCTTTCCTCAACATGCAGATCGTGGTAAGGATCACAATTATAATCTCCATTCAAAATTAGTGGATGTTTATGAACTGATAAAACCAGATCTAACTCTCATTGATGGAACTGAAGGAACTATTCATGGACATTATCCTCCTACGGCATGGGAAGATAAATTAGTGATTCCATTTAATATTCTAATTGGTGGTACAGACACATTAGCAGTTGATGTGGTAGGAGCAAGAGTATTTGGATTAACAATTAATGAAGTTCCTCATTTAAAGATTGCATTTGAAAGAGGCTTAGGACAAGGAGATTTAAGTAAAATAAGTGTAAACGGTAAAGATTTAGAAGAGTATAAAGAAAAATATGAGTGGAATTTGCTTCAAAAATTTCCTGAAAATGTTAAAATAGTGAAAGGCAAAGATTTATTATGTAGAGAAGGATGTCAGAATAATCCTTTAACAATTTTGCAAAGCTTTGCTTACGATTGTCCAGAAAAGTTTAAAGGGGATTGGTTTATAATAATGGGTAAAGGACATGATGATGATCTAATCGAACAATTAAAATCAGAAGGATATACGAAAGGGTTAGTAGCAGGTTATTGTGCAATTGAAGAAGTTGGAAAAGAACTTAGAAAAGAATTTGGTAGGAGGAATGTGTTTTTTTCAGGTAACTGCAATAATCTAGCTGAAACGGTTACTGCTGAACTTAAATTAGCTGGTATGAATGCATTTGATATAACACCCTTATCATATGAAGAAGCGATTAAATTACTTCAAGAAGCTCAAAAACATGGCACGAAGGCATTAATCACTACTGCACTCTAAAAAAAGTAATTTTTTTTATCTACATTAAAATAAAGAAATTTTTTTAAAGATTAATAACAAATAAAATTATTGTGAATTTAAGTTCTGTTTATTCTGACATAAAACAATTCTTATCAATTTCAGATGAAAACTTTAATTTAGAGAAAAATATTAATCTCTATTTTAAATCAGAACCAGATGAGAATAAACTGGAACTTTTAGCCGACATTTTAAGTTTTATTAATTACTTCTCAATGTTTAAAGAGATTAAACCATTTATGAACTCTCTTTATAGATGTATTAATAATACCATTGAATTTACAACAGATTCAATGAAAGATTTTGAAGAATTGTTAATTAAAAATTCAATTTTACACTTTGTACAAGAATATATTGATTATTCACAACTAACCTATAAAAGAAAAATTTTAAAATTTTTATCAGATTCATTAGAAAAACTTCAAGTTCAACCGTTAATCATTAATCTTGGATTACTTCTTAAACCAATGTATCAAGATCGAGAATATATCAATCATTTAGATAAAATCAAAGAAACTGAAGTTACCTATGTTTTAGATAATGAAGCAGAATTTCAAATAAAAGAACAAATCGATAATTGGCTTAGATCTCTGAATATTAACTTAGATAACCAAGAAGAAGTAAAAGAACGCTTAAAACATGAATTTGATAGCTTAATTCTTAAATATAATATACAACAAAATAATGAAATTTACAAAAGATTACAAATGGAAATTTTGGAAATGTTTTCAATGAAACTTGCCTTAATAAGCCTTACAATTTTAACTTCAGATGATTCATTGGAACCAATCCCAATCAAGTAATATATCAAAGAATTTAGTACTAATTCTGATAATAGTATTAAATCTAAAATCCAAATTCTTAACTTGAACTTAAAAATAATTAAATACTTATTTTGATATTATATTTAAAAATAACTTAATTATTTCTCCGAGAGTGAGAATAATGGGAAATAATGAAAAACCCTTAACTAGTAAAGAAATAGAAAGACAAAAGAAAATTGTTGATAAAATCTATAAGAAAGAAAAGGAAGAAAGAGATGCCTATTTAAAAGATACAGAAAAAGAGAGAAAAAAATCCTTCGAAGAAAGTAAAGAACATATTATAGATTCAATTGAGGAAAAAGCTTTTATAATTGAAAAGAAGAGGGAAAAAGATATTGAAAGATTAGAAATAAAAACAGATATCGAAGGAGTAGCTAAAAAAATCGAAAAATCTATTGGAGAAAAAGCTTTTACTATTGATCGCCAGAAAGAAAGTGCTACACAATTAAAGGAAATGCACCCAGATATTATTGGAATTGCAGAAAAGATCGAGAAATCCGTTGGAGAAAAGGCTTTCATGATTGATCGCCAGAAGGTAACTGCAGCACAAAGAAAAGAGTTAAAACCCGATATGGAAGGCGTTGCAGAAAAGATCGAGAAATTTATTGGAGAAAAAGCTTTTACTATTGATCGTCAAAAGGAAAGTGCTACACAATTAAAGGAAATGCACCCAGATATTATTGGAACTGCAGAAAAGATCGAAAAATCCGTTGGAGAAAAGGCTTTCATGATCGATCGCCAGAAGGAAACTGCAGCACAAAGAAAAGAGTTAAAACCTGATATAGAAGGTATTGCAGAAAAAATTGAGAAGTCGGTTGGAGAAAAGGCATTTATAATTGATCGTCAAAAGGAAAGTGCTACACAATTAAAGGAAATGCACCCAGATATTATTGGAACTGCAGAAAAGATCGAAAAATCCGTTGGAGAAAAGGCTTTCATGATCGATCGCCAGAAGGAAACTGCAGCACAAAGAAAAGAGTTAAAACCTGATATAGAAGGTATTGCAGAAAAAATTGAGAAAGCAATTAAGGATAAGGCTTTCATGGTTAACCGACAAAAAAACAGTGTTGCTCAATTAAAAGAAATACATCCAGATATAGAGGGGGCCGCCGAGAAAATAGAAAAATCAATTGAAGAAAAAAGCTTTATAATTAGTCGCCAAAAAGATAGCGTTGCTCAATTAAAGGAAATTCATCCTGATATAGAGTCGACTGCTGAAAAAATAGAAAAATCTGTAGGTGAAAAAGCCTTTTTGATAGATCGCCAGAAAGAAAGTGTTGCTAAAAGAAAAGAGTTAAAACCTGATATAGAAATCACAGGAAAAAAAATCTTTGGCGCTGTAGAAAAGCATGCTAAACGTATAGAAAAACAGCGTAATATAGATGCTCGCAAGATTGAAATAAAAACAGAAGCTAGAGACATTGTTGAAAAATTCAAAGATAAAGTTGGTAAAATTAAAAAAAGTGAAGAAGAAGAGGATTAAATTAAAAATTAATTTTAAACTTAAATAATGAGTTCAAATTCATACTCTCTAATTTTTCTTTGTATTTTAAAAGTGCGGGATCTATTATCCCTTTAAAGGTATTTATATAATTCTTATATTTCATATAAAAATCTTCAACAATTTCTCGTAAAATACCTCTTTCTATTTGAAGATTGTTTTTTTTAGTAATAGCAATAACAATCAATCTCCCTCTTCTTTCATATAATATTCGTGTCTCTCTAAAATTGATATCTTGAATTTCTTCATTATTATCTGCATTGATTTCTTTAATAAATAAATTGAGAGCAATTAAAAAATTACTAATTAGATCTTCACTTAATAGACTTGATTTAACAGTATATCTTTTACTTAAAAGAAGAGAACCACTAAAACTATCAACAAAGTAAATAGCATGAAACCCATAATCGTTATTGCTTATCTTTTCTAATGCAAACCCAAATTGCTTTTCATCATGATTTGCATTATCTCTTATATACATAATTTCTCCTTCAAACTTGACGTAAATTGTTATTTAGAATTTGATGTTAAATATTGAAAAATTGACTTAAATATAAAATACAAATGTTATCAATGTAATATCTAAATTATCTCCTTTTCATATAGGTTTAATATTTGGTAGAATTGGATTATAACTTAGTCTTTTACTAAATGTTTATAACTAAAGGTTTATAAATAGAAACATATATATATTTTTACTAAATAATTACTTTTAATTACTCCAAAATTTTTGATTATTATGGTAGCAGAAAAATTAGAGGAGAAAAATAAAATCTCTGTAGGTATGATTATTACTAATGAAGAATTAAATAATAACCGTATTTTTCCTTCAGAAATTAAAGAAGAGATTTTAAGATCGCCCTATTATTTGCTAATTTTTATTTCACGAGAAGATGTTGTTAAAATTAGCTGTTTTCCTACAAAAAAGAACAATATTAAAAAAATACTTATTAAATTGAAAGAATTTTCACCAGATCTCGTGAAAGGGATCTCCAATGTGTTAAATGAACTTAATTTAAGTAAAGACATATTACACACGACCGGTTTATGTTACGAAATGGAAAAATGTTTTTATGAGACTTATTTAACTAGCGATATAATAGATTCAGGACAATTAAATGTTGAAACACTTAAAAATAAATTCATGTCTGTAGCAAATGTAATAAATGTTTTCATAGAAGATATACCCTTTTTGTAGAGTTTAATTAACGTATATCAGATTGTCTGCTGAGAAAATATGGTTAATGTTTAACATATGACCATAATAATGATATTGGAATTGTTAAAAGGAAAAATATAGTATTGTGGAAATTATGAATGATAAAAAAATACCACCACCTCCAGTATTACCCCCAAGTATTGAAATCAAAAATATGGATAATTTTTGCCTCTTCCATAAAGGTCAAATAAAAGGAGAGATCTATACTTGTCCTAAATGCAAAACAAAATATTGTTTAAAATGTGCTAAAGAAGCTAGAAATGAAGGGAACTATTGTGTAAAATGTAGACAGTTAATTTTAATTTAATTTTTAATATTTCTTTTTTTTTAATTTGTCTTCTTTATTGAAGAAAGTGAGCGCCAAGCTTTCCAAAAAATTAACCATAATATTATAAAAATTAATAGTGCTGTTACAACAGTATAACCTCCAATAAAAAGATCAATTAAAATCAAAAAGGGTATACCTGCTCCTGAGAACCCAAACATATATCCATAACCCCAATATCTATTCTTTATTGCAATTAATACTCCTGGTATTATTGATGTGAATATTATTGATAAATAAGACCAGATTTCCATTGAATCTAAAATAACTAACATATTTATCCAAGATACAGCAAATCCTATAATGATAAATACTACAGTCCCGATATCAAATTTGAACTCTGGCTCAGATCTTCCAACTGTTTGCTTCTTTTTCATGTTTTCCATAATAATCAACGAAGGTTTATTCCATTAATTCAAAAAGAAATTACAATAGATACGAGAACTTCTAAAAATTTAGTTTTTCTAATTTTTTACTTGATTTAAAATATCTCTTATTTCTTTTTAATTTTAAGAAAATTTAAAATTAATGATTTAAATAAGTAGATTTTATTATTTGATTATAGAATTAATTTATAAACTCTAAAACATATAGTAAGTATAAGATAAAAATTTAATTTCCAAATATCATATTAAAACCAAAAATAAGATAGGAAAAAAAATTCATTAAAAACCCATGACTCCTGCCTACACCCTGGATTTTTGTCTTTTGGTAGTGTAAGTCTTTACACTCTGATTTCGCCCTCCTCCCCCTATTTTATTTTTGACCTTGTATTTAGGTCTTGTTGGCAGGAGTCACCTTTTAAATCTAAAGGACAATGTTTAATTAAGGTGAAAATTGAAACATCTAAATAACATTTTAATAAAATTTCAGCTATTTTTTAATAATATTGATAATAATATCGAGATTATTAAAATACTTAAATAGCTTGAAGGGTTATTTTGTTAAAACAACCATTTATTAAAATACTATTCTAAATAAATTACAAATATGTATTGATTCTTATGACTGAAGGATTAACTCAAGAAGTTCAAAGAAAAGAAGAAATTATTCGAACAACAACCAGCTTATGTCCAGAATGTTTACAACAAATTCCCGCCGAGATTTATGTTGATTCAGAAACAGATTGGGTGATGATGAGAAAAACATGCGAAGATCATGGAGATTTCAAAGATAAGCTTTCAATTCATCCAGAAGATTATAAATGGCAAATGTCATTTACAGATGATATTGGTTCTACTGTAGATAACTCTACAAAACCAGAATATACATCATCTGGGATTAAAGAAATAAAAAAGGGTTGTCCTTATGATTGTGGACTATGTGATAATCACCAAAGTGCTCCAAATATCTGTCTTATCGATATAACTAATCGCTGCAATTTAACTTGCCCTATTTGTTTCGCCAATGCAAGTGCTAAAGGATATGTAGTAGAACCTACGTTTAATCAAGTAGTTCAAATCATGGAACACTTTAGATCCATGAAACCTGTCCCTGCTGTCATGCTCCAAATATCTGGTGGAGAACCAACAATAAGAGATGACCTACCTGATATCATTCGTAAAGGAGGAGAATTAGGATTTACTGAAATCATGGTTACTACAAATGGAGTAAGATTTGCAAAATCTATTGATTTTCTTCAACAATGTAAGGATGCTGGAATGAATGCTATATATCTCCAATTTGATGCAACCGACGATCCAGAGGCTTGGAAAAAAATTAGAGGCGTTAATTTATGGCCACTGAAGAAAAGAGTTATTGAAAATTGTCGAAAAATTGGATTTTTTGGTGTTATGCTAGTTCCTGTAATTGCCAAAGGTGTTAACGATCATCAAATTGGTAACATTATGAATTATGCTAAAAACAATACTGATGTTATATCAGGAGTAATATTTCAACCAGTTGCTTTATGTGGTCGTATTAGTTTTGAAGAATTAATGGATATAAGATACACAACCTCTGATTTAAAAGATGCTATAAATGAATGTACAAATAACGCAATAGGTAAATTCTACCCAATCGCAACCACGGCTAAAATGACGAGACTATTAGCGTGGTTCGATAACCAGCCTGAATTTGGTATGACGAGCCATCATGACTGTGGTTTTTGTACCATTTGCATTGTAAATGAGAAAGACGAATGGGACCAAATCGAAAAATATTTCGATACAGAAGGATTAATTAAATGGTCTAATAAAGTCTATGATATGGTTCAAGGTAAAGAAATTCCTAAACCTACTGGTTTCTTGAAGGGTATTAACTTAGAGGATTTCGGAGCAATTGCAAGTACTATAGGTAAATTCGTTGATGAAATAACAGATCTCGGGTACAGGCAAATGATGAAAGCCTATTTCTTTGCAGGGGCATTAAAATTTATAAAAAACCCTGAAAAAATTCTAACAAGTAAAACTCTTCAAGGATTCATCCGTCTAGTTGCGTCTCCTAACTACAATTCAGCAGCAAACTTTCTACACACCCGTAATCTCATGATAAGTGCCATGCACTTCCAAGACGCATATAATTTCGATTTGGAGCGAGTAAGGCGATGTTTGGTTCATTACGGCGTAATAGATCCAGACAATTCAGGTAAGGTTTTAGAGGTTCCATTTTGTGCCATGAACACATTACATCGGGAGCGTATAGAGCTAGCCCTTGCCATACAAGGCGAACAGGCTAAGAAGCCTGAAGTAATCCAAGCGGAAATCGAGGAACTTCTGGAGACCGTTAAGGACTAATTATCTTTATTTTATATTTTTAATTTCGATTTTTTCATACTTTTTTATTCCTAAAAATTATATTATCTTAATTTAGAAATACAAAAAAAGGTAGATCACTTAAGATTTTTTTAGTCTATAGTTACTTGATATTAAGACTCTAGAAAGGGAACAGCTAATTCAGTAATAAATCATCATAGTAAATAGTAGTATCTTCGATTGGTATAATTAAACGCATACAATTTCGATCTGGAACGTGTTCATTCGATATCTAAAAATTGTATGCTAACTTAGGTTTAAAAGGAAATTTTATTAACTATTGATGGTATTCACGGAACTATTATTATGTAGGTGTTGCAAAAAATCAATAAAAGAAGATTAAATCCACTGAAATGATAGCTACAGCAGCCCCAAATGCGATAATAATGGCAGACCAATCAACTTTTGATATTTCAGTATGTGATATTCGATCTAAGACCGGAAAAGCTGGTTTGTAAAGTGCCATTAGTAAGATATTAAATCCTATGGCTGAAAAAAGCGGAATCGATTTATCCTCTAATAGATTTGGAGCAAATATGGATACATAAAATACAACAAAAATAAAGTATAATATAGATCCACTCGATATGAAAACTCGTTTCCAGTATGAGTCACGCAAAGAAACATTGACTAATGGCATTAGAAGGAGCATAATGGTACTCCCGATAATTATAAAGACAGCCGCAATAATACCCATTATAATAGGTGATACTCCTCCGATCTCCATCACTTTTCCCCAATCAGATAACATGGGGAGATCCCCAATATCGATTAAAATTCCTACGCCTTCTACTATAAAATTCGTTCCTGCTAACATCAGTAATGGCAGAAGCTTAGGATTACGTTTACGCCATAATACAAGCGTAATGATAGAAGAACAAAAGAGATTAAATAGTGGTCCCATGGCTCCTGTAAAAGGGAAGAATTTTATAGGAACATAGCTGCAGGAAACATGTGATTCGGTAAAAGGATTAACATGTATTTCAATGTCAGAAATACCTCCTACTATTAAGTATGCAAGAGCATGGCCAGTTTCATGAATTGTAAGTCCTAAGCAATAACTAAAGGTATATGCTCCTAGCATTAACAACATCGATTTTAAAGCAGAGAACTCATACACTTTTGAAGGTTCATTCATACTTTTTCAATCATTGGTTTTGTAGTAGTATAACTAATTGAAAAATGATAGTTTTAAAATATAAATAATTAGGAGCCCATTTTTCTTTTTCAATAGTAAAAACTAATTATCGATTTCATGAAATTCATATAAAACCTGATTTTTTCTGCTTTTACCTACTTAAGATTTATCAAAACTTTTAATTAGTATTATTGTTGAAATCTCAAATAATCTTAATTAATCTCAAATAATCTCATTCTTATGGTTCTCCAATTATTCCTTAAAAAAATAAAATTTTATATATGTATTTATAGTTATAAGAGGTTTATTTCTTCTTTTTTATATTCCAATGATTGACTCTGGTATAATGTTTTATTAGCACTTAATTCAACTGTCTTCTGTTCAGTTCCTAAAGTGCTGCAATCTATCAAAATTTAATAATATCCCGAAGTTCCATTATTAGTATTGACTATCTGCGTTCCACCTCCATCTATTTCATAATAAATAGTAGAACGGATAAAAAAAAAGAAATAAAAAAAGCTTAAAAGTTTCAAATACTCTTAAGATATAAAAATCTATTGATTAATTGAGTATAATTTACATATTAGTTAATTATTAGTTAATGATTGAGATTGAAAAGTATTGAAGCAAAAGTAAGTCGAGTAATAGTTGGAAAAGTTGAACCTGATGAGGATCTTATTGATGTCATCACTAAACTAGTAAAAAAATATGATGTTAAAGCTGGTTTTTTAAATTGCATCGGTGCCTTCAAAAAATTCACTATTGGATACTTTGATCTTAATAAAAAAGAATATAAATTGGATACTTTTGATGAAAATGTTGAATTAGTCTCGTGTCTTGGAAATGTTGCATATAGAAATGGGGAACCAATAATCCATGCTCATGTCTCTGTTGGAAGACCTGATTTTAGTATAATTGGAGGACACCTTGCTCAACCAAGCATTATTTCTGTAACAGGTGAAATTTATATCCTAGAGATTGATCAAAAAATAACCCGTTCATTGGACCCTCAATTTAATTTATTGCTATTGAATATTTAAATAAGAAATTATCTCATCAGAAAAATGCCGGATAATTCAGATATTATTGGTGAATATAGAGGTATTGTAAAAAATAGAGTAGTCACTGCCTTATTACAGTCCTATTTAGATAATCTTGACTATGATGGAATGAAATCTATCCTAAAAGAAGCAGGTTTGATACATCTGAAGGATATGAGAGATGTCGATCCTAACGGTACAATCGATTTCTTTTCTTTTAAAAAAATTATTGCTGCTCAAAATTGTCTATTATTTGATTCTAACAAATTACTTTTTGAAATTGGAAAGAAATTTTCATTTTATTTATTTCCATTCGGAAAAAATTTTGATGAGATAATAAGTGAAATAAATGAATTAATCTTAACAGATTGGAAGGTTGAAATTATAGAAAAATCTAATAATTTGTTTCTAGTTAAAGTCGAAAAATGTATTTTTTGTTCTGAAATTGGTGTATCATGTGATTTATTTAAAGGATTTATTATTCATTCTTTAGAAAAGACATTAACAACCGATTATCGAATAATTTACTATGGAAAAAGCGAAAATGTAAATGATCCTCAACATAATAATTTTGTTTTAAAATTAAAAATTGAAAAAAAGTATTAAATAAAGTTATAACTAAATATATAAATTGCAAGATGACAACTGAAGAAGTTAAAGAAAGTTTCATAAAAGAATACGTATTTAAGATTGTTTTACTTGGAGATGCTGCTGTGGGGAAAACAAGCCTTATTACGCAATATTGTGAAGGTTTCTTTGAAGAAGATTACAAACCGACGTTAGGTGCTAATATAATTCGTAAAGACGTGAATTTAGAAAATGTGAACACGAAAGTTAGATTAATAGTGTGGGATTTAGCTGGACAAGAAAAATACAGTGTGATAAGGAGTATGTATTTTCAAGGATGTGTTGGTGCATTTTTAGTTTATGATATTACGCGATATCATACATTTGATAGCATTAATTCAAAATGGTTAAAAGATTTCAAAAGATATGTAAAAAAAGAAGGGGCTTATATTTTAATTGGTAATAAGAGTGATTTAAAAGATCAGAGGGTTGTACCCAATGAAAAAGGCAAACAATTATCAGATGAAATTAAAGCAAGTAATTTTATTGAGACAAGTGCAAAGCTTGGAGAAAATATTGAAGAAGCATTCTCACTTTTAGTATATCAAATTTTGAAGAATCATGGCATAAATGTCTAAAGAACTCCAATAGTTCAGTCTTATTTTCTTATTATTAAGCATTCTTATAAAAAACGAACTATTTAAAAAAGATTAAATAAGTGAATAAATTATGAAAGAACTATCCCAAAATCTATCTAAGGCTCCAAAATCTAAGATAAGAGAATTATTTGATATAGCATTAGGAAAATCGGATGTGATAAGCCTTGGAATTGGTCAACCTGATTTTCCAACTCCAGAGCCAGCAATTCGAGGAACAATTGAAGCTTTAAGAAAAGGAGTTACCTCCTATGCGCCAACGAGAGGCCTTCCTGAATTATTAGAATTAATTGAAAACAAATTAAAAAAATTTAATAATATAGAAACTAATTGGAAAGAAAATATCATAATCACTAATGGTGGGAGCCAAGCTCTATGCCTTGCATATGCCTCACTATTTAATCCTGGAGATGAGTTAATTTTGTTTTCTCCGAACTTCCTTTCATATTTTTATATTGCATCGTTTTTTGGTGTAAGAGTAGTAGAAATTCAAAGAAATCCCGATTTTAGCCCAAATTTAGAAAAATTGAAAAAGGCAATTACAGATAAAACTAAAGCAATTATCATCAATTCACCCAATAATCCCACAGGATATGCATTTAGTTCGAAAGAACTTAATGAAATTGTTGATATAGTTAAATATAATGACTTATTTATAATATCAGATGAAGTTTATGAAAATTATCTATATGATGGTTTGAATCATTTAAGTCCTGCATCTTTTGACGGGATGTTTGATCGTACCATTACTATTAACGCTATGTCAAAATTATTTTCTGCCACTGGATTTAGGCAAGGTTATGTTGTAGCTTCAAAAGAAATAATCGACTTGATGGAGAAATTCCATCAATATACTGTTGCTGGTACGAATCACGCTGCTCAATACGGTTTTATAGAAGCTTTAAAGATGGATATAAAATTTTTTGAGAAAATCTTAAAAAGTTTTGATGAAAGGCGAAATCTTGTTTATGGTAGATTAAGAGAAATGGGATTTGATGTGGTTAAACCTCGTGGAGCATTTTACATAATGCCTTCCTTAAAAAAGTTTAATATGACGGGTTCAGAATTTTCAACTGAAATCATGAAAAAGAAAAGTGTTGCGATTGTACCAGGCGAGATCTTTGGGTCTTTCTCAAAAGATATGGTAAGAGTATCTTATGCGACTGCTATAGATAAAATTAAAGAAGCTCTGAATAGAATTGAAGAATTCATTAAAGAGTTATAATATTAGTCCTTTTAATAATTAATTTTTCATTATACTTTTCTTATATTTTTTATTATAACTTAATTAATAAAAAAACCAGATCGTTATATATGATTGAATACATTCCTATTGATTTAAAAATTCATAATTCTCTATTAATTGATTTAAATGATGAATATTTATCTTGGATTGCCGTTGAAATTAAGAAACATTATGATTTAGATTTGATTTCCCTATTGGGACACCCAATTTGAGATTACGCAGAGAATAGTGTTAAGGAACTTACTTCTTATAAGCCACCTGATGGTATATTCTATATATTACAAATTAAAGATAAGATAATAGGGATGGGTGCTTTTAGAAAACTAAAAGATAATATTGGAGAAATAAAAAGAATGTATATTAGACAAGATTTTCGAGAGAATGGATTTGGAAAAGCACTACTGAAACAGCTTTTAAACATGGGGAAGCAATTCGGATGTTCAAGAATCCTACTTGATACAGGTCTATTTATGTCAGCTGCACAACATGTTTGTTCCAATCTATTTTAATTTCACTCAATTTAAATTTTCTTTAATTATTTGAATAATGACAATTAAGTAATGTTTTTAATAAAATTATACAAAATTAATAAGAAATCTAATGATAAAAAACAAATAAAAAGCTAAATAATGAAATTTTAGTTATCGATATAAATCGCTTTTAGATTCTGTTATATTTCGAGATGTTGTTATTTGCTTTGCCATAGTCTCATATCTCTCTATTACTTCTTTGGGTAGTGTAGATCTAATTTTCGATAGTGCAAAATCAAAATATTTCTGTTTTATTTCTTTTAAATTATTTAATTCTTCTCTAATTGCTTGCATTCCTGCTTCACGACATACATTTTCTAAATCTGCCCCACTATAACCTTCAGTAATTTGGGCGATTCTCTCTAAAGAAATATCTTTTCCTAATGGCATATTTTTGGTATGGACATTTAAGATTTTTAATCTTGCTTCATAATCAGGAGACTCTACATATATTAAACGATCAAATCGTCCTGGTCTTAGAAATGCAGGATCTACGATGTCTGGACGATTAGTGCTAGCAATGACTACGATTCCTTTTCGATTTTCCACACCATCCATTTCTACCAGGATTTGATTTACAATTGAAGCAAATGTATGAGTTCCTTCAAAATTTCCTCTACCAGAAGTTATCGCATCAATTTCATCAAAATATATAATTGAAGGAGCTGCTTGACGCGCTTTTCTAAATATCTCTCTAACAGCTCTCTCGCTTTCTCCAACCCATTTAGAATAGATCTCAGGTCCTTTTATTGAGATAAAATTTGACTTACTTTCAGTTGCAACTGCTTTAGCTAATAGTGTTTTTCCACATCCAGGTGGTCCAAATAAAAGGATTCCATTTAAAGGGCGTATTCCTGCTCTTTCAAACAATTTTGGATATTTCAATGGCCATTCTACTGCTTCTCTTAACTCTTGTTTAATATCTTCTAAACCACCTACATCTTCCCAAGCTATATTAGGGATCTCAACCATAACTTCTCGCATGGCTGATGGTTCTATCATATTAATTGCTTTTACAAAATCTGCATCCTTAATTTTCAATTCTTGAATAATTTCACTTGGAATTGGTTCATCCAAATTAATTTTTGGTAAGATTCTCCTTAAAGAAAACATTGCAGCTTCTCTACATACTGCCATTATATCAGCACCAACAAATCCGTGAGTTATTTCAGCATAGTTATCGAGATTAACATCAACAAGGAGTGGCATTCCTCTTGTATGTATTTGAAAGATTTCTTTCCTACCTTTTACATTAGGAACTCCAAATTCAATTTCTCTATCAAACCGTCCTGGTCTTCTCAATGCCTCATCAATAGAGTTGATTCTATTTGAAGCACCAACACAAATTACTTCACCTCTTCCTTGTAAGCCATCCATTAAAGAAAGTAATTGGGAAACAACACGTCTTTCTACTTCTCCGGAAGTATCTACTCTTTTTGGAGCAATTGAATCAATTTCATCTATAAAAATAATAGAAGGTGCATTATCTTCCGCTTCTCTAAACTTTTCTCTAAGGCGCCCTTCACTTGCCCCATAAAATTTGCTCATAATTTCTGGACCATTAATCGTGATAAAATAAGCATTAGATTCTTGAGAAACTGCTTTTGCCATTAATGTTTTTCCTGTCCCAGATGGACCATAAAATAAAACACCTTTAGGAGGGTCAATATTTAATCGATGAAAGAGTTCAGGATGTTTCAAAGGTAATTCAACCATTTCTCTTATTCTCTGAATTTCATCAGTTAATCCTCCAACATCATCATAAGTCACCACTCCACCTGATACATTTAAAACAGCGACTCTCTTATTAACCTTTATTAAAGTATCACGCGTGATTTTTACAACTTTATCTGACGGTTTTAAATTTTCAACGATCAATCTTAATGTTCCTAAGGTTGTTCTTCTTTTGCTGCCCCATGGAAGCATCTTCATAATATCATTCATTGGGTTATCAGAATCGTCTTTTTGAACAAAAGTTCCTAAAACATCAACAATATCACCAATAACTACCGGTTTATCAATAAGTTTACCTTTAATTGCTTCTGCTTGCCTTTTTAAATCAATATTTTGTCTAGTAGGGGTTAGAACAATCTCAATGGCTGGATACACTTCTGCATGTTGAACGGATACAAATTCTCCAATTGTAGCACCTGCGTTTAGTCTTTGAAGCCCATCTAATCTAATGATATTTTTTCCCCTATCGGTAGCACTCGCAACAGCAATACCTGTAGTTTTCTTTTTCCCTCTTATCTCAATTATATCACCAGTATTTAATGCTAATTCGCTCATTATTTGTTGGTCAATATAGCATAAAGAACGTCCACTTCTGCTTTTTTCCAATCGCTCAATTCTCAATTTAGCAATTCTGTTATTATTATTTTCTTGTCTCATAATTTCAAGTAATATCTTAATTATAGAAATAAAAATATCTTTTTTCAAGTTATTAAAGTAATTATGGTTTATTTTCTTTTTCTTTATTTTTAATAAAAATCAAGTAAACCAGTTCTTATAATATTTTGATGTTTAAGGATTCCTCTAAAAATGTCTGAAATGAATTTTGAATTTCTGATTCGCTTAAAAATTCATTCCTATTGATTCTTAAAAATTCCTTTCTTAATTTAATAATTTTATTTTTTAGAGGAATATAATTGGAATTTAGTAACAGTATTCCTACATAATTTCGAGTGATTTTATCCAATTTTTCTTTATAAAGATTGGAATCATGATTAAATTCTGCTTCTCTTTCAGATATTCTACTAGACTGTTTTACATTTAAATTTAAGCGATTAGCAAAATCTATAAGGCTGTCATTTAAATTTAGTGTTTGATTCATATTATATACAGCATATGGCGTATCCCATTTATATTTATTAAAATCATCGAATTTTTTACTAATTCTCTTAATTATTTTGTTTGGAATAGGGTTTCCTCTCTTTTCATTCCACTTTAGGCAAACTTCAAGTGGAGTAGATATGTGAATTATAAAAAAATTGAGATCAAACTCATCTGCGATTTTTTTTAAATCATGTCTCATGCTCGAATAATAATTTAAATCATCACTAATAACTATAGATCCTTTTGCTAATTCTCTTTTTATTATCTGAAGATTCTTTTCTTTAACTAAGTGTTCTTTTTTATAATCAAATTTGTTCTGGGTTATTGTTAACCTTATCTTATCTGGATCAATAATTTTAACCTTAAAATTAGTAAATTTCTTTTCAAGAATCTTCCTTAATTCATTAGCAAAAATAGATTTTCCCGAAGCTGGTAATCCAGCCAAGCAGATTAAAAAGTTTTGCTCGTTTGCCAAAATTTTCAACTAAACCAAATTAATATTGATAGTACTAATTAATTCCTTTTTCTTTTCTCTAGATAATGACTTAATTTCTATTTCCCTTCTCATTGCTTCTTTTCTATTGGTAAATGTTTCAAAATATTTTAATTCAATTTGATTTTTCCCTCGACAAAATTTAGCTCCTGTTCCATTTTTATGTTCTGATAATCTTCTATAAAGATTATTTGTATAACCGGTATAGAATCTTTTCTTTTTATTTTTTCCAACGGTCTCCAGAATATACACATAATAAACAGGCATATTTATTATATAACACATTGGTTTTGTTATATTTATTTTTTTAGTTCAATATCATTGGTTTGCGGTCAAATATAAATATTAGGATATCATATTTGCTTAATTAAATAAATGAAAATTTAAATTATTATAGTAGAAGAATGTGTTTTAAAATTAAAGACTAGGTTGCTAATAGATGCCTACAGGGATCTGCTTAATTAAATGGGATGAGGTTGAAGGTGGCACTGTTAATATGAAATATCCAGAAGACCTAGAAATTCCAATTTCTATTGTCCAACAATTACAAATTTCGCATAATTTTACAGAATCTTATATTATCACTGAAGAAAGAGGGTGGAATTCAGTTTCATATTATAATGAAAACAAAGAAATGATAATTGTTTTAGTTTTAACTAGATATGATGATGGTAACGACTATCTAGAACTCCTTGAAGAATTTAACAAAGAGCTTGATAAAGAAACGAAAGGAGAAAATTTAAAGAAGAGATTAGAAAGTATGTTTCATATAAGTTTAGATGTCTTTCGAACTACTGAGGAAGTTATCACTAAACTAAGCAATGAAGTTGCATATCTTAAAACAAGAGAATATGATTTTGATGTGAAATTTAATAAAATCACAAATTCTAATCAATTAAATGTTAAAAGTAAAATTTTGTTTCTTTTAGCTATAAATGAAGAATTAAGTTTAAATGAATTGAAAAAAAACATTCATACGAGTAACAAGTGGTTTATGAGTGTTATTGAAACTCTGCTTAAAAATAAAGTTATAGGATACAACCCAAATAAGGATACCTACTACTTAGAATTATAATTGAATTAATAAAATTAAAAAAATTAAATATTTATTTTCTTTTTATATGAAAAGAATTAAAATTAAAGTATATGGGCTTGTTCAAGGCGTTTTTTTTCGATATACCACTCGAAAAGTTGCTCGGAAATTAGGTTTAACTGGATATGTTAAAAACATGCCCGATGGGGGTGTACTTATTGAAGCAGAAGGTCCTGAAAATGGGTTATTTGAACTATTAGAATTTTCAAAGAAAGGACCCAAATATGCTCAGGTTGAAAAAGTCGAATATGAATTGAAAGAGTCTAAAAATGAATTTAAAGAATTTGAATATGCTTTTTAATATATCTTATTCATATAATATGTGCTTTTAATTTAACAACTTAAAGTAAATTGGTAACATTTGGGATTTTTTTATTTATGATAATATCCTAATGTTACTTCTTTTCAATAATTAATTTTTGAATTCATTATTTATGTCGGTTTCATTAAAAAGAGATGAATTCCTTAAATTCTTTCAATCGATTAATCATAAAAAAATTAAATATCAAGCTCCTTTAATCTTAAGAATGTATGGAGCTTTGAATAAAGTGAATTTAAGAAGAGAAAACAGATACATTTTGTGTAATTTTCTTGATCAGCATAGTGATATCTTAGGGATTGATGATAATATTTATGAAATTAATAACGAACAATCATTGAATCGGCTTTTTCTTTTAGCTTTTAATAAAGCTAAAGAATCCAAGTTATTAAGAGCATTATATGATGAATATATTGACTCTATTAATGCTATTAATGAAAAGAAAGTCATCTAAATGGAATATTTAATGTTTAAATATTCTTTGAAGGATTATAATAATCTAAATAATAAATTTTGGATATTTCAATAAATGGATTAAAAATTTAAAAAATATAAAAGATTTAGATAAAGGTTATATCTTGATATTCTGAGTCTCCTATATCTTTTTTTGCAACACCTAAATCTCGAACTTGTTGATTTAATCTTAAAACTGCTTCCCTAACAACTTCTTTTTTTTTTGCCCCTGTACAAACAATCCTACCAGTTGAAAAAATTAAAAAAACAGTTTTTGGGTCTTGCATACGATAAATTAACCCAGGAAACACCTCTGGCTCATACATTGCGTATTCCATTACAATAGCTGCCATATTAAGATCGATATTTGTATGTAGATCGCCTGAAGCCACAATGTTTTGAATCGTTATTTCTGGATTAGCTAGTTTAATTCCAGCTTTTCTTATGTTTTTCACAACTTTATCAACAACTCGTTCAGCTTCAGATGCTTGTCTAAGCCCCGTTACTACCATTTTTCCAGTGGAGAATATTAAAATAGTAGCACGCGGTTTCTCAATCCGCATCACAAGACCAGGAAATCGTTCTGGATTATATTCAACCTCCGCATGACGTCGTGCAATCTGGTTCAGATCAATTTTTTCTGTAATTTCAACGGTGACTGTTGCTACAACATTTTCTATTTTGTAATCTAAATTAGTTTCATAATCATACTCCCCTTCTAGCTCCTCCTCTTCCTCCTCTTCCTCTTCTAAATCCTCTTCTAAATCCTCTTCAAAATCCTCATCAATTTCATTTTCTTCTTTTGACATAATAATTAGGAAAGATAAATGTGATTTAAAATTTAATAAAAAAATATATTCTTTCTTTCATGGTATTTTTTATAATTTTATTTAAATAAAGGTTTTTATTTAAATTTATTTAAAAAGACATAGTTGATTTAAAAAAGATATGTGTTAAAATCATCAAATTTTGATATTAGCAATATCACTTTTAAAAATCTTTTTAAAAATTGAAGATATAAATAATTTTGGTGGATTTCTAAGACTTTTATTGTTTTGAAATTTTCTTTAAGATTTTTGTAGTTAATTCGATAAATGATTTTTCAACATTTTTCCCTGTTTTAGCGGATGTTATAATTATATCCATGTTATTTTTTTTTGCAAATTCATTAGCGGCTTTATCAGTAATTTTAATTTTATCTTTTAAATCTGATTTATTCCCAATTAAAATGATAGGTTCATTTTCTCTATCTTTTTTAAAGCTTTGTATCCATTCGTCAAGTTTTTCATATGATTCTTTATTTGTCATATCATATAATAACAATGCTCCATTAGCTCCCTCTAAATATAATCTTCTGAGAGATTTAAAAGACTCTTGACCTCCTAAATCCCAAATTTGAGCAGATACCTCACCATATCCTGCTATATTCATATCTTTCTTTAGAAGATTAACTCCTAAGGTTGATTTGTAATTTTCTCTAAATTTATTTTCGATCCACCTGTAAAGCAACGAAGTTTTACCTACATTAGCCTCTCCAAGAAGAACTATTTTTATTATATATGTTGGTTCGCTCATTGTTGATCAAAACTTACAGTTTTTTTTTATATTCACAATATAGTTTATACTTATTAATAATTTTCGACTCAAGTTTCTTGTTAAATATTATAATGATTTATATTATTCGATTCTATTGAAATTTTTAAACTTATTCTTTTTGAAAAACTATCATAAATTCACAGTATCCCTTATCAGATTGCAAACTACATTCTAATTCCTGGGCAAAGCAATGATGATCGCTTATTTTTTCCACAACTCCAGCTAGCAATCCCGCTTCGAATGAACAAAAACTACCAGTTGTTTTGATCCCTTTATTAAGTAGATCTTTGATAGATGAATGCCCTTTCAACTTTAATTGAACAATTTCATCTGAACTATCTGTAATTTCAACATCTCCTAGACTATATTCCGAAATAGTCTTTTTTAATTCGTCAGGTATTTTATTTACATCAGTAATTTGTTCTACTTTTAGAATTGTCCCTAATTCATGCCCTAAATAATAAAAAATCGCTTCTAGTTGGTGTCCTAATGCTAATAAAGCACCAACCTTCATATCTCCTATCGATCTTCCTTCTTTTAAATTCTTTTTCATTTGAGCCAAAATTTTAGATAATAGTGGTCGATCCATACAAATTCACTTAAAATTTTATTCCTTCCTTTATTCAAATCTTTTTAATATATTTTATTTAAAATTATATTTTTACAGATGCTATAAACGCATATAAAATTGCGTCAATTATATCTTCTTCTTGAATATTTACTGCTAATTTTTTTTCTGCTATAACTAATGTTGGCACAGAAGTGATTCGATATTCTTGTGTAAATCCTCGGTTTTCTTCAAGATCAATCAATATTTTTTCTATTTTTAATTTTTTTCCAAACAATGAAATATTTATTTTTTTCAGCATTTCTTCAACTGGCTTGCAAGGAGCGCAATGATTCGAAGAAAAAAATATTATCTTAGGATAATCTTGCTCGAAATATTCATGCATTTTATTAGTCTTCTTTATATCTATAATATAAATCTTTAATTATTGCTTGAAATGCTTTATATACTCCAGTTCCTGTTTTAGCGCTTGTTCTATAATATCCAAGAAAATTTCTTTCTTTTACAATTTCGTTAGCTTTCTCATCATCTAAATCCTCTTTATTGATTAAATCAATTTTGTTTCCGAATAAGACTATTGGGAGATCACCGCAATACTTTATAATATCATTATGCCATTGAGGGATATGTTCAAAACTCTCATCATCAGTATGGGAATATACTATAATTGCTGCTTTGCTTCCTTTATAGAAGGTAGGACGCATGAAATTGAATTCATCCTGACCAGCAATATCCCAGAAAAATAATTTACAATTATCTCCTTCAATCTCCTCATCATATTTTGAAAATTGCGCCCCCAAGGTCTTAATGTAGTCCCTTTGAAAACTGCCTTGAGTGTATTTTTTGATTAATGAGGTTTTTCCTACTGCTCCGTCGCCAATAAGTCCACTCTACTGAACTTTTTCAGTAGATCTGTGATTTTGAAGACGAAGCCTTTTTTATCTTCATTATTTCTCATTTAAATCACTCTGTAAAATTTTTTTTCCGAATAAATCTATACTATTGCTTTAAAATTTCAAAAGTATAAGATATTATTTAATTATTTATTTTTATTTGTTATTAATTTATATTTATGCTATTTTTTATAATAATAATAAATTGTTTTTAATGTTTCCATGGAGAGATATGAGTCAAGATATAAACGAAATGAAGTTCTGTGAAAGCTGCAAAATGAATGTTTTTCCATCAAGACCAAAATTTAATATTAAAATATTTGGATTATTTATCATCCTCATCTCAGCAATACTTATCCCTTTAACAATTGTATCTATACCGCTTTTATCAGGGTTCTTTATTTTTCTTTTTATAATGTATGGCTTTATGTTTATTAACCCCTATCTCATCTATTATGGTATTAAGAAAAAACAGAATTGCCCTAGATGTTTTCAGAAAGTTGTTGAAAAAAATTTGCAATACCAACCTTTTGGAGAAAAAGATCCAGAAGTATTTAAATCCCTAGCCCCTGTTAAAAAACCTGCTACAAAAGTGTTTTGTCCTTACTGTGGAAATCCTATGAGCAAAAAGGGACAATATTGTAAGTTATGTGGTAAAAAATTTGAGATAAAAAGGTAATGATGTAATTTGGCTCTTTTAAGAAGAATCGAGAAGATAATTAAAAATTTTTCAGAAAAAAATATTCGAATTGCTGTCGCAGAATCATGCACAGGAGGTTATATTTCCAATATGTTTACCAATGTTTCGGGAGCTTCAAATGTATTTGAAAGAGGTATTGTCTGCTATAGCAATCAGGCAAAAATAGACCTATTAAATGTAGATCCTAAAGCAATCGAAAAAAATGGTGCTGTATCGAAAGAAATTGTAGTAACATTAGCCAATAATATTAGAATACAATCAAATGTAGAGATAGGTATTGGTGTTAGTGGTATAGCAGGTCCGACTGGTGGGACACCAGAAAAACCAGTAGGACTTGTCTTTATTGGTTTTTCGAATGAAAAAGAAACTATTGTGGAGAAATACAATTTCAAGACAGATCGAATAACATTTAAAAAGAAAGTATTAGAAAAAGTACTCCAATATATTGAAAAATTAATTTAGCTTTTCACTAATACAATCAGATATCAATTAATTTACCATTTTCCATTATTAATTTTTTGGACCCGTCTAGATATTCAACTGTAATATTAGCTTTAGGAGCAGTTACAAAGTCCCAGTGCATCTGGGATGCGGAAGTTCCTCCAAAACTTTTATTAAATCCAAATGCTAAATGTACACTCCCAATGATTTTTTCATCAGTAAGGATATATCCAATTGCTCTCGTAATTTCCGGATTACACCCAATTCCAAGTTCAGCAACATTATAGGTTCTAAGTTCAGGAACTTTATTCGCTATATCCATTTCTTCACATTTTTTAAAAGAAGCAATTAATTCATCTAAGTTTGTCTCTGCAGTTGTTTTATCTATTAATAATTTGCCTTCTTTAAAGGTTAATTCAACATTTTTTATTATTTTATCACTTAATCGATCTTTAGTTAAAGGACAGAATACTTTTCCTTCACCTTTTTTTTCTTGTGGAGGAAAGAAAACTTCACCTGCGGGTAAATTACCACCTAAATCCCCTAAAGCAATTTGCTCATCTGAAAGAACTCCATCATCAAGAATTTTTTTCCTGTTTTCTATAGAGACCCAAAAGTCAGTCCCAAAATCATCATTAATATACACTTTCTTAGCATTATCAAAGAAACGACCTAAGTTTTTTGTAATTTTGTTCATAGTATCATAAGGAATACTGATTCCACCGACAATAAATCTTTCATATAACTCATAATCAATATTATAGAATTCTGCTGCTTTTTTGGAAGGCCAGGCAGCATAACACCATTTTTTACCTGGTGCAAATTCTTCCTTTAAGCCATAAAGAACATCCCTAAGAGGAACTCTAGCCTTAGCCCCAGCATCTATTTTATCTCTTGGTGCGTTGGCGTTAATTGAAGGATCTTCTAAAGGTTCGATTACGATATAAGCATCTATATTTTCAATCATTTTCAGATAATGCAAGGGTGTTTTTTCTAAAGTCTCAACTTTAATTTGATTATCTTGAAGCATAGTTTCTGTATAGTAATCCGATGTATATGTGATGTGAGGAATTCCTCCTTTCCTTAAAATACTTAATCCAATCTCTTCTAATAATTCTTGAGAATAAGCTCCCCCTCTTATAAGAATGAATTCTCCTTCTTTTTTAATATTTATACTTCTGACAATATTTTCAGCACATAATTGAACTTTATCTTTGGTAATCATAATTTTATGAAATATGCTAAATATATAAAACCTTATCGTGTCTACTCTCAAAAATTAATATAGATTTATTTATACGAATATGTAATTTTTAGTAGAGAAACATAATGAAACTTTAACTCTTTTTAATGAGGAAAGAGTTTATTAAATTCGATTGTTATAATTAAATTATTAAATAAATTACTTTTTGGAAATTCTTCAATTAGTTAAAAAATTCAATAGAATTAAATCTTAATATGGTTATTCGAGAAGCTGGCTTATTTTTCAGAGGATTTACGGTTGTAAAGAAAAGTTATCATAAAACTAATCTTGGAAAAATTGATGCTGATTTAAGAAGTGGATTATTAACTGCTCTCTTAAATTTTGCAGAAAGTGCTTTTTCACAAGGTTTAGTTGAATATTTTGAAGGAAAGAAATTTATTATCGCTTTTATCGGGGATAAAATCTTATCTGATAATAGTAATGATCCTGAACTTCTGATTTCTTACGCAATATTAGATAAAGAGAAGAAGATTGACAAGTACATTCATAAAATAGTTCAACCATCATTACACAAAATATTAAAAGAATTTAAATCGCTTAATACTGGTAAGGATTTATCAGAAGTTTCTCAATTTAGGAATTTTAAGCAAAATCTTGATGCTGTTTTTGGAACTGATACACAAACTATTGATCAAAAATTAAAAGGAATATTTTAGTAAAAATTTCTTTAATTAAGACAATTTAAATAATTACTTGTTATTTTTTGATTTTTTCAAAAACCAAAATATTAGTGGTAAAGCAATTGTGGCATCTGAAATAAGTGTTGTATATTTTGCCTTTTGATTAACTTTCCCCCAAGATATTGCTTCTCTTAATGTAGCACCACTTAATCCCCCTGGTTCTGGTCTATCCATAGTAATCTGAATTGCATAGCTAGCCGAATTTGGGCAAAATTGTAATGATTGCATTATAAAATTTTTAGGAACTCCCCCTCCAACTATGCAAACTCCGGCTTTTTTAGCATCCCATGCAATATCAACCATTTCGAGCATATCTTTGAAGTGGTTTAAATTTAGATTTTTATGATGAAAACCTAACTGCATCGCTAATCCAGAGTCAGTGAAAGCAGGGCAAAAGATCTTGACATCCTTATCTGCACAGATTCTTAAAATTGAATTTGAACTTTTAGGTAAATGCTCTCCTAAAAATCTTAAAAATGAACTTACTGACATAGTATTATCTGGGATTTTCAGCTGAGATATAAATTCCTCTATTCCCTCATAGACTTTATTTGGCAAAAAAACATCATAAATTCTATTCATCTCTTCGCTAAGTAAGTTAGCATCATCAATATTATTAGGATTAATTTCACCTTGTAAATGATGAAAACCTAAGCACTCCGCAAGATCATGCGTTAAATTTGCTCCAGTAGTAACTAACACATCAACAAAACCCTCTTTAACAAAATCATGAATAATACCTTGCATACCAACAGGAACCATAGCACCAGCTAAGCCAAAAAATTTAGTACATTCTTTATCATCAATCATCTCATTATAGATATGACAAGCTAATGCCAATCTTTTAGCATTAAAACCGGTTTCTTTTAAAGAATTAATAAGGCTGACTATATTTGTGTCATCTGTTATTTTTAATTGGTTTACTTTCTTCAATTTTTCTTTAAAATTTTTATCCATCATTTAAATCTTACTATTTTTTTCAGCTATAAATGATATAAATTCTATAATTAACTTAGCTGCTAAATTTATCGTCATATTATTAGCATTGTCCAAATTTGGAGCAACCTCAACCAAGTCGAATCCTCTAATATTAAAATTCTTAGTTAATTCTCTTAAAATAATCCATATCTCACGGTAAGAAAATCCTCCAGGGATAGCAAAGCCCGTACCAGGGGCAATAGAAGGATCTAAAGCATCAATATCGATAGACACATAGAGGTTATTGATATCTGAATCTTTAAAAAATTTAATTATTATCTTAATATATTCATTTAATCCAATTTCAGTTAATTTATAAGCATTTAAATATGTAATTTTCTCTTTATTTGCAATATCTAACTCAGGAATATCAATATCTCTTGTACCTACAATTAATAAATTTCTGTTATTAATAAAATCCATATCATAAATTCGATGAGATACTGTAGCATGTGAATAAACACCCTTATCCCACTCTTCATACAGGTCTAAATGAGAATCAAATACTAAAACTCCAAAATTATTCTTCTTCTTCAAATTGCTCCCAATTACTTTAACTACAGGATAAGTACAGAAGTGATCACCTCCAATCATTACTAAGACAACGTCTTTTTTCTCATCATATATGCGTATAACATAATTTTTAATTTCTTTAAGATTCTTCTCTACGTTTTTAGGTTCAATATAAACATCTCCAATATCCACCACTTTTATTTTAGGAATTTTAAATCCCATTTCAGATGTAAGGGCTAAATTATCAGATACTTCACGTATTTTTTGAGGCGCAATTGCAGAGTTTGGAGCCTCGATTGAAGTTAAATAATCCCATGGTATTCCAAAAATGACAAATTCAGTGTCTTTATTTATTTTTTCTCCAAAATCAAAAAATTTCATAATTTATCTTAATAAATCATTTAAATTTTACATTTTATCCAATACTTCTATTCCCATAATATCTAATCCAATCTTTATTACGATTTGTACACATTTTATTAATAATAATCTTACTTTTTCTAATTCTTTATTATCTGAGATAACAGGACAAACACTGTAAAAAGAATTAAAAATTTGGCATAAGTATAGAAGATATTGAGCTATTAAATGTATACTATAGTTTTTAGTTGCTGTGTCTACAATCTCCGGAAAGTAATTTAGTTGCTTAATTAAATTTTGTTCTAAATTATGGCTTAACAAAGTCCAATTAATATCAGAGTTAATCATTTCTTTTGATTTAGAGATTATGGATTCTATTCTTGCATAACAATATTGAATATATGGTCCTGTTTCTCCTTCAAATGATATACTTTCTTTCGGATTAAATATGAAATCCGATTTGGGATTAAACTTCAAAATAAAAAAAGCTAATGCAGACATACCTATAATCTTAGCTCTTTTTATTTTTTCTTCTTCTGAAAGTTCAGGATATCTTTCATTGACTTCTTCATAAGCAAGGCTTTCCATTTTTTCTATTATATCGTCTGCATCTACAACAATACCTTCTCTACTTTTCATTTTTCCTTCTGGTAAATAAACCATTCCATAAGAAAGATGATATTTATCTTCTTTAAAACCGATCATTTCCAAAACAACGAAAAGTTGTTTAAAATAAAGATCCTGTTCATTTGCAACAACATAAATTGACTTATCATAATCAAAGTCTTGTTTTTTAAGGAAGGCTAGATAAATATCCTGGGTAATATAGACCGATGTTCCATCTCTTCTAAGTAGTATTTTATTCGGTAATTTATATTTTTCCTTTAATTTAGCAAAAACAGCTCCATCTTCGGTTTTTTCAAAAATTCCTTTCTCAAGATTTGAAAGAATAATTGCTTTACCTTTTTCATATATATCTGACTCAAAGTATTCTTTATCAAAATTGATATTAAATTTATTAAATGTTTCATTAAAGCCATCTAAAGCCCATTTATTCATTTTTTTCCATAATGCTCTAGTCTCATTATCTCCACTCTCCCATAATTTTAGCAAATCATATACGTCATCTATCAACTTTTTATCTTTCTTTTCCATTTGAACATATTTGATATAATAATCTCCTACAAAGTGGTCACTTTTGACATTTGGTAATTTATTTTTACCCCATTTCTTATATGCAATCATAGATTTACAGATATGAAATCCTCGATTATTATATAAATTGACTTCAAACACTTTATCCCCCTTATATCTCAAAAGATTTGAAAGAGAACGACCCAAAAGTATATTTCGAATATGACCAAAATGAAGAGGTTTATTTGTATTAGGAGAAGGATATTCTATTACAATTTTTGATGGTTTGGATTTCTCTTTTTTTGCTACTTCGTAAATTTTACCATAATCTCCTCCCAGTTCATAAATGTTTTGTAATATTATTGAAGGTTTAATTTTAAAGTTGAGATAAGGACCAATTGCTTCAATACTTTCTAAATAATCTGTTAGAGATGATTTCTTCTTTAATTGTTCTGCAATAATCTTTGGATCTTTTTTTTCAAATTTAGCTAATTGGAAGCATGGAAATGCATAAGTATAACCAATTTCAGGAGGAGGAATTTCAATTAAACGCTCAATTTCTTCTACTGAGATATAGCTTATGTAATCACCTAAAAAATCTGCGATTGTTTTTTTATCAACGATAATCATTTTTCAAAAATAAAACATTCTAATTATCTAATAATAAATGATTGAAACTTTTATCTATTTTATTAGATATGTCTAAAATAGCTCATAAAATTTTTGATTATCACATTGATTCTCAAATCATTATAAATTAGAATTTTATTCTAAGAAAGCTACTTCAATTGTTTCTTCTTTCAAATTCTTACGATTTATAATTAAATCCCTTATTTTTGGGATTATCTTATCAAAAATAACAAATAAATAAGGAATACCTTGATTGGTCAAAATAAGTGAGTCATACAATAATAATTCAAATCCAGATGGTCTAATATTAGTAAAAAGTAAGTAAGATTCCATCATAAAAGAAAGCATAAAGCCAACCCAAAAAACAAAAAGGATGGTTTTATAATTGTATCTTAAAATAACTAATAATAGGTATCCACATACTACTGTAGTAATTTCTACTATTCTTAAACTTTGCATATGCCTGATAGTAATGATTTCTAAATCTATTAATGGAAGGATTTGTGATAAACTAGCAATCAATAACCACCCCCCATATAAAAACAGCGTCCATAATATAACCTTCTTTATGCTATTTCTTTCAAACATAATCATTACCCAACTAAAGGCTAATAACCCATAACTGAAATCCATCATAAAATCCACATAAATTTTAACATTAGAAGGATGTATCTCACGAATCCCTGTATTCCACCAAATTATTCCATCTATTATTAAAAATAGAATTCCACACACAAATCCCACATAAATTGGCATCATTTCTTTTTGTTTGATTAAAACTATAATAAAAATTAAAAAAAAAATAAAATCAAAAATTAGATAATCTAAATCAAAGATTCGTATTACATCATGATTTAAATAAGACAAAAAAATCCCCTAAATATAAATTCGAATACAAGATAAACATTAAAGTCCCAATGTTGATTATGATTTAGAAATTTATATCGAATTTTAATATATTTATTTTTAATCTATAACCTATTCAATTTCTCTAGTTTCAGCTATTATACTATATTTATTTCAAATTCCAGAACTCACCTGGAGTTAAATAATTATCAATTTTTGAAAAAGGGCAAACAGCAATACAAGTACCACAATCACTACTATTTTCAATCCAAAATTCAAAGCATTTTTCCGCATTAACATAATATTTCTTAACACCAGAATTATTACTTATAGAATCACATTTTATCTTAGGTTCTTTATCTTTTGTAATCGCTTCTGTTTCACACGCATTTGCACATTTAAAACAATTCTTACAAAAGATTTCAACTTTTTTTATAAATTCAAGATTAGGGCTGTCAGATCTTAATGGTATATCTGTAAATACTTTGCAAATTCTTACTCTAGGGCCATACTCGGGGGTTATTAACAAACCTAATCTCCCTAATGCACCTAATCCTGCATCAATAGCTAGGGGTATACTTAACGCGGTATCATTTCCACATTGTATGGCTCTAAATCCTAAGTTCCTAATAAACTCACCTACACATGCTATTGTAAAAGCCATTTTGGAGTAAGCTAGAGCTGCTGCTGCGGCCGCAGGTTGAGCGGGCGCCGTAGAGATAGCATCCTTATCCATTTCAATTGCCATTACAATAACTTTATTTATGCCCTCTGGCAAATTAATTGGCTGCTGAAGAATAGAAACGCTTTGTACACCCTCCCTTACTTTCCCTTTAGAATCTTCTTCACTTTTATTTTCTGGTCTGATAAATCCTGTTTTGTAAATCCATCTCTCATCAATATCAGCAATTCCTACTAATGAGGCACCATAAAAGTTTGCAGTCTTTTTTATTAATTTGCTAAAATCATCAAGATCTTCAACACTAAATTTGGATTGTGTCCATTTAATCCCATAATCTCCAGTATAATGGTCCTCTCTTTGCCACGCAAATGCAAATGGAAATTTTTCATACACAGTCCAGCCTGATTTAACAAGATTAAAATCAATACGGGAATATCCTTCTTTTTTAGAATCAATATGCTTTTGAATATTAGTAAAAAACATTTGACCATAGGTTGCTAAAGATTTATCCCATAAACGGCGATAAATCATATTATTTTTCTCTTCAAATCGCTGGTACATTGTCTCATCAATTTCATAAGAACTTTTAGAATTCATAATTACCAATTTCTTTTGATTTTTCATTATATTTTATTAATAATATTATTTGATCTTTCTTATTATATAATTATTTAATTATAGGTTATCTGTTAGGAGCGATGCGAATTTGCCGGAGAAAAAGATTATTTTGCAGCTTGGTATACTTCAGATGACATAATTGTATACATTACTTGTCATATTTTCATGACCTAAGTTTAGACAAATTATAGAAAAAACAGAATTATTAACTTATATAATGAATTGAAAATAGTAAATGGATATTACTTACAATATAAGTTTCAAAATTATTACATTAAAATTATAAATTATAATTCGATATTTTATTTATAATGCTTTAAAACATTTATATATATGAATTACATAATAAACATAGAAATCTTTAAAGAATAACCATCTAATTTGAACATAAATCCTTAAAAATAAAAATTAAATTGTAAAAAATCTAAAGAAAAAAATATCTTCTTAAAGTCTAATAATTTAACCAAAATAAAGGTTCGGAAGAGGAATTTAATGTACGACGCAACATACAAAGTAGTAATATTCGGTGATGCGGGAACAGGGAAAACTACCTTAACCCAAAGGTTCCTAACAAATTTGTTTAAATCAGATTCTAAGATGACAATAGGAGTGGATTTTGAAGTAAAAAGTTTGGAAATTAATGAAAAGAAAGTAAAACTTCAGATCTGGGATTTTGGAGGTGAAGAGAGGTTTAGATTCTTGTTGCCAACATATGTTAGGGGCGCAAATGGCGCTCTCTTCATGTACGATATCACAAATTACTCGAGTTTGGCTCACATAGATGATTGGTTATTAGTTGTTAAAAAAGAAATTAGATCGGAAGATCAATTTCCTGTTATTGTAGTTGGCGGGAAAGCAGATTTAATTGATGATCGTGAAATCTCTGGAGAGGAAGGAATTAATATTTCAAAATCAAGAGGAGTAGACGGTTTTATTGAGTGTAGTTCTAAAACAGGAGAAAATGTTGAAGAAACATTTGAAGCACTAACAAGATTAATGATGCAAAAATCTAATCTGCTTTAGTGTTTATCAAAGAACACTTAAAATCTTATTTTATAAGTAAGGAAATAAATAATTGTTTATCTTATGGATTGTATTTATTCTTGTTCCATAATTTCTTTTTGTTTTAATCGTAAGTCAATTCTCCTAGCAGAAACCATAATTTGGAATTCTAAGTCTTTTTTATAATTGTCAGCAAATTTAAAGATATTTTCAAGTATTAATTTTTCTGTTTCCTGACATTCAATATTAATCCCATTAAATATAGGGATTTCTGAATATTCATTGATTAGAATATTTAGCAATTCTTCAGGTAAAACATCAGATCGGTCTTTAATTGCAACCAATATTGCCTCATGTAAAGTATTATAAATTTCTCGTTTGCTAAATTGACACAATACACATTTTGAACTTCTATTTTTTAAAATATTTAAAACAATCAAACCAGTCAGAAATTTGAAATTCTTGTTTAATATTTGTTTATTTCCATTGTTGGTTCGTTTAATGTATTCTTGAGTATATAATTCAGATTTTAGATATAATTTCGAAAAATATATTGCTCTGTCAAAGTAAGCTGGAACAATACAAAAAATTCTAGTAAACCAAAATGGCTTAATATCTTTTGGAGGATCTTCATAAAAAATGTAATAAACTACTCTACCATCTCGTTCTTTATATAGTGTGGATTCTTTTTTTAGCATATTTAAATAAGTTGAAATTGTAGAACGAGCAATTTCTTTATAATATCTTTTATACTCTCGCTCAACTTCTGTTGTAGTAATTTTCTTTTTACCTTCTAGGTAATATTTTAGGATAATACCTAAGATACGGTTTTCATGAAGTCGTCCTGTTTTAATTTGTTGTTCTTCTGATTCATCCTCTCTATAATCATAAATGTGAGCAATTTCTGGAGCATAATCTTGAACTAATTCATCAATTAATAAAAGCTCGCTATCTTTTACTTTTACTTTTTCTAGTTTCGCAACCTCTATTTCAAGTTTTTCTATTTCTGGTTTTTCTGACAAAATATTGTCTCTTTAAGTTTTATTTATTTACTATCTTATTAAAAAAAACTTATCTTTTTATTAATTACTATTCTAGTGTACTAGAATTATATGTTAGAATCTATTGCATTCCTTTATCTTATTATTATTTTTAAAATTATTTATTATTTTTTGATATTTTAAAATATCTTGAAAAATAAAAAAAATTACATATTTCGATTAATTTAATCTTTAAGATTTTTAATAGTCTTGCAATCTGTAAAAGTTTGTTTTTTAGGTTTCATAATGATAAATTTTCTTTTAAATAAAACCTCATTGTGAATTTCCGTATCTTTCAATATATAACGGATCTTTAATTTGAAGTTCTCGACGTTGAACCTTTCCTATGATATTTTTTGGCAATTCTCCAATAATAGCAATAGAATAAGGTACTTTATAGAGTGCCATATTTTTAGTAGCCCACTCTTTTATTAGATGAGGTGATAAATTACAATCTTCTTTTATTGAAACCCATGCTTTTATAACTTCTCCATATTCTTCATGGGGCAATCCTGCTACAGCAGCTTCGGTAATATCTGGATGTTTCATTAGGAGTTCTTCTACTTCTTTAGGAAATACAGAATAACCCTTATACTTAATAAGTTGTTTCTTTCGATCTCTAATTACGATTGTGCCATCTTCATTCATAAAACCAATATCTCCTGTTAATAACCATAATTTATCTTTGTATTCTAAAATTGTATCAATAGTTTCATCTGGCTCGTTTAAATACTCTAACATGATCTGAGGACCAGCTATACAAATTTCTCCTGAATGTTCAATACCAAAATTTTTTTCATCTGGATTTCCTAAACATATAGGACCTAAATTGAAATTGTCTGTTGGCCAGATACCCCATTCTGTTCCTGGAAATGGCATACCTATGGAGCTAACTGGGCTTTCACCAAATAAGTTACCAGCGCTAACTGCTGGACTAGCCTCTGATAATCCATAACCTTCAACAATTCTACCACCGGTGTTTTCAATAAAAGCATCATGTACCGCTTTATGCAATGGACCGGCACTTGAAACACATAAAATTAATTTTCCCATAACTCCCGGGTATCTCTTCTTTAATCTTTTGAGTTCTGCTAGCCTTTTAAATAACATTTCAGTACCCGCATAAATTAAACCCTCTGTACAAGGTAATTTTTCAATTTCCTCACATAATTCTGTTTGTGAAGGAGGATTTGGAAAAAGCATAATCCAACCACCAACTGCTATAGTTGTATTCATAATTACTGTATGAGCAAAACTGTGAAATAATGGAAGTATCCCAATATTCCCTATACATGGTCTTTCTCCACCTAACCATAATTTGCATTGTTTAGCATTGGATACTACATTAAAGTGCGTTAAAACTGCTGCCTTTGGCAAACCTGTGGTTCCACCGGTCATTATATAAGTTGCAGGATGGGTTTTAACATTAAACTTAATTTTTGGAACATTTGGCTTAGTTTTTAGAAGATCTTTAAATTTATATGCATTAGGATAATCAACTTTCCCTGTAGGAATCTTCTTTACAAATTTACCAACTATCTTTTTTACACTAATCATATCGGTTAGATCTGCTAGATTAGTATATACAATTATTTCTACACTTGATTCATCAATAATAGGCTTTATGTAAGTTTTATATAAAGCATCTAATACAATTAACATTTTAGGCTTTATAATGTCAAGTTGATGTAATATTTCCATAGGTTGATAAGTGGGATTAATTCCACTTGCTATAGCTCCTATCCTAGTAATAGCATAATACCCTACTATATATTGAGGACAATTAGGCATGTGGATCGCTATAACATCCCCTTTTTTAATACCTAAATTAGCCAATGCCGTAGCAAACGATTTTACATACTCTTGAAATTGTTTATAAGAAATCCAGGTATCTAAAAACCAAATTAAATTATCATTAGAATACTTCGCCACTTGCTCGTCTAGAAATTCATTTGTAGTTTTTTCTTCAAATGTAGTGTTAAAAGGGACTCCCTCAGGCCACCATTTCTTAAACCATCGTTTATTTTCATCTACTTGATAGGTATCATCTAACTTAATTGGCATTTCTTCTTCTCACTGATACTTGTAAAATTTTTTTCTCTTTATATCATTTAGGTATATCCAAATTTAAAACTTTGTAGGTTAAAGTTTCAAGAAAATTAAAAAAAAAAAAATTTTAAAAAAAAAAATATATTTTTTAAACTCTCATGTCCTTTCTTCTTTTTATCAATATCGTTGCTACACCGACTAATCCAACACCAGCAATTAATACAATCAATGCCCAGAATTCAGGAGTCTGAAAAGTCATAAAAACTGAGAAAGTAGGATCATGCCAAATACCAGTACCATCCTCAAATTCAGGATAACATACTGCGTAAGCTACTACAGTGAAATTTATATTAAGCCTAATATCAGTAGCAAAAGGTTTTACATCTGTTTCACTTGGTGGTACAAATGTATCATGTCTTTCCATTTCACCAGTCCATACAGCAAGAGGGATGATAGCAGTACTTGCATTGTCACGAGATCTACTAGCAATGTCTTCTGGACCATAATCATAATATGGTCCCGCTATATCAACGAAATCTAGTGGCTCTGAGCCACCAAGGTAATTCCCAACCTTTAATTCATGAGTCTCTTTAACATAATCGTCATCATTAGGATTTTCATCATAAAAATCATCTAAGTTTGCATCAGGAGGCGTAACGTCACTAGAAGTTGCTACATTTAAGTGGAAATGTAGAATTGTCGATACATAAATTATTGCCATATCCAAATCTATAATATCAGCATTTGCGTAGGGATCAGTATTATTATTCCATGGAGCAAAGTATTGGTCTAGTTTTATTTTCCCTACGGCATCTGCCCCTTCTACATTCTTTTCTGGATCAAAAGTAAATCCAAATTGCATATAATCTAGATTTTCTTGAGGTGCGGCTAGATAGGAATCTAAATCAATACCAACAGGAACAGCAGAGATATTAACATCTTGTAATCGTAATCCCCATGAAATAGTATTATCATCATTCTTAGTTGGAGATATAAAATTGTAAGTGCCTACCCTTCTTAAAACTAATCTATGAGTAAGTTCAGAACTCTCTGGATATGATATATCTTTATCTTCATTGTTAATTGTTACTGTTGTATCTGTATAGTTCACAGAAAGTTCACGATCATTAGGAAACTTATCATTATAGAGGAAAGCACCAGCTAAATGATGGGAAAATAGGTAAAATTCAATATCACATCCCTGAAAAGCTTTCGCAGGATCGCCTCCCTCTCCACTTCCAATGTTAATAAGTTCTGTTATATCAATATGAATTTCAAAATTTTTCATCCAAAATTCAATTAAATCGAAGGTAAATGCTGTCCAGTATAATTTTTCACCGGGTATTATAACTTCTGTATTTCTCAATAACCATTGCATATAAATATCTTTTCTGGCATCGGCTTCCGTATTCAAAGGACCTAGTATTGATGGATAGGCTACTTCAAGCTCATCATCATCACCATCTCCAATTATTGTGTTATTTGAATGGTACCATGTTTTTGTTATTTGAAAATCAATTGGAGTAATTTCTAATTTCTGCCAGGTAATGGGATTCAATATAAACAATTCATCACCAGTGAAAATGTCATTTATATGGATTAAAAACCAAACAATTAGTTCTACTCCTTCTCTAATAAGATCCTCAGGAATTTCTTCTCCATGTAAATCGCTCTCTTCTAATGTTTTGAAGAAATTAAATAATTTTTTGACAGCATTTATGAATGAATGGTCGTTATCCCAAATTATTAGTGTGACTCCTGCTCCCGCAGTCATACTATATTCATATGAACCACTCTTATTTACTACACAGTAAGCTGTTCCAGAAATGCCTGAAAGACGGGCATAATCTTCTGGTAGTAGATGGTATTCAAGAACACCATCAGATCCTAAATCATTAGTCCTTACTGGAGTTGAAGTTTCATTGAATGCACTTAAAACATAGACACCTGACATCATCTCTCTAGCAGAAATATCTTCATATGCTTGTTGAAATAGCATCAAGAATACTTGTCCTAATAGATTTCCAGCGTAACCTAATCCTCCTAACATACTCCCAAAGCCTCCCTGAAAACTATCAATAATATCCTCATTATCTCCCAATTGATCTAAGTCAAACTTATTATCATCGTCTGCAGATACCATAACTGGCATTGCTATCATCGAGGTAAGAAATAAAGAAAGAACCATTAAGGATTTAGTATTTATTATTTTCATTTTTTTCTAACCCTTTTTTTTAAATAAATTTTAATTTTAATCTTAAAATTATAAATAAAATTTAGCTTATTAATAATTTATATTCTAATATAGTAGAAAATTGTAGGATAATTTAACTCATATTAAATTAAAATATTTAATCAACAAGTTCTTATTGATTGAAACAAATTTTAATAAAATCAATATCTTTATTAATCTTGCTTATTCTATAATAATAATCTTTTAATCTAATCTAATTTATTCAGGAAATCGGTTTAATTTTTAACATGAATATATCAGGGTTAACTTAAAATTAAAAATAAAAAAAAATTAGTGATTATATTTTAGTTCTGGTTCCTCTAAACGGATAAATGTAATTAAAAATACTAAAATAAATAATATTCCAGAGACAATAAGACTCGAGACTTTCATAAAATCTGAGAATTCTGTATCTGAAATGAATATTAAATTGGAGCCCATGAAAATAGCTGCTAAAATATATCCCATCACGTGACCTCGAAATTTACTTGTTTTTTGTTTCCCTGTAAAATAATTAACTATTGAAACTATAAGAACGATAACAAATCCTGCATTGTAGAATAGATCTATAACTGGAAATTCATAAAAAGCTAAAAATAAGAAGAAAACGAATAAAACCAAGATTAAAATTTTAATTTGCATCATCTTTTTGGTTTTTGTAGTATCTACAAATATTTGCTCATATTCACTTATGCCGGAATTAGCAAATAAGATAAATAAAGAACCAATTGCAAGAGCCGTACATAAACAATATGAGATTATGTAAATCGGATTAAGTAATGGAATCCAAATATTCCATAATAAAAATATTGATAACTTAATATATTCTGGTATAATAACGATTCCACAAAAGATAGGGATGATTGAAGCTAGAATCATAATAATTTTAGTTAATAAAGAAACTTTCGTGTCCTCTTCCCACCGTTCCTTTCTAAAGGTTGTTAACTGCCACCCAAAGGAAGCAAAGGTTAAAACTGAAACAACTGGCGTGATTAATGGAAATACAAAAATAAGAAGTATATAAACGGCATTTATGCCATAAAATAATTTCAATCTTAAGGGAATTACACCTACCACTCTATCTGTAGAATCAATTGTTTCAGCAAAACGGTTTGCAAATAAAATTATGAAAAATAACCATGAAATACTAAAAACTAAGGGACATAAAAGTTTAATAATCAAAAACTCCAAATCTGGATCATTTGAAAACCACAATTCAAAACCAGCAAAATTATAGATTAAAAATGTGATTATCGGGATAAGAACGATAGAAATTAAAACAACCAAGCGGCTAAACATAAACCCTTTTATCTCTTTCGGCATAATATCATCTTATTGTTTGAATTTTCATTATTATTATAATTAGTATAACTTAATAATTAATGTATTTTTCTTGGAATTAAAATATAAGTATCTAATACAAAATTATGGAAATCAAATCTAATAATAAATAAAATAAGTGTATAAAAATAGATAATTACTTATTTCCCCTTACTTTTTTTCCACAATTAGTGCAAAAATCATCAGAGGGAGTAAGCTTAGCTCCGCAGTTCGTACAAAAAGGTGAAATACTTTCTGTCTCTTCTACTTTTCCTAATTTTTCAAAAGTAGGTTCAGAAATTTCTACTTCTTCTTCTGTAAATTTTTTAACCTTTGGTTTTGCTTTCCCGGGTTTATATTTCAAGCTACCAATAAACGCTCCAAAAACAGCCCCCACCAAACAACCCTCAAAGATTGACGTAAGTATAGCAAGTAAAAATGGTAAGTCTGCCAATCCCAATAATAACCCATCTAAAACTGCTGAACCTAATGGAAATGCAACAGCTAATACTAGATAAATAATCGATAGTGGAATCATATATCCAAAACCAATAGCAAGACTAGTGTTAATACCACCTCGAGGAGAATGTGCAAATAAGCCACTCGTGATGGCACAGCATAAAATCCAAGGAACAGTAACTGCAATAATTAACCCTACATCTTCAGGGCGGTAAAATATACACCAATGAATAGGAAATAAAAAAATCATAGCTATTCCAATAAAACCCCCCGCTACAATTTCTAAAAAAGGTCCTCCAAAACCTATAAGTCCCGTTAATGTACTCAAAGCATCTTCAAAATTCTCTAATAATCCACCAGTAACTCCTCCTGTCAAATTTAAAAACCGAAAACTTATATATGCCATTGGTAATAAACAACACATTCCGGCACACCCTGACAGAATCACGCGCTTTTTTCCGATATTTAACACCCTACCTAATTTTTAATTTAGACTTTGATTTTATAATTTAATTTATTTAATAGTATTTCAAAAACTCTTAATATATTTATATTTTTGTTTTGAAAACCCATCTACATATTAATCATATAAGTTATACCCCACTTGGAATAATTTAAGAAAAAAATCTTGATCTATTTACAGGGTATAAAAATTTGATAGATAAATGTATAGATTGAGAAATTCAGGAAAAAAAATAATGATTTGATGATAAAATAAAATTAATTATTATTCAATTTTAATAATTCTTCCCTTATCCATTTTAATAACTTTATCCGCATATTTATTTAAGTGTGTACGATGAGTAACTACTATAATTGTTGTTTCTGTGTCTTTATTAATTTTCTTTAATAAATCCATTACCTGTAATTCTGATTCAGGATCTAAATTTCCAGTTGGTTCATCTGCTAAGATAACCCTAGGCCTATGAATAATTGCCCTCGCTAAACCAATTCTTTGTTTTTCACCACCACTTAGTTGAACAGGATGGTGGTCTTTACGTTCAAGAAGATTAACATCTCTTAATGCTGCAATTGATCTATTTTCTATTTCTTTATTACTTAAAACTGTCGGCCATAATAATGCTTCTACATTTTCGATTGCTGTTAATGAATTAACAAGGTTATAATCTTGGAATACAAAACCAATTTTTTGACGCCGAATTTTACTTAATCTATCTTCTGTTGCTCGTGCTATATTTTCACCATCAAAAATAATTCTACCCGAATCTGGTAAATCTAAACCTGACAATACATTAAGGAGAGTACTTTTTCCACATCCGGTTGGTCCTTGCACTATAACAAACTCTCCGGATTTTACTTTTAAATTTATATCTACTAGTGCTCTAATAATGGCTCCTGCCCGTCTATATTCCTTATTTATATCAATTGCCTCAATCATAATATCTTTTGCAAATGCCATTTTTTTTCCTCCTTACCCTCCTACTCTTTTTAATGCAATTATTGGTCTTACTTTTAAAACTTTCCTATAAACAACAATTAAGGCAAGTAATTGAACAAATATGAACATTCCACTAGTAACAATGACTGGGACTAATCCTATTAAAATTGTAATATCTAAATTGATTTCTGCTGAATTTAAATAAGCGACAATAGCAGCATAATGAAATAGAACTTCAATTACAATAAAAAATCCCATCAATGTAGTAAATAATATAATTCCTGATACTAATATAATTATATTTTTATTTGTATAACCAATACATTTGAATGTAGCCCAAACTCTTCTTCTTCTAGACACCAAAATCCAAGCATAGAGTAGAGAAAGAATTAAACTAGTAATAAAAAAGATCAATATAAAAAATAGAGCAGATTCTCCTAATTCACCCCCAATTCCCAATTCTATGAATAAACTGGATAAAAATATTAAAATAGTATATATCAATGCAAAAACTGTGAATATCTTTTTTTCACGCAATGAGAGAAGTATTGCCTTTTTCCACATTCTGAAAGCCAATCAATTTCACCGTCATTAATTTAATTTTATTTTTAAACGTATTTTTAAATTTATAATTTATTTATTAAATAATAATTTGATAATATAATATTTTGGTAATAATGATGTCTGAAATAGAAATAATTATTGATGAGTTATTAAATGAAGAACAAAATATCTTTGGGATTGCAATTTTAAATAAAGATGGTATTTTGCTTACTCAAACTGAAAACTGGGATATTTCTAATGATCTTGCTCAAATTAATGAGTTGCTTAATACTAAACTAGAGCTTGGTCAGAAAGGAATAACAAGTATTACTATTCAGGCTATAAAATATATGATCGTAGAAAACACAGAAGAAAGAAAAATAGGAACGAATATAACAGGACAAGGACATATTATTATTTGTCCTATTCCAATCGGGGGAACAGGAGCATTAATTTGCTATATAAATCCAAAAGTGGGACCTCGAGATACCTTATTTGTTGCGCAAGAGTATGCCCAAAAACTTACCAATTTTGTTTAATTTCTTAATTTTTTCTTATTATAATGAATTCCAGAATTTAGTTATTAAATTTCTTTATGAATTTTTTGTTTTTTATATTTCTAATTCCTTAGAATTATTTGAAAAATCTATATATTCAAAGGATAGTTATTATACAGTCCAACAGACTACATTAAAACTCGAAGGTTTAATTTAGAAATTCTATGACTTTCTTAATTAAAATTCTATGACTTTCTGAAAAAAGTTCTAAAAACAGTATTTTTCTCTTAAATGATTTATAATCTTTTTGATAATTTTATTATTAAAAGGTAATTTTATCTTTTTTTTAGTAAATAGAATTTCAATAGATCTTCATCCAAAAAAAATAAAAACAGAAATAACTGTTTATTAATCATTATCTAAAATATATTTAGAAAACCAAGGGTAGAAATATAACATACTCAATATATTCGAATAATGATAGAGGAAACAGAAGTATCTCTCTTAGAAAGAGCACAGGTTGAGGAAAAAAATTATAATTGGGTGGAAGTAGTAAGATTATACGATACTCTTGTTAAATCTTATTTAGACAACGAATCGGCTATTAAATTAGCGGAGGTATATAAAAAACTTGGTTACGCTTACTTTAGAGCAGCAGAGAATTCAGAAATCTCAGAAGAATTTCTAGAAAGATATAAAAATTGTATTAAAGCTTATGAAGAAGCTGCCGATATTTATAAACAAACCGAAATCAAAGCTGAAGAATTGGATTGCATGGCGAATGCTTTCTTCTACAAAGGATTTATAGAAAGTTCTCTAAAGGATGCAAAAAATTCTTGCTACAAAGCTTATGAACTTTTCTTTGAGTCAAGCGAGATTTATTCTAAGGAAAATAACCAAGAAAGTTTTGTGAGAGCCTTAAGTAGAGCTGCATTGGCTTTAAGTCTAACTACAGCTCTTACCAACAACCATAATGAAATTCAGCAATTTATTAAAAAAGGAAGAAAAATTGCAAAGAAAGCTTGGAGACTTTCAAAAACAGTTGGCAGTATTCCATCCATTGCCGAATCATTGTGGGCTGACAATTTATTTGCATGTTGTGAAACTTTTACGACAGATTTTAAATTGAATGAAAACTGGGAGGTGTATATCAAGGAATTACTTTACAGGGTTGACGAAAGTTTAAAATTTGCCGAAAATTGTGATGACTATAGATTCCGTGGATTAATTTACGCTCTAGTCGGTGATTGTTATGGTTTATATGGAGTTCAGTTTGTTGAGGATGAAATAATACAAAGGAAGACCATTAATAAGGGATTAAAATTACTCGAAAAGGGCTTACAATTTGCTAAAAAAGCAAAAGATAAACAAATTATACTTTGGTCATTGTTTTGGTTGGATTGGTGGGCATGGCTTGGAGGAAGGTATGATTACATTCAAAAGAGAATAGTCACTGATCTTAATGAATTTATAAAAATAGGAGAAATATATGGAAACTCATATAATATTTTAATTCGGTATGCGTTTGTATGGCCTGCCCTCTATTATAGCAATTTTGCGCAGAGAAGTTTTTTCACTCCAGCTCAGAGAAAAATCCATGCTAAACAAGGGATAAAATATGCCAAAGAATCTATGAAGATTTTTCCAATCTCATTTTGGGCTCCAATGTCATATCAGGTAATGACTTGGTCATACTCGCAATTAACGATTCTGACTAAAAAAAAGGATGAGCAAGGTAAATATGCACAGAAAATGCTGCATTACGCAAAGCAAGCTGAAATAATTTCTAAAAAATACAATGGAGGAGGTTCTCGAGCTGCTGGCTATTCATCTTTATACAAAGCTTACAAAACACTTGCTGAAATTAATGAAAATAAAGAAGAAAAAATTAAAATGCTATCAGCTGCCGTAGATGCATCTAAAATGAGCATCGGACACGCTATAGAATCCCGAACGGGCACAATAGCAGCTTTTTTGCGGTTAGCACTCCTCTATGAAGAACTTAGTCTCGTAAGCGGAGAATTAGATTCGTTAATGGAAGCTAAAGAGATTTTACTAAATGTTAATAAGGAAAGCATTGATAGAAGATACAATTCATTCACAGCCGCTTCACACGAATATATTGCACGCATAGAAGATCGACTGGGCAATCACACGGCTTCTGCGGAACACTATAAAAGAGCTCAAAAAGCTTACGGAAAGTCACTCGAAACCATTGAATACAAACCCTTGAAAAAACGGGTTAATGAAAAAATTGAATATGCCCATGCTTGGAATCTAATCGAAAAGGCAAAATCATACAATAAAAGAGAAAGTCACTTAGAAGCTAAAGAATGCTACGAAAAAGCGTGTGGAATTCTAAAAAGAATACCAAGATACAATTACGAAGCACTCTACTTTTCTGCATGGATATCACAAGAGGAAGCAGAGCATCTCAGTAAACAAGAAAAATATAATGAAGCCATTGAGGGTTTTGAAAAAACTAAAAAAATCTTTTATAACGCTATAAAGACGCTAGAAAAATCCTTCATGCAATCTAAAGATAAAATTGAAAAAGAAAGAATCAAGAAACTCGAGAATATAGCCAAAATAAGGATGAATTATTGCTCAGCCAGAATAAACCTTGAAAAAGCAAAGATCTTAGGAAAAAAAGGAGAACATATTGATGCTGCAGAAAAATTTTCCTCAGCAGCTTCTCAAATTAGAGATATTTGCACTTTATTTATAATTAAACGAGAACGAGAGGAACTTAAAGCAGTTTATTATCTCTGTAAAGCCTGGGAGAATATGGAATTCGCTGAAAATTATTTAGAACCAGAAAGATATGCAGAAGCAGCAGATCTTTTCTCAAAAGCAAGCCAAACCTTTCCTGATAATAAAATGAAATTGCTAGCGTCTGGAAATTGTGCTTTCTGTAATGCTTTAAAACTAGGATGTAAATTTGATGAGTCTTATGACTCAGAAACTAAAGTAAAATTGTATCCAAACATTAAAGCAATGTTAAGAGGAGCTGCAACTTCTTATGAGAAGGGAGGTTTTAAAAATGGTGCAAATTGGGCTATAGCTACTTCTACTTATTTTGATGGTGTATGGCATATAATTAAAGCAGATGAAGAGATGGAATTAAAAGAGAAAGAAAGACTTTTTAAATTAGGAGAGCAAATTCTAAAATCAACAGCAGATCTTTTCGGTAAAGCAGGTTACGAAGATAAACAAAATGAAGTATTGAATCGTATTAGATTGATTGAAAAGGAAGAAAAGATTTTGTTTTCTGCTTTAAATTCAATTAAAAGACCTGAGATTTCTGGAAGTACAACTGGTATAATTGCTCCGGCTTGTCCTATAGAAATCAGTCAATCTCCTAGATTAAGTGAAGTACGCCAAATCACAGATAATATATTAAGAAGATTTGTAGAAGAGAAAACTGAAAGGAAAAAATATGAAATAATATACACAGATTTTCTTAAGCAGGACTTAAAAATCCAAAAAAGTCAATTTAGAATAGGTATTGCTCAAATTGGTTTATCAAAAACTGGTGAAATTATAACAGAATTTTTTGAAGAGAAATCTTCTGGTCTGTTGGGATTTAAAAAAGATAAACTAAAAACTATGATAAGTAAAGTTAAAAAAATGGTTGATAATGCTGGTAAACATAAAATTAATGTTCTACTTTTTCCAGAAATGACTATAGATTTAAACTATATAGAATTTTTGGAAGAGATATCAAATCTCGCAAAGAAATATAATATGTATATCATTCCAGGTTCCTATCACGACCAAGAAACAAAACAAAATATAAGTATGGTTATCTCTCCTGAAAGAGTTCTATGGAAACAAGAAAAACATATTCCAGCTATAATTCACTTTAAAGATAAAAAAATTAAAGAAGCTATAGAAACCACCTCAAGACCTCGAAAAATACTAGTCTGTAATACTGAATACGGAAGAATTGTTATCGCTATATGTCGAGACTTTTTAGATATGGATTTAAGAGTAGAATTAAAGAATTTCGAACCTGCTGTAGATATAATTTTAAATCCGGCATTTACTCCTGTAACCGCTGACTTTAAAGCAGCTCATTTTGATGCACGTAGATCTATATATGCTTACTGCTTCTTCGCCAATGTCGCTGAATTTGGTGATTCGCTAATCTATACCCCCGAGAAAGATCGTACTGAAAGAAACGTTCCAGTAAAAGAAGAAAGCTTGATATATAAAGATATTGACATCTTTAAATTACGTTCAGAGCGCAAAAAATGGGAAAAAGAGCAAAATAGAGAAAGATTGTTTATTCAAAGCACAAGATAGGAGATTTCGATTTCCTAACTTAAAGAAATGTAAAAAAACAAAAGATGAATTAACTAATTATTAATTATTCCTATAAGTTAATACGATATATTGAGGACGATATAAACCCCCAACCAGATCCAAGAGATACACTCTTTAATGTCCAAGAATAGCCTAAAAAACTAACAGATTTATTTTAATTTATTTTACATTTTTCTTATTGTATTGAAGTCCAGTAATTAGTTAATAAGTTTTTTAATGAATTTTTTATCTTAATTATGTCATCAATTTTACTCTTTTCTAAGAAATCAATGTTCTCAAAATTGGGTGGTTTATATTCTTCATTTAACAGTGCATTTATAACAGCATGGACACAGAAAGGTAATGCTATTAAATTATAGCCACCTTCTAAAACAAATACTAATTTGCCCTGGCATATATCATCTGCTATTTTTAAAATTCTCTTAGTGAATTTGTAATAAGAATTAGATGTTAAATTACAGTTTCCTATTGGATCTGAGAAATGCATATCAAATCCAGCTGCAATAATTATTAGATCAGGGCAAAATTCATTTAATATAGGTTCAAGAATATCCATAAATTCTAAAAATATATCATCTGTACAGTACCTTGGTATTGGAAAGTTAATACTTTTGCCTAGACCATCACCCTCACCTAATTCATTTATAAACCCTATTTCTCCCTCTACAAAATCAAATTCATGAATAGAAAAATAAAGAACACTTGGGTCATCATAAAAATATTGTACTAATCCATCACCAAAATGACTATCTATATCAATAATAGCAATTTTTTTTTTATAATTGATTTTTTCCCGTAAAAATATAATTGAATTTGCTATATTATTAAATATACAAAATCCAGAAGCTTTTTCTCTCAAAGCATGGTGTCCTGGTGGTCTTATAAGAGCGAAAGATTGATTTATATCTTGATTTATTACACTCTCAATAGCTTGTATAGTACCACCAATTGCTTTTTTTGCGAGTAAAAATGTGTCTTCTGTGATATAGATTTCTTCACCAAGAAAGCCACTGCCTAAATTTGAGAGATTTTTAATAGAATCAATATGATATTTTGTATGAGCCAAGTTTATTATCGATTCATCAATTAGTTTAGGTTTCAATTTAATTATCATCTCATTTTCAAAAATTTTTCTATTTTCAAAATGAGTCAAAATAGATTTGATCCTAAGAGGAGTTTCGTAAGAAAGAAAGATTGGATGTGGATATGGGGGAATATTCTTCGAAGCAAAGTCGTCATCGACAACAATTCCAATTTTATTATTCTTTAGCATATTAACATTAACAATATTCAAAAATAACTAAATTATTATATTAAAATTTGCATACTTTATTTTAAATACATTTTATTTAATAAAAAAATACATGTGAATAATGATGAATGCTCCTGAAATTTTGTTTATTACATATATAAATGCAATTCCAATTTTAATTTTATTAATACCCTACTTCTTAATTCGAAAAAAAGCTATAAGAAACCTATATCTTAGAATTTATGTTGGAATTTTAGTTTTTTATTTGATATACTGGGTTCTTCCAATAATTTATCAAATAAAACTAGATCCTGAAGAATTAGAAAGCCAAAATGATGTAGTTGGATTAGGATATATGTTTTCTCATTTAGGGTCGTTAATATCTTTATTTGCCTATTACCCCTTAGTTACATTACCGTTCATTTTTTTTGTTGCTCCTTTTTTATCGATTTTTTATGTTTGGAATCGGTTAAGAAAAGAAGAAGGATCAATTAAATTCAACTTAACACTATTAACTTACCAGTTAAGTGACAGTCCTTATAAACTTATTCGAGAAGAATTAATAAAAAATAATTGGGCTAGGGAGAAAGAGATACTAAAGTTAATGATTGTACTTTTGCCTATATCACTTTATCTCTTACAAGTGATTTTAACTGTGACAGGAAAAGAAAGTGATCCAGTGCTTACCGGCGAAACACCATTAGGGTGGTTTCTTGAAATTCTGTTTGTTTATCTCGCAATCTTCATCTTAAGCATAGAGTTAATTTATATCTCACAAATCACATTAAAAGGTCGATATATTGGAGAGGATATGAGAAGAGATACATACAAAAGTCTTTATTCAGTAGGAGCACCGATATCGATTTTATCTATCTTATTATTTATTGTCCAATATACAGATTCAATTCCAGTAATGCTTTATTTCTTCGCATATTTTATAATGGCTTCAATAATTTTCGTTTTGTTCCTTAATATCTTTGAACCAATAGCTCTTCTCATCTTTATTAAAATATTAGATTGGTGGAAACATAAAAAAGAAAAAATTAGAAAAACAAATTTTACAAACTTTTATTATGGAATAGTATTTAGTTTTTTGGCAGTATTCCTATTTCTACTTTTAAATATGATCGCATTTAATCCCATGTACCTTATTTCATTCGAAGATCCTGATTCTATTATTGATTCAGGAAAATTCATTCCTGATATTGTAGATCCAACTCTTAGAAACTCAATTCTATTTGATTCGATGGTAATTTTCAATTTTTTTGCTTTACAACTTGTACCTTTAATTATAATAATTATCTTTTTGGTTTATACCTTGAAATATTTAAAAAGTCTATTCTTAAGTTTCACTTCATTTTTACCAATAATAATCCTATTTTCCATACTATTTGGGCTTCTACAAGCACCAGCTTTGATTAACTTTGCTCCAGAAGAATACTGGATAACAGGTCAAACAAGTTTTTTTAACATATTTGGATTCAACTTTTATACTTTTAGAACAGCTGCTTTAGATGCTAATCTATCTGGTTTATTAGGTTTTTTGGCAATTCCTTATCTCTTTACAAGGTATGTGTTCAATATAATAATTTGGGGTTTGATAGTCTTTTATCTTAAAAAGGATTTTAGAAGTATTAAGTTTCCAATTGATGAAAGCCGAATAGAAAGTACAATATTTGCCTCAGTTGGCGATTTTATCACTTATAAAGATTATACTGAAGAAGAAATTCCATATCTAATTACGAAAAAACCAGATATAGTTTTGAAGGATATTGAACAAGAACGAGAAGAAATTAAGGATTTATTGAATATTTTGGAAAAGGACACATTATTAGAACAGCTTAAACCAGAAGATGAAAATGAAAAAAAGAGACTTTTCTTTACTCTTAAATATCTCTTTTTTAATAATTTTATAAGTATCTGGAAACCTGAATTTTCTTTTACATATGAAAGAGTAGAAAAACAAGGATTATATATCATTTATGATGATGGTCGGGGAATATTTAATTATCCTTTTGTTAGAGAAACTGTCCAAGATCCAGGGCTAGTATCTGGTATGTTTTCAGCAATTACTTCATTCATTAAAGAAATGACTAAATCTACCGAAGTATTAAAAAAAATTGACCATGGCGACATTACAATTCTTTTAGAATATGGTCAACGTATTTTTGGCGCTCTCTTTATAAAGGGAAATGAAAGTGCAGAAGTAAGAGGACATTTAAAAGATTTTGTCAAAACTTTTGAAGAAAAATATTCAGAAATACTCAAAGATTGGAGTGGTGCTCTCATTTACTTTAAAGACGATGCCAAATTAGTAGAAGATATATTTAAAGAAGAAGAATAAAATATTTTTTTTCTAATTTAATTCAATATTTATTCTGTAATTGTTTCTGTTGCCCAACCTTTCCCGAGAGGCAAATGCTGATCTGGTTTTATTTTTGGATATATAAAAGACATCTATTCAACGCCAGTATCATGATCGCTATATTCTATATGAGGTGCCATTATCGGCATTTCACCTAAAGTTTCATTGTAAATTGGCACAGATAAATCAATAAATTTCAATTCAAAGTTCCTCTAACTTTCTAAATATATGCTAAGTTTGGTTGAGATCATTATTAAATGTTATTCTATTAAAGAAAGATACAAAAGTATTGAGAAACAAGTAATAAATTAAAAAAAAAAAGAATTTAATTAAATAAGTCCTTCTAATTCATTTATTAGATCTAAAATTTCAGAACATGCTAGGGAAACTTCTGTATCCCTCGCAATCCGCTCTATTATATTTATCAGAATTTTCAAAAACCGTAAGCTATTCACAGGGATAGGTTCATTGTTTGAATGTAAGTCAATTAAATTATTAACAAGAATTGATGCAGAAAATAGCATTGTTTTGCATATATTTTTTCGTGGTCCCTCCACATTATTATTTATAAGGATCTCTAAATCATAAAAAGAATCTAGAATTTCATTTAGAATGTCTCCAATTGGATCCTCTGGAGGTATTTCCCATTGACATAAGTAAAAGGATTGTATATTTAATGGATTAGCTATAAAACCTGTTAGATATTTCGACATCGCGTAATATCTCTTACCTACTGAAATCCAAGCAAAGAAGTAGAGTTCTTCTACTAACTTTCGTTGAATTTCATCATAAATTGGTTGTCTGGCAAAATAATCGCCTGTTGTTTCTCCTTCAAGCATTAATTCCTCTAATTCCTCATCATAGGTATTAACTGAAAATGTTGATCTGCTACTGTACAAAGGGGTAATATAATTCTCTGGATCGGGATAATCAGGAGCCCATCCAAGCATGTACATGGGGATTTGTCTTTTATCACTAATGATACAATTAATAAGAGAGTTGAATGGGATCTGCACTACTGGGGCATCAATCCCTAGATATCTCAGGTTATCCGAAATAGATAAGGCAAGATCTCTTCGGAAGGTACCTTCCGTTTGGGCAGTAATATTCCAATGTTGCGTTCCTGGCCAACCTCCACTATCTGCTACCGCAAGCCATTCTTCATCAGTAATAAAGTCATCACCAAATCCCATAGATTGCATTATCGACTGAGCATAGGCACGGTCAAACACAGGATAATTAAATCCATAGTTGGACATGGAGATACCTCTAGGGATTGGAGATTTCAATCTACTTGCCTTTCCTAACAATATTTCATCAATCAAATATGAATAGTTTATCGCATATGAGATTGCTTTCCTGAAAGTAGTGTTAACCATTTCACCATTAAATCCCATATGGTTACTAACAACAGTCTCTTCCTCTATTACAGTAATATCGGGATGAGTTCTGAAGGTATCAATCATAGAATCAAGAACGCTATCTATGAAGTGTATTGACCCCTCCAATAACGCATCATTCAATTCTGCCTGATTAAGATAAATTTTGAATATCATTTTTTCAATATCAGCAATATGCACTTTGTCCCAGTAATCTTCATATTTTGTAAAATTTACTTCTTGGTCAAGTTCATATCCATCATAAATAAAAGGACCTGTTCCTACTAGATCTCCTGTATTTGTATCGATGTAACTATGCAACGGAGTAGACTCCGTGGAAACCATATATGCCCCCATATATGTATGATGACATAGAAGTGATAAAAAGGATCCTTTTACTTCCCTTAATACAATTTTAACTGTATACTCATCAGGAGTTTCAATGTGGTCAATAATCGGTTCACCTATAGAAGTTTTAAATAAGTTACTTAATTGAGTGACGGGCACATTAGCATCGAGTGCTACATTCCAAGGCTCTGGTAGCCAACTATTTCCAGACCAATTTAAAAAGTGCATTAACCGATATAAATTCCATTCAACAGAACTCGCATTAAATTTTGATCCATCATGAAATGTAACCTCTGTTTCCAGAGGAATTGTCAAACTCAATCCATCAGGAGAGAAGGTGGGAAATGCTGCTGCTAAGTGTGGAATTATAGAACAAGAAGGATCTGAAATATTAAATTGATACAGAGTTTCACATACTTGGTCAATTACTTTCAGCGAAATTGAATCATAGGCATAATGTGGATCAAGATCACTAGGACCAGCAATTAAACCGACTTTGAATGGAGCTTCAGAAGCATTCAACCCCGTATCCCTCATTTCATTGCTTTCACTATAATTTACCTTAGGTATTCCACTAAAAAACATGGAAACTCCAAAATTGATTAATAGAATCAAAATATAAATTCTTACTTTTGATTTTAGTTTTGTTTTCATTTTTCTTCAAAACTTTTTAGTTAAATAAAATTGGATTTGTTTTTTGATAAAGAAGTATTATTATCAATTAATATTTAAATTTTTAGTAAATTATTGTAAAAACACATTTTAAGGTTTTAAAGATCAAACATTTACTTTGGTTATAAAGGTGGGAGGAGATATATTCAAAGAAAAAAAATAAAATTTTTTTTCCAATTTACTTCAATATTCATTTGGGAATTGTAGAAACAGCTTTTACTTACATTACCTATTCAACAAAAATATTAAATCTTAAATATGTAATTATAATTTTCTTACTTACAAATTTATATTCTTTAGGCGAAAATAAAATGAATTTATATCAATTATAGATTAATAAATATTAGAGGTGTTGAATATAGGAAAAAAACTACGTAAAATAGCAGAAAAAAATAATCTTCTTAATTTTCCTAAAACTGTGCTATATACTGGCGCTAATAAAGTTCACCATTCAATGGATCTTGTGATGGATACTTATATTCCTGATACTGCAGATGAAATATGGAAATATCTTGTGTCAGTAGATCGCTCCACAAAAATGGGTAAATCAAAACCATCTCGAAATAAACAGTTATATTATTTAGCACCCGAAATATGGGTATTTGTAGAAATAGATGCTAGAGTAGCAGGACTTAATGCTATGAAAGCAAGTAATCACGTCCTTAAAATTAATATCTATAGTGATAATAAGGAATATACTAAAGGAATTGCGCATGCTATCAATGATAATTTTGTGGGCGGAGTTTTAAACCAAATCAACTGGGAAAAAATTGATAAAATTTTTCACATTGATAAGGAAAAGGAAATTTCCGCTTGGAAAACTGTTTTAGAAATGCCTTAACATTTAAATTTATTTTTAAGAAATAAGATATTAAAACACACTTAATTATAAAAGGTTTGAATCTGTAATAAGCAGATAATAACCAAGCAGATAATAGAACAAATAACAAGCAATTATATATTAAAAATTAAGGATAATCTTGAATTTAAAAGAAAGAAAAGTATGAAATGAAGATAGTAATATTATCTTTAAGAATAAATGTAATATGCAATATTGAATTATAAAAAATTATAAATCAAAATAATTTAATACTTCTTGTATTAAAATTATAAACGTGTAATTATAATTAAAGAATTAAACCAAAAAAAACAATTTAAAAAATTGATGAGAAATGGTTAGGACAAAAGAACAGTACATGAAAGATTTAGGTAAAATGAAATCCAATCTTTATTATGATGGCGAACAAATTGATCGATTAGATGACCGCCAAATGGATTGTCTAAATACGATTGGAACTACATTTGAAGCCTTCGACGATCCTGAATACAAAGAATTAGTACAAGTAAAATCTCATCTTACGGGTGAAATTATTAATAGATTTACGCATATTCATCATAGTACTGAAGACCTTCATAAAAAGCAAGATATGACTCGCAAATTATGCCAAAAAGTTGGTGGATGCATTCAGCGATGCATGGGTTGCGATGCAGCGAATGCGATATACAATGTTTCATATGAGGCTGATAAACTAAATAATGGAGAATCTCATTACCACGAAAATTTTAAAAAATGGCTACTAAGATTTCAACAGGAAGACTTAGTCGCAGCTGGTGCTCAAACTGATGTAAAAGGTGATCGAATTAAACGCCCTGCTGATCAAGCAGACCCTGACATGTATGTTCATGTTGTAGAAAAGAAGAAAGATGGAATTATAGTTAGTGGCTGTAAATTGCATATCTCAGAAGCTTCCGTTTCTGATGAACTACTAGTTATCCCAACAAGAGCTTTAAGACCAGAAGATAAAGATTATGCGGTTGCGTTCGCTGTACCTGGAGATTATAAGGATGTTACTCAAGTGGTTACCATTCATAATTATCGTAATAGGGAACATTTTCCACGTGGGTTTCAACCAGGAGCCACGGATTCTTATATAATTTTTGACGATGTATTCGTTCCCTGGGAAAGAGTCTTTTTATGCGGTGAATACCAGCATGGGGGTGCCCTTGCCTTACTATTTGGTCTCTTTCACCGGCATAGTTACTCGGGATGCAAACCCGCAATTGGAGATATAATGACGGGAACAGCAGCTTTGGCTGCTGAATACAACAACATAGCTAAGGCAACACATGTTAGACATAAGTTAGCAGAATTAATCTTAGTTACAGAACTTGGTTATGCTGCGGGATACACTGCTTCTGATTTAGGAAAATCAGAAATATACATGCCTGGAGTAGGATTAATTCCTTATGGGCCAGGAAGCTACATTCCAAACTCAATTTACTGCAATGTTGGGAGATGCTTAACTGGAGAAAATGTATTCCGTGAAGCTGAGATAATTACAGATATTTCAGGTGGTATTCCAGCAACTTTCCCACATGAAAAGGATTTTGTTAATCCTAAATTGAAAGACAAACTCTATAAATATATTACTAGAAACCCAAAGATATCGCCTGAAAATGCCGCACAATTCTGGCGGTATGTTGGTGATATGATTTGCTCTGCAACAGGAGGAATCCATCTCTTTGGAAGTTACCACGGAGGAGGAAGCCCAGTTATGGAAGAAATAGCTATTACAACCCAATATGACATTGAAGCCCGAAAAACGATGGTTAAAAAAATAGCTGGAATTGATGATGAGTTAAATAAGAGCAGATTGAAATTCAATGAGAAAAATACCACAAAATTGATGGTACATGATTTAGATAAAACGGTTTCTGAAAAGTAATGTAAAATTAATATAAAATTACTCATTTTCTTTTTTAAAATTAGAGTTAAAATCTTAAATAGATTGAGTATAGAGAGCAACTTAAATGAGCTATTAATGGGATAGATATCATTGGATGTGAACTAACCCAAAATATCGCTAAAAAACTACAAGAAAAATAGAAAGAAAAAATAAATTGAAAAAAATAATTAAAAAAAAAATTTAAATATTTAAAATTTTAAATCACTTAAATTCCCAAATATACTTTTCTTATTCGAGGTTCTTTTTCTAATTCTTCTTTTGTTCCTCTCATTTCAATTTTTCCGTCTTCAAGTACATGAATCATATCTGCAATATTCAATGCAAAAAATATGTCCTGTGTAACCAATAAGGTGGTTGTTCCTTCTTGTCTTATTTTTTTAATGGCACTAAATATCTTTTTTTTTACAATTGGAGCTAAACTTACTATAGGATCATCCAACAAGAGTAGTTTTGGATTTGACATTAATGTACGACCCATCGCAATCATTTGTTGTTCACCCCCGCTTAACGTTCCTGCTCGCTGTTTTTTTCTTTCTTTAAGTCGTGGGAATATCTCATAAACAAATTTTAATCGATCTTTATAGATATCCTTACTTTTTATCATTTTCCCTCCTACTTTAAGATTATCTAAGACATTCATATCATAGAATAATCTGCAACGTTCTGGACAAAGTGAAATTCCTTTTTTAGTGATTTCATGAGCTTTTAAACCATCTATTCTTTCACCTAGGAATTCTATTTTTCCTCTGTTAGGTTCTTCTAAACCAATTATTAATTTAAGGAGTGTTGATTTTCCAGCACCGTTTGGACCAATAACAGCATTTAGAGATTTCTCTTCGATTTTTAAATTTAATTCTTCAAGTACTTTTGCACTCCCATAATTGTGATATATTTTTTTTAATTCAAGCAAATTCTTCATTTCAACCTTCTTTAGTAATCCTAGTATTATTCTTTTTTCTCTAGAAACCCTATAAAACCAGAAAAAAAACCATTCTTTTCTTTTTCATATAAAGATATACCTATTAAATAATAAAAGCTTTTTAAACCCTCCTAAATAACATTATATTTATAATCTTCATTTTACAGCTACTTATTTCCATTTTCCTTTAAAGATAAGGTAAGACTTTTCAATATCCATTTCATTTAAATACTCGAACTTTCATGTCTAGGATAGAGAGACAAATTTTTGTAGAGTGGATCAAGGATGTGTAAAGAATGTAATGATACCGGAAAAACTAGAGTCTATAGGCATGACTTAGAGGAATTTGAAGAAATTCCCTGTGACATATGTCATCATGTCTATCCAGAGAGTATCCCAAATTCCTGAGTATAATACTGTTTTTGAAGCTTTTGTAAATCTTATCTAAAGTTAGACTGTCATAATAATTTAAGCAGAACTTACATTTTTCTACCAAGTCCAACTATCGTGCGACATTGAGAGCATATACTTATATCTAAACGGACTTCTGTTATTTTACCGGGAACTGTATAAAGTGGAGTCCTTATTCGCATTGTGAGAATCTCATCAGTCATTAGCATACCCTTTCCATCTCTATCAATCCTAATTTCAGTTTTGCA
>JBHLMP010000024.1:0-55812 GCA_048938025.1 Promethearchaeota archaeon
TATTATTTAAATTTGTTTTATGCATAATTGAAATTTATATATTCAGTTCCTGTCAGGGTGAATGCCGGAAATATTTGATGATAAGTATACATTATTATTACAATTATATAATTGTCACACCTAAAGACTTGAACATATTCTCTTATATCCAATTCCCAATTGATTTCAACTTGGTAATCACCAAATTTATTTTGGAGGTTTAGATCCCACATTGTCCAAAGACTTAGTTCTTTTAGCGTCTGGCGTGGAGCAACTCCTGCATCGTAATCAAAAAGACCGGGACTCCCATAATCGCGTAATCCTACAGTCCATTCCACATAAAAATGATCACTCTCGACCGAATGGATGAGAGTTGAGGCTGTTAAAGACTCACCGCCGGTTAGATAACTCAAGTAGTCTACGATATAATTCCAATCAATATAACCAGGGATCATATCGACAAAAAGCTGAGTTAGAAGCCAAATAAGACGTTCTACTTGATCATTTTGATTGGAGGGGTCTGGATCGGCTTCAGCAGAAGTTTCTTCTTCCTGTACGCTATATTTACCAAGGGTAAGATATTCTCCATTAGGATCGAGTATTCTGAATTGTAATTTAATTTTATGAATATAATAATCTCTACTGAGGACTGGAAAACCAGTGCTTTCAACATCATCATCAATAGCCGCAACTAAAGAGGTAAAGAACCATGGATTATACACATCTATTTCACCATCTGAATTATAGAGGTTTGTAAGGAGCGTATTTAAAGCTACTGTCCCATAATCCATACTCTCGTTTTCAGATTTGATTATAGTCGGGTTGTAGTAATCTCCATCATCATAAATAAATTGGGCAAATACAAGATTGGACACATTGAGATATTCTAACCGATAAGTATTATGCGTAAAATCATAACCTTCTATTACAATTTCAATGATGTGTCCATAAAAGGAGCTTAATATCTGAGTTTGAAAATCTGTTTCATAAATACTATCTGAAATATAAGTTTTTGACCTTCGTAAAACTTCAATCTCATCTACCTTTACTACAATATCAAAACTATCAGAGGAAACCACATTAAAATAAATCTTAAAATCTATCATTGGAAGACTATGAGCAAAATAAGTATATATTGTATATCCTAATCTTGACGTATCTTCGCGGGGAAAGAATCTTTGCGTGCTACCAAGCAATATAGTTGGTTCTGATGGTAAATATACTACCACACATACTATATTTGAAGGATTATATCCATTACTATTATATGCTCTAACATAATACCACCATGTACCATCGGTAGTTGTATCTGTATAAGATAAAGAAGAAGTCGTCGCTATTAGGGTGTAAGGTCCCGATCTAGAGCTATCACTCCGATAGACTTTATACGATGATGCTCCATAAGATAAGCTCCATTGCAATGTTATAATTCCATCACCATCAGGAGAAGGGGCTATTAAGGCAGGCGCAGGGGATGGTACTCCAAACATCCAAGGACAAGTATTAACATTACCAGTACAACCAGGATTACCACATTCGCAAGGAATATATGAACCTTGTAGATGATCATGTTCATGGTCAATGCCATCAATTGATGTCTGTATTGAAGGTATTATAGCGATTGGTAATAGAATAAGTATCCCAATAATTAGGGGTAAATATATTTTTTTGTTTTTTATAATATCATTCCACCCTCAATTTTATCATTCTTCTATAGCATATAAGACAAACTATATCATCTGATTATTAGAAATAATGAATGATCTTTTGTCTTATTACTATCATTCTAAATTTTGAAATTAAATTGAATTGCAGTTAATCAATATTCAACTTAACTATATAAATTTTTTTACGTAGTACGAAATTTATGTTTTTCCAACTCTATTGGAGTTTAAATACTTATATCATATAGATATTGTATAGCTTCTAAAAAGTGAAATTATGGTGAGATTATTTCTTGGGATAATTCTTTTTTTAACGAGCAACCTTGTTGTCCCAGACAAAGTTCTTGAAGAATATCCCCATTAAATTGGGCTGTATATTATTGTGCTTGTACTTTAAAATACCATATAGGTTATTTTGATGGTGTTTGTCCTGATTGTTTGGAAAGTTAGGCTGAAGAAACTAAAAAAATTTCGGATAAGCTTAAGATCGCGGATTTTGCGTCAAGATTCTTAGTTGTTTTTATAGCCTTAGCAGGATTTGCTGCTCTAACATGGTACTTTGGGAAGAAGATATAAGCTTGAATTTTAAATATGTATTTTTTCTAAATTTTTATTTAATTGTTTTATTTCTTTTTTGGAGATTTTATTATTATGGAGTTCGATAAACTCTAATCGTGGAAGGTTTACTAATTTTTCAAGCTCTTTACTTTCTGATATTTTATTATTACTAAGATCCAAAATCAATAATTCTTCAAGATTTTCAAGACCTTTCATTTCTGTTATTTTATTTTGAAAAAAACTTAAAATTTCTACTTTTTTCAAATTTTCAAGACTCTTAATTTCTGAAATCTGATTATGATCTAAATATAATACCTCTAAATTAGTTAGGGTTTCAAGACCCTTTATTTCTCTTATCTGATTATTATTTAAATATAATTTTATTAAATTAGTTAGATTTTCTAGCCCTTTTATCTCAGAAATTCGATTTGATGAAAGATTTAGATGCTTTAATTCTTTTAGATTTTCAAGACCTTTAATTTCCCCTATCTGATTGCCTTCAAGAACTAACAATTCAAGATTTTTTAGAAAATCTAAGCCTTTTATTTCTGTAATTTCACTATTATCAAGAACTAAATACTTTAAATTTGGAAAATTTACAGGTGAATCTATTTCAGTAATACCTGAAAGTCCTAAAAATTCTAATTTTTTTAATTTTTCGAGTCCTTTGAGATCGCTTAGCTTTTTAGTATTTAACGCTAGTTCTATAACATATCCCTCTTTTAAGAGATAGTGCATTAATTTATGTTGCTTATCTATATAATTGATAATTTTAAAATTAATATAAATTTCAAGCAATTTCTCAAGATCCAATTGCTCAAATGGTTCCTTATCATTTAGATATTTAAGCCACTCAATGTAATTTTCAAGCTTTTCATCTGCAATATTATCAAGAATATATCTAAGGTATTCAATTAAACTTGTACCCAATGATTTTTCATTATCTTTTTTGAAAGATTCTATAAATATAGATATTATTTGGGGTGAAATTTCATATTTAATCGCCCATTCAATTAAAGATCCACATTTATTTGGGAAATTATTTGTTATAGATTTCGCTGCTGTGCTTCTTATTAATTCAATTTCATCTGAAATTAATAATTCTTTAAGAATAGAAAATATTTTTTGATCCTCGAACCCCACTTCATTTAAAATCTCAAGGCTCTTAATCCTACTGTCAGTATTATCACTGTTCTCAATTATTGAAATTAATATATCTATCAAGGATTTTCTATCGATCTTGCCATTTTTATATTGGTCAAGGATTACCATAGGATTTATCTTCCTTTTCACATGAAATTAATAGACTTTTTACTATTTAAATTTACCTTAACCAACGAATTTCTAATTTTTATAAACAACCTTTTGGTTTATGGGGTTTTATCATTAGGATTTTTAGTAGATTATAAAGCAGACAACAAATAAAAAAAAATATTAAAGTAAAAACTCCTTAAAAATTGAAAATCTAATTCATTGAATTTTGGCAATATCAACCTTCTAAGCGGCTATTATACAAAAACAAAACATTTAAATATGCAACTTTATATATGTAAATTAATGATTGACGTCAAGAAATTGTTGTCAATCAAATGTTACAATAAGAAAAATTTGGAGGTAAAAAATATGACAGAAATAAAAGAAGATAAAAAGGTAGAAATTAAAGGAAAAAAACCTTTAGAGTCTGAAGAAGGAAATTCTAAAGAAGAACAGAAAAAAGGTGAACTTCAATTACGAAGATATCGTCCTCTTTCAATATTTGGCGGTATTGATCGTTTTTTCGATGAAATAGATAGAAGTTTTAGAGATTTTTGGAGGCCATCACGTTTTTGGGATTTTGAACCTTTTAATCTAAGTGTATTTGATGAGAATAAATTCTTCCGAACTCCATTAACAAATATATCTGATGATGGAGACAAATATAGTATTACTGCTGAGTTGCCCGGCTTAGATAAGGGCGATTTAGAGATAACGATTCATGATGGACATTTAGAAATTAAAGGCGGTCGAAAGGAAGAATACGAAGAAAAGAAAGAAGGATATGTCAGAAAGGAATACAGCAGCTCAAGTTATCACAGGAGTTTTTCATTACCAGAGAATATTGAAGAAGATAAAATTGATGCCACTTTAGACAAAGGAGTTTTAAAGTTAACTCTACCTAAGAAAGAAGAAGAAAAGAAGGAAAAGAAAAAGATTGAAGTTAAATAGGATTTTTTTTAATTTTATTTTTATTAATTTATGTTAATTTTCTTTTTCTAATTGTTTTTTTAAGAACTCTATATTTTCGTTAAGAGTTTGGGTTATAGGCTCATTACTTAAATTAAGGTTATTTAAAATTTGGAGTGCATCTTCGAATAATTTTAAAGCCTCAGGATACTGAGTTCGTCTATAATAAACACCAGGGATATTAAAAAATTTATATGATATTAATTCAATTGCAGTAATTAAAATCCATAAATACATTAAAATTGTCAATATCCATTCAATAAAGGGTGTAAAAGGGTTATTCATTATGAGCATAATTGCAAGAATTATTAATACAACACCGTTGCTAAAGCCAAAATATGCATGATATTTTTTAAATGTCGGACCTTTATACATTTTCGATTTAGGGCCGTTATACATAAGTATACTATAAAGTACAATATATATTGATGATCCTGCAAAACTAACAGCAGCAACAAAACCATGAAATAATTGAAATATGTCCCAAAAAGTTTCATCTGGAATTATTCCTACTAACGCGATGCATACGCATGTAAATATTGATACTCCTGTTGCCAGTCGTCTTATACTTTCCTTTATATTAATTAATTCTCGCTCGAGAAAGATAAAAAATGGAATACTTAATGATCCTCCTATAACAAAACTAATACTAAACAAAGTTTTTGCTTCCTCTTTTCCTAATGAGCTTACAGGGTTTATTAATGGATTATATCCTGGTGAAAAAATTGCTGCGGCAATTAATAATATAAATGAGACTAATGTGCCAAAAAATCCAAATAATACCTCCATTCTATCTTCAGGTCTTTTAACCATTCTTATTCCCCTTTTTGTTATAACGAAATATTCCTTTTTTCATTACTACATTATCATTATGTAAAGTTTTATTAAATTTTTATCAATATATTAAATTTTATATTAAAAAAAGTTTGATATTTATAATTGATCAAAAATTCTTTAATGAGAAATTAAGAGGATGATTATATGTCAGGTGATCGTTGGTCATTTAAAATAACAGTTGTCGGAGATGGACAAGTAGGGAAAACATCTCTAATCCAAAAATTTACAAAAGGCAGTTTTCAAGAGGAATACATCAAAACAATTGGAGCCCAGTTTTCTATATATGAAATGGAAATAGATGGAGACTTTTGTGAGCTTTTTTTCTGGGATATTGCTGGTCAAGATGAGTTTCATTTCTTAAGACCCTCTTTCTATAAAGATAGCAAAGCAGCTATTATTGTATATTCGCTTGAAGAAAATGATCTTGGTAAAAATAGTCTTAAGCATATACCAAATTGGCATGATGATATTCTCAAATTTTGTGGTGATATTCCCATCGTGGTATTTGCTAATAAAGTTGATTTAGTTGATAAAGAGAATTTGGTAGATACAAAGATTTTAAAAATTATTAAAAAAAGAAATTTTCTTGAATATTATAGAACATCAGCAAAAACAGGCGAAGGAGTATCTCAGGCCTTTCAAACAATAATCAGAGAACTATATAATAAATATAAAGCATTATTTTTAGAATTGAAAAGTAAAGGTTAGCTTGTATATTGCTTTCTCTTTATCTAAATATTAATTTTTTCATTTAGGTCCTCTAATAATCATTTTAATTAATCTTAATATCTATTAATAAATTAAGTACAAAAAAGGATATAGAAAAAAATAGATATCTGCAATGATATTAAAAATTTTTATTATCGCTCGTGGTGGAATTCTCTGTTATTCTAAGAATTTTTTTGAGCAGATTGATATAGATGAAACTGTAATTAGCGGATTTCTTAAAGCTATAAGTGATTTTGCCAAAGAAATTAAAGGGGGTGAAGTAAAAGCACTTAATTTTAGAAATTTTAAGTTTATCTATTCTTATTCTTTTGAGTTTGATTGTATCTTTGTCATAGTAATTGATAAAGATGATTTAGTACAAGATACAAGAACTAAACTTGAACTGATGAAGAATGAGTTCATAATAAAATATAAACCATTTTTAGAGAATTGGACAGGAAATGTTAGTGTTTTTGAAGACTTTGATGATTTTGTGATTGAGAATGTATATATTCCACCTAAGATCTTATTAACTGGAGAAGATGGTGTAGGTAAAACAACAATTATGGATTTAATTCCTGGTGACACTATTTTGGAAATTGATGATAATTTAAATGAGGTTATTCAAAAACCTATTAATTTTGATGATTTAAAGGGAATTCATCAATGTATTATACAAGAAATTAATATGGAAGAACTGACCTATAATTCACATCTATTCAAAAACTTATTAAAATCTGTTGATGTTGTACTTATTGTTACAAATTCAGCCGCAAGTAATTTGGGTCGAACAAAGACTTTAGTCTCAGAATTAAAACCTGAAGTAAAGAAAGCAGACTTTTATCTTCTAGCAAACTTTCAAGATTTGAAAGATGTTGCATTCGAGCCCGAAAAAATAGAAGAAACGCTAGGAATCAAAACTTTTGGCTTTACAGCAGTTAAGGAGGAATCTAAAACTAAAATAATTTTCATTATTAAAGAAATATTAAAAATTTCTATTTTAGACAAAATAGAAAAAAAACATATCTCCCCAATAGAAGAAGAACCTATTTTTTATAGTGAAGAAAAAGTTGAATATGAGAAGGTTGATTATGTTGATATTTGGGATCAAATAGAAAAAGCAAGAATTTTAGAAAGAAAAGGTGAACATCTTGCAGCTGCAGAAGAATTCTCTTGTGCTGCTACTCAATTTAAAGATATGTGCTCAAGAGTAGAATTCGAACTAGATATAGAAGAACTTACGGCTATATCTTTTCTTTGTAGAGCATGGGAGGCTATGGAATTTGCTGAAGAGTATGAAGATCCCGAAAGATTTTCGGAGGCAGCAGAGTTATTTAATGAAGCAAGTAAACATTTCACAAATAGTAAATTAAAGTTGTTAGCTTTAGGAAATTCTGCTTTTTGTCAAGCATTAGGTTTAGGTTGTGAATTTGACAAGACAAGCGATACATCTGTTAAAGCAGAATATTATCCAAAAATTAAAATGATGTTAAGAAATGCTGCAAATTTATATCAAAAGGGTGAATTTAAAAGTGAGGCAAATTGGGCTCTTGCTACTTCTACTTATTTTGATGCTACGTGGTATATAATCAGAGCAGATGAAGAATTAAATCTTGATGAAAAGAAAAAACTTTTAGAAATTGGATCTGGTGTATTGAAATCTGCAGCTGAACTATTTGGTAAAGCAGGTTATAAAGACAGAGAAAAAGAAGTTTTAGATCGCTTGGATTTAATAGCGAAAGAAGAGAAAATAATAATTTCGGCATTAAGTACAATTAGCGAACCTTCTCTATCTAAAAATACTTTAGATTTATTGGTACCATCGATTCCACACCCAACTCCGAAAAAAGAACTGCAAAAAAGGGGTAAAGAAAGAAAATATAAATTAATTTATAGAGATTTACTTAAAGAGTACCCAAAAATTCAGAGAAGAGAATGTAGAGTTGGTATTGCTCAGATAGGGGTATCTAGTACCGGAGATTATTTAAGAGAATTCTATAAAGAAAAATCACCTGGTTTGTTAGGACTCCGTAAGGATAAAATTGATGTGATTAGATCTAAGGTCAAGAAGATGATAGAAAAAGCACATGCCAGCAATGTAAATATTCTTATCTTCCCAGAAATGTCTATCGATCTCAATTATGGTAAATTTCTTGAAGATATATCTAATTTTGCTAAATCATATGAAATGTATATCATTCCAGGATCATATCACAACAAAGAAACTAAACTAAATATTAGTATGGTTTTTGGTCCAGATGGAATCCTTTGGGAACAAGAAAAACATATTCCAGCAATAATCCATCTTAAAGGAAAAAGATTTACGGAAGGGATTAAGACAGAAACCTTACCAAGACAAACTATTATATGTAATACCGAATTTGGAAGGATGGCAATAGCAATATGCAGAGATTTTCTCGACATGGATCTCAGAGTTGAACTTAAGAATTTTGAACCACCAATAGATTTAATGTTTAATCCAGCTTTTACTCCTGTTACAGCCGATTTTAAAGCAGCTCATTTTGATGCCAGGAGGTCAATATATGCTTATTGTTTTTTTGTGAACATCGCTGAATTTGGAGGATCTCTTATTTACACACCAGAAAAAGAACGTATTGAAAGAACAATACAACCTAAAGAAGAAGATATAATTTTTAAAGATATAGACCTCTTTAAATTACGATCAGAACGTAAAAAATGGGAAAAAGAACGAAAAAAAGATAAGAGCTTCATACAAAGTACTAGATAAAAATTAAATTATATAAAATCTCATCAGCTCTATAAATTATTTTAGATATAAAAAAGAACAGTATTAATTCTTAGTTTTATCTTTTTCCTTAACTTCAGCTTCGGTTCCCTCAATTTTAATGGGTTTAACAGGTTTTGACTTATCAATTGGTTCATTACAAACCCAGCACATATTCTCAATATTACTAAGTTCTTTTGAACAATTAATGCAATAAAGTGCACTACATTCTGGGCAAATATAATTTATTCCAGATACAGTTCCTTTACAAACTAGGCAAATTTTTCTTTCACGATGGAATGTTACTTCTTCTTCAGTTATATGGTCTGGTCTTTTAGTAAGTCTAAATAATGACTCTTCAATCTTAAGTTCAGCTTTCTTTTCTTTTTTTTCACGTTTTTCTGGTTCTTTTCTTAAGCCTAAATAAAAAAACCAAACACTACTCAGTGAACCAATCCTAATAAAACTTACAAGTTCCATTATACCCAAAAAATCTAACAATGCTGATATGTTAAGGATTAAATATGCTATTGCTAAATAATAATATTTCTTACTAATTACACCTGAAGCTTTTCTACCTTTATAGAGAAGCCCTGGAGCTTGAAAAAAAATGCCTGTGAAAGTAAAAATAGTTCCTATGGTACCAGCAGGAGATCCAGTGATAAGGCTGTCATCAATTAATTCATCACCGGTATTTGTAGCTCGGATAAATGTAATATTTCCATATGGATCTAAAAAAATACTCAATTCAAAAATTATGCTTAAAATGATAAATGTTGTTATTAGATAATATTTTTTTTTAGGTAATATGATTTCAAGCCCTACATAAAACGCTATTGTAAAAGAAATGGGAACAATTGGCCAAATTAGGTATCCTAGTAAAAGATTAGTTGTATTGTGACCTGTAAAAACAATTGTTAAGAAATCAACACAAATCCCCAAATAACAAAGTCCTGCTAGGATTAAACTTATTCCCATTATTGTAAGAGTTTTAATATTAGTCTTTTTTGAAATATAGAAGAAATACACTCCAGAAATACAAAACGTTATAAGTACACCTAAGGTTGTTACACCAATGATCCCACCTAAGGCAGATAAGAAAAGCATTTTAATATTTCACCGTTGATAATTTAGATTACTATATTAGTTAATAATAATCGATATAGTAGTATTTAAATAAATTATTATAAAAGCTTAATTACACGAATTGCCAAATTTGTAAAATTGAGAAATTTATCAAAAATTATTTTCTTCAGTTTTTGTTTCACTTGCTTCTTCTTCCTTGGTGAATTTGTACAAGATAAATAATAACCTATATAAATTTAAGAGGGGCTCATTAGGTCTTTAAATTAAATATAAAAAAGAAAAATATTAACTTTTAGGTTTTTTTATTTTATCCTTAACTTCCGCTTCAGTTCCCTCAATTTTAAAAGGTTTTGAAGGTCTTGATTTGTCAATCGGTGCATTACACGCCCAACAAGCATTTTCTAAATTGGATAATGCACGTGCACAGTTTTCACAATATAATGCATCACAACCAGTGCAGATATACGTATTGAAACCCCCTACCTTACTTTTGCATACTAAACAGATTTTCTGTTCCCTATAATAAGTAACTTCTTCTTCAGTTATTTGACTAGGTCTTTTAGCAATCCTAAATAGTGAATCTTCAATTTTAACTTCTTTTTCGGTAGAAATTTTTTCAACTTTGATAGGTTCTTCTTTCAATCCCAAATAATACAGCCAAAATGTAAAGACCATGCCAATTCTTACTAAAAATAGTCCAACGCCAATAATTCCTGAACCCTCAATCAAACTAAATACAGAATTTAAAATAAAGCCAATTGATAAATAAAAATACTTTTTTCTTAGTACATCTGTTGATTTAATACTTTTAATCAAATACCCAATTCCAAGAAAAATGAAGGAAGTAGCGACATATAATAAGCCAATTAGGTAAAAAAGGCTATTAGCGAGCATATCTTCATCAACAAGATCTTCACCTGGCTCATCGGGAACGTAAATTGATACAGATCCTAGTGGATCTAAGAAAAGAAGTAATTCCCATACAATTGATAAAAATAAAATAAATCCAACAATATACCATTTTCTTTTAGGAATTAGTAGTTCGCCACCAACATAAATGGTAAATATTATTGAAAAAGGTACCCAAATATAACTCATAATAGCTTGTAATTCATATGGTATATCTATTCCATTTACAATATCAAAATTTTTACCTGTTATTAAAAGAGATAAAGATTCCCAGAAATTACCCCAATACCAAAGACCATTAAAAAAAATAGCCAAACCCATATAAAAGAGGAGTTTAACATTCGTCTTTCTACCTTGATACATAAAATATAAGCCAAAAGAACAGCCAAATATAAGAATACCCATTATTGATATAACATTAAGCCAACCTACATCAGAAAGCATTTTCAGAATCTCTCTTTTTAAATATATTTTTTTAAAATTTTAATGTAGATATTCTCGTTTTGATAATATAAAAAGATAATCACATTTATGTTCAATTTATTTAATCTTATTAATTAAATTATTAAAAATCCATAAAAATAGTTCATTTTCATTTTGGGTTTACAACTAAGAATATTATTAAGTAATATTATTCTCTTTTGTATTTGATTTATTTGTATCTTTTTTCTTAGTAAATTTGTAAAAAATAATTTTGTCATTGGGAGGTTTTCGTTCAATTATTCCTTTCTTTTTTGTTTTTACTATTTTTGGATATAAATCTCTATTCTGTTTCTCATGCATGAGAGCTCTCTTGATATTTTTCTATAATTTTAAACTTGTCAATTATATTTATATATATTTTTCATAATCATTTTAATTAATCTTATTATCTTAAATTAAATTAAAAATTAAGTAGAAAAATAATTGAATAAAATAAGCATATATAATAAATTGAGATAAGTATATATCGCATCTATGAGATTAACCAAGATCTTAATATCTTATAGGATATGAGCAGAAGATATGATATCAAGGATTTATGTTATAGCAAAAGGAGGGATACTGTGTTTCTCGAAAAACTTTATTTGTCCCAGTGAAGTAGAGGATGATTTAATTAGTGGTTTTCTTACTGCAATTAGTGGTTTTGCCAAAGCAGTTAAAGTTGGTGAAATAAAATCACTTAACTTTAAAGATTTTAATTTTTTCTATTCTTATTCATCTGAATACGATTGTATGTTTATTATTGTTACAGATATAGAAGATCTGGAAGATGAGGTAAGAGAAAAAGTAGAGTTGATGAAAGTTGAATTTATTAATAGGTATCATGAATATTTAGAGGATTGGACAGGTAAAACTCAAATGTTTGAAAGTTTTGATGAGTTTATTGAAGAAAATATATATATTCCCCCAAAAGTCTTATTTGTTGGTGAAACTGGTGTAGGAAAAACAACTATCATCGATTTATTTCCTGGAGAAACTATTTTAGATATAGATGATGATATGAATGAAATCATTGAAAAATCAGTTGATATAACAAATTTAGGAAATATAAAGCAATTTATACTAAGAGAAATTGATTTAGAAAATTTAATTACTCATTCAAAGCAATATGAAACTTTATTAAACATTTGCGATATTATTTGTATTATAACTAATTCAGCAGCCAGTAATTTAAGAAGAACAAAAAAATTATTTTTAAAACTTAAGAAAAAAGTCAGGAAAGCAGATTTCTATATAATTGCCAATTTTCAGGATTTAAAAGAAACTTCCTTTGAACCTAAAGAGATTGAAGATACTTTTGGTGTACAAACATTTGGATTTTCTGCAATCCAAGAAGATTCGGCTAAAAATATTTTTATCATAATGAATGAAATTCTAAAAAATTCCATTTATAATAAAATTCAAATGAAGCAAAAGCAAGTTTCTTAAATAGAAAAATTAAACTAATTACAATAAAATAAATTCCTTAATTATGGTAATTGACGAGAATTACGTATTTCCATTATATATTACTAAAGAAGTAATAGAAGGGATTAAAAAGATATGTAAAGAAAACGTTAAAGAAGTTTTTGGTTATTTAGTTGGAGAACGCTACATTTGGAATAAACAGAAATATATTTTATTAAATCATTATCTTTACATAAAGGAGGCTTTCATAGCAAATGAATTTTATTTTCAAGAATCAGGAGAAAAAGGGATAGTCAATAATATTCAATTTGAATTTTTTAAATATTCAGAGAAATTTGATAAATTAAAATTAGATCAAAATAATGAAAACTTACTAAGGTTAGGGTGGTGGCATTCCCATCCAAATTTTGGATGCTTTTTAAGTAATGTTGATTTAGCTACGCAACGTTCAATTTTTAATAAATCATATCACGTAGCTTTAGTTGTTGATCCAATTAGAGATGAATATAAATTTTTCACTTTAAATGATCAATTCGAAGATGGGTATAAAGAAATTAGTTATGCCATTATCAAGTAGATATTTGACAATTTTTAATTTCGATTCAATCATTAAAATAATCTTGTAAAAATATGACAGATAACAGTGATAATGAATATAAAGTTTTAGGAGAGGAGGATTTAAATGAGGATAAGTATGATCGGCAGAAAAGAATTGCTGGTTGGGATCAAAATAAGATTTCAAATGCTACAGTGATGATAATAGGTGTTGGAGCAACTGGTAACGAAGTTGCAAAAAATCTAAGCCTAACTGGAATTGGAAAGTTGATTATTATTGATTATGATATTATTGAAAAATCCAATCTTAATCGATGCATTTTGTTTAATATGGAAAATAAAGTAGAAAGTAAATATAAAGTAGATATCATTAAAGCAGCGTGTGAAAAACTCAACCCTGAAGTTAAAATCTTAACAATAAAGAAAGCTCTAAATGAGATAGATAAAGATTTGTATAAACAAGTGGATGTGGTTTGCTCTTGTCTTGATAATATTGAAGCTAGACTTGAAGCAAATAATTATGCTTATTATTTCCAGGTACCTTTTATTGATTCTGGAATTGATGAATTCTTTGGAACAGTTCAAGCTGTATATTCTGGAGTTGTTGATGCCGCTTGTCTACAATGCGGAATTTCTGGCTCCGATTTAGATTTAATGTGGTTAAAGTTTTCCTGTACAGGAGAAGAAATCGAATCTTCTAATGGAACTACTATTGGTAAGATTGCTACTATAATTACTACAACTTCGATTATAGGAGGAATTCAAACTCAACAAGTAATAAAATTTTTATTAGGAATTGATCAATTTAAAGAGCAAGGAAAATGGAATCCTCATATTGGAGAACCCTTGATAGGTAAACAATTAAATTATAATGGATTAATAAATAAATTTGAAGTTATTGAAAAGTTAAAGAATCCAGATTGTTGGACATGTTCTTATAAGCATAATAAATAAAGATTAAATCTATTTCAAAATAAAAAATGATTATTATAAACGATATAATATAAATATAAAGAAAGGAAATATCAATATAACTCAATTAGATTTTTAATTTTTAAAAAATGCCAGAACTTCCTTTAGAAATTTGGAAAAATAGGATTGAAAATGAAATTAAAAGTTTAAAAAGTTTAAATGTTATCGATACCAATTCAATAATTCAAAGTGATGATCGAGTTAAATTTTTAATCAATTTAAAAGCCTTAGGATTTATTATGGGGACTTTCAAGGAAGGAATTGATATTGTTCCTCAAAAAGATCATCAAATTCATTTGGAACTAAATAGAGCTTTTCCATATCCTGGAGGTATTAGTTTTTCTTGGCAATCAAATATATTTCATCCTAATATTCATCCTACCAAAACACCTTCACGTTACGAATCTGGAACGGGCTATATTTGTTTAAACATTCTAAAAAAATGGTCAAGACTTACAGATTTAGAGACTACAGTTAAAGCCTTGCAAAAATTAGTGGAGAACCCTAATCCCGATGATCCATTAAAATATGATATTTGTTTAGAAGCAGCAAATTTTTTTAAGCAAAATACCATGGAAGACCTCAAGAGAGAGTTCAAAATCGAAGAAAAAGAAGAAGAGGAAGAAAAGGATGACATAGTTATTATAGATTAGGAATGTTAAATATTAATCTTAATTCTTCTTTATTAACTTATTCTTAATAAGTCTGTATTAAATCCAATTAAAAAACACTTCAACGTTTATAATTTCCTCCAATGACTCTTGCCCATAAAGCTAATTTGTCATTTTCTTTTAAACCAAATTTATGGACAGAATCCTCAATTGTTATTGTTGAAGGTAACTCCTTTCCATTTAATACTAAAGTATATGCACGTTCCTCAGCACTAATAATGCCCATATGCTTTATAATTATGTCTATAATCCTTTCAATTGTATGATGCTCCTTAACATCAAGTTTAATAACCTTACCTGTTCGTGAATCCTCAACAGTTATTCGCATATAAATCTCTCTCTTTTTTTAAATTATTGAATTTTTTTAATAATTAATTTAATTTATTTTAAAATTTATCTTATATATTTAAATATTTTATTTCTTTTCATGTAATCTTAATTTCATTTATTTATAATAACTTTTTGAAACTCTATTCTTCTCTTAGTGTTTTCCTTGATCCTTCAGATATTGTGATATCAATATCTTCTTCTTCAATTTTAAAAGGTTTAATAGGTTTTGAATCGTCAATTGGATTATTACAAGACCAACACATGTTTTCTAACTGAGTTAATATTTGAGCGCAATTATCGCAATAAAATGATTTACACTTAGGGCAAATAAAAACATCAATGAATCCCTTTAATTTTTTTTTACAAACTAAACAGATTGTTTGTTTTCGATATAACTCAATATCTTTTATGGATATATCAGAAGGTCTAGAATATGATAAAACCTCGGATAATGAAGTCGTCAGGACCTCACCCTCAACTTCATCAGTATGAATACTTTCTTTTGGTAGAATTGGTTCTTCTTCTTTTTTTACTCCCAAAACAAAAAAAAGACCACTAATAACCATTCCATATCTAATAATAATTAAAATGACTGTTGGTAGGAAAAATAAAATATCCACTGATCCAAACCCTATTAAGAGAATGAAACATATAGCTAACCTCGTGAATTTTTCTCTTAAGAGGCCTGTTGATTTAACAGATCCATATAAAAATCTAACAACATAGAATAGTATTGCTGTAATAAAAAAGATCAAAACTAAAATAGAAGCAGGAGAACCTACAATTAAAACATTATCAATTAAGTTTTCTCCCGATTTTGTAGGCATCTTATAATCCACAGTACCAAAGGGGTCTAAAAAAAGAAATAAATCAAAAATTATTGCCAAAATAATATAAATAAATAATATTGAATTTTTTAATTCTTTCTTAACACCTGGTATCACGAATTCAAGGCCAATATATATCCCAAATGAGAGAGTAGGAGCTAACCATATAAATGTTAAAATACCATGAATTCCAGAAGTATTATTCAAATTCTTACCAGTAAAGAGGATTGTAAAAAAATCTAAAACAATACCTGTGAAAAACATACTTATGAATATAATTGTTAAGCCAAAATACAGTAAAATATCTGCTTTTGATTTTTTATATCTATAAAGACTAAAACTACCCCAAATAAAGCCAGTGATATACCAAATAATTGCTGTTATTCCGTTAAATAGTCCAATAGGAGTTAAAGTAATAGATTACACCTTTTTTAATTTTAGAGTAGTAGATTTAGTATTATATATGAGCTTGATATTGTTTAATGTTTTTCTTTTTAATAATAGCAAAATCAAAATTTATAGAAGATTACATAATTAATTTTACTCAGTTTCCTTAAAAATTTTTACACTTTACTGGAAAGCTAAATGTCATAACATTTTATTTTAATATTTTTAAAAAAGCTTTCTATTACCCTAAATTATATTTCAAGGTAATTCATTATCTTGCTTAATTGGTTTTGATTCATCGATTTGCTTATCACATATCCAACACATATTACTCATTTCTATCATCTTTTGCGTGCATTTTTCACAATATAACGCTTCACATTGAGGACAAATAAAAACCTTAATAAAACCTTGTATTTCTTTCTCACAGATTAGACATATTGTTTGCTCTCGAAATGCTAAGATCTCTTCGGGTGATAGCTCTTTAGATTTAGTCTCAGATAATATATCTATAAGAGATGGTTTAGATTCTCCAGATTTAAATATTTTAATAGAAGGTTTTTCCATGCTTTTTACAGATTCTTCTTTTAAGCTAAAAAAAAAGAGAAATCCAGCAATAATCATGAACACTCTTATTATAATTATTGATGTACCTATCGGTAAATTAAAGAAATCTAAAGGGAAAATAGCTATATCTAAAGAACCAAAACCAAAAAATACTAAGAAAGTAATTAATAATAATATGAGTTTCTTTCTTAATATTCCTGAGGATTTAATGCCCCCATACAAAAATGAAAGACTAAATACTATAATCCCCGGAAATAAAGAAATTGCAAGCATATAAAATGGAGGTGTCCAAAAAACTAAGATATTATCAATTAAATCTTGACCGGGTTCTGAGGGATTTTTATAAATGATCGAACTTGAATGAGTTAAAAATAATAGAATTTCGTAGATTATACTTATTATTGAAAAATAAATTAGAATTAAATATTTCAACCATTTTTTAAAGTTCATAGCAATAAGTTCATTAAATATATAGGTACCAATAATTATTAAAGGGCCAAACCAGAAAAATGTAAGAATGCCATGTATATTTGTATCTAAGTTGCTCTCTGTAATGAGGACTAATAAAGAGTCTAAGAGCAAGCCTGAATATAAAAAACTTATAAATAACACAGCCAGCCCCATAGAAAATAAAACATATGATTTTGTTTTCCTTGCCTTAACTAGACTATATGTCCCCCATATTAAACCGAGGGTAAACCATATAATAACGGTTAAAGCACTTATTACTCCAATAAGAGAAGGCATTTGTAATAAAACTGATTTAATTCTAACTTATTTGAATACAAAATTAATATATTTTGAAAATTATATCATTTAAATCTCTTTTGGGTACATGTATGGTACCTTCTTCATCCTTCCAATAGTTAAAGGAATCTTTATAAGGTTCAATGATAGCTAATTCATCTGGATATCCTAAACTTATAACATGCTTTATATCATAATAGTCAGGAATCTCAAATAATTCTCGAATCTTTTTTGCATTAATATTTCCCATCCAACAACAACCTATACCAAATTGTACTGCTCCAAGTAAAATATTTTCAACTGCTGCTCCAACATCAAAATCAACATAAGTTCTTTTTATTTCAGTATTTACGAGAACAATTATATAAGCTGTAGGTTCTCTTCCCTTTTCCGGAGTTCTTTCATTTTTGGGAAGAAGTGCTGCCCAATTCACTAATGGAAATAGTTTTTGACGATTTTCATCACTTTTAACTATAATAAATTCAAGAGCTTGCCGATTAGTTGCCATTGGAGCAACACGAGCGAAATCTATCAATTTCCTTAATATCTCTAAAGGAATCGGATCTTGCTTAAATCTTCTTATCGTTCTTCTCTTAAATATAATTTCTTCTAATTTCATTATTTTACTTAAATTTTAATTATTTTTTAGAATTAATTAATGCTTCTGCGAATTAATAATTTGGCACTTCTTGGAAGTTTAAATAGTCTATACTTTGTTTACTTGTAAAAAGATTAAAAGTAAATAAAATAGGAAAGTAGTTATATTTTTTAAGAATAGTTGATTATTCATTATTTAAAGTTTAAAGAGGAAGAAATCTTATGGTAGAAGTTAGATATTGGGGTTCTTTATTTCCTTTAATTACAATTGTTTTATTAATTATATCACTATTTTTTCCTGTTATGAGTGTTTCAATTGATTATAGTCCTGTTTTTAATATAGAAGATAAGTTATACATAACTGGTGGTGGAATTATTGATGCAATCGAACCTTATATTGATTCTTATCCTGAGATCAGAGACGTTAGAGAAGCTCTTATGGATATAATAATCATTAGGATAATATTGATAATTTCTACTTCTATTTTATCAATAATCTCTGCGATTTTGTTAACAACTAGGAGTAAAGGGGTCAAAATAGCAAAGATCATGTGGATAGTAACGGGTATTTCATTATTAACAAGTCAAATTTTTCTATTACCTTATAGTGAAATCTTTATATATTTACGTACTTATCAGGATGTTAGCCTTACTATGGGTTTTGGAATGATTTTTTTAATGATAGGAGGGGCTGTATTGCTATTAGGGGCTGTATGGCTATTCTATCTAAAGAAGATGCAGCTCATCCAGTATTAGAAAAAATATTTATTGAATATTTAAAATCCATAGGCATTGAAGCGATTGGAGAGGCTGAAACTTCAATAGGTACAGTAGTTGATCTTGTAATTAAGAGAAATATTAATTTCTTAACAAATATAGAGGGACAATGGGAAGAAGAAATTTTAGATATAAATCCTAACATTGATTGTATTACAGTTGATTTCACAGCGACATCTGATTATTCAATAATCCACGCGAAATTAAAGAAACCCTATCAAAGTCATAATAGATTTTTAGTAATAGTTCTTTATAGACAGAAGGATAAAGGTTATGTTGCAAGAGCAAATCAGTATTTTAAACAAAAATATCCAACAGAGAACTTCGAAATTATGACATTATTAGGAGACTCTAAAGCCAAAAAGGTTTTTAAGGAAGAAATTGTAAAGAGATTTGAATCTAAAAATATTTCAGTTATGAAATTTTTATTAAATGAAGATTTTCTTAATTATTTAGATATAAATGAATTACAATATTTGATCGATGCTTTGGATATTCTTATTATGAAGACTAATGACATTGAAAAATCTCGGATCTTACAAAAAATAAGGTGTAAAATAAAGGATATTTATATATAATAATTATTATTAGTTTTATCCCAATTCGGTTTCAATACATTTTTTAGCGATTTGTTTAAAGACATCATGTATGTTTTCCCCTGTTAAAGCTGATGTTTCATAATAATCAAGGCTTAATTTTTTAGCAATATCTTCTGCTTCTTTTCTTTTTATCATTCTTTTCTCAGTTAAGTCACATTTATTTCCAATTATCATCATTGGTAAATTATGATTTAATTTTACTTCTTTCGTTATATCTTGATACCATTTGGGAATATTCTTAAGAGATTCTGGATTTGTTAGATCAAAAATTAAGAAAGCCGCCTCTGCTCCTTTATAGTAATGTTTTCTCATCATCTCGAATTTAAGTTGTCCAGCTATATCCCAGAGAATGAAATTTACCGTATCTTTATCAATTAATACATTTTTCTCTGAAATTGAGACTCCAATAGTTGCAATATAAGTTCGCCTAAATGCATTATCAGTAAATCTTAAAATTGTTGACGTTTTTCCCACACCAGGATCTCCACAAACAACTACTTTAAATTTGTATTTTATAATCCCTTTATCTTCTATAGGTTCCTCAGGAAATGCTTCAGATTTTAAGGCAGATTGTTCTTTTACTCGGAGATCCTCTAAAATATTTAAAATTTCAGTACGTAAATTATCTATTTGACTAGAAAGAATATCCTTTTTTTTTTTAATATCTTCTATGTTAATTATTTCTTGAGTAATTTTATTAAATGCTGGTTCTAGAAAGCTCAAATATTTATAAAAAATCAGATCGTCAATTTCACTGAAAAGTAAAGTAATAGATGATTGAGCAACACCACCACGGCGAGAATGATCTTCTTTTTCTATATATTTTATTATACCTTTCGAGGTTAATGATGGGAATGGCATAATTATTAAAGATTTAGGCATTAAACCTTGGTCTGCTGAGAGTATTGTAATTGATTTAATACTAACAGCCATGCGAAAGCTCTCAGGTAAATCAGAAGGATACCATAAAATTGGGTTTGGTCCAAGTTCTTCGTCAAATTCTGTAAATATTATTGCTTTTATTAATTCTTTAGCTATCATCAGTTCAGCAAATTTATGACTTAAATAAAAATTGACACTATATATGAATAATTTATATAAATTATAATAATTTAAACATTTGATCAATTTAAATAAGCAACGGAAAAAATATGTCTCAAGTTGACTTTCTTATAAATCCAGTATTTTAATAGCATAGGAGTTAATTCTTTATTATTATATAATAAACCACCATTCTTCGTGAAACTAAACTTTCACGAAAAGTATAACTTAAAAGAAATCAAATTTTTGAATGGATTTTTATTATAAATCATCTTTTAATGATTCATATAAAGTTTTGGCAATGTCATAAAAAGCTTGTTCAACATTATCTCCTGTTAAAGCTGAAGTTTCTATATAGTTAAGATTCAGATCATTCGCTAACTTATTTGCTTGTTCAAATCCAACAATTTTTTCATTAATTAAATCATTTTTATTACCAATTATAAATCCTATAATTTCTCTTGTATCTTTCAATTGGCTTTCAATATCTTTATACCATTTTAGAATGCTATCGAATGTTTTAGAGTTAGCTAAGTCAAATACTAGGAAAACTGCATCTGTTCCGAGATAAAACTGACGCCTCATGGTTTCGAATTTTACTTGACCCGCGATATCCCAAATCACAAGTTGAACAACAGAATCGTCTATTTTAAAGGTTCGGTCTGAAACCACGACTCCTAATGTTGGAATATACCTTCTTCTAAACGCTTTTTTAGTAAATCTTAAAATTAGGGAAGTTTTTCCTACGCTTGGGTCACCAACTATGCTGATTTTAAATTTGTAATCTATAAAATCAGAAGTTCTTCTTGATATTTCAGGAAAAGCTTCCATATCTAGAGCAGAAGTTTCTTTAACTTTCAACTCATATAATACATTTAATATAACTCTTTCAAGTGTTTTTAACTCGTTTGTAATATATTTTTTATCTGCTTTTGATTTTTCTAACATCATGATTTTTGCAGCAATTTCATTAAAAATCAACTCAAGATTATTCTTATATTTATAAAATATAACGTCATCAACATTTTTAAAAAGTACAGTAATAGCAGCTTGACCAATATCACCTCTACGAGATTCATCCTCCCATATTATATATTTAATCAATCCCTTTAAATTTAGTGAAGGAAATGGAAGAATTACGAGAGATTCTGGAACCAGACCATGTTCACCAGAAAGAATTGTAATAACTTTTATACTGATATGCATTTGATCTTCATAAGAGAACTCTGAAGGAAGACTAGCGATTGGATTTGGTCCGAGTTCATCGTTGAGCTCGATATATAGAACTGCGGTTATGATATCTTCTTCCATCTTAGATTTTCTCCATATACAACTTTTTATGAAAGGATTATTTTAATTAAAAAAAATTGTTATTCAATTATATTTTGTATTTTCTTTTTTTATTTTTTTTGGAAATATTATATAAAAAAAAGAAAAAGAAAACAATTAATTTTTCGGCTATTCTTATCTTAATCCCACGTACATAAACCAAAAACTACTCAAGTACCCAATTCTTACGATAATCACCATAAAACCTGGTGCAGTTAAACCTTCTAAAAGTCCGAAGATACAAAAGCAAAAAACTCCAATCGAGAGAAAATAGAATTTCTTTTTTATTTCACCTGTTGATTGAAAAGCTTTATATAAAAATCCAAATCCAAGAAAAATCAATACTGATAATAAAAAGCTACCCATTAATATGCCGGCAAGTGTATTCAAATTAACATTATAGTCAATTAATCTTTCAGGGGGAGTTGTAGTAGGTTCATCAAAATAGAAAGAACCTAGCGGATCCATAAATATGACAATTTCAAAAACTATGCTTAAAATCAGAACTATTAACACAATATACCACTTTATATTCGGTGTTAGAAGTTCAGCTCCTATAAACATTGATACAATAATTACTGGACCAAACCATATATAGCTTAAAATTCCAACCAATCCATTCGTATTGTCGATATTATTTTCTGTTAATACAACTAGCAGAAAATCTAAAAACACTCCTAAAAACATAAGACCTGCAAGTAAATTTGCTAAACCTAAATAAATAAGAAGTTTAGCACCCCTTTTTCTTGATACATAAATAAAGAATAAACCAAAAATTATACCAAAAATAACAACGCCTGAGGCAGTAATACCATCGATCCAACCATCTGTAGAAACCATTATGAAATTTCACCAACAAGAATATTAATATTCGATTATAGTTCGAATAAATTATTTTATTAGTCTTAATACGAATATATAATTTTTTCTAAATAATATTAATGAATTGTTATTTTCCTATTTGAAGAGACATAAATAGGATAGAAAGACAAGACTCTTTGAATTTTTTAAGGTAAAATAAATTTTAACTAATCTTTAATTTTTTCTAAAATTGAAAGAATTCTATATATTGTAGTGCGACTATGGAAGGGAATGTTTGGATCTTGCGAGAGATCATCAACCATATACATTATATTGCTCGAAAGGACCCCAGCAGTTTCATCTTCTCTTTTTAACTCATTTATACATCTTTGAGAGATTCTTTTTATATTTCTAGGAACAGAACGATCATTAATCATTCCTTGTAGTAAGTGTTCCACATTCACAAAAGCTTCCTTAACTTCCTTGCTAAATTCATTTACCCTTGCCATAGAACAAAATCACCCAAAACAACGATTTTAGTGAATAAAGGGTTTTAATTCAGAAATATTTCTTAAAATATAATTTTTTTGATTTTTTATTGTCTTATAAAATAAGTATTTAATTAAATAATAAAGAAAATCTTTAATATATACCAAATTCACGAACTTTTCGCTGTAAATTTGGAAGTTCATTTACATATTCAGTGATCTGACTGTGATATTTATTGAATAACTCGTTGAAAATAACGAATTTACCTTTATCAATCTCTTTTACAAAATCATAAGAAATTTTTTGTATTTCATCAAATATATTATTAAACAGATTGGTAGATTCCAATAATTTAGAAATTACTTCCTTTCCTTGTTTTCTTACCATATTTCGAAGTTTACCTCTAGGAATCCTAATTGTTTCTATTAATTTATCACATTCATTTAAGAATTCATAAGACATTGCTCTTTCCTCATCATCTAGTTTTGCTTCGATTATTTCTGTTCTCCATGTATTTATTCTACCTCTCGCATAAGTATCGAAATTTAAAGAAATTGAATCAATTCCTTCACGTACCAAAAACCTAAGGAACTCTGGGTCATCGCTTGGGGCTTGTCCACAAATTCCAACCTTTTTACCATAATGGTGTGCCACCTTTATTAACTCACTTAAAGCTCTTCGAATTGCTTCACTATTAGTTGTATAAGAATAGGATTTTGCAATCGGGATTAGTTTTGCTTCATCTCTATCAACACCATACATTAACTGAGTCAAATCATTAGATCCAATAGAAAAACCATCAAAATATTTGCAGAATAAATCTGCACATATTACATTTGAAGGAATTTCAGCCATTACATAAACTTTTAAATCATCTTCACCTCGTATTAAATCTTCAGTTTCCATTATTTGAATGATTTCGCTTCCCTCTTCTGGAGAACGACAGAATGGAACCATTGGAATGATGTTTTTTAATCCCCATTCGCGAGCTCGTTTAATAGCTCTTAACTCTAATATGAATGCATTCTGAAAATCGTTGGAGACGTATCGAGATGCGCCTCTAAAGCCCATCATGGGATTGTGCTCATCTTCTTCATATATCCATCCACCTATTAGATTCGCATATTCATTAGTTTTGAAATCTGAAAGTCTTACAACACATTCTGCGATATTACCATCAGGTAATTTTTTCCAAACTCCAGCAGCAATCGTCGCAATTCCTTCTGCTAATTTTTCTATATAAAACTCTTCTTTATTGTCATATCCAACTGTTAATTCTCTGATTTTATCAAGAGTTTTTCTTAATTTCAAGATTTCTTGATTAAAAGGGTCTTTATGATATAAATCACTTTTTTTAATATTCTCAATTCTTTTTCTTTGCTCTAGTAAAATATCATATCTCATGACCAATGCTTCAAAATCTATTAAAGCATTTGGATGAATTTGAATCTCATCGTTAATAATAAATTCTAGTCTTGCTAGACCCGTCCCATCGGGATATTTTCCAGAAGATAATGCCCCTTTTGGAATACCTAAATTAACTAAAACCTTTGTTTGAGTATATGGAAGTTTTGCAAATTCAATTGTATCAAAATCATATTCCACATCTTTCAGCCAGATTCTTGGTTCCCCTTGGCTGCAATCAATAGTGATATATTCAATACCTTCACGTTGTTTTTCTTTCATTGTTTCCACTATATTATCAGCCCCTACGATAGATGCTGTATTTAATTCTCTTGAAACTATAGCAGCATGACATGTAGGGCCTCCTCTTTCAGTTATTACACCACCCAAATTTTGCATATAGGATGTCCAATCAGGATTAGTCTCTTCTGTTATCAGAATATCCCCTTCTCTTAAAAAATGCGCATCATTAATTGATTCTATTACTTTAATTTTTCCATATCCTATCCTTCTTCCAATGGCTATACCTGAATTCTCAATTAATAATCCTTCATTATTTAATTTTTCAGGATCTTCAAGAAGATAAAAGATTTCCTCAACATCACCTTTGATACTATGAACAGTTTCAGGACGTGCTTGCACTATGTATACTTTACCATTATTTCCAACCGCCCATTCTATATCCATCCTTTTTTCATAATGATTTCTAATTTTTTGAGCATAATCTGCTAAAATTATAACCTCATCATCAGTTAAGCAATATTGCATTTGCTTTTCTTGAGGTACAGGAACTACTTCTGTGCCTATTTTTTCTCGACCCTTAGAAAAAATCATCATTTTTTCTTTTTTCACCAGCTCACGACGAATAATTCTTAGTTTTTTTGGATCATGCTTAAAAACGATGAATTCGTCACCTTTTTCTATTCCTTGTACTATTAATTCGCCAAGCCCCCAAGTTCCTCTTATAACGACAACATTAGGATTTCCTGAATCAGGGTCTTCTGTGAACATTACACCAGAAGATTTTACACCTGTTTTTCCTCCTGCTATTTCTTGAATTCCTACAGAGAGCTTTACATCAAAATGATTGAAATTTCCCCTTTCTCTATACATTGTAGCACGAGTAGTAAAGACAGAAGCCATATCTTTTAAAATATATTCTAGAATTTCTTTCTCACCAGAGATGTTTAAATGAGTGTCTTGCTGTCCTGCAAATGAAGCATCGGGTAAATCTTCAGCGGTAGCAGAGCTTCTTACTGCAAAAGTTGATTCTTCTCCAATTTTCTTTATTAATTTGTTATACGCATCTAAGATTTCATCTCTAAGTGAATCAGGAATTTTAGATTGTTCTATGATATATCTAATATTTGCACAGATCTTATCCACTTTTTCTACTGCTTTGATGTCTTCTGATTTTAGTTCATTTGAGAATTTTTTAATATCCCTAGCAATTAATTCACGAAGATTAACTTCTTTTTCTTTAATAGTGTAGTAATTTGTATCTAATATGTAATCATATGCTTTTGCTGTTACCGCAAAACCTAAAGGCACAGGTATTCCAAAACTTAAAAGTTCTCCTAAAGAAGCATTTTTACCTCCTACTAAAGGTACATCTGTATTTCGGACTTCTTCAAAAAACTTTACATAAACATATTCACTCATTATAAGTCAATTATGGGATGCGGTTTAATTAAAAATTTTTTTATTCCTCTAATTATAAATTAAACCTTCATAAAAAAAATAAGTATTCTATTAACTTTAAGAAATAATTAATATTAAAAAGAAGAAGAAATATTAAATTTAAGTAAATTCAATATGGAATTACCTTAATAGTCAATTTATTATTTTTAAATACACTTACTTTGCAGTTTGTTGTACAAAATAGTATTACATAAAATAATAAATTGCATCTAACTCAATTCTTTTTCAAATACTTTAAAATCATCAGAAGTGTATAAGCAGAATATTACTTCTTTGATTTGCGTCTTTTCTTTTAGATATTCTTTAACTGTAGATATCATTATTTTTGCGCATCTATCTATAGGGAAACCAAATATTCCTGTTGAGATAGCTGGAAATGATATTGTTTGCAAATTATATTCATCCATTAATTTAAGACTATTTAATGTGGCATTTTTTAGCTTTTGATCCTCATTTTCTTCTCCTCTTCTTGGACCAACTGCATGGATCACATGTTTTGCTTTTAAATTGCCTCCTGTTGTTATAACTGCTCCTCCATGAAAGGTTCCACCTATTTTATTACATTCTTCTTGAATTTTAGGACCACCTTTTCTTCTAATTGCTCCTGCTACGCCCCCACCCATTATAAGCTGAGCGTTAGCAGCATTAACAATGACATCTGTTTCCATTTCAGTGATATCCCCTTGAACTAGCTTGATCAATGAGTTTCCCACTTTTAATTCTTTCATAATATGTTCCCTATCTTTTAGTTTCAAGAATAAAAAATTATAATCACTTAATCTTGTGCTGGTTCTCTACTTTTTTTAAAAATCTCATCTAGTTTAGCACGATCCTCATCACTCATTTTACTCATAGCTTCCACATTTTGTCGCATTAAATCCATCATTATTTTTTGGGAAATTATTTGATTTAATACTGGTAAAGCTATCCTCATACGTGTAAGTTCATAATGCATAATTTTTGCTGTTTCTCGCATCTCTTTTAATTCCTCAGGAGTCATTCCTTCTTCTCCAACTCCTGGACAATCAGCATCCACCACGATAAAGTTTTTGCCGTCAAACTCCAGGGGATATGTGTGACAGCTGAGTGGTCTGTTCTCATAGATTAGGCATTTTTTATCATCTTTATTATATAATGGACATTTAACATCTAGCAATTCTTCAATAGGAACTGTTCTAAAGGGGTCTTTCTTGCTTTCTTCTTCATTTTCATCTTCTTTAGGAGGGGGTGCTAATGGTTTTAATATTAAATCAATCCCACCATCTGGCTTATTATATATATCTAGATATGGTAAAAAATTAGCAACTACGCCGTTTCGCGCCCACATTTCTAAATCCCAAATCGTTATCGGAATAGGACCTCTTTCTAAACAGCATGCATCACATTGAGTACATTTAAATGTAAATTTTGCTTTTGGTTTTTCAGAATTTACTTCTTGATCTGTACTATTACTTTCAGATTTTTCTTCTTTTTCTCCAATGCTTTTATCGTCTTCATTTTTGTTTTCCATAATAGAATTCTCCTCTTATGGTTAAATTTAGAATTGTTATCAATCTTTTTTTTGAAAAATAAGAATATACCCTTGAAAAAAAATTTTATTTTTTTAATTTAACAAATATGAATTATAAAAATAAATCCTTTCCTTTTATTAACTTTCCTAGATAAATCAAGGCAGGCTCAATTAGATTTTTTTCTCGAATTCCAGTAAAAACTATTTTTCCTGTACTAAAAAGTAAAAAAACTGACTTTACAGGATTAGTACAATTATATACTAATCCAGGAAATACTTCAGGTTCATAAATTGAGTTTTCAAGTTTAATAGCAGCTAAATCGAGATTGATTTTTTTAAAAAAGTCTGCAGTAATTACTATATTTACAACCATTGTGCTCATCAATTCTTTTTGTATATGAATTCGAAGTATATTATTTAATTCTAAAATTAGCTTATCAATTACGAAATCAATATCTCCAAATGATTTTATACCTGTTAAAATTAGTTTACCATTCCTAAAAATAATAATTACACATTTTGGATTACTTAGTCTTAAAAAAAGTCCGGGAAAACGGTTCGAATTATATTCAACATTAATTAGTTTTTCTGATAATTTCTTTAGATCTAATTCCAAATTTGGATTTAATGAAGATTTTAGAGAGGATTTGGCAACTATATTTTGTATTGTATAAGTCAAGCTATAATTGTCTTCTGCCGAGTTTTCTTCAAGAATCATTAATGGATTCCTAATTTATTAATTTCATTCTTTATATTTCACACTAAACAAATAGTTTAGCATTCTATTTAATTTTAGTTTATCGCCCGAAATCTATACAAAAGGCATCTAACAGTTATTTTATGTCATTTCCCAAAATTAATAAAAAATAGAATTAAATAAATAGAATCTTTGACTCTTCTAAAAAAACCTTATTATCTATGATGAATTTGTTTTTTCATCTTTAAATGATAAAAGATAATCACTATGGAGCTCTTAATCAAAAAAAAGTTAATCATCTGGTTAGTTAATTCAATTAATTTGATACTAGCTTTTCTAATTGGTCTATTGATCGCTTCAAACATAGTAATAAATTTTCTTTATTTTGGATATATAATTATTCTGATATTCCTAATTATTAGTTATTTCACATTGGAAATATTAAGAAGAGAACATATTAGATTAATACCCAAGAAAAGAGTTTATATCTGGATATTCTTTACAATTAATTTACTGTTTTCATTAAGCATTGGATTGACAATCCCAATCTTAAAATCAGAGAGTAGATATAATTTTGGTCTCGTTATGATTCCATTATTAGTAATCCTCAACTATATAATCGCAGATAGAATGAATTTTTATTTAAAACATATTAATGCTGGAGAAAGATTGATGAAGGATAAAAGTAAAAAAAATGAAAGACTAATTATAGAATTTGAGGGAAAAAAGTACATTTTCTCCGTAAAATCTATTATTCTTTTTGCTATTGGAGCACCAATATCTGCTTATCTTATATATTTATTTTTTGATTTAAAACTCAATTTTTGGTTGCATGAAATTGTTGTAAAGCAAACTGTTCTCTTTTTAAATTTATTCTTTGATATGGGTGCTAGCACAGGATATACACATGTAGGGAAATATTACTGGGAATTTATTGTTCCAGGCAGATCTCCTATAGGATTTGAAACTTTTTGTACTGGAGTACAAGCTATTTGTGTATTTGCAGGTATAATCATTTTCACACCCCACAGCCACGATTCAGCTACAAATGATGACATCATATGGAGAAAAGCCAAGGCTTTAGTTGTCTCATCTGTAATCTTTTATGTTGTAAATGTAATTAGAATGCTTATTCAAATTTATCTGTATTATATAGGATATGACTGGGATGATATACATGTTTCTATAAGTGCCGCAAGTTCATTTATTGCAGCAATTATTGTTCTTCTATTACATAAATGGATTCCAGAATTCATTATATCAATAATTTATACCGGAATGCTTATTAGCCAAAAAGTTAAGAAATTAAGGGGTATTCCTATTGATTCAAAGAATAATTTAGAATTAAAATCTAAAAAAAAATCTTAACTATAATATAATTATACTTGCAAGGAGAGTGAAAATTTTGTTAAATTTTGAAATTGAGCAAAAAGTTGTAGAAATTGGGAATGTAAAATTAGGTGGTCAACCAGGAGAAAATTCAATAGTGCTAATTGGTACTGTATTTTATGCCGGACATAAAGTATTATTAGATGAAAAAGTGGGAAAATTTGATAAAAATATTGTTGAAAAGGAAATTAATGAATTTGTAAGCATAGTTGATGAGAATGGCATGCAAGCTATTATTGATATAGTAGGTGCCTACCCTGAAGCACTTTTAAAAGAATGTGAATATATAGCAGACCTTACAGATTGTCCATTCTTAGTTGATGGTTTAAATGATTCAATTAGGATTCCTGCAATGGAAGGATTGCAAGAAGAAGGATTGTTAAATAGAGCGATTTTGAATAGCATTGATGAGAATACAACTATTGAAAATCTTGAAAAAATTAAAGATGTTGGAGTTAGAAATGCTGTATTATTAAGTTTTGGGAGTAGATATATTTTTCCTCATCAAAAGTTACACTTACTACAAGAAAAGTTGATACCTAATGCCAAAAAAGCGAATATAGAAAATATAATAGTTGATACAGCTGTTTTAGACTTGCCTTCAATTGCAATCAATGTTGAAACAACAAGATTAGTTAAAAAAGAATTAGGACTACCCACTGGTTTTGCTCCTGCTAATGCAATATATGGTTGGGATTTTGTTAAAAAGTATGGTGATATTTCCCGGTGTGGTGCAATCGCATCACTTATGACTTATTGTGCCTCAGCAGGAAGTGATTTCATATTATTTGGTCCAGTTAAATTTGCTAAATGTATTGTACCCTCTATTGCTTTAATCTCTGGTATTAATTCTTATTACAGAAAACGGATTTTAAGAAAATCAATATCAGATAAAACACCATTGAGATTTATCTTTTAATATTTTATTTATCTGATATTTCTTAGGAAATATATCTTAAGAGCAAATCTTTAGTGTAATCCAAGAAATAATCTAATTGCTCATCAATCAGTTCTTCTTTAGACTCATCATCAACTAAAAATAAAAGGAACATATTATTATCAGTAATACTAATTTTTCTAAAGATTATTACAGAATCAGCTACTTTAAAAATTGCTTCTTCCTTTTGCAAAGTTTGAAATCTAGAAAATATTTTATATATAATGGCAAACTGAGGTGCTGTAACTTCAAAAACGTTAATAAGTTCAAATTCAGGAATTTCAATCAATTTGTTTGCTTCAGAAGAATAGAAATCAGCAAGAACTAAACCATCCGTACTTAATAATAATGTTAAATAAACATTCGTTTTCATAGAAAAGGTTTTAAGATTATAATTGATTATCTCTCTATTTGGACTTAACTTTGAAATACCTGAAGAAAATGCTCTTAAAATTGTAAAAATTTGAAAAATGCTCGTTATATAGATTTCAAGAGAATCTTCAAGATTGATTTCTCTTAATTTATTTTTTATAATTCTTATATTTTCTTGGATTTCATCAGTATTTAATATATCTGAATCCCCTTTTGATAAAATATATATTATTGGTGTTTTTTGATTATACTCATTTAAAATTTTTTTAAAATTCAGTAAATAATCAATACTTTCTTCAAATCTATCTCGATTTTTAATATCAATAAAATAAAATACTAAATCTGCTTCATACAAATAAATATGAGCTTTGCTCAGATACTTCTTTCTATAATTTAGTTGGCCTCCTAAATCCCATAAAAATATGGTAGCTCCAAGAACTTCAATAGAATTCACTTTAGCTCCAGCAGTGGGCTTTAAACCTATTAATTTTGAGTATTTACGGTCAACTGATAACAGAAAGGAAGTTTTCCCAGAATCATCGAGTCCTGAAAATAAAATTTTCATTTTTCTTTTACTGGTTATAATTGTTGATGGTGCTTTTTCAATTTCAATTAACTTTTTTAACAGGTTTTTAAACATGGGTTCAATTTCTTCCTTTTTTTTATAACCATCAAATAATTCTTTATCAAATTCAGGAAAAAATTCTAAAATTAGTGGTTTTATCCTATTTATATTATTATATAGAAAGCTCCTACTATTTTCATCAACTAAAATAGAAAAACTCGTAGCAAGAGGAGATTCAGTAAAATTAACTTTTATATAATGAAAAAATGTTAATGATGTTGCTTTAAAATCAGGATGCGGTAGAATTGCGAAATATTGTACGTTTTGGAAATCATCATCATTCGATTTTTTTCTATCACTTATAAATAAGCTTAAATTCTTTATTGAAATTTGGGTATAATCACGCAAGGTTAATTTAAATAATTTTTTCTCATCGATTTCTGAAGAATACTCTTTAAACTCATTGTCACTGATATATTCAGGAAACATATAAAATGGTTGAGGACCTAACTTATCATAGGTACTAAAAACAAGACCCTTAATAACTGAATATTCAAATAATTCTTCCATTATTTAATTTTTTTTTTTTTATTTCTAAATTATTTATCTCTCTATAAATAATTTAAGCAAAATTAATTATAAATAGCTTTATTTTAGAATAATAGATGGTTCTTAAAAAAATAGCAGAAAGCATCAGAAGTAATAAAAATATCATAGAAAAAATTGAGATAAATCCTATAATTCAACATATAGATAATAACTCATTTAAAAGTACAAATATCTTTTCAGATATAGGAGAAGATTCAGCATCAATAATAGATGAAGATAAATTCATCTTAATAACAACTGATAGAATTAGAACAACCTTTGTTGAAAAATTCCCATTTGGTGCAGGATTTTCGTCTATACTAGTCGGAGTTGATGATATTTATGCTTGTGGAGGCACTCCTTTAGCTGCTAGTATTATTATTTCTGTAAAAGATGTAAAAATATGTAATAGTTTGCTTGATGGAATATGTGAGGGTTCTAAAAAATTTAAAGTTCCGATTATAAGAGGTCATACTAATATTCATGGGAAATGCTATGAATTAAGCTCTACAATGTTAGGAGAAATAAAGAAGGAAAATTATCTATCTGCAATTAATGCAAATTTAAATGATTCTATAATATTAGCTGTAGATTTTGATGGAAAAGTTGGGAAAGCAAGTAAATTATATTGGGATACTGTAACTTTTAAAAGTTCAGAAGAAATTCTAAATAGACGTAAATCTATGAATCTTTTAGCTGAATTACATCTTGCAAATTCTTCAAAAGATATTTCAAATGGAGGAATATTTGGAACTCTATTACAATTAATAAAATATTCGAATGTTGGAGCAGATATTAATATTAATAATATCGCTATCCCTCCAAAACTTCTAGAAGCACAATATAATTTAGAAACTTATATAAAAATGTATTTAACAACTTCATTTGTAATTTCTGCTCCAAAAGCTAATTGTGATAAAATTCTTGAAATTTTTAGTACTTGTGGTTTAGAAGCAAGAGTTATTGGTGAAATTATTAAAGAAAAAAAGTTAAAAATTAATGATGGTCAAAAATCTACAGAAATCTTCAAATTTTAAAAATAAAATAATAATAATTCTTTATAAAAACTCAGAATATTTGCTAAGGAGTCTAAGATAATGAATTTTGACGTTAAAAAAGAATTTAAAGGAATTATATCAGTAGTCGGTGCCAGTGAAACAGATAAAGAGACAGAGAAAAAAGCATTTGAAATCGGAAAATTAATCGCAAAAAGTAAATATATTGTAGTATGTGGAGGATTATCAGGTGTAATGGAAGCTGTTTGTAAGGGAGCAAAAGAAGAAAATGGAATAACTATTGGAGTTATTCCGTATGCAGATAAAAGTGTTGCTAATAAATACATTGATATTGTAATCCCATGCCCATTTTCTCAAGCTAGAAATATAGTTGTTGTTTTAACTGGTGATGCTTGCATAGCAATTAGTGGTAAGGCAGGTACATTATCAGAAATTTGTTTTGCATGGATTTATCAGAAACCAATTGTTGCTTTAACTAGTTGTGAGGGGTGGTCTTCAAAAATAGCTAACCAAAAATTAGATGATAGACGATTAGATAAAATTTATGGAGCAGAAACACCTCAAGAAGCAATTAAGAAAGTAATTGAGCTATTGGAAAAACCTGCGTATCGAAAAGATCTAAGTTTTACTAATGAGTTTTGAGTCTATTCAAAATAAGAAAGAATTTAACGACTCAATGGGTTTTCTAATTACCATTATTTTAGGCTATTTTTACATAATAAATTTTAATGCGAAACTTAAATAAATAATAATATCATTTTTAATCTTACAAAAGAATATATTTATAAATTACATTAATAATTTCAAAGGTGAGATTATTTTGGAAAAAGGTCAATCCATCTTATACTTGAAAAAAGAAGTAGAAGAAAAACCTGTTCAAAATAAGATTTTATTCACAGGTCTTGATAATGCAGGCAAAACAAGCATTATTTTAAGCCTTCAGCGAGAATTTTCTAAAATTGCCTTACTCTCTCCTACGAGGGGGGCTCAGAGAAGAATCTTCGATTTTCTTGGAAAGGAAATATCAGAATGGGATTTAGGTGGGCAACTTTCCTATAGAATTTCATACCTAAAGAGCCCGGGTAAATTTTTTGATGGAACAGAAATTGCTATATATGTTATAGATCTTCAGAATAAAGAACGGATTTCTGAAGCTATTAGTTATTTTAAAGATGTAGTAACACAATTTAGAAAGTTGGAAATAGAGCCACCTATTTATATTTTTCTACATAAATATGATCCAGCGTTAAAAAGGAATGCTAAGAATGAAATGACAAACCTTATTTTAGAAATAAAAGAAAAATTTAAAAAAGCTACAGATTATAAAAAACTCTTTTATTATGAAACATCGATTTATGATTTTTCTTCAATTATAACGGCAATGAGTGAAATTCTTTTAAGTTTATATCCTAAATCTGAATTAATAGCAAAAACGATTCAGGAATTTGCGAAAAAAGTAAACTCTGAAGGAGTAGTTGTAATTGATGATAATTCTCTTATTATTGGTTCTTATTATAAAGATGATGAAGTAAAGCATCTCCTAACCGCCTCAACCCCATACTTTCTTACGTTGAATGATTCATTCGAATTTACTGACGTCATGGAAGAGAGATATGAAAATAGAATGATAGTTCAAAGATTTGGAAGAAATTTTATTTTCAAACAGATAACTCTGAAAAAAGGATTAACTCCATATTATCTACTTCTACTTAAAGGGGATCCCATTTTCCGTAAAGAAGATTTTGAATCTTTTGCTAATTTATTAAGAGAAATTATACAAAAATAGTATTTATTATTCGATTTATCTTAATAATTAGTTAGATAATTGCCTTTTACTATCAAATTTTTAAAGATTTCTAAAATAATTTTAAATATGTAAGCCAAATTAAAATTTAGGTTACAATATTGGACGTTGAATAATAAAAGGAAAGAAATTTTATAGTAACTAACATTAATAATAGTGAATTTTTTTTATATTATTAATGAAAAAAGCAAATTTTTAGATTAAATAAAAGTATGTTTGGAGGCGTTATTTACCATAATTATTTGTCAAAATTGCGGTGCAACAAATCAAGATGTTAAATTTTGCAGAAAATGTGGAGCATTACTTCCAGTTTCTTCTAAATCATCACGATTGAGAGTATCGGTTTCTAAAACTAAAAAAGAGAAAGGACAAAAATTACAAAATTTAGATTTGCAAGAAATTCCAAAAGAATCTGAATCAATAGATCAATTATCAGTGAACGATGAAATATTAGAAGATTTTATGGATAACGATGCGGAATCTATTATTGTACCTAAAAGCGAAGAATCTTTAAAAGACAAAAGAGAAGTATTGAAAGAGATTACTCCTCAACCCTATAGAAGCTCAATTATGGCATCAAATAGCGTTTCTCTTTCACATCCACGCGGAGAAACTTCAAGAACTCAAACATTGCCACAAAATACAGAAGCAGAATCAACACTTATGAAACAGAAACAATTGGAGAAGGATATGACTGAAGTTTTAGGATTTTTATCAAAAAAAATTACAGTAAAAAAATTAGATACTTCTAAATCTAAAACTAAAAAAGAAAAAGTGGCTGAAGAAAAAATCCCTCCAGCTAGTATGAATGAAATTTTAAACCAATTATTAACATTAGACCTTCATATCGAAGCTTCAGCAATTATCAAGGATGATGGAACAATATTAGCATCTGCATTATCAAATAGAATTTCTGATACATTATTTGCTACTATAGGTCAAACCTTAAATCAGATTGGAGCAGATATACTAAATGGTTTGAGTGCTGGTTCTTTAAAATCTATTTCAGTAAAAGGTACCGAAGGAGTCATAGATTTAGCGCCAATAGATAAAGAATCTCAAAACATAAAAGACATGATTTTAGTCATTTACTCATATCCAAAAGCTAAAAGTGGAATCATTAATTTCGCAGCCAATATTGTTAAAAAACAAATTATAGAATATTTAGGTATAAAGATCTAATATTTAATTGAAATAGACTTCTTTTAATTTTTTGAAAATTTAAACAGATAAACTCCATTATTAATATCTTTAATATGAAGAAAAATTAAGGAGATTGTGACTAATCTTCTACAATTTTAGCAATTGTTTTTGTATAGAAACCTTGTAGACCATAACTTTCTTAAAATATTCCATGTTATTAGGTATTTCTTGTAAAAAAGAATTGAATTTATATATTGAAACCAGAGGTATTTGATTGTCACTTATTTTGATAAAATTATCTTCAAATGTAACCATGATAGGTATTAATATTAAAGGTAAATTTCTTTTTAAACTAAGATTTATACCCATAAGTTCTTGAATTAATCTAGAAAAAACATCTTGATTTTTCTTCAAAGCTAAAACACGTTGATATTGTAAATTGGCTGCTTTATTTAATGAACTATACGAATCTTTATGTCTCCATTGTTTAGCATCAATAATCAATACATAATTTAAATAAATACCTATGACATCAATTTCATATCTTTTCTGTAAAGTTTTTGATTTAAAATTGGATTTATCTGAAAACCTAAAATTTGTTGTAGTTTTATAACTGTTTTTCAATAAGATTTCTTGTACTAGTTTTTCAAAACCTTGATAATCTAGTAATATTGAAACGTCTTTAATTTCAAATTGTAAAATTCTGACAGATTCCATAACAAATACAATTTTATTAATTACAATGTAATCTATATAATTTCCTTTTTGAATTGAGAGAAATTCAAATAAATTTAAGAAATCTCTAAGTTCGTAATCATTAAATTTTTTAAAAAAATCTATCTCTGAAGCTTCACACCAGATTTCAGTTGCAGCCTTTTCAGTTTTTTTTAAAATATTAAATATTTCTATAAACAATTTTTTTAAAAGTGACTCTGACACTAACTTAAACATAAGTTAGAAGAGTATATTGCATTAAAATAAAGCAAGGAGAGTATCGAAATTTTAATGAACAATTATTTTAACTTTTTTAAAAAAAACTCTTAAATATAAATCCTTTTTTGAAGCGTAATCATATGGAACGACAAAATTCATAGATTAATTAGACTTATAGGAAGCCTACATTATAACTTAAAATTATATAGTAAGGAATTCCAATTTAATCTGTTAATAATATTTTTTTTAAGTCTCTTGAATATTATAATTAAATAAAAATAATATTAAACTAAAAAAAAATATTTTAAAGGCTTATTATGGATTTATTACCTAAAGTATTTAGAACAGAGGGCGATATGGCTGAATTTGATCCCTCTAAAATTTTTAATAGCATTATAAAAGAAACACAAATGAATGAAGAAGATGCTAAACATATAACTGAGCTTGTTGTACGAAGAATAATAAGTTCAGGTATAAAATTTCTTTCTGGTCCACATATAAGAGAAATTGTTTGTTCAATGCTTTCAGAGAACCATTTTGAGCAAGAGCGAAAACTTTACACCCGTATTGGTATGCCATTAATGGATTATGAACAAATTCTTGAAAAAGGACGAAAACCCTTTATTAAAGAGGTGATTAATCCTGAAAAAATACATCATTGGGCAGCAGATCAATTAGCTGAAGAATATACATTATTAAGAATTCTAGATGATAATGAGGCTAAAGCGCATTTGTATGGAGATATTCATATTCATAAACTTAAATATTTTGACTTAAGACCACTAGGTCAAATCTGGGATCCACGAATAATCTTAAAGAATGGAATACCTCCTATAATAAATAAAATTAAATGCTGTAAATCAGGACCTGCTGATAATTTCAACATTGCCATTCATCACCTTTCTAAATGGTTAAGCTTAATTCAAAGTGAATTCTGTGGGAATCAAGGATTTCCTGCTATCACTACTTATCTTGCTCCTTATATAAAGGGCCTCTCTAATGAAGACTTAATTAATGGCATACGAGAATTAGTATATGAATTTAATCAATTGCCCACAATAATTGGTCGTAATATCTCAAAAACATTTATATCAGCTTCACCATTTATCCTTGAAGACCTCTCAGAATTTCCTGCAATAGGTCCTTATGGTAAAATTAAAGGGGTATATGGCGATTATAACGATGAATGTTTAAAACTATTTAATGCTCTTACTAAGGTTTTTATTAAAGGAGATTTTTTAGATAAATCGTTTAATTTTTTAAAACATCAAATATTTTTTACTGAAAAATCCTTAGATGATTTTGATTCAGCCTATACAAAGGTTTGGGAAGAGATCAAAAAAATGAAAACACCTTATCTTCTAAATTTATGTTCTAATTGGTTTAAAACTAAATTAAAAAATCAAATAAATTTACTTAATAGCTCTAATATTGGAGTACTACAAAGTATTTGTTTAAATCTACCTAGATTTGCCTATATCGCGAAAGAAGAAGATAAATATATGGAAATTTTAGAGGAAAAAATAAAGTTTTGCTCTGTTATATTATTAAAAAAACATGATATAATAAGAAAAAGAATGAACACAAATCATTTGCCTTTTTGCAGTGGTTTTGTTAATAAACACCATCTTTTTAGTTTGGAAAATCAAAATTTATCAATAAGTTTTGTCGGCTTGAATGAAACAGTGAAAATTCTAACCAATTATGAATTACATGAACATTCAGAAGCATATAACTTAGGAAAGAAAATTTTAAAGAAAATGATTAAAACTTGTGACGAACTATCTTCAAAAGAAGGTAAAAATTATTCGCTTATTGAAAATTCATCAAAAAAAGCATTAAATCGATTTGTCAGATTAGATTTAAAACATTTTCCAAAATTAGCAATACCTTATTCTAAAGGAAAAAGAAAATATTATACTAATTCTGCTCATTTTCGAGAAAATATAGAATTTGATATATATGAGAAAGTGATTAAGCAAGGAGAATTCCACCCATTAATTCAAAATGAAATTTTGGAACAAATTTCCCTTAATGAACTTGATAAAAACAATCTAAATTTAAAAGATTTCATAAAAAAGATTTGTAACACCTCAAAAATAGCATGTTTGAAATTTTTTCCTTAATAACATTATAACCTCTTAATTTTTTGGAAAAAAGATAATTTAATAGTAATAATTTTCTTAGGTATATTAGTATAATATTATGAATTAAATTCATGCTCTTTTAATTATAAAGCTGGGGATAAATTGCCTAAATCAAATTTAAAATCAAAAAAAAGTAAAACAACTGAAGAAAAGCCAAATGAGAAGAAAGAGAACATAATAAAATCAATTGTTTTAAGTATTTTTGATGAGAATGGCCCTACTCCAAAATTATATTGGCCTCAAGAGTTAGATGATAAAGCCCGTTTCTCCATCGCAATGAAAACAATCTCACTTTTAATGGGAGAGAGCACTTATCAGAACGGAACTGGAACAGAAGGAATTAATTATTTTGGCATCCTACCTTTTCCTGATTTAAAGTTAAACGGATTAACTTACTTTTTTTTGATCCCTGAAGCAAAAGCGCGGGGTCAAGCGCTAGCATCAACAATAACAATTTTAATAGATGAAGACGATAGAGTATTTTTCTATGAAAATATGAAATATTTACGGATTATTATTGATAGAGCAGCTACAAGAATACAAGATTCTAATAATTCTAGTGAATATAAGGAGATTTTGGCTAATTTGAGAGCAGAATTGTTTGAATTTACTAAAGAATTAAAAGATCCTTTATCTCTTAAAAGACAGATAAAAATTTTATTAACAGGTCTCGATAAAGCTGGTAAAACAAGTTTCCTTTATGGAGTGAAGAGAAAATACTCTGAAATTATCAAATCACTTCCTACGAGAGGAGTTGATAGGACAGAAGAAAAAATTTTTGAGGAACAAAATTCTCAAATATCTATTTGGGATTTAGGTGGACAAAAACAATATAGAGAAAGATTTCTTGAACAAGGAAAAGTTTATATGTATAATATTGACTTGATGTTCTTTTTTATTGACATACAGGATACTGAAAGAATTAAGGAAGCACTATCTCTATTTAAAAATATATTGAATTCATTAAAAGAATTGGATGAATATCCACCAATTGTAGTCTGTTTAAATAAATTTGATCCAGATTTGAAAGGTTCTAAAGAAATATTTGAAAGTTTAGAAGTTATAGCAGATGAAATCAACGAAAATACTGATACTTTTTTCATAAAAATTTTTCAGACATCTATTTTTGATCATTGGTCATTAATTACTGCTTACTCTTATGGTTTATCACAGTTAAGTCCAAACCGGGAATTGTTTAGGAATCAATTAAGGAAATTCGCGAGAAAAATAAATTCAGATTCAATTTTATTACTAAATGAAAATGGCATTATCCTATCAAATTATTCAAAATCTGAAATTTATGGAAAGGTATTTGAAATTTCAGCACCACATTTTGAAACCTTATACAAAACATTCAAAGAATTTAAACTGTTAAAGAAAGATTTTATTGTATCCTCAGGAATAACTGATGAATCCAAGAAAGTAGTCTTTAAAAAAATAACTGTCGAAAAATACAATTTGTATTTACTTCTCTTTATAGAAAAAACTCTTGATTTAGAAAAAATTGAGAAATATCTGCCTAATTTTTCAAAGAACCTTATTGATTTAATTCATACATATATTTAGAAAATAAAAAAAAAATGATTTAATATTCATAGAAAGCTTCTTTTTTACGTTTTCCCTTCATAGTCATAATTAAGACTATAGCAACTATAGCAATAACCGCAGCAGCAATTACAACTGTAATAATTACAATAGGAAATTGAGTCGATGTACTTAAACTGGATTCGGTTGCAGTTACTCTAAATTGATAAACAAAATTAAAGTTAGGATTATTATAAACTATACATGGATGCGGAAATTCACTTTCATCGGGTAAAATTGGTATAGAGAACCATTGCCCTATATTTAAATTAAATCGAAGATAATCAATCCGATTAATATAATCATATCCACCACTTTGCCATGTTGGATCACACGCAATCCAGCCAATATCTGGGACATAATATTCAACCCAAGCATGTCCCAAAAAGTTTGAACCTGAGTTACTAGCAATAAAATTCCAAACTTGTCCTTCAGTAGGTTTAGTGTTTGGATTTGCGGAAATACAAAATCCGGTAACTTTGCGAGCAGGTATACCTTGAATCCTTAATAAAGTTACCATTAAACTTGAGTATTCACTACAATCTCCTATCTTGTTATTATAAGCCCATAAAGCACCCATCTCTTGTGCGGGTAAAGTACCATCATATGTAAGATAGTTAGCAACCCAACTACAGATCTTCTCAGCTTTTTCAATCGGATTATCACCTGGATCAACAATGTTATTCGACTCAGTAATTAGTGCTGAATCATTCCGCTCATAATATTGTTCTGAATTATTACAGTATAAATCAAACATCTCATCATATACATCATAAGATCCAATATCTGAGTAATTAACGTTTTTAAAAGAAACAGCATTTAAAGTAACATTATATCTTTGACTAACACTAACAGATTGACCAGTAGACAATGTACTATTGAAAAGATCGTAAGTATTATTAAATTTATCTCGCATTACATATGGAGAGCTATCAGATCCTACAATATTTGAATAAAACAATTCACTCTCTTGATAAGGTGGGCAATATTGAGTTAGTAGTGAGTTTGGTTGTCGATCATTTAATCGGGAGAACTGAAACCAATAATTACCTGCACTTGAGGTAACAGTTAATGTAAAATTAATTTCTACCTGATAAGTCACACTTCCACTAATATTATAGTTTGAAACTCCGTTACTTGTAAACAATTTTGGATAAGGATGACTTAAGAATCCAGTAGGTGCCGAAATTGTTAGAGTTGTCGAAAATATCCAAGGAAAAATAAATAAAAATACAATAAAAAATATCTTTTTAACTTTCATTTCCCTAAATTGGTTTTATTAATATTTATTAAATCAATATAAATTTGAACATTTAATTTTAATCATTTAAATTTATGCGAGCATTCAAAAGAAAGTATTTTTATTATGATAATAAAAAAAAAATAGATTTTTCTATTTCAACCTTGATCTATAAAGTATATTTAATTGATGGAGATAGCTCGATTTCTCTTTTAGAATTAACATTCAAAGAATTAAAGAAAATTCAAGATGATATTTTAACGGGATTTTTCAATGCTATCAATAAAACAATTGATCTTATCCATGAAGCGATGACTAAAGGGAGACGTGTAAATGAAATGAATAGAGTCTTAGGATCAGAGGATTCAATTATTTTTATTTATTATCATCCCGCATCACGAGTTTTATTCTGTTCTATTTCTGATGCTGATGATAATACTGAAAAAATCAAAGAAGTAATTCATAAGATAGCAAATCGCTTTTGGAAAAAACATAATTCTGATCTTAAAATTTTTAGATCAACAACAGAAAAAAGTAGGTTTAACACCTTAAAAGCAGATATTGAGAATTTAACTATCGGGGGGCATGTTGCTGAAGAATTTCCTAAATTATTAGTAGTTAAAAATGTATTAGAAAAAGTTCTCTCAATGGGAATGATATCAGACTTTGAGTTTCACGTTGCGATACAATGTACTGGCAAAAATTCACCACTTAAAATCTCTAGAATATTAAATAAAAAGCGATCAGAGATAAATGATGTATTAAAGAAATTAGAACAACTTGATATAATAACCATTAAATAAAAAGAAAAAATTAGGTTTAATTTTTCCTGTGTTTTTTTATAATAACTGTTATTACTAGAATAATTATAGTTGTAAAAATGAATAGTTCATATCCGGGAATTTCCAATCCATTACCATCACCATTACTAGGTTCAATTTCTTACCTAATTTTCAATTAGATATTTTTTAAGTAGAATTTATGGTTTTACTATTTTCAATAGAAAAAAATAAAAACTTTCTAATTTTATCTAAATTACATAACTGACATATCAAAACTGTGTTGATAGTATGGAAAGTAAACAGAAACATATTGCTATGGTAAAAAGCCCAGCTAAAGATGCTCATTTAAGAGAGGGTAAAGGTTTTTCTTTAAAAGAAATTAAGGAATCTGGAAAAACTATTGATTTATTAGAACAGTTAAACATTAAAATTGATTACTTTAGAAAATCATCCTATCAAGAAAATATTGAAAAATTAAAATCTATTGAATTCCCTAAGAAAAAAGGAAAAAAAAGGGAACCATTTGTTAAAAAAGAAAAGAAAAGGACGCCATTTAAACCTGAACTAGAGAAAGCTAAAGTAAAACGTGTAATAAAACCAAAAGCTCCTCCTAAAAAGCCTGTAATGAAGGAAAAGCCGAGACCAATTAAGAAAAAGGAAATTAAGAAAGAAAAAGTTATTGTTGAGGCTAAAGGAACTCCCCTAACACAATTAACAGGATTAGGTACCGCAACTGCCAAGAAATTTATAGAGCTTGGAGTTAATAATGTAGAGGAACTTAGTAAGGAAAATCCTGAAGAATTAGCTGCATTAATTAAAGGTGTTTCAGAAGAAAGATTAAAAAAATGGATTGAAGAAGCTATCGAGTTAATCAAGTAGTATAGAATTTTTTATTTTTAATTTGAATTGTTTTATTAATATATCAGTTTAATAATCACACTTCAAATTATTTCCTTTTTAACAAAAAATAAAACTTTAAAAAACCTAAATATATGTTAGAAATAAGCTTTTTCTTAAAACTAATAATTAGGTGTGAATATGGAATACAATTACTACGTGTATAACAAACCAGAATGTAATGTTATAGTTAACAAAATGCCAAAATGGTACAGAGAAGTAAAATACGAAGGGGATGATTCTCATGGTTCCATTACATTTCATTCTCAAAATGATTATGATGAAATTTGGGGTCCCAATTCAACACTAGAAATTAATTGGGAGAAAAAGGATAGAATGAATCTCCTTTATTATAAAGAAGTACAGAATTCAATAGATGTTTACAATGCCATTGGTGTAGTAGTTACAAAAAAAGAACAGGATTGGTTGCTAAGTCATGAACAAACAATTTGGTTTGGGCAACGAAGAAAAATGATGAGAAAACGATATTATGTCGAAAAGTCAATTCATGTTATTTTTTATTGCGATATTTCGGAAAGAATATTTAATGTTCATGCGATTATAATAGGAAAACTATATGAAAATTTTGAACCCTTTATTTTAAAAGCATTTCATTCAATGGTATGTCATTAAAGTTAGAAAATATTGAATCAAATTCAATTATTTTAGTTTTTGGGCTAAAATAAAAAAATTATCTTGATTATTTGGTCCACCCAATATTTTAAACTCTTGGACTTTAAATGTTTTGATTAACTTCTTAATCTCACGTTTTGAAAAGAAATGATAAAATCTATTATATTTCTTTTTCTCGCTTGATATTTTCCAAGGGACATATTTATCTCCAAATTCATCTAAACCTTCCGTCTTTTGTTCTCTTTTATACGTAGAACTAATCATTCTTCGAAACCAATCGTGAAAAAAATAACTTGTATACTTCTTTTGCCATTTACGCCATACAGTTATTATAATATAACCATTATCTTTTAGTAAATCAAATAATTCCTTAATTGCACCTTGTCTTTCAAATTTATGTCTTATATGATGAATTGATGCAATTGAGAAAATGTTTTGTATTATATTTAGTCTTATAGGTAAAAATCTTAGATCCGCAAGGATAATTTGTATAAAATTTATCTTACTATTAGTATCTTGATCGTTATCCTTTAAACTTTCAAGAGCAATCTTTAATATTTCAATTGAATTATCAATTCCAATTAATTTAAAACTTCTTTTTTGTAATAATTTAAAATGTCTACCATTACCACATCCTAAATCAATATTAAGGCCTTTAAAGTTATAGCCTTTCTTCTCTAAATAGATTAAAAATGATTCTAAAGGTTTCCAAGGCTTTTTTCTTTTCAAATGATAATCTTTAGCAATATGGTTAAAAAAGCAGTTTTCCATCAGCAAAACGCGTTTTCTTCTTTTTTAAGATTTTCAATATAAAACATAAATGTTTATATTGATTATAGATATAAGATTAATAAATAAATTGCTCAATTAAGAAAATTGAAAGATGGAAGAAATAAAACCAATTTTAACTAACTTTTTATCATCTCTAAAAGCAGAGATTTTAGATTACTTTAACCATAGCTACTCCTATTTAAAGAATCTCATTTCTTACAAAAACATTGATTTGAATAAAAAAACATCTGATGATAGTAAGAAATCAATGAAGAATACATCAAAGGATATTATAAAAGCAATAAAAACAGGTTTAAATACAATAGGAGTTTCAATGGATAAAATAACAGATGAACAGAAAAAATTTGAAGAAAATTTTAAAATTAAACAATTTCCTGATTATAACACTTTTTTTAAAAAGAATTTAATTATTTATGTAAACAAAATCTTGTTTGAAATTTTAGTCAAATATATTATTGATTTTGATAAGAAACAGATTGAGGATTTAAACCTTTTTAACTTAATACCCCAGGATTTCATTCAGAAACTAAATAATTTTAGAGAGAATAATATTACTACACCTCGTATTAAGGAAGTATTTGAAACAAGTAAAATCTATGATTTTATTGATTATACTAATCTACATCTAATAATTGAAAAAGTAGGGGAGGTTGGATCAGTTGAAAAATCTAAAGAACAAAAGCAAGAGCGTGATATTTTAAAACAGCTTCAAATTGCTAAAAGAGATAGTATTGAGACTCTAAAAACCCCAAAAAAAGAAATAATCAAAGAAGAAACCTCACTTAAAGCAAATCTTACTGAGATCACACCGAATGACCAATTAATAGATTTACAGTCCATTAATTATGATAAAGAGCCAAAATCAACATATCTTGATTATTTTGGGAATTTTCCCTCTACTCATCCAGAGATTATCAATAAAATCAAAATTGAAATTATGAATTTTTTAAATTCTAGAGTTGTAAATCCTGATTATCTTGACTTAGAAAATCTCTTTTATTATATTTGTATATTAAAAATGTTAAATATAGAGTTTCCTTTTACTTCTATTGAAATTTTAGAGATTATGAAGAAGTATATAAATGGAAAGATGTTTAGTTCTTCAAGAGAAGCTAAACCTGACCCTGTAAATACTTTTTTTGGTCTTATTATATTTTCGGAATTGAATCTCCTAAATAACACAGATATTATAGATCTTCTTGCTATTGAAATGTTCCTTGAATCAGAATTGAAAAAATTTACTCCAGAGAAATTAAGTTTGAATTTCTATACTTTATTTAGTTTGAGGTTATTGGAAAAAAGTGGAACTATCATAATGAATAAGAAAGATCTTCTAAATCCTATTTTAAACCTTAATTTACATAATCTAGAAGGATATAAACCTTCTATTGATATTTATCATCAACTTACATTGATAAAATTGATTGATAAGAGAATTAACCTTCAACCATTTAAATCCCGTTATAATAATGAGCTAAAAAAGTTAATAAAATCCAATGGATCGATCAATGATATTATTACTGATTCGGCTAAAGTATTATTGATATATGATCTACTTGAGTTAAAAGAACAAGAATCAGAATTTTGTAGTCGATTATTAAATTTCATAACTAAATCAACAACTTTTTTTAGCCTAGAAGAGATTAATAAAGACTTTAACTGGCGAACTGATAAATTAGGGTATAAAGTTGAATTAAGGATGTTATTTTGGGCATTATTAGCAAGTGCTCAATATGGGCCACTACTTTCTTAAAAGTAGCTCTAACTTTTAATATCTCTAATCTTGATTTGTTATTTTTATATTAAAAATGGTTAAAAGAAGATTTTTAACTGTGGGAGTAACTTGACCAAGTTTTACAGCTTTATTCCATTTTTCTATTAAAATTTCATTATTGTTCAATTCTTCTATTGTATGTTTTCCTAATTCTATCCATTTATCTTCATTAATAAGAGGGGCATCACCTCCAATACCAGGACAATATTGTTTCCCTTTTTCAGTATAAAACATTTTAATTTTAGCACTTGTTTTATTAGACTTATTAAAAATAAGATTGAATGAAAAAGGGAAAGTTTTACAAAACATAGGTCTTAAATCATATATTAAACATTTCTTTTCTGAATCATTATAAAAATAACAAAAACCTGAATCTTTCTTGAGAAGTCCAATAAATGCTAATCCTCTTTCTGTTTCTATTGGAGAAACCACCATTTTATGTTCTTCATTTATTGTTTCTTTATCAAAAATATAAAAACCAGTAACTTCAAGAATTTCTTCAATGCTTAAATTTAAACCATTTCTGATTCTTAGTATATCAAAATAAGTTAAATTAACTATTGTATTTTTATCGCTACAACAATTACCGCATCTAGTGCATATAAATCTGAAATCTTTCAAATGATTCATAAAATAAATAAAAAAAATAAGTATATTATGATTTTGATGAAATTCTATAAATTATATGGAATAATTATCTTTTGTGCTATTAATGATTCTATCGCTTTTATAATGATATCTTTATTTTCTTCATGAACTAGATTAATTATCGTATCTAAATGAATAATGTTCTCCTTGCTTTTGGCCACAGAATTAATAACGTTTAAAACTCTGATTTCCATTTTATTTAAACTTTTATCTTTTGTCATCTTGAGGAATTCAGTATCTCTAATGTTCAATTGAAATGATTCTTTATAATAAAGTTCAAAATACTCATTTAATATTGATGGCAATATGATCTCAAATTGTTCTAATGAGCCATCCCAGCTTTGTAATTGTTCTGATAGATTCAAATTTAAAGCTAATAAAAGGTGTCTAAGTTGACTTTTTAATCGTTCAGATGACTTTTCACTAAGTACTAAGACTGTTCTTACTTCTTCTAAATCAGCAATAAGGCAGTAGAAGTATTTGAAATCTAATTCCATAATTCTTTCGCTACCATACCCTTTAGCTGATTCTTTCATTTTAGGTTTTGTGGATTCTCGCTCAGCAAATTCTTCTCCAATGGTAGTTATTGCTTGAATAAATCCAGAAAAAAGTTCTTTATTATGTTTCTCTAAAATAGAATAACTTCTTGAAAAAATTGGAATTCCACTTAACTTGTGAATTACTACTATTGCCTGAATGTTTCGGATATCTTTAAATCTTTGAGTTTCAGCTAAGAGTTCGGATTCCTTCCTCCTCTTTCTTGGCAGTATCACATAAGATCTTAAGCTTAAAGCAGCAAATATAGCACCTATTCCAATGGACGCAAATAATATTCCCAGTAACAAATAATTTGGCTCTTCGCGTGTTTCAGGAGGATTTATGATTTCAAATTGGAATATATGAGTCTGTGGTTCAAAACCAATAGCAGAAAAATCAAACACCAATCGATAAATTCCTAGGTCATCAATAAACTCAGTACTGAATTCAATTGAGTAATAACCATCAGAATCATCCTGTACTGTATAATAGGCTGGATTACTTATATTTACTAAAACTTGTGCTCCAGGGATCCCTTCCTCATCAAATTCTGAATAATAAAAGAATCTAATAGTACTATTTCTATGTATAACTATTTTTGAATCAGACTCTAATCTCTGTAAATTTGAATCTTCTCCAAGGTTTATTCTCAAAGTTAAATTACTATTTATAAAACCAACCCTACTTGTACTTATGATTATATTATATAATCCAAACCCACCTAAATCTGCTGTATCCAGAACGGTTTCATAAATACCTAATGACGCCTCTACTAAAAATTCTGTACCTGTGGTCCAATTATATGAAACTAAAGCATCGGAGATATATAAATCATTTTCAGCGTCTCGTAAATAGATTCTCAAGGGAATAATATCTCCAACAGTACCCCCTGTCTGGTTGTCTAATTTAGCATCATCAGGTTTTAAGATTGTTAAATAACTAGCATGAATTACAGCAAAATTAGATTTCAATCCACCTAAAGCTGTTCCATTACTCCAGAATAATGTATAATTGTAAATCCCTCCTACTGAATTTAGTGAAGTAAGTAGTATTTCTGAGAAAATTACAGATCCGTTTGATAATGGTATTTTAGACTCTTGATACCACATTGTTCCATTAGGATAATAAATTGTGAGATTTATTGTTGTTTGATCTAAATTCAATGGAATTTCATTAGTATAATTTACTTGAGTCTTAATTTTTATTGAATCTCCAGAATAAAATTCATTAAATCCCCACTGCCCATTTCTCGATATTTTTGTATTAGTCATATTCAGATAATTAGGTGAACTAGCTCGAAATTTCCACCATCCTGGATAAATTGCATTTGAAGTATTTATTTTTAAATAATTATCAACAATATCTCCTCCTTCAAAAGTTCTTGATTGAAGAGTGGGATCTAATACAGATATTATTTTCCAATTATAAGGTTTTTTAATAAAAAATTCGAAATCTGAATATTCTGCAGGCATATAGAAATTATGATAGAACTCCCAGAATATTGAAGAATTTTCTAAAACTTGATATGAAATTCCTTGGACATTTAGTTGATTAATTTTTGATGTAGTTTCGTGATATCCATATAAAATTGTATTTAAATCAAAAGCTAAATCAGGTGAAGTTGTATTTATTGTTAAAGTCACAGGATTATTTTCCCATCCATCGGTTAAATTTAAAAATGAAGAACCCCATACGCTTCCGTCAATTAAATCATGGTTATTTACGTTTAAATTTATACCATCTTGAGTTGAATTAGCTATAGTAGTCAATCCTAACGTAAGATTATCAAAACCGATAACTTGCTGGAATTCATCTGGTGTATAGGAATAAGTCCACCCAACAAGGCATCTAATACCAATTGAGATATTAATATTTTGGGTATCAATAACATCATTAAAAACATTCGATGTATTTGTCCAAAAAAGTAGATTTACTTTTCCTGTATTTTGCCATGTATATTTTCCAGCCTGCACAATAGGATAAAACCCCTTTGAATAAATCTCTTGACCGTTAATGCTACAATAAATAGCAAAATCATTAGCTGCCATTGCATAATCAGCATAATAATCAAAACTTATATAACCATCAACAACAGAGCCTCTTGGAATTGTTAGATTTTGATAAATTTCAACATAATCATCATCATAATAAGTGGGAAAATATCCTTCTACTGCATCACCTAGAAGATCAGCATACATACCAACGTACATAGCGGAATTATTGCCTAAAAGAGTAGACCCATGAATATATTGTGAGTATGCAATGTCATCATAGCCCCACGGATTGGTATCAATTGTTCCATTAACAAATTCATAAAAATCTATATAGTATCCATAATCATTTACAACACCATCAGTAATGAGATAAACATCTAAAGTATCTCCAGGTATCCAAGGTGAAAAAAATGGAGTCAATTTAGTATATGAAGCTTGAAAACCAGTATTTCCATCTTTATCATCAATAAATACATAATCATAATAATCTTCCATTGAGTAATTCATAAAGTGAGCTCGCATCGCAATTGCTCCTGTATGGCTTATTGGATCCAAACTATTACCCTTATCTCTATTATTTCGATATTCACCAGCTACACGATCATTTTCATGTGTTTCATTAACTCTATATATATTTAACCCTATACTTTGAAAATCACTATCTTCAACCCATTCTCTTGTATCTCGAACATTTGTAATGGTATTTTGAATTTTTGAGATTTTCCAATCATGTACATCGTCTAAATAATAAGTTAAATTAATTTCTTCTTGATTTGTTAATGAAATTTCTTGGTTAGATTCATATAAATTACCTTTATCAGTAATATTTAAGGATACTTCATTTCCTTGGAATAAATATGGACTTGAATCTGCACTTCTCAGATCTAATGCGATATTATCATCTTTATGATAATTAATAAAATGATTAGAAGATGCGCTTATAGGTATTATAAATATGACAATAATGAAAACTGCTACGATTACCTTCTTGTTAAACTTACATTTATAGTATGATTTAGACAAAAAAATCCCCATTAATTAAACAAAATATATTTTTATGTAATAAGAAAAAAATATACAAATTTAAATAATTGCGATAGTAAAAAGCAGAAATTTTTTACAATTTTGAACCTCTTATTAGATTTTTAAATATAATCTTATTGTTATTTAAGTAAAAGTAGCTAATTTAAACATTAGAGCTTAATTAATAAATTAGTTTGGTAAAAATTCATTTTTTAATTCTGCTATGAAAATTTTTCTTTCTTCTTTAGATATATTATGAGCATCTTCTCCACAATTATTATAAATATCAGGTGGTTTATCCTCAAACAAGGAGATTAATAAAAGAAGTGCGTTTGTGACTAAAGTTCTATTTCTGGTACGTTTAAAAAATTCCATTAATTCAATTAGAGCCTTACTTCTCCAAATCTCCGCTTTTCTATATTCAATATTTCCTTTTTGAAAGTAGTCAATTATTCTAATATAATAGTTTAACTCAAAATCTATGTCATTATTAATTAAACTCATCTTTCTTTACTTATTCGTTCTTAGCTAATTATTTAAACTTAGAAATTATTTTTAAATTAATATCTTTTTATTCTTATATGTTATATCATTCCGCACATTTTTGTTTCTTCGCGGAATTAAAATTCAATTCAACTAAATTAATATTTGTGTGCAAAAATTTTACAATTTTTAGTTATTAAATTTCTTGCCTATTTTATTTTCTATTATGATACGTAGATATCATATATATACGATAATTATGAAGAGAAACAGTAAAAAACGACTTAATTAACTAACTTATATTATTAAATAATTTGAATTTTATAGTATGGTTAATTACTAAGAAAAAATGGAAACCTTACTGGAAACTGTAGATCAATTAAAAAAGTGTGAAGTAGAGGCATTAATAAAAACACGTATCAATGAATTCAGTGATATCAAACAAGGTTCTATTAATGATATTTTTAAAGAATTATGCTTCTGTATAATGACTGCTAACTGTGGAGCTGAAAAATGCATTGAAATTCATGAAAAAATCGATAAGGAATTCTTAAATCTAACTCAACCACAGTTAGCAGAGAGATTTAAAGATTTAGGTTATCGATTTCCAAATGCACGATCAGAATTTATCGTAGATGCCAGAAAGAAAATAAAGAATCTCAATAAGGCAATCAAATTAAATAATGATGAATTTGAACTAAGAGAATGGCTTGTTAAAAATATAAAAGGAATTGGATATAAAGAAGGAAGTCATTTTCTTAGAAATATTGGCTATAAAAATCTAGCAATTGTAGATTTCCATATTTTAGATCTCTTAGTTCAACATGAATTAATTAAAAAACCAAAAGTATTAACTAAAAAAATATATCTTGATATTGAAAATTTATTAAAAAGAATAGCAGAAGAATTAAACTTAAATTTAGCTGAATTAGATTTGTATCTATGGTATTTAGAAACAGGTAAAATACTTAAATAATCTAATTGGGCTTAATTTAAAAAAAGATAAAATAAGAAAATTTATTTAATTATTCTTCAAGATCAATAGTCAAAAATTCTTCATCAGAATTTTTCAACTTTTTCATTAACTGTCTTGCACCATAATCATTAAGTAATAGTTCTAATAAGTTTTTATAGAGAGCTTCAAGATTATCCAAACCCATTTTACAAAAAGCATCATCTTCACATGAAATTTTTAAGATTTGGTATAATCCTCTTATGGATTCCTTGATGTTTTCGAAATTTTTGTCCGCTTTGTTTTGCTGGTTTACTACAAAATTTATATTTTCCATTTTTTGTATCACCTCAAGTAATGATAATTAACATGAATATTTAAATATGATCATTTCTATGATCATTCCACGATGGATCATTTGTGGGAATCGACGGAAAATATACATAAAGAGTCGCATATTGTTGAAGACCATAAAGAGAAATATCTCTAATTCTAATAATTGTGAATTATTAGTTATTATGATCACTGATTATGATCATTATATCAGTTGTTAATCAGAAAGAAAATGTTAGATTTGGGTAATCGTCAAGAATAAATAATAAAGGTCACTGATTATGATCATTATATCAGTTGTTAATCAGAAAGAAAATGTTAGATTTGGGTAATCGTCAAGAATAAATAATAAAGGTCACTGAAAATGATCATTATTTCCCATTTGGATCACTAAAATATTTAAGATTTACCAAATGATCTAAATTCGAACTAAGATTCTTAAAAATAAGTGATTTTAAACTAAATAAAAAAAAAAAATTAAGATTAAAATTTGTGACCGCAAGCTGAACAAAATGTTGAATCTGCTTGTTCAATTTTTGTCCCACATTCAGGGCAAAAACGCACAACCTTAGCTTCTTCAGTAACTGGAGTTGGAGTAGGAGCAGGTCTTTCAGCCACAGGAACTGGTTTTTCTACTTTAGGGGCAGCTTTTGGTTTGCCAATACCTTCTTGTTTACCAATTGATTTACCTATAATTGCTCCTAAAAGTGCTAATCCTCCTCCAATAAATGGGGCAATAACTGCGAAACCAGGATTATAATCATAATCGTTCCAAAAACTAATCCATTCGGGGGTATAACCATAGGTTTCAAACTCGTTAAACCAATGAATTGCAACACCTATCTCTACACCTACTATAAAATAAATTGCTCCTCCAATGAGAAGGATACCTAAAGCAATCCATGAACCAGGAGTTTCTTTTTGTCTATGAGTAAGGGATGATACGAACAATATAATTGTACATACTGTTAAGAAAATTGTAGCAATAATTCCAGGAATATAATATCCAGCTATGTCAATAAAGTCAGTCTCGGGACCAGACGGTCCACCAGTAAATACAGCGAAACCATCCATCCAAATAAATTGTGAACCCCCCATTGGGTACGATTTAAATACAGCAGGAGTGAAAAGACTAATTGCAGTAAGGATAGCACCAATAAATGGAAATAACCAAATATAATCTTTAGCCTCTGCCATTATATTCACCTTATTTATTTCATACTTTTATGTTAGATCTCTTTAAATTTTTAGATTTGATATATAATATAATACTGTGATATTTAATATTATATTTTTTATCTTTTAGAATTCATTTAAGTCATCTTAATAAGAGTTAAGAATATATCTGTACAAGTCTTCAATTGAACCAAGTGGTAATATTAATGTTAAGATACTAAACTTTACGACCATAAAAATAAATAATTAAAAAAAGGAAAGAATTTTAATCTTTGTTCTTCTCTTTATTAGCGAGGGAATTCAAATTTACAACTAGAACAGTAATTTTATTCGCCTAATTTTTTTTGAAATTTATTAAATTAGATTACTTAAATGGTTTTAATATTAATACTAAAATTTAAAGCCACAACTAGGACAAACGGTTACCCCTTCTTGTTCAATTTTTTGTCCACATTCAGGGCAAAATTTTAGTGTAGCAGGTTTTTCCTTTACAGGTTCTTTTTCTCCTACTTCTCTTTTAGGCTCGCGTATTCCAGCTTTTTCTTTAAGGTAATAATAATATAAACCTACTCCAATAAAAGCTATAGCTGTTCCGATGAATGGAGCTATGATTCCGAAATTTACATCAAACCAATCCCAGAAATCATAGCCTGGAGGAGTGGTTATTTCACCTATAATTGGCCAATCTGCGCCAATTAACCAAATAATTGGCCCAATTAGAAGTAATAATGCCCCTATCGATGACATTATTATAAGATTCATATTATACTGAGTAGATCTCTTACTTAGAACACCTCCTATTATAAGAACTACTATACCAATAGCGATAATTATAGTACTAATAATTGACACTGCTAATACCATATTATCTGTTATAAGTCCAAATTCATTTGTAGAGTAAGGTCCATAAGAAGCCGATACTGAAGTTAGTCCCCAAATCCAACAATACCAATCTATAGATATATAACCTCCATAACTATAAGTCCAATCAGCTGCTGGTGCTAGAAATGTAATAATTCCAAAAATAGCGCCAACAATTGGAAATACCCAAAGATAGTCTTTAATATCTGCCATTAAATTCACCTTATTTATCTTTAATTTTTATATTAGATTTCTTAAAATTTCGAAATTTGATAGACAATAAACTACATTTATATTTAATTTTATTTATGCTTTTTTAGTTTGATTTACTTTAGCTCAATAAAGATTAAGAATTTAGGTATAGGCATGTAAGATATTAATGGATATTTTATAAGATAAAGCAAAATAAAAGGTGGGGTGATAATAGAATTTTTTTTAGGGAAAAATGGATTTTTTCCTATTGTATGTATTTTATGTACTTACTCTGTGGATAATGTGATTATTAACTTTTTCAGTACATTGTATACTCGATCTTCTCTATATCACCCCTTTTTAAAGGAAATGATATTTTTTCTGCATTAAAATAATAAGACAAAAGTGTATATAAA